>JAJZBV010000002.1 GCA_021851785.1 Pseudomonadota bacterium
CGCCGCGCCGGGGGCCAAGCCGGCGGCGCCCACCGAGACGCTGCGTCTGCGCGCCGCGCGCGGCGAGGAAGATGAGGAAGCGCGTCCGGCCCGCCGCCCCGGCGGCGCCGCGCCGGCGCGCAAGCCGCAAGTGCCGGCGGTCAAGAAGACCGCCGAGGATCGCCGCCGCGGCAGCCGCATCGATGTCCAGGCGGCGCTCGATGGCGAGGATGAGCGGGTACGTTCGCTCGCCTCCATGCGCCGCCAACGCGACCGCGAGCGGCGCCAGGCGGAACTCGACCGGCTACGTTCGGACCAGGTGAAAGTTGTGCGAGACGTGATATTGCCAGAAAATATTTCGGTGCAGGAATTGGCGAACCGGATGGCGGCGCGGGCGCCGGAGGTGATCAAGGCGCTGATGAAGCTCGGGGTGATGGCGACCATCACCCAGACCATCGACGCCGATACCGCCGAGCTTGTGGTCCAGGAATTCGGCCACCGCGCCAAGCGGGTCTCCGAATCCGATGTCGAGATCGGCCTCGCCGGCGCCAGCGACGACGATGCGGCGCTGATCCGGCGCCCGCCGGTGGTTACCGTCATGGGCCATGTCGATCACGGCAAGACCTCGCTCCTCGATGCCCTCCGCGCGACCGACGTCGCCGCCGGCGAGGCGGGCGGGATCACCCAGCATATCGGCGCCTATCAGGTGCGCCTTGGTTCCGGCGACAAAATCACCTTCATCGATACGCCCGGCCATGAGGCGTTCACCGCGATGCGCGCGCGTGGCGCCGGTGTCACCGATATCGTCGTCCTGGTGGTCGCCGCCGATGACGGGGTGATGCCGCAGACCATCGAGGCGATCCGTCACGCCAAGGCCGCCGGCGCGCCGATCATCGTCGCCATCAACAAGATGGACAAGCCCGGCGCAAAACCAGATCGTGTTCGGAACGATCTCCTGAGCCACGACATCGTCGTCGAGTCGCTGGGCGGCGATACCCAGGAGGTCGAGGTCTCGGCGCTCAAGCGCACCGGCCTCGACAAAGTCGAGGAAGCGATTCTCCTGCAGGCGGAAATCCTCGATCTCCGCGCCAATCCCGAGCGCGCCGCCGAGGGCACCGTCATCGAAAGCCGGCTCGATCGCGGGCGCGGTCCGGTCGCGACGGTCCTCATCCAAAAGGGCACCCTTCGCCAGGGTGACATCGTCGTCGCCGGCGCCGAATGGGGCCGGGTGCGGGCGATGCTCGATGATCGCGGCCAGCCGCTGCGCGAGGCGCTGCCGTCGGCGCCGGTCGAGATTCTCGGTCTCGCCGGCGTGCCGCTCGCCGGCGAGCCGCTGGTCGCGGTCGAGAACGAGGCGCGGGCGCGCGAGATTTCCGAATTCCGCCAGCGCAAGGCGCGCGAGAAGGTCAATGCCGGGGTCGCCGCCGGGCGCGGCACTCTCGACCAGATGCTGGCGCGCATCCAGGCCGGCGAGCAGAAAGAGGTCGCGGTCCTGATCAAGGCCGATGTCCAGGGTTCGGCGGAAGCGCTCGCGGTCACCGTCACCAAGCTCGGCACCGAGGAGGTCAAGGTTCGCGTCCTCCACGCCGGCGTCGGCCAGATCACCGAGAGCGATATTCAGCTCGCCAAGGCCTCGGAAGCGGTCGTCGTCGCGTTCAATGTCCGCGCCACCTCGCAGGCCCGCGAACTGGCGAGCCGCGAGGGCGTCGATATCCGCTATTACAGCATCATCTACGAGGTCGCCGACGACGTCGAAAAACTGGTGCGCGGCAAGACGGCGCCGAAAGCGCGCGAGAAATTCTTGGGCTATGCCGAAATCCGCAAGGTGTTCGAGATCACCAAGGTCGGCAAGGTCGCCGGCTGCATGATCACCGAGGGCGTGGTCAAGCGTGGCGCCGGGGTGCGGCTGCTCCGCGACGGCGTGGTCATCCACCAGGGCGAGCTTTCGCAGCTCAAGCGCTTCAAGGATGATGTCCGCGAAGTCGCGCGCGGCTATGAATGCGGCCTCTCTTTCGCCGGGTTCAACGATCTGCGCGAGGGCGACATGGTCGAATGCTTCGAGACCGAGCTGGTCGCGGCATGAAGCCGACCGGACCCAGCCAGCGGCAATTGCGGGTCGCTGAGGAGATCCGCCACGTGCTCGCCGCGGTGTTCGCGCGCGGCGGGTTTCGCGACCCCGCTCTCGCCGCCGCCCGGATCACCGTCACCGAAGTGCGGATGAGCCCCGACCTGCGTCACGCGACGGTGTTCTTCGTGCGCCTCGGCCGCGCCGACGGCGCCGATCTGCTCCCCGCCCTCGCGCATGCCCAGCCCTTCCTGCGCGCCCAGGTCGCGCACGCCATGCGCCTGAAATTCGCGCCGAGCCTGCATTTCGAGGTCGATACCTCGCTCGACTACGCGGCGGAGATCAACACCCTCCTCCACTCTCCCGACGTCGTCCGCGATCTCGGCTGACATCAGGGAGGGGAGGGGGATGCGTAAACGGCGCGGGCGGGCGCTCGATGGCTGGCTGGTCGTGGACAAGCCCGCCGGCATGACCAGCACCGATGTCGTCAACCGTGTCCGCCGCGCCTTCGGGGCGCAGAAGGCGGGGCATGGCGGCACGCTCGACCCGCTGGCGACGGGGCTGCTGCCGGTCGCGTTCGGTGCCGCGACCAAGACCGTGCCGTATGTGATGGATGGCACCAAGCTCTATCGTTTCACGCTCCGCTTCGGCGAGGCGCGCGATACCGACGACGCCGACGGCGCGGTGACCGCGACCTCCGCGGCGCGGCCTGATGACGCCGCGATCCGGGCGGCGCTGCCGGCCTTTCGCGGCGCGATCATGCAGGTGCCGCCGGTGTTTTCGGCGGTGAAGGTCGCGGGCGAGCGCGCCTATGACATGGCGCGCGCGGGGCGGGCGCCGGATTTGCCGCCGCGCCCGGCCCGCGTCGACCGCTTCGAGCTGATCGCCCGCCCCGATCCCGAGACGGCGGTGTTCGAGGTCGCCTCCGGCAAGGGCGTTTACATGCGGAGCCTCGCGCGCGACCTCGCGCTCGCCTGCGGCACCCTCGGCCATGTCGCGGCGCTCAGGCGGCTGCGGGTCGGGCCGTTCGACGAGACGATGGCGATTTCGCTGGACAAGATCGTGGGAAGCGGCGATACGGAGCCCGCTTCTCCGGATCTCCTGCTTCCGGTCGCGACCGCGCTGGCCGACATCCCGGCGCTGGCCTTGACGGACGTGGAGACCAGCGGCCTTCAGCACGGCCAGGCGATCAGCCTGGTGACCCTGATGGGCCGCATTCCATCCCAGGCCGACCCGGAAGGCGGGTTGGTGCGAGCGATGGCGGGGAGGCGCGTGATCGGGCTCTGCCGGCTGGAGGATGGCTGGCTCTGCCCCGAGCGCCTGTTGTAACCCCTCATCTGGAGAGAAATCCCGATGTCGATCACACCCGAGCGCCGCACGGCGCTGGTTTCCGAATACGCGACCCATCCCGGCGATACCGGCAGCCCGGAAGTGCAAGTGGCGCTGCTCTCTGAACGGATCGGCAACCTGACCGAGCATCTCAAGACCCATGCCAAGGATTTCCACAGCCGGCGCGGGTTGCTGATGCTGGTCGGCCAGCGCCGCGGCCTGCTCGATTACCTCAAGCGCAAGAATGTGCAGCGCTACGAGGGCCTGATCAGCCGCCTCAATCTCCGCCGCTGAGGCCAGGGCGGCAGGGCGGCAAGAACGACATGGTGTTGCTGGTGGCCGCGCTTATATAGCGGTCATCGGCGCCGACTCCGCGCCATGGGGGCGCGGAGCAATGGGCCGGGACGATCCCGGCCGCCGCGATCGCGGTGGAACGTCGGCTGATTAATCCAGGCACCCCGCGTGCGAACCGGGATGCAGGTTCGAAGCGGCGCCTCCGGCCGCATGGTTCGTGGCTCTCCAGGGCATCTGCCCAACCGGGCACCCGCCCCAAGAGAGCCCGCCCCGTGCGACCCGAGACGCCGGCCTGCATCGTAGGTTGGAATTTTCCGCCGGCAGCCTCACCGCGTCGCGCCTTGGTTCGAAGGACGACGAAGACGATGTTCACGCATTTCCGCAAGGAGATCTCCTGGGGTGGGCGCCCGCTGGTGCTGGAGACCGGCAAGGTCGCGCGCCAGGCCGACGGCGCGGTGATGGCGCGCTATGGCGATACCATCGTGCTCTGCACCGCGGTCGGCGCCAGATCGGCGCGGCCGGGACAGGATTTCTTTCCGCTGACGGTCAACTACCAGGAGAAAACCTTTGCCGCCGGGCGCATCCCGGGCGGCCATTTCAAGCGTGAAGGCCGCCCCTCGGAGCGCGAGACGCTGACCAGCCGCCTCATCGACCGCCCGATCCGGCCGCTTTTTCCCGAGGGGTTCCGCAACGAGATCCAGGTCATCGCGACGGTTCTCAGCCATGATCTCGAGAACGATCCCGACATCGTCGCCATGATTGGCTGCTCGGCGGCGCTGACGCTCTCGGGCATTCCGTTTTTCGGCCCGATCGGGGCGGCGCGGGTCGGCTATATCGATGGCCAGTACGTGCTCAACCCGACGCTCGCCGAGCGCGAGAATTCGGCGCTCGATCTCGCCGTCGCCGGCACCACGGAAGGGGTCTTGATGGTCGAGAGCGAGGCGCGGGAATTATCCGAGGAGGTCATGCTCGGCGCCGTCACCTTCGGCCATGCCGCGTTCCAGCCGGTGATCGCGGCGATCATCGCGCTCGCGGAACAAGCGGCGCGCGAGCCGTGGGAGCTGCCGCAGGCGGATGAGGGCGTCCGCGCCCTCGCCGCCCGCATCGACGCCCTCGCCCGCGCCCCGCTCGCTGACGCCTATCGGGAGAAGGTCAAGCAGGCCCGCCAGGAGAAGGTCGCGGCGGTGAAGAAATCCGTGCTCGCCACCTTGGCCGCCGAGGAGGGCGGGGTCGATCCCGAGCGCGTCAAGGCTTTGTTCAAGGATCTCGAGGCCGATATCGTGCGCAACGCGGTGCTCGATACCGGTCTCCGCATCGACGGCCGCGATACCAAGACCGTGCGCCCGATCGTCGCCGAGGTCGGGGTTCTGCCGCGCGCCCATGGCAGCGCGCTCTTCACCCGCGGCGAGACCCAGGCGCTTTGCGTCGCGACCCTCGGCACCGGTCAGGACGAGCAGTTCATCGACGCGCTGGAGGGGGATTATCGCGAGCATTTCATGCTCCACTACAATTTTCCGCCCTATTCGGTGGGCGAGACCGGGCGCATGGGCAGCCCCGGGCGGCGTGAGATCGGGCATGGCAAGCTCGCCTGGCGCGCGATCCATCCGCTGCTGCCGGCCAAGGACAAATTTCCCTATACCCTTCGCCTGGTGAGCGAGATCACCGAAAGCAACGGCAGCTCCTCGATGGCGACGGTGTGCGGCAGCTCGCTCGCGCTGATGGATGCCGGCGTGCCGCTCGCCCGGCCGGTCGCCGGGATCGCCATGGGGCTGATCAAGGAGGAGCGGAAATTCGCCGTTCTTTCCGATATTCTCGGTGATGAGGACCATCTCGGCGACATGGATTTCAAGGTCGCCGGCACCGATCAGGGCGTCACCAGCCTGCAGATGGACCTCAAGATCGCCTCGATCACGCCGGAGATCATGCGGATCGCGCTCGATCAGGCGCGGGAAGGCCGGATGCATATCCTCGGCGAAATGGCGAAGGCGATTTCCGGGGCGCGGAGTGACGTCGCCGCGACCGCGCCGCGCATCACCGTGATCAATGTGCCGAAGGAAAAAATTCGCGAGGTGATCGGCACCGGCGGCAAGGTGATCCGCGAGATCGTCGAGCAGACCGGCACCAAGATCGACATCGAGGACGACGGCACGATCAAGATCGCGGCGACCGACCCGGCGCAGGCGCAGGCCGCGATCGACTGGATCCGCGGCATCGTCGCCGAACCCGAACTCGGCGTGGTCTATACCGGCAAGGTGGTCAAGACCGCCGATTTCGGCGCGTTCGTGAACTTCCTCGGCTCGCGCGACGGGCTTGTCCATATCAGCGAGCTGTCCACCGGGCGGGTCGCCAAGACCGGCGATGTCGTCTCCGTCGGCGACGCGGTGAAGGTCAAGGTGATCGGCTTTGACGAGCGCGGCAAGGTCAAGCTCTCCATGCGCGTCGTCGATCAGGCGACGGGAGAGGATATCAGCGAGAAGGTCGGCCCCAAGGGCGGCCGGCGCGATCGGGCGGAAGGCGAATAGGCCGGCGCGGCGGGCGCGCCCCCCGGCTTGGGCGGCGCGCTTTTCCTTGCCCGGGACGAAAAACCCGGGCAGAACGCTGCGCAATCGGCGCGTGCGGCAAAGGGGATGGAGGGGCCGGGCGATCATGAAGGCGATCAATGCGATAAGGATGGGCGGGGTCGAAGTGCTTCCCCTGGTCGAGGGCGGCAAAGGCATTTCGGTCTCTAACGGCAAAACCTCCGGCCATTGGGCGGCAGGCGGCGGCGTCGGCACGTTCAGCGCCGTCAACGCCGATGAGCACGACCCGAGCGGCGCGCCGATCCTCGAGGTCTATCGCGGCCGCACCCGGCGCGAGCGGCATGAGGAGCTGGTCGGCTACGCGATTCGCGGCGGCATCCACCAGGCCCGCGAGGCGCATGAGCTGGCCGGCGGCGCCGGGCGGATCCACGCCAATATCCTCTGGGAGATGGCCAGCGCCGAGCGGGTCATCACTGGCGTTCTGGAGGGCGCGCGAGGGCTGATCCACGGCATCACCTGCGGCGCCGGCATGCCCTATCGCCTGTCCGACATCGCCGCCCGATTCGGGGTCTATTACTACCCGATCGTCTCCTCCGCCCGCGCCTTCAATGCCCTCTGGCGGCGCGCCTACAACAAGGCGGCGGAGCTGCTCGGCGGCGTCGTCTATGAGGATCCGTGGCGCGCCGGTGGCCATAACGGGCTCTCCAACAGCGAGGATCCGAGCCGGCCGGAGGATCCCTATCCGCGGGTCGTGGCGCTGCGCAAGCTGATGCGGAGTTTCGGCCTCGGCGAGACGCCGATCATCATGGCCGGCGGCGTCTGGTGGCTCGATGAATGGCGGGACTGGATCGACAATCCCGAACTCGGCCCGATCGCCTTTCAGTTCGGCACCCGCCCGATGCTGACGCGCGAAAGCCCGATCAGCGAGGTCTGGAAAAAGAAGCTTCTGACGCTGGCGGAGGGGGACGTTTTTCTCAATCATTTCAGCCCCACCGGATTCTATTCCAGCGCCGTCAACAACGCCTTCATCCGCGAACTGCGCGAACGCAACGAACGCCAGGTCGCCTACACCACCGAGCCGGTCGGCGAGCATGTCGCGGAATACGGCGTCGGGCCGCGCCGGCGCAGCGTCTACCTGACCCCGCCCGATCTCGCCCGCGCCCATGAATGGGAGCGCGAAGGGTTCATCGAGGCGTTGCGCACGCCGGATAACACGCTGATTTTCGTCACCCCCGAACAAACGCGCGAGATCACCGCCGATCAGATCGCCTGCATGGGGTGCTTGAGCCAGTGCCGGTTTTCCAACTGGAGCGAACACGAGCCGGACCACAGCACCGGCAAAAAGGCCGATCCGCGCAGCTTCTGCATCCAGAAGACGCTGCAAGCCATCGCCCATCACCGCGACGATCCGAACTCGGTCGAAACCAACCTGATGTTCAGCGGCCATAACGGTTTCCGCTTCGCGACCGACCCGTTCTATTCCAACGGCTTCATCCCGACGGTGAAGGAGCTGGTGGCGCGGATTCTGACCGGCCGCTGACGTCCGTTCGTAAACGCTACGCCGGCGGCCACCCGGCGGCGGTTTCGCCGGCCTTGATTGAGCCGGCCTTGATTCAGCCGGGCAGAAAACGAAGCAGGGCGAAGCCGAAAATGATGCCGAGCGCCAACGCGCCGGTGACGAGGCCGAGGCGACGGTCGATGAAATCGCGCGCATGATCGCCGAAATGGCGCAGAAGGGCCGCGACGGCAAAGAACCGTGCCCCCCGCGTCGCCAAACTCGCCGCCATGAACAGCGGAAAATCGAACCGCGCGGCGCCCGAGGCGATCGTCACCAGCTTGTAGGGGATCGGCGTCAGCCCCTTGATCAGGATGACCGCGAGACCCCATTGCGCATAAGCGGCACGAAACCGCGCGAAACCGGGCTCGAGATGATAAAGCGCGAGGATCGGCGTCGCGAGCTTGTCGAACAGGGCATAGCCGATGGCGTAACCGAGGGCGCCGCCGGCGACGCTGGCGAGTGTCGCGATCGCGGCGAGGCGAAAGGCGGCGCGTGGCCGCGCGATGATCATCGGGATCAGCAGGGCGTCGGGCGGGATCGGAAAAACGCTGGCCTCCGCGAAGGCGATCAGCGCCAGCCACCACGCGGCGCGTGGGGTTGCCGCGAGCGCCAGGATCCGGCGATAAAAGCGGCGCATCATGCGGGAGGGCTCACCTCGTCCTCGCCCAGCATGGCCTCGCGGAGCGCCGCGCGCAGCTCCGGCGGCGCCGTCCGCGCCAGCGCGTGGCAGAGGCGGCGCAGGCGCCGGCGCGAATCGTATAATTGGTCGAGCAGGCCCAGCACCACCGGCAGCGCCTCTTCCTGAATCCGGTAGTCATGCCGCAAGGCGCGGATCAGATGCAGCCGGGCGATGTCGATCTCATCGAACACCCAGCCCCCACCCCCTTCTCTCGGGCGCACCCAGCCTTGCGCGATCCAATGCTCGATCGTGACCCGGTCGAGACCGGCCTCGTTCGCGATCAGAATGTCGAGGGTGATCATGCCGCGTCCTCCAGCCCCGCTCTCGGATCCCAGACCGGCGGGTTTTCGCGGCTCCGCAGAAACGCCGCGAGTGCCTCGTCCGGTGGCCCCAGCATCACAAGCAAGCTGACATAGGCGTCTCCCGCCTTCTGCCCGGCGGTGGCGGGCACGCCCTTGCCGCGGAGGCGAAGCTTGGTGCCGGTGTCCGAGCCGGGGGGAATGGTCAGCGTCACCCGGCCATCGAGGGTCGCAACCGGGACGCGCGCCCCGAGCATCGCCTCGCTGACGCTGACCGGGAGATCGAAATGGATATCGCGGCCGACGCGGCGAAACCGCTCGTGCGGCATGACGGTGACCTCGATGAGCGCATCCCCGGGCGGCTCGCCGGCGCCGCCCTTGCCACGCAGGCGGAGACTCTGGCCGCTTTCGAGGCCCGGCGGAATCCGCACATCGAGGCTTTCGCCGTCGGGCAGGGTGAGACGTTGGGTGCTGCCGCGCACCGCGTCCAGGAACGGGACGGTGAGGGCATAATGCCGGTCCGCGCCGCGCCGCCGGCCGCGCCCCTGGCCGCGCCCTTGGCCGCCTCCCTGGGCTTGCGCGCCGAACAACTCGGAGAGGATGTCGCCGAGATCGTCATCGCCCGCATCGTCGGCGCCGTGGCGATAGCGGGCGCCGGCGGCGCTTTCGGCGTGGGCGCGGTAGGGGCGAGCATCGGGCGGCGGCTGTTCATGGCCGGCGGCGTCGATTTCGCCGCGGTCGAAGCGAGCCCGCGCGGCGGGGTCGGCGAGCAGCGCATGGGCGGCGTTGATGGCCTTGAAACGCGCCTCGGCGCCGGGGTCGTTGGGGTTCAGATCGGGATGCGAGGCTTTGGCGAGCTTGAGAAAGGCGGCACGGATCTGCGGCTCCGTCGCGTCGCGCGGAACACCCAGGAGGTGATAGGGATCGTCAGCCACTGGCGCTCTCCATCGGCGGGCTCGGGCGCTCCTGATATAGCCGCAAATGGCGCCTCGCCCGAGGGGGTGGAAAAAAAATCGCCATCGCCTGCATCCGTCCACGCCGCTCGCCGGTATCGGAAACAGCGGCCGCCGATGGCCGCGAGGACACACACAGCAGGAGACGGCGCATGAAACGGATGTTCACTCTTTCTTTGGCGGCGGGCATCGGGCTCGCGGCCCTTCAGACCCAGGTCTGGCAGACCCAGGCCTGGGCGGCGCAGGACAGCCTGGTGATGGTCGGCGGACAGGCCATGTATCCCTCCAAGACGATCGTGATGAACGCCATCAATTCCGCCGATCACACGACGCTGGTCGCGGCGGTGAAGGCGGCGGGGCTGGTCGATGCGCTGAACGGCAAGGGCCCGTTCACCGTCTTCGCCCCGACCGATGAAGCGTTCAACGATCTGCCGCCGGGCACCGTCGCGACGCTGGTCAAGCCGGAGAACAAGGCGACACTGACCAAGATCCTCACCTATCACGTGGTGGCCGGCGATTACACCTCGACCGCGCTCCGCAAGCAGATCCTCGCCGGCAATGGCACGGCGACGCTGAAGACGCTCGAGGGCGGCACGCTCACCTTCATGATGAACGGCTCGCAGAACATCGTCATGAAGGACGAGAAGGGCCGCGTCGCCGACATCACCATCTATGACGTCAAGCAGTCGAACGGCGTCATCCAGGTCGTCGACAAGGTGCTGATGCCGAACTGAATTTTCTCCCCAACTGGTCTCGCGACACCCGGGAAGGCGCTGTCTTCCCGGGTTTTTTCATGCCCGGTTTTTCATGCCCGGTTTTTTGCGGGGAAACTGGCTTATTCGACGGCGGTCAGAGTGCCGGCATAGAGCACCGGGCCGGTCGGCTGGCCGGTCGGCGAGCCGCCACGGGGTTCGAGGCTGATCATGAGCTGGGTCGCCGGCCCGGCATCCGCCGCCCGCACCATGTGGGCGCCTCGCGCCGGCAACACGCCGAGCGAGCGCGGCCGCGTCCCGCCCGCCGGCAATTCCCAGAGTTCGAGGCTGCGATCGGCGGCGACAGGGAGCGGTGCCGCGCTGGCGATGGCGATTTCGCCGTTCCCGTTCATCATCGCCATGAAGACCGGCCCCTGGCCGCTCGCCGGCGTCAGCGTCGCGACGGCGCGGGGGGTGGGAGCGGGCAGGGGGGGCGTGCGCCAGAGCAAGAGGCCGGCGAGGGCGGCGGCGAGGGCCAGGGCGCCGGCGGTCCCCGCTTGCCACAAGCGAAGCCGGCGGCGGATTTGCCCGGCGGCGAGATCGAGGCGCGGCGGCGGCAGTGACGCCGCGATGCGCTGCCAGAGTTCGGGCGGCGGCGCGGTCTCGGGGAGCAACGTCGCGAGCGGCGCGAGAATTTCCTCCCAGCCCCTGATCGCCGCCGCCAGCGCCGGTTCGCGCGCCGCCCGCGCGGCGACCGCGGCCGCGGTTGCGGCATCGAGGCAGCCGAGCACGTATTCGCCGGCGAGGAGATCGGGATCGTCGTCGATACCGCTCATGGTTCGAGACATTTCTTCAGGGCTTGCAGCGCCCGCCGGATCCAGGATTTTATCGTCCCCAGCGGCTGTTTGGTCACCGCAGCCAGATCCTGGTGCGACAGTCCATCCACGAAGGCGCTGAGAACCAGGCGCCGGCGATCCTCCTCCAAGGTTTCAAGACAACGATGCAAGGCCTTGCCTTCGCTGCTGGAAAGTAGGGCGGCGAGCGGGTCCGGCGCATCATCTGCGGCCTCGGGGATCTCGGCGCCGAGGGTTTCGCGGCCATGGCGGCGGATGAGATCGAGGGCGCGATAGCGCACCAGGCTGAGCAGCCAGGCTTCGGCGTGCCCACGGGCGGCGTCGAACTGGCCGGCGTTCTGCCAGAGCTGGAGAAACGCCTCCTGCATGGCATCGGCGGCGAGCGCCGATTGCCGGGTGATGCGGAGGGCAACCGCGTAGAGCCGGTTCGCCCGGGTCTCGTAGATCCGGCGGAAGGCGGCGCGATCACCTTGCGCCGCGCGGCGGATCAGGGCGGCGAGGTCATCGCCGGCCTGATCGAAGGGCGGATATCCGGGCGCGGCTGGCGCCGCGTCGGCGCTGGCAAAGGGCATGGTCAACCCTAGCGGAAGGGCGCGCGCGACGGCAAGCGCGAGGAGCGGCCCCATTCCCGACGACAGCAAACTTACGTTACAATAAGACCATCCACCTATTGGCGGCGCCGTGTCATAATACAAATTCATCGTGGTCATGATCGACATACGCCACCGGGGCAGGAACCGATGCAGCCGGGGTGAGGAAATTTTTTGGCCGCTGGCTGGCGCCAGCCGGCGGGAAGAGAGGAATGAGACGAATGCGCGGGTTCGCGAACGCGAAATTGGGCTTATGGCTCGGGCTCGGGCTGATGGTTGCGCAATCCCTGGCTGTTCCGGCGTGGGCCGCCGATCAGCCATCGGCCAGGCCCGCCTTGCCGCCCGGCTATGGCGAGGTGCAGGTGACGGTGCTGGGGGTCACGGCGCCGTTTTTCACCTTTGGCATCGTCAAGCGGTTTGAACAAATTCCTGGGGTCGAACATGCCTCGTTCAATCTCAAGCACGGAACCGCGGATCTTTTGCTGAAGCCAGGCGCCACCGTCACCGATGAGGATCTGCGCCGTGCGGTGCGCAACGCCTCGTATTCCATCGGGCCGATCCATTGGATTGCTCACCCATCCACCAAAGCCGCGGAAAATTGAGACGATGCGCCTGATTTTTCGTGAATTTCGTGCCGTGCCGAAGCTTTTTGCCTGCGCGCTGGGATTTTTGCTCGCGCTTTCTCTCGTCGCGCCGGCACGGGCGCAGATCACCTTTCCCTCCGCCGCGCCGATCTCGGCCGGCAATGTCATCGTCCGCACGCAGCCCACGGTCACCGAATATTCCGGTGGGTTACAGAGCTTCTATGACGAGAACGTCGTGCTCTACGGCGCCTCGCCCGACCTCGCCTTCATTCTCGAAAACAAATCGATCGTCTCGAATTCCGGCAATATCGTGAGCAACGGCAAGGCCGCCGCTTTCACCGCGACCGGGTTTGGCGATACCGTGCTCGATACCCGCTATAATCTCTACGAAGTGGACGGCATCGGTTCGACCTTCCGCATCGCCCCTTATATCGGGATCGACATCCCAACCGGGATGGACAACGCCAACGCTATGGTGCCGCGGACACTCCAGCCCGCCTCCGGCGAATGGGGCACGCGTGAGGCCCTGACCTCGTCGTGGCAGACCCTGTTCTGGAACGCCCAGGCATTGATCGGCTATCAGAACTACGCCGGCTCCGACGGGTTTCAGACCGGCTCCTCGCTGCTCGCCGACGCTGCCTTTCATTATCTGATCTGGCCCTCCGATCTCGATCGGGAAGTGCCGGCGGAAGTGTTCGCCTCGTTCGAGACCAATTATTCGCTTTCCGCGGTCGACCGCATGAACGGCGCCGCGATCTCGGGCACCGGCGGCCAGTTCTGGACGGTCGACCCCGGCATTCTCTATAGCGCGCCGACCTGGGGCGCGGCCCTCACCGCGCTTTTGCCGGTTCTGCAGCAATATCGCGGACCAGGGGCGGCACGTTACGATTATGGCTTCGAGATCACGTTCCGCTACAGCTTTTTCACCTATCACCATTGGTGAGGGCGCGGCGCCAATCCCCTGATGACGCGGATGTGAGATGGCCTCGGCACGGCAAAACCGTCAATATGGCGGCGGTTCGCGCCGATTTCATCTCCGGGGGATTAACCGATGCGTTTTCCGTTCTGGCCGCTGCTCTTGGGCGCCGTTTTGGTCGCCGGCTGCGTGAATTATGAGAAGGAGCGCGAGGCCTATCTCGCGACCATGGTCGGGCTTTCCGAGGCCGAGCTGATCCAGCGCATGGGCGTGCCGAAAAGCACCTATGAGGCCAACGGGCATAAATTCCTTGCCTATGAGCACCAGAGCGAGAGCTACATGTCCGAAGACGATTTCGGCGGCGGTTTCGGCATGATGGGCGGGCCGTTCGGCTTCGGCGAGCCCGATTTCGGCGGCGGCGAGGTCGATGTCAGCACCTGCCAGACGGTGTTCGACGTGGTGAAGGGCTATGTCCAGTCCTTCTCCCGCCACGGCGATGGGTGTTGAGGGCCGGTTTCAGGACGCGGCATCGATCGCGGCGTTGAGCGCCCGCACGCCGGAAGCCGGACCCGTCGGGTGGCCCCAGACGGTGCCGATCACGGCGAGGAAATCGGCGCCGGCCCGCACCAGGGGGGCGCAGTTTTCGGCGCTGATGCCGCCGATCGCGACAGCGGGGAGTTCCATCAGTTCCGCCCACCAGGCGAGGATTTCCGGCGCCGCGCGGGCCGGCGCGTCCTTGGTCGCGGTCGGGAAAAACGCCCCGAAGGCGACGTAATCCGCCCCCGCCTCGCCCGCCGCCATCGCCCGGTCGCGGCTCGCATAACAGCTCGCGCCGAGCGTCAGATCCGGCCCCAGCAGGCGCCGCGCGGCGGCGACCGCCATGTCATCGGCGCCGACATGGGCGCCGTCACAGCCGCTGTCGCGCACCAGATCGGGGCGGTCATTGAGCAGGAAGGCGACGCCGCGGCTTTGTGCGACCGGACGAAGCACGTCGATCGCGCGGCGCAGCGTGTTATCGTCGATATCCTTGAGCCGCAACTGCACCGCGGCGACATCGCCGGCGTCGAGGGCGGCGGCGAGGTCGTCGGCAAAGCGCGCGGGGTCGAGCGCCGGCGGGGTGATCAGATAGAGCCGGCAGCGCGCGTCCCCTTCCGTCATCACTCTCAGGCGCGCCCCTGATAGATTTCGATGATTCTCCCGAGGAGCGCCAGCGCCTCGGCCTTCGGGCGCTGGAAACTGTTGCGCCCGATGATGCTGCCATGCGCGCCGCCATCACGGAGCCCGCGCACCGTCTCCAGAAGCGATTCCGCCCCGGTGCTCTCGCCGCCCGAGAATACCACCAGCCGGCGGCCGTTGAACGCCGCCTGCATGACATGGGCGACACGCTCGGCCAGCGTCGCGCGGGGGATCCGCTCCTTCTCATAGACCTTGCGCGCGGCATCGAGGCTCAGATGCTCGGTCGGCGGCTTGACCTTGATGATGTGCGCGCCCATCAGCGCCGCCATGTGCGCGGCATAGGCGCAGATATCGAGCGCCGTCTCGCCGGCCTTATCCAGCGCCGGGCCGCGCGGATAGCTCCACACCACGACCGCGAGGCCGGCCGATTTCGCCTCCTCGGCGAGTTCGCGCAGCTCCTCCATCTGCTCGAAGGCATATTCGCTGGCGGGATAGATGGTGAACCCGATCGCCGCGCAGCCGAGGCGGAGCGCGTCCGCGACCGAGCCGGTCACCGCCTGGTCCTTGCTGGTCGCCAAGCTGTTCGAGGAATTGAGCTTGAGGATGGTCGGGATCGCGCCGGCGAAGCTCGCGGCGCCGGCCTCGATCATCCCGAGCGGGGCGGCATAGGCGTTGAGCCCGGCCTCGATCGCGAGCTGGAAATGGTAATGCGGGTCATAGGCCGGCGGATTGGCCGCGAAACTCCGCGCCGGGCCGTGCTCGAACCCCTGATCGACGGGGAGGATGACCATCTTGCCGGTGCCGCCGAGCTTCCCCTCCATCAGGATGCGGGCGAGATTGGCCTTGGTGCCGGGATTATCGCTCTCGTACCAATCGAGAATTTTCTTGACGCGCTGGGTGATCCGCATGCCGCTCCTGCTCCTCTCGGCTCTTCTCTGAATCTTCTCTGCTCTCATGCATCCGGCGCCCGGGGCGCGGGTTGCGCTGGTGGTTAGCGCATCGGGTGGGGGTCTGTCATCAGCCAGGCGGTGATCAGCGCCCGCGCCCGTGGTGAGGCGGGATCGGGCGGAAGCGCGAGGGCGGGGGGGCGCGCGGGGAAAAGTTCCGCCCCGCATTCCGCCGCCGCCCGCGCGATCACCGCGCGCGCCGGCGCCTCGGGTGCCAGCACGAGTCGCGGCAGACCGGCGCGGAGCGCGGCCAGCGCCGCGCCCGGGCTGGCCGCGCAATCGATCAGGTCGATCGCCGCGGTCGCCGGGAAGGCGTGGGCGGCGGCGGCGATCAGCGCCCGCCACCACGGCGCGCCCATGCTGAGCGCGGCGCCGGGCGGCGAAAGCAGGGTGACGGCGAGGCCCGGCGCCAGCGCCGCCGCCGCTGCGTCGAGACCGGTGACGACGATGGCCGGCGGCAAAGCGCGAACGTGATCGCGGGTGATGCGAATCATTGCTTGACGATCAAGCCGTTCAGCGGTTGAAACTCAAGTGACCTTGTAACCCGGGGAAGGCGATGGCCGAGTCTGATCCGAACGCGGAAGCCGTGCTGGCGCGGCTTGAGACAGCGCTGGCCCGCGTCGCGGCGTTGGCGGCGCAAAAATTCACGGCTGGCCCCGAGGCGGCGCCGCATGATCCATCCCCCGCCCCCCAAGCCCCCGCCCTCCAAGCGACGGCGGCACTCGCCGCGGGGCTCGACCAGGTGATCGCGCGGCTGCACGCCGCCCTCGCCGAAACCGGCGGCTGAGCGGAAGGAGGAGAGCGATTTGGCCCAGGTCACGCTGCGCATCAGCGGCTATGTCTACACCGTCGGCTGCGAGGACGGCCAGGAGGGGCATCTCCAGGCGATGGCCGACGAGGTCGAGCAGCGTATCACCCAGATCAAGGCGCTCGGCGGCCAGAGCGGCGAGGCGCGGCTTTTGCTGCTCGCCGCCTTGCTGATGGCCGATGAACTGCACGACCTCAAAACCGAGCTTGCGCAGGCCGGCGCGCCCGCCGCGCCGGCGCCCGATCCGGCGCTCGCCAAGCGCCTGGGGCGTTTGGCCGCGCGCGCCGAGGCGATTGCCGAAACCCTGGCCCGCCCCTAGAATGGCGGGTGCGGAGCTGCCCGGTGCGTCAGGCAACTCATCCCCAGGGCCAGTAAGCAATCCTCCCGGGAACTGGCTCTGCCGGGATCGTGGTCTCGGTATCTGGTGCCCACCTGCACAAGCAGGCCTTGGGAGGATGATACGCCAACGGCCAGGGTGGCTCCGCGCTTTTCCCGCTTTCGGCGCGGCCGTTGCCGGACGATGAGCCAACCTCCTGACGCCGCGCTCCTTGCCGCCAAGCGCGCCGCCCGCGCGCTTGCCCTCGCGTGCCGGCAGGGCAGCGATCCCGGGCTCGGCGTCGCCCTTGCCGAGGCGGTGCTGCGCGACATTCCTCCGCCGGAAGGCGCGGTGATCGCCGGGTTCTGGCCGATCGGCGACGAGATCGATATCCGCCCGCTGTTGCTCGCGCTCGCCCAGCGTGGCCATCCGATCGTTTTGCCGGAGACGCCGCGCCGGGGCCTGCCGCTGATCTTCCGCCGCTGGCAGCCGGGGGCGGCGCTCATCGCCGGGCGCTTTGGCACCTTCCATCCGGACGGGCCGGCGCTGGCGCCGGAGGTGCTGTTCATCCCGCTGCTCGCCTTCGACCGCGCCGGGCGCCGCCTCGGCTACGGCGCCGGGTATTACGATCGCAGTCTCGCCACCCTTCCCGGCGCGCGGCGGATCGGCTGCGCCTATGCCGCCCAGGAGATGGACAACGTCCCCGCCGGCCCTTACGACGCGGTTCTCGACGCCGTCGCGACCGAACGCGGGGTGATTTTTTGCGGAAAAGCGGAATAGGACATGCGTATTCTTTTTCTCGGCGATCTGGTCGGGCGCAGCGGGCGCGAGGCGGCGATCGCGGCGCTGCCGGCGCTGCGCCGGGCGCTCAGGCTCGATCTCGTGCTTCTCAATGCCGAGAACGCCTCGCACGGCTTCGGCCTCGCCCCGGAAATGGCCGAGGCCCTGTTCGCCGCCGGCGCCGATGTGCTGACGCTCGGCAACCATTCCTGGGACCGCAAGGAAATCATCCCCTACATCGCCCAAACCCCGCGCCTGATCCGCCCGCTCAATTATCCGCCAGGGACGCCCGGGGCGGGCGTCGCCGGCATCACCCTCGCCGATGGCCGGCGGGCGGTGGTCATGAACCTGATGGGGCGGCTGTTCATGGAATTGCTCGATTGTCCGTTTCGCGCGGCGGCGGAAATCATCGCCAAGCAGCCGCTCGCGGCCAGCGCGCAGGCGATCATCATCGATTTCCACGCCGAGGCGACGAGCGAGAAAATGGCCTTCGCCCATGCTTTCGACGGCAAGGTCTCGCTCGTCGTCGGCACCCATACGCATTGCCCGACCGCCGACCACCAGATCCTCCCGGGCGGCACCGGCTATCAGAGCGATCTTGGCATGTGCGGCGATTACGACAGCGTCATCGGCATGAAAAAAGAGGCGGCGGTGGCGCGTTTCTGGCGCAAGGTGCCGGGCGAGAAGCTGCAACCGGCGGAAGGGGAGGCGACGCTGTGCGGCCTTTTCGTCGAGACCGACGACAAAACCGGCCTCGCCCGCACGATCGCCCCGTTCCGCCAGGGCGGGCGGCTCCAGCCGGTGATGCCGGAGGGGTAAGGAAGGAAAAATCTTCTTTTTCTGAAGAAAAAGAAGCAAAAAGACTTTCTTCCCGTTTTCTCGGAGGGGCAATTTTCCTCGGAATGGCAGCGCCGCGGGCACTGCCCAACAGATGAAAATTTTTTTGGTTCTTTTTTTTAAAAAAGAACAATACTTTCCTATGCCGCGCTTCAGCGCAAGCGCACCGTGGGCTCGACCGAGATGCCGAGCGGGAGCGGCAGTTTCGGGTCGAGCCCGCTGTCGATGGTGATCTTCACCGGCACCCGCTGGACGATCTTGACGAAATTGCCGGTGGCGTTTTCCGGCGGGAAAGCGGTGAACTTGCTGCCCGACCCCTTCTGGATGCTGTCGACATGGCCGGTGAGGGCGAGGCCGGGATAGGCATCGACGTGGATCACGACTTTTTGCCCCGGGCGCATGCGATCGAGCTGGGTTTCCTTCAAGTTCGCGGTGATCCAGATTTCCGGTGACACGATCGCGAGGATCTGCTGGCCGGGCTGGACGAAATTGCCAAGCTCGACATTGCGCTTGGTGATCCAGCCATCCTGCGGCGCGACGACGCTGGTGAAGCCGAGATTGATTTCCGCCTGATCGAGCGCCGCTTGCGCCGCGTCCACCTGGGCGTCCCATTGTTTCACCTGCGCTTGTGCCGCGGCGATGTTCTGGGCGACGAGGTTGGCCTCGGCGAGCTGGGCCTCGGCCTGGCGCACCCCGGCATCGGCCTGCTCGGCGGCGGCGATGGCGGCGTCGAGCAGTTCGCGGGTGGTCGCCGCCGGCGGCAGCGCGCGCTGGCGGCGGAGATCGGATTGCGCCTTGGCCTGCATCGCCTGCGCCGAGGCGACCGCCGCTTGCGCCGCCGCCTGCCGTGCGGGATAGGCGGTTTTGGCGATTTCGAGCGCGATGCGGGCATTGTCGCGCTGGGCGTGCGCCAGTGCGAGCTGGCCGCGCGCCTGATCACGGGCGGCGCGGAACGGGCGCGGATCGATCGCGATCAGGAGATCGCCGCGATGCACGAACTGATTATCGTCGACCGCGAGGGTGATCACGTTGCCGGACACTTGCGGCGCGATCGCGACCGCCCGCCCGTCGGTATAGGCATCATCGGTGCTTTCCAGATCGCGGGTGAGATACCAGTAATCGCCGCCGGCGGCGACGACACCGAGCACGATCAGCGCGAACAGCAAGCGTTTCCACGGCAGGCGCCGCCGGGACGGCGCGCGCAGCGGCGCGTTTCCCAACATATCGGCCGACGCTGGGGCCGACGCCGGCTCTTCGCTGTCCTGATAGTCCGCCATGCGTCAGCTCCTTGGGGGCGGGCGGGATGAGAACGATCTCGAGGGTCAAATAAAACCGAACCGTTCGGTCAGCAAGGCGTGCTTTCTCCCCGGCCGTTTTATCACCGCTCCGTGATCTTATTCCACGAATGCCTGGGTGCGCACCAGCCGGGCATAAAGCCCGTCTTCGGCGAGCAGCGCGCGATGCCCGCCCTGTTCGGTGGCGCGTCCCGCCTCCAAGACCACGACGAGATCGGCATCGCGCACCGTCGACAGGCGATGGGCGACGATGATGGTGGTGCGGCCGGCGCGGAGCCGGGTCAGCGCGGCTTGCACCAGGGCCTCGCTTTCGGCGTCGAGCGCGCTGGTCGCCTCGTCGAGCAGCAGGATGCGCGGGTCACGCAAAATCGCCCGGGCCAGCGCCACGCGCTGGCGCTGGCCGCCCGAAAGCCGCTGCCCGCCGGGGCCGACGCGGGTTGCGAACCCCTCCGGCAGAGCGGTGATGAATTCCCCCGCCGCCGCCAGCGCCGCCGCCCGCACCGCCGCGTCGCTCGCTCCGGGCCGGCCCATGCGGATATTGGCGGCGATGGTATCGTCGAACAAAAGCGCGTCCTGGCCGACATAGGCGATGGCGTCGCGCAGCGAGCCGAGGGTCACGCAGCGGATATCGGCGCCATCGATCAGAACCCGCCCGGCGCTGACATCCATGAGGCGCGGGATGAGCGCGAGCGCGGTCGATTTTCCCGCCCCTGACGGCCCGACCAGCGCCACCGTTCGCCCTGGCTCGACGGCGAAGGAGAGCCCCGAGAGCCCGGCGCGGCCATCGGGATAGGAGAACCGGACCGCATCGAACACCACCCGTCCCCGGCCGGCCGGGAGCTTCGGCGCGCCCGGACGATCGACCACCGCGGGTGGCTCGTCGATGACCGCGAAGACGCGGGCGAGCCCGGCGAGACCCTCCTGCAACGCGGCGTTCATCGTCCCGAGCGCGCGGAGCGGGCGCGAGGCGATGAGCAGGGCGGCGACGAAGCCGGTGAAATTGCCGACGCTCGCCCCCCCCATCGCCGCCCGCCAGCCGGCGAACCCGATCACCGCCGCGACCGCGACGCCGCCCAACACCTCGAGCACCGGATCGATCCGCGAGCGCGCCCGCGCCATGCCGAACAGCGCCTGATAAAGCCGCGCGAACGCGGTCTCGGCGCGCGCCGTCTCGGCCTCCTCGAGGCGATAGGCGCGCACCGTCCGCGCCTGGGCGAAACTCTCGTGCAACAGCGCCGCGGTCTCGCCCATCCGCTCCTGCATGCCGCCCGAGGCCCGCCGCACCCGCCGCCCGACGCGATCGATCGGCAGCGCCGCCAGCGGGTAAAGCGCCGCCGCGATCAGGCTCAGCACCCAGTCGAGATACAGCATCGAGCCGACCAGCCCGACCACCGTCAGCACATCGGCGATGCCATTCACCGCTCGTGTCATCGCCTCGCGAATCACCGCCGCGTCGGTGGTGAAGCGGGCGGCGAGCTGCGCCGGCGCCTCGCGCTCCAGCCGCGCGAGATCGGCGCGCACCAGGTGGCGGAACATCTGTCCCTGTAGGCCCTTGATCGTTTGCAGCACGACGTTCTGGACCGCTACGTTCTGGAAATACTGCGCGAGCGCCTTGAGCGTGGTGATCGCGAGCACGAGCGCCGGCACCTGATAGAGAATCCGAGCGTCTTTCGCGGCAAAAAGCGAAAACGCATGCTCGATCACCACCGGATAGAGCGCGGTTGCCCCGGACATCGCCAGGGTCGCGAGGATGACGAGGCCAACCCGCCCCCATTGCCGGCGGATCTGCTCGCGCCAGAGGCGGCGAAGAAGCGCGAGCGTGCCGGTCATGATGCGGCATTCTCCTTGACGAGGCCGGCGAGGACGGCGCGGCACGCCTCGGCGCCGGGGCAGCCGGCGGCAAGCCAATGGGCCCGGGTCTCGGCGAGCAGGCGGCCGATTTTCGGCCCTGGCGGCACACCGAGCGCCAGCACGTCGCGCCCGGCGAGGGGAAAGACCGGGACCGGCAGCGTCCGGATCCGGGCGGCGAGGTCGGATTGGCCGGCGAGCAGGGCGCGGCCGGCGAGGATCTCGGGCGCGGTGTCAGCGAGCGCGCGGGCGAGATCGGCGGGGTCGGGCGGCGGCGCCCGATAGGCGACGAGGCGGGCGCGCTCGGCGCGCGAGAGATGCAGCCGGTCGGCCAGACGTTCGGGATCGCCGCGGAGAATGGCGGCGAGACGGAGCAGCGGGTCGGGCGGCGAAGGCAGCCTCACCCCGGCATCGGCGCCTTCCGGCAGCACCGCGGCGAGCACGCCGAGTTCGGCCATCAGCGTGAGGGCGGGCGCCGGATCGGGGGCCGCGAGCAGGCGCTTGAGTTCGCCCCAGACCCGTTCCGGGGAAAGCTGGGCGAGGCCGGGAATGGCGGCCCGGAGGCTCGCCGTGGTCGCCGCGTCCGGCGCTGTCCGGCCATAGCGCGCCTGGAAGCGGAAAAAGCGGAGCAGGCGAAGATAATCCTCGGCGAGGCGGCGCGCCGGATCGCCGACGAAGCGCACCCGCCCGGCGGCGAGATCGTCGAGCCCGCCGCCATAGTCGAACACCGCGCCGTCCGGTGTCAGCGAGAGCGCGTTGAAGGTGAAATCGCGCCGCCGCGCGTCCTCCTCCCAGGCGTCGGTGAAGGCGACGCGGGCATGGCGGCCATCGGTTTCGACGTCACGCCGGAGGGTCGTGATCTCGACATGACGGGGACCGGCGAGCGTGCTCACCGTGCCGTGGGCGAGCCCGGTCGGGATGGCGCGAAGCCCGGCCCGCGTCAGCGCCGCCATCACCTCGGCCGGCGGCAGCGGCGTCGCGAGGTCGATATCGCCGACCTCGATGCCGAGAATGGCATCGCGCACCGCGCCGCCCACCACCCGCGCCGCCGGCAAGGCGGCGAACACCCGCGCGAGTTCCGGCTCGGTGAGGAAAGCCGGCGGCGGGAGATGGCGGGCAGGGGCGGTCATGCGCCAGGGGTCATACACCGGAGGTGCCACGGAGCGCTTCGGCCAATTGGACCAGGATGGCCGCCGTCGCGCCCCAGATGAGATGTTCGGCGTGGGGAAAGACCCAGAATTCGCGCATTTGGCCACGCCACGGGGCGCGCTCGCGGGTCGGCGCGACGGGGTCGAGCACGGTCGCGAGCGGGAGGGTGAAGATTTCTTCCACCTCCGCCGGCGCCGGGTGGAACGCCATCTCGGGCGGGATCAGGCCGAGCACCGGGGTGATGCAGAACCCGGTGCCGGTGACGTGATCGCAAAGCCGCCCGGTCAGCTCGACCCGGGCGGGATCGAGGGCGATCTCCTCCTCCGCCTCGCGCAGCGCCGCGGCCTCGGCGGAGAGATCGGTGGGGTCGATGCGGCCGCCGGGGAAACTCACCTGGCCGGCGTGGCGGGCGAGTGTCGCGGTGCGTTTGGTCAGGAGAACCGCCGGCGCCGGCCCCAGGATCAGCGGCACCAGGACGGCGGCGGCGATCGGCGGCGCGCCGAGCGGCAAGACCTCGCGCGCCGGCCCGCCCCGGAGCCTACCCAGGAGATCGAGCGCGGCGAGGCGGGCGCGCAGATCCTGCTCGGTCACGGGGATCGCGGCTTCGTCAGATGCCGTCGCCGGTGCTGGCTTCGCCGAGGGCGAAAAACTGCCCGCGGCTCCAGACGCCCAACATCTGCCGCCCGCGCACCACCTGCGGCTCCGCCAGCGCCGCCAGCTCGTAATAGACGGCACGCGAGATGCGGGCCTCGATCGGAAACCGCCCGGCGCCGTCGCGGAGCTTGATATAGGGCGTGGGGGCGCAAGTGATGAGGTCATATGAGATACGAATCGGATGCTCGGATCCTGCGGTGACGATCTGATCGATGTTCGTGCGGAACGAAAGCACCTGCTCACCGCCATGGCCGCGCCAGTCGAGTTCGACGGCGACGAACGGCGCGTCCTCGACCTCGATACGGCCGCGCTCGGCCGGGGTTTCGAGCCAGAAACCGCCATCGGCCGCGCGCTGCAATACCGAGGCGAAGAGACAGACCAGCTCCTTGCGCCCGATCGGGCTCCCGCGGTAGAGCCAGGTGCCGTCACGGCGGATGACGAAGGGCAGATCACCGCATTCCACCGGCACCCGCTGCGGGCGCGACGGCGGCTGCGCCCTCAGCGCCGCCGCGACCGTCCCGGCATTCGGCGGCGACGCCGCATCCTTCATACCGATTGCCCCGATTCTGTTCATTGCCTCAACCCTCTCGCCGCCCCCTCTCGCCGGTTCTTGCGCGCCTCAAGCGTCCGCGACCTCGGGGGCTCGCCATGGTCAACCCGCGTCCCACATATAGGGACGCTTGCCGGGGCGAGGAAAGAGCGCGCATAGAGATTTCTCCTCCCCCCGTTCGTCCCTGGCACGCCATCGCGTGGCATCGAACGAAGGGAAAAACGGCATGACGGGCGGCAGAGAGGCGATGGCGGCAATCGAGACCGATACCACCCTGGCGACCACCGCGGCGCTGGCCGAGATCGAGGCGCTCGCGCCGCGCCTTGCCACCATCCGCGCCGAGATCGGCCGCGCGATCTTCGGCCAGGACGCGGTCGTCGCGCAGACGCTGATCACCTTGCTCGCCGGCGGACATGTCCTCCTCGTCGGTGTGCCGGGGCTCGGCAAGACGCTGCTCGTCGAGACGCTGGGGACGGTGCTCGGCCTCGCCGCGCGGCGGGTGCAATTCACCCCCGATCTGATGCCGGCGGATATTTTGGGCAGTGAAGTGCTGGACGAAGGCGCGGACGGGCGGCGCAGCTTCCGCTTCCTGCCGGGGCCGGTGTTCTGCCAGCTCCTGATGGCCGATGAGATCAACCGCGCGAGCCCCCGCACCCAATCGGCGCTCTTGCAGGCGATGCAGGAGGGGAAGGTCGCGATCGGCGGCGTCGAGCACCCGCTGCCGCGCCCGTTCCATGTTCTGGCGACGCAAAACCCGATCGAGCAGGAGGGCACCTACCCGCTGCCGGAGGCGCAGCTCGATCGCTTCCTGATGGAGATCGACATCGGCTATCCCGATCTCGCCGCTGAGCGCGCCATGCTGCTCGCGACGACCTCGGATCGCAGCCTCGCGCTCCGCGCGGTCACCGACGGCGAGGCCCTCCGCGCCGCCCAGCGCCTGGTGCGGCGGCTGCCGGTGGGCGAAAGCGTGGTCACCGCGATCCTCGCCCTGGTGCGCGGCGCGCGCCCGGAAAGCGCTGTCGAGCCACGCATCGGAAGCCTCGTCGCCTGGGGGCCGGGGCCGCGCGCGGCGCAGGCGCTGATGCTCGCGGTGCGCGCCCGCGCCCTGCTCGATGGCCGGATCGCGCCGTCTCTCGACGATGTCGTGGCGCTGGCGGCACCGGTGCTCCGCCATCGCATGGCGCTCACCTTCGCCGCGCGTGCCGAAGGGGTCACGCTCGAAGCCGTGATCGGACAATTGCTGGAACGCCTGGGATGAAGGCAGCGACGCGCCGGGCGGAAGCGCTCGCGGCGCGGCTGCCGCCCTTGCTGCTCGCCGCCGAGCGGGTCGCGGCCACGGTTGCCGCCGGCCTCCATGGCCGCCGCCGGGTCGGGGAGGGCGAGAGTTTCTGGCAGTTCCGCCCGTTCGCCACCGGCGATGCCACGGCGCGCATCGATTGGCGGCAATCGGCGAAGTCGCACCGCACGTTCGTGCGCGAGGCGGAATGGGAAGCGGCGCAGACCTGCTTTCTCTGGCGCGACGCCTCGCCCTCGATGCGCTGGCACTCGACGCTCGCGCCGGTGGAAAAAGCGGCGCGAGCGGAACTGCTGTTGCTCGCGCTCGCGGCGCTGTTGCTGCGCGGCGGGGAGCGGGTGCGGCTGATCGACGCGGCGATCCCGTTTTCCTCCGGCACGGCGGCGCTCGCGGGCCTCGCCGAGGCGCTGGAACACGCGCCGGAAGGGGCCGCGCTGCCGCGCGCGCGCGAGATCCCGCGTTTTGCCCAGGTCGTGCTCATCAGCGATTTTCTGATGCCGGTCGCGGAGGTTCGCGCCCTGCTCGCCCGCTTCGCGGCGCTGCCGGCACGCGGCATGCTGCTGCAAATCCTCGACCCCGCCGAGCGCGATCTCCCCTATGACGGGCGGGTGCGGTTCTTGGGCCTGGAAGGCGAGGGGGAAGCGGTGATCCCCCGCGTCGAGGGGGTGCGGGACGCCTATCGGGCGCGGCTCGCGGCGCAGACCGCGTCGATCGCCGATTGCGCCCGCGACGCCGGCTTCGGCTTTGCCGTCCACAGCACCGACCGGCCGCCGGAGACGGCGCTGCTGGCCCTCTACATGGCGCTTTCGGCATGAGTTTCGACACCCCCTGGCTGCTCTCCGCCCTGGCCCTGTTGCCGGTGCTCTGGTGGCTGCTGCGGGTGACGCCGCCTTCGCCGCGCCGCCAGGCGTTCCCGGCGCTCCGGCTGCTCCTCGGCCTGACCCCCGCCGAGGAAAGTGCCGTGCGCACCCCGCTTTGGCTGCTCGCCCTTCGCCTGCTTGCCGCTGGCCTCGTCATTCTCGGGCTCGCCGGGCCGATCAGCGGCGCTGGCGGCGCCTTGCCGGGCAGCGGGACGCTGATCCTGGTGATCGACAATTCCTGGGCCGCCGCCGCCGATTGGACGGCGCGCATGGCCGCCGCCGAGGGGGTACTGGACCGCGCCGCGCAGGCCGGACGCAATGTCGCCGTGCTCGCCACGGCGCCGCTCCCGGATGGCACGGCACCGCGTCTGTCGCCCGCGATGCCGGTCGTCGATGCGCGGGCGCGCCTCGCCGCGATCACCCCCGAACCCTGGCCGCCGGCGCGCGCTGCGGCGGCGGCGGCGCTCGGCGCGCAGCATTGGCCGCAAGCCGGCGTCGCCTACCTCCCCGACGGGCTCGCCGCGCCGGATGACCGCGGCTTTGCCGCCGCCCTCGCCGCGGCCGGCCCGGTTCTGGTCTTGCAGGGCGCCGGGCCGCCGCCCCGGCTCCTGCTGCCGCCCGCGGTCGCCGGCGAATCCCTGGTCGCGCGGCTGGCGCAGCTTCCGGCTCCAGGGCCAACCCCGCCCGCCGTCATTCTCGCCGAAACCGGCGATGGCCGGGCGCTGGCGCGGGCCGTGATCACGCTCGGGGCGAATGCCGCGGGCGGCGAGCAGGCCATTCGTCTGCCGCCGGAGATTCGCAATCAGCTTGCCCGCCTGGTGCTCGCAGGACCAGCCTCGGCGGGCGGCGTGGTGCTGCTCGATGAACGCTGGCGCCGCCGCCCGGTGGGGCTGGCGGCGGCGGATGCGATCGGCGCCGAGGCGCCGCTGATCGGCGATCTCTATTATCTGCGCCGGGCGCTTGTCCCTTACGCCGAACTCCGCGAGGGTAATCTCACCGATCTGCTGGCGCGGCCGCTCTCGGTGCTCATCCTCGCCGACCGGCCGATCGCCGACGAGGCGGAGGCGGCTTCGGTTGCCCGCTTCGTCGAAAGTGGTGGCGTCCTGGTTCGCTTCGCCGGCCCGCTGCTCGCCGAACATCCCGATGCGTTTCTCCCGGTGCGGCTGATCGCCGGTGACCGCGCCATGGGCGGGGCGATGTCCTGGGGGAAGCCCGCGCATCTCGCGCCGTTTCCGTCCGCCTCGCCCTTCGCTGGTCTTTCGGTGCCGGGCGAGGTGACGGTCGCCCGCCAGGTGCTGGCCGAGCCGACGGCGGCGCTCGCCAGTCAGATCTGGGCGGCGCTCAGCGATGGCACGCCGCTGGTCACCGCGGCGGCGCGCGGGGCGGGGTGGGTGGTGCTGTTCCATGTCACCGCCAATGCCGATTGGTCCAATCTGCCGCTTTCCGGCCTCTTCATCGACATGCTGCGGCGGATCGTGCGGCTTTCCGCCGGCATCGCGGCGCCGCTCGACGCCGCCCCGCTCGCCCCGGCCGAAACCCTCGACGGGTTCGGCGTGCTCGGTCCGCCGCCCGCCGCCGCGCGCCCGCTCGCCGCCGGTGCTTTCGCGACGACGCCGCCTTCGCCGGCTTTCCCGCCGGGGTTTTATGGGCCGGAAAATGACCGGGTCGCGCGCAATCTCGCCAACGGCCTGCCGCCGCTCGCCCAAGCCGCCGCCATCGCCGGCGCTTCAGTCGCGGATTACGCAGCACTCGGCCGGACGCGCGCCTTCGGCCCGCCGCTGCTCGCCGCGGCGCTGGCCCTCCTCGCGCTCGATCTTCTGCTCTCGCTGGTGCTGCGCGGGGTTTTACGGCCGCGATGGGTCGTGCTCGCCCTTCTGCTCGCGCTCCCGCCGGCGGCGCGGGCGGAGATGCCGGCGGGCGACAATCCGGCGCTGCAAACCCGGCTCGCCTATGTCGTGACCGGCGATGACGAGGTTGACCGGGTGTCGCGAAGCGGCCTCGCCGGGCTTTCTGATTACGTCAACGAACACACTGCGGCGAGCCTCGCGGCGCCGGTCGCGGTGACGCCGGGAAGTGACGATCTGAGTTTCTATCCGCTGCTCTATTGGCCGATCACCACGGCGGCGGCGCCGGCTTCGGGCCAGGTTGCGGCGCTCAACGATTACATGAGCCATGGCGGCATCATCCTGATCGATACCCGCGACGCCGATGCCGGGGCCGAGTTCAACCCCGGCGGTGCTGCGATGCTGCGCCGGCTCGGGGCTGAGCTTGCCATTCCGCCGCTCGCCCCGCTCACCGTCGATCACGTGCTGGCGCGGACTTTTTTTCTGCTCCGCGATTTTCCCGGGCGTTACGATGGCGCGACGGTCTGGGTGCAGCGCGATCAGGACCGCAGCAATGACAGCGTGAGCCCGGTGATCATCGGCGCCAATGACTGGGCGGCGGCCTGGGCGACCGATGCCGACGGCCATCACCCCTACGCCGTCATCCCCGGCGGCGATCGCCAGCGCCTGCTCGCCTATCGTTTCGGGGTCAATCTGGTGATGTATGCGCTGACCGGGAATTATAAGGGCGATCAGGTGCATGTCCCGGCGATTCTGGAGCGGCTCGGGCAATGACCGCGATGAACACGCTCGCCGCACTCCGCTTCGCGCCGCTGGTGCCGCTCTGGCTGCTCGGCGTGCTGGCGCTCGCGGCGCTTGCCGCCCTCGCCCCGGCGCTGTGGCGGCGGGCGCGGGGGGTGGGGTGGCGCCTCGCCGCGTTTCTCGTGCTGCTGCTGTGGCTCGCAGGTCCCCGCCTGGTCCAGGAAACCCGCCAGGGCCTGAGCGACATCGCTTTGCTGGTGATCGACCACAGCGCCTCGATGACTATCGGCAACCGCGCCGCACTCGCCGAGGCGGCGCGGGCGCGGCTCGTGGACGCGGCCGGAAAATTCCCCGATCTCGAACTTCGCAGCGTCATCGTCCCCGATACCGGGCATGACGGGACGCGGCTTTTCGCCGCCACCGAGCACGCGCTCGCCGATATTCCCGAGAGCCGCCGCGCCGGCATCATCGCGATCACCGATGGCGAGGTCCATGACATCCCGGCCAAACCGGATTGGGGAGGGGCGCCGCTCCAGGTTCTGATCCCGGCCAAGGGCGAGGAGACCGATCGCAGCCTCCGCGTCATCGAGGCGCCGGGGTATGGGATCGTCGGCCATGCGGTCGGTTTGCGGGTCGAGATCGACGATCTCGGGGTTGCCCACCCGGCGCGCGAGGCGACGCTGACGCTGCGCCGCGACGGCGATCCGCCGCGGGTTCTGGAGGCACCGATCGGCCGCCCCTATGACATCGAAATTCCGATCACCCGCGCGGGCCCGACGGTGATCGATCTCCAGGCCGAGCCCTTGCCGGGGGCGGTGACGGCGCTGAATGCCCGCGCCGTCGTGACCATCAACGGCGTGCGCGACCGGCTGCGCGTGCTTTTGGTCTCCGGCGAGCCGCATCCCGGCGAGCGCACCTGGCGGCGGCTTTTGAAAGCCGATCCGGCGGTCGATCTGGTGCATTTCACCATCCTCCGCCCGCCCGAGAAGGACGATCTGACGCCGCTCAACGAACTCGCCCTGATCGCGTTTCCGGTGCGCGAATTGTTCCAGGTCAAGATCAGCCAGTTCGATCTGATTATTCTCGACCGCTTCCAGAGCCGTGGCATTCTGCCGATGATTTATCTCCACAACATCGCCGATTACGTCCGCCGGGGCGGCGCGCTCCTGATGAGTGTCGGGCCGGAATTCGTCGGCCCCGGCAGCCTGGCCGCGACCCCGCTCGCCGATATCCTGCCGGCCGAGCCGGGGGAGGGGGATGCGGCGGTGGTCGAAGGCGCGTTCCGCCCGCAGGTGACGGCGCTCGGCGAGCGTCATCCGGTGACCGCCGATCTCCCCGGCTTCCTCGCCGGCGCGCCGCCGTCCTGGGGGCCCTGGTATCGCCATATCGCGGTCGGTGACGTGCATGGCCAGGAGGTGATGCGGACGCCGGACGGCCAGCCGCTGCTGCTCCTCGATCATGTCGGCAAGGGCCGTGTCGCGCTGCTGCTCTCCGATCAGATCTGGCTGTGGTCGCGTGGGCACCAGGGCGGCGGGCCGCAGGCGGAGTTGCTGAAGCGGATCGCGCATTGGCTGATGAAGGAGCCCGAGCTTGAGGAAAACGCGCTCACCGCCCGCATCGGGGAGGGCCGTCTCAGCATCGAAAGCCGCACCCTCGCGGCCCAATCGCCGGGCGCGGCGAGGGTGACCGACCCCGAGGGCAAAACCTCGGAGATCGCGCTTGCCGAGGCCGGGCCGGGGCGGGCGCAGGCGACGCTGCCGGCGAGCGAGCCTGGCGTCTGGCGGGTCGATGAGGGCGGGCGCACCGCTTTCGCCGCAGCCAGCGGGGGCGACCCGCTGGAAATGGCCGATCTCCGCGCGACGGCGACCAAGCTTGCGCCGTTGGCCGCGGCGAGCGGCGGCGGCATCCACTGGCTCGACCCCGACGGCGCGCCGGCGCTCCGCCGCACCGAACCCGACGCCCGCCAGACCGGGGCGCATTGGCTTGGTCTGCGCCGCAATCACGATCACATCGTCACCGGCATCGCGGCGCTGCCGCTCTTGCCGAGCTTCGTCGCATTGGCGATCATTCTCGGGCTCATGCTCATCGCCTGGCGGGAGGAGGGCCGGTGAGCGGCGCGCGCGATCGCCATCGAGAGCGGGGAGGGTTGTGTCTTCCAGAACGTCGATTCCCCTGAACGCGGCACGTCACCCGGCGCCTCGCCGCCATGGCCGGCGCTGCTCGCGCTGATCGGTTTCGTCGGGCTCTGTCTGCTGGTTGGCGGCGCCTCCGGCGCGGTCACCGAGATTTCGGTGCATGACTGGTACCCCTCGCTCACCCGCCCGCCCGGCACGCCCGCCAACCGGGTTTTCCCGCTGGTCTGGTCGGCGCTCTATGTGCTGATGGGCGTTGCCGCGTGGCGGATCTGGCGCGAGCCGCGCGTTCTTGCCCACCGGCGGGCGCGGGCGCTCAGCCTCTGGGGCTGGCAATTGCTGTGCAACGCGCTCTGGACGCCGGCGTTTTTCGGGCTCGAAAGCCCGCTCGCCGGGCTCGCCGTGATGGCCGCGCTGATGGTCATGATTGCCGTCACCGTCATCGCTTTTTCACGTATCGATCGGCTTGCCACGGGGCTGATGCTGCCTTATGCGGGCTGGGTGCTTTATGCCGCGTATCTCAACGCCGGGTTTTGGTGGCTGAACTGAAGGAACGGGAGGGTTCGATGCGCGCCATGGCCATTCGCCGATCGCGATCCCGCAAGTTCACCATGCGGGCGACGTTGACCTCGGGGCTGCTGCTCGCCGCCGCTCTCGCCCCGGCCGGGGCGCTGGCGCAGGTGGCGACGCCTGGCCTTGGCGGCGCCCCGGGGGCTGGCCCCGGCGGCGCGCCAGGCGGCGGCGCGCCGGCCGGCTCCAATGCCAGCGACAAGGAAGCGCCGGTCTTGGCGCCCGCCTTGCCCGGCGCGGTATCGACCACCGACGCCGTCGCGCCGGCGAGCAAGCCGGCCTCGGAAATGTCGCCCAATGACGCGCTGTTCGATGCCATCGAGCGCGGCGATCTGGCGGGGGTGCGCGATGCCCTCTCGCGCGGGGCGCAATTGAACGCGCATGACGTGCTTGGCGAGACGCCGCTCGAACTCGCGGTCGATCTCGGCTGGCACGCGATCGCGTTCACCCTGCTTTCGATGCGCGGCGCGGCGAGCGGGGATGACGGCGCGCAAGGCGGGGTTGCGGATGTTTCGGTGCTGAGCCGCGCCGAGACCAGGGCGGCGGCGATCACGCGGCTGCCGGAGGCGGCGCCGCGTGGCGGGGCGCGTTTTGCGCTGAGCGACGCCGGCGCTATCCAAACCGCCGCCGAGGACGCCTTCGCCGGCACGCCCAACCCGGCTTCGGGCTTTCTCGGCTTTGCCGTGCCGCGTTGACTTGTGCCGATGTGACGGGTGTTTTCTTGGAGGAGAGGGGTTGATGACGAACGGAAAGCACGGCCCGGCGCGGCGATGGCTGGCGGCGGGGTTGGCCGCGGTTCTGTTCGCGCCTGGGCTCGCCGCCGCCGCCGAACCGTGCGCGCGACCGGCGGACAAGGGCGCGTTCGATGTCGCGGCGCTGAAGAGCCGGCTGATGATCACCGCGCTGACCTGCAACGCGCATGACCAATACAATGATTTCGTCAGCCACTATCGCGTCGCCCTCGATCAGCAGGACAAGATCCTCGACGCCTATTTCGCCCGTGCCTATGGCCGCGCGGCGCGCAAGCATCACGACGATTACACGACGCTGCTCGCCAATACCCTCTCCGAGCAGGGGCTGAAGCAGGGGACGGGGTTCTGCGACCAAAATCTCGGCGCTTTCTCACAGGTGATGGCGCTTCACGACGGCGCGGCGCTTCCCGATTTCGCGGCGGCGCAAGCGATCGTGCAGCCGGTTTCGCTCACCCTCTGCCCGGCCGCGCCACCGACGAAAGCCAAGGCGAAGACAAAATCCCAAGCCCAAAAATCCCAAACCCAGAAATCCCAAGCCCAGAAATCATCATCGTAGCCGTCGCGACCCGAAAGAAAGGGCGCCGCGTCAGGGTGTCGCCCGGTTGCGGATCGCCGCGAGCACGCTCTCGGGGGTGATGGGCAGAGCCGCGACCCGCGCGCCGAGCGGCGCCAGCGCGTCGTTCACGGCATTCAGCACCGCCGCCGCCGCGCCCGCGGTTCCCGCCTCGCCCGCGCCCTTGGCGCCGATGGCGGATTCGGCGGTTGGCGAACAAAGATGGGCGATCTCGATATCCGGCATCCCGGCCGCCATCGGCACCAGATAATCGGCGAGATTGGCGTTCTGGAGCTGGCCCTCGGCGTCGTAGCGGCAATGTTCGAGGAGGGCCGCCCCGAGCCCCTGGACCACGCCGCCGCGAATCTGCTCATCGACGAGGCGGGGATTGATCACCCGCCCGCAATCCTCGACCACGAAATGCCGGAGCAGCGTGACCGCGCCGGTCTCGCGGTCGAGTTCGAGATAAGCGGCCTGCACACCGTTGGTGAAGGCAAAGGGGTAGTCGCGCGGCACGTAATGGCGGGTTGCGATCAATTCCGGATGCAGGCCCGCGGGGAGGGTGTCTGGGCGGAAATAGACGACCCGCGCGAGTTCGGAAAGGTCCAGACGGACGCGGCCGGTTTCACGATCGACGATGATATTTTTGGCAATATCCAGGCTTTCCGGCGCGGCCTGCAAGATGGCGCCGGCGACGGCGAGGATCTGCGCCCGCAAGGATGCCGCGGCGCGCCAGGCGGCCTCGCCGGCGATGCCCGCCCCGCGTGATGCCCAGGTGCCGCCGCCATAGGGAGTGGTATCGGTATCGCCGAGCGCAACGCGCACCCGCGCCATCGTCACGCCGAGCGCGCTCGCCGCGATCTGCGCGATCATCGTCGCACTACCCTGGCCCTGCTCGGTGACGCTGCTCTGGACGGTGACGTTGCCGCTGGCATCGAGCCGGACGACGGCGCCGTCCTGCGAGGAGATCCGCGCCCCGCCGACGCCATAGAACGCGGCGCCGGGATTGGTGATCTCGACGAAGCTCGCAAAGCCGATGCCGCGCAGAATTCCCCGCCCGCGGAGCCGCGCCTGTTCGGCGCGCAACACCGGGTAATCCATCATCGCCGCGATCTTGTCATGCGCCGCCTGATGCGAGAGCAATTCGAAACGCAAACCGGTTGCCGAGGTGCAGGGATAGGCGTCATCGGCGATGAGATTGCGCCGACGCATCTCCAAAGGATCGAGCCCGAGCGCCGCCGCGGCGCGGTCGACCAGCGATTCCGTCACCGTGGTCGCGATCGGGTGGCCGACGGCGCGGTATTGGCTCATCGGTGTCTTGGTCTGGAACACGACCCGGGCGCGGGCGCGGTAATGGGCGAAATCATAGGGCGCGCCGACGAGATTGACGACCTGATTGGCTTCCACCGCGCTGGTGCGGGGATAGACGGAATAGGGGCCGATGCCGGTGAGATCGTCGATCTCGAAGGCGGTGATGCGGCCGTCTTGGGTGACGCCGATCCGGGCGGTGACGCGATGGTCGCGGGCATGGATGTCGGCGGCGAAACTCTCCAGCCGGTCGGCGACGAACTTCACCGGCCGGGCGAGCAGGCGGGCGAGGGTGACGGTCGTCATCTCGTCGGGATAGGCATGGACCTTGATCCCGAAGGAGCCGCCGACGTCATGGCAGATCACGCGCACCTGGGACTCGGCCAGACCGAGCTGGGTCGCGTAGATGTTTTGCAGCATGTGCGGCGCTTGCGTGCCCTGATGCACCGTGAGCCGCTCCGCCCCCGGATCCCATTCGGCGAGCACCGCGCGCGGCTCGAGCGTAACCCCGGTATGGCGGCCAAAGGACAATGTCTCGGTGATGACGTGATCGGCGCCGGCAAACGCGGCATCGACCGCGCCGGCCTCGAGCCGCCGTTCGAAGGCGAGATTGTCGCCGAGTTCGGGATGCAGAACCAAGGCGCCGGGGGCGAGGGTCGCTTCGGGATCGGTGAGGGCGGGCAGCGGCTCATAATCGACCACGACCAGCTCGGCGGCGTCCTCGGCCAGCGCCCGGCTTTCGGCGACGATGGCGGCGACGGCTTCGCCCTGCCAGCAGGCGCGCGCGATCGCGAGCGGGTATTGCGGCGCCGATTTCAGCCCCTTGAGATGGCTGAGCACGCCCACCCAGGGACGGACATGCGGGACGAGATCGGCGCCGGTAAAGACCGCGACCACCCCCGGCAGGGCGCGTGCCGGCGCGGTGTCGATGGCGAGGAGGCGGGCATGGGCGTGGGGCGAGCGCAGAAAGACGACATGGAGCATGCGCGGCAGGGCGAGATCCGAGACGAAGCGCCCGCCGCCGCGCGCCAGCCGCGCCGCATCCGGCCGCGGCACGGCGCGGCCGATATAGGAGTTCGGCCGATCGAGCGGCGAAAGCCCATTTGTCTCCGTCATCCGCGGCTCCTCCAGGATCGGGACATTCCCCAGGGTAAGCGGTAAGGCCAACCGGCGATGTCCGTCAAATCCAGCTTGGCTGGCGAGAAAATCAGCGGCGCGCGGTTCGCCGTATCTTCTCGCCCGGCTTGCCGGTCGCGCGCGCGGTATGGTATGGAGCGCCGTCCAGCGGCCCGAGGGCCGGCCTTGGGGGATAGTTTAGCGGTAGAACTCCCGGCTCTGACCCGGGCAGCCTTGGTTCGAATCCAGGTCCCCCAGCCAGACCCCCACCACGCCACCGGGATCATTGATTTTCCGGTGTCATCGCTGGCCCGCGCGCGGTCATCTCACGATGCCTCTGGCCCGGGCGCGGTCGAAATCCTTCTCCCAGAGCGCGACGATGATCGTTGCGAGACTGTTCCCGATCACGTTGATCACGGCCCGCGGCGGATTGACGAACCGGTCGACGCCGAGGAGTAGGACGATGCCGGCCAGCGGGATCGTGTTCATCGTCGCGAGTGTCGCGGCGAGGGTGACGAAGCCGGCGCCGGCGACGCCGGCGGAGCCTTTCGAGGTGAGCATCAGCACGAGAAGGATCACCCCCTCCTGCCCGAGGGTCAGCGGCGTTCCGGTCGCCTGGGCGATGAACAGCGCGGCGAGCGAAAGATAGATCGCGGTGCCATCGGCGTTGAACGTGATGCCGGCGGGCACGACGAGACCGACCACGCTGCGCGGGCAGCCGATCGCCTCGAGCTTTTCCATCACCTGGGGCAGCACGGATTCGGAGGCCGAGGTGCTGAACACGATCAGCAATTCCTCGCGCAGGTAGGAGAGCAGCGCAAAAAGCCTGATCCCGGCGAGGCGCGCGACGATCCCGAGCACGACGACGATGAACAGCGCCGAAGTGGCATAGACGCAGACGACGAATTCGCCGAGTGCCGCGACTCCGCCCAAGCCGTATTTGCCAATCGTGAAGGCCATGCCGCCGAACGCCGCGAGCGGGGCGAGGTACATGACGATCCGCACGATGCCGAACAGCGCGCCCGCGACCTGGTCGAGGAGATCGACCAAGCCCCGCAGCTTCTCGCCCATCTGGGCCAGGGCGACGCCGAACAATACGGCAAACAGGATCACCTGCAGCATGTCGTTCCTGGCGAAGGCCATGGTGATGCTGGTCGGGATCAGGTTGAGGAGGAAGCCCTGCACGGTCATCTGGGTCGCGGCTTGGGCATAATCGGCCACCAGATTGGCATCGAGCGAGTGGGGATCGACGTGCATCCCGACCCCTGGCCGCACGAGCACGGCGGCGAGCGCCCCCATGGCCAGTGAAATCGTCGAAAGCACCTCGAAATAGACGATCGCCTTGATGCCCACCCGGCCGACCTCGCGCAGGTTGCCCATCCGCGCGATGCCGACGACGACGGTCGCGAAGATCACCGGCGCCAGCAGCATGCGGATCAACTTGACGAATCCGCCGGCGAGGAACGCGGTTTCGGCGGCGGCATGAGGCCAGACGATGCCGACGACCGCGCCGAGAACCGCACCGATCAGCACCTGGAACCAAAGCGGCCCGAGCGTGAATTTCGGCGTCGTGATGCCGCCGGGCGCCGGCGCCGGGCGCTCAGGCACTGAGTTCGGCCATTATCGTGTGGAGATCACTCTTGCCTTCGAAGCCGATGCCCGGAAGCGGCGGCAGGGTGACATGACCGCCCTCCACCCGCACATCGTCGGGGAAGCCGCCGAACGGCTGGAACAGGTCGGGGTAGGATTCGTTGCCGCCCAGTCCGAGCCCAGCCGCGATCGCGAGCGACATCTGGTGGCCGCCATGCGGAATGCAGCGCGACGCCGACCAGCCATGGCGATCCAGCATTTCCAGCGTGCGGAGATATTCGACCAGGCCGTAGCTGAGAGCGCAGTCGAACTGGAGCCAGTCGATATCCTTGCGCATCCCGCCGTAACGGATGAGGTTCTGGGCGTCGGCGGTGGAGAACAGGTTTTCCCCGGTCGCCATCGGCTTCGCGTAGTGCCGCGCCAGCTCGGCTTGCAGCTCGTAATCGAGCGGGTCGCCCGCCTCCTCGTACCAGAACAGATCATAGGCCGAGAGCGCCCTGGCATAGGCGATCGCGGTCTTCGTATCGAAGCGGCCATTGGCATCGACGGCGAGCTTGCAGCCGGTGGGCAGCATGCCGAGCACCGCCTCGATGCGGCCGAGATCGTCGGCCAGAGGGACGCCGCCGATCTTCATTTTCACCACCGTATAGCCGCGGTCGAGATAGGACCGCATTTCATCCCTCAGCATGCGGTTATCCTTGCCGGGGTAATAATAGCCGCCGGCCGCGTAGACGAAAACTTTCGGGTTGGCGACGCGGCCATGTGTCTCGGCGAGCAGCGCGAAGAGCGGCTTGCCGGCGATCTTCGCGGTGGCGTCCCACACCGCCATGTCGATCGTGCCGATCGCGACCGATCGTTCGCCATGGCCGCCGGGCTTTTCGTTCTGGAACATCGTCGCCCAGATCCGGTGCGGATCGAGATTGTCGCCGGCCGCGTTCAGGAGCGAACCGCGCTCGGCCGCCATCACCCGCGGGATGAAGCGCTCCCGCATCAGGGCGCCCTGGCCGTAGCGTCCGTTGGAATTGAACCCGTAGCCGACCACCGGCTTGCCATCACGGATCACATCCGTGATGACAGCGACCAGGCTCAGCGTCATCTTGCTGAAGTCGATATAGGCATTGGCAATGGGCGAGGCGATGGCAAGGGTCCGTTCGCGGATTTCAACGATGCGCATGATTTTCCTCCGGAATATCGTCGTGGATATGCCACCTCCGCCCCCCTCCCGGCCAATGCCGATTTGTCATGGGTCGAGGCACGAACGGCATCGGCCATGGAACTGATCTGGCTCGAGGATTATCTCGAACTCTGCCGGGCCGGAAATTTCTCGCGCGCGGCCGAGGCGCGGCATTTGACGCAGCCGGCCTTCAGCCGGCGTATCAGGGCGCTCGAGGACTGGGCGGGTGTCACGCTGTTCGATCGCTCCACCCAGCCGATCGCGCTGACCGCGGCGGGGCGGGAATTCCAGCCGCTGGCGAACGCGCTGCTTCGGCAGATCGAGGAGGCAAGGGCCCGTCTTCGTGAGGTGGCCCTGGCGGAGATGGCGACGATCCGGTTTGCCGCCACCCACGCCTTGTCGCTGATCTTTTTCTCCGGTTGGCTGAAACGGCTGGAGGCGGACGGTCTGCCTGGCTCTGTCCATCTGTCCTCCGATACCCTCGCCGCGGTCGAGCCGCTCCTGCGCGAGGGCCGGGTGCAGTTCCTGCTCTGCCATGCGCATGACGAAATTCTGTTCCGGCTGCCGGAGGCCGAATTCGCTTCAGTCATCGTGGCGGAGGATCGGCTGCTTCCTTGCGCTCATCCGGCGCTGATCCAGGAGATCGCGGCGAGAAGCGGTGAAATCGGACCCGATGAGATCATCGATCGCGCGCCCCTTCTCGCCTATAGTTCGGGCTCCGGCCTCGGCCGCATCCTGCGCGGCGTGATCGGCGGCCGGGTGCCGCGCCTGCTCGCGGCGCCGGCGCTGACGGCGGATCTGGCGGGCTCGCTGCGCGCCGTCTGTCTCGACGGCGGCGGCATCGCGTGGTTGCCGGAAACACTGATCGCGCAGGATCTGCGATGCGGGCGGCTGATCACCATTGCGGACACGAGATGGGCGGTTCCGGTCAGCGTCAGGCTATTTCGCCGGCGCACCCCTCTGCCCCCGAAAGCGGAGGAACTCTGGCGTCTCGCCCGGCGAACGGCACGGGATGCGTGATCCGGCCACGGCCTGGGGTTTGGCGAAAGCTGGGCCTGGTCTTCAAAGGCGCGAGCGCCCGCCGCAACGCAAAGTCGACGGTTGCCAGAGCCTCGGAGAACCGCCCGCCTCGATGCCTCTTGATCTCGCCGCCTGACCCAGCCATCATGCCCAAACCGGAGACGCCACAAAGGTAATTTCCACATCATCCGCGACGCGACCTTGGGTGCTGCCGGAATTGCTTTCGAATCCGGATCACCAAGCCAAATGATTGAAATAAAAAACTTTTTGCCGTTTAGAAGGCCTTCCGCCGGCAACCCCGAGACGCTGGACGAGGCGTGCCGCCGCGCCATCCCCATGGGCCGCATCGGCGAGCCCGAGGATCTGCCCGGCGCGATCCTGTTCTTTGCCAGCGACGCCGCCGCTTTCATCACCGGACAGGCCGCGGCGTGTCCGGCGGCCTCACCATGGCCGGCTGATCAGGGAGAAAAACGATGCCATACGAAGACATTCTGTTCACGGCGGCCGACGGCGTCGCGACCATCGCGATCAACCGTCCGAAGGTGATGAATGCCTTTCGCGGCCGCACCTGCGACGAGCTGATCCATGCGTTCAACCGCGCCGGCTGGGACAAGGCGATCGGCGCCATCGTGCTGACCGGCACCGGCGACAAGGCGTTCTGCACCGGCGGCGACCAATCCGCGCATGCCGGCAATTATGATGGGCGCGGCATGATCGGCTTGCCGGTCGAGGAGTTGCAATCGATCATTCGCGAGGTGCCGAAGCCGGTCATCGCCCGCGTGCAGGGCTACGCGATCGGCGGCGGCAACGTGCTGGCGACGCTCTGCGACCTGACCATCGCGTCCGAGCGGGCGCAGTTCGGCCAGGTCGGCCCCAAGATGGGCTCGGTCGATCCCGGCTTCGGCACGGCCTATCTGGCGCGCGCCGTCGGCGAGAAGAAGGCGCGCGAGATCTGGTATCTCTGCCGCCGCTACAGCGCCGCCGAGGCGCTGGCCATGGGCCTCGTCAACACCGTCGTGCCGCATGACCAGCTCGACGCCGAGGTGGCGCGCTGGTGCGCCGAGATCCTGGAGCGCAGCCCGACCGCGATCGCCATCGCCAAGCGCAGCTTCAACGCCGACACCGACAATATCCGCGGCATCAGCGGCATGGGGATGCAGGCGCTGGCCATGTATTACGCGAGCGAGGAATCACAGGAAGGGGTGCGGGCCTTCAACGAGAAGCGCAAGCCCGATTTCCGCAAATACCAAAAATAGCGGCCGCCATGGCCGGCTATCTGAATCGCCTGCTCGACGTCTCGAAGGGGCCGGAATGGGCCGCGTGGTGCAGCGGCGGGACAACCGACCGCACTTATCGCGTGGCAAGTCTGATCGTCATCTCGGCCCGTTCCCGCCCCATCGCGCGACCGGGGCGCGCCAGCCGCGATAGATGGCCATCAGGCGCAGGAACACGCAGATCCCCCCGCCCAGCAGCATCGGCGCCAGCGGCGTGATCGCGAACGCATGGCCGAGTGAGACCGTGGCCCCGGCAGCGAGCGCCGCCAGGGCATAAAGATCGCCACGCAGCACGAACGGCACGTCGCCCGCCAGCACGTCGCGCGTCATCCCGCCGCCGATGCCGGTGATCATGCCGAGCAGCGCCGCCATCACCGGATTGATGCCGTATTCGATCGCCTTCTCCGTGCCGGTGACGGCGAAGAGCGAGAGACCCACCGCGTCGAACAGCAGAATTGGCCGCTGCAACGCAACGATGCGGGGATACCACCGGAAGATGATCAGGCCGCCGGCAACGGAGATCAGGAAATAGGTGATATCGGTGATGGCGACCGGCGGCACGGCGCCGATCAGCACGTCGCGCGCCATGCCGCCGACCACCGCGACGACGAAAGCGAGAAACAGAACCCCGAACAGATCGAATCGTTTCTGCACGCCGACCAGCGCGCCGCTGGCCGCGAACACCAGGGTTCCGACCCAGTCCAGCACGTCGGTCAGGGTGTGCAGAACCGGGCTGGAGAGCAAGCCCGTCGAGAGGGTGGCGATCATGCCGGTTGCAGCCAGGCGCCGGCGGCGGCAAGCATCGTCGCAACTCCGGTGCGCAAGGTCGGATCGATCACCGGCGCGAAATTCGGGGCGTGATTGGCCGGCAATTCATCGAGTTTTCCCGCCGCTTGGGCCTTGCGATAGGTCTCGGGGTCGATGCCGCCGACCACCCAGAACACCGACGGGATGCCCCAGGCGGTGCCGAACAGCCCGAAATCCTCGCTGGCCGTCGCCGGCCCGACCTCGCCGACACGCGCATCGCCGAACCGCCGTTCCAGCGCCTCGACAACCTTCCGCGTCGCTGACGCATCGTTGCGGGTGAGCGGGAACTCGCTCAGCACCGAGAACGCGGGCGGCTTCGGCGCGCCGGACGCCTCGGCTTCCGCCTCCAGGATGCGCTTGATCGCGCCCAAGACGCGGGTGCGGACCTCGTCCTTGAAGGTGCGGACATTGAGCCGCAGCAATGCGCGGTCGGGAATGATGTTCTCATTCGTGCCTGCCTGCATCGTGCCGACCGTGACCACGGCGGAATCGGTCATCGCCACCTCGCGCGCGACCACGGTTTGCAGGCGCATGACCGAAGCGGCCGCCATCACCACCGGATCGACGCTCTTCTGCGGCATCGAGCCGTGCGCGCCGCGGCCGAACAGCGTCACCTCCCAGCTATCGCCGGCCGAGAGCATGGCGCCGGCGTGCCAGCCGACCTGACCCGCCGCGAGCGGCATCACATGCTGGCCAAGGCAGATATCCGGCTTCGGGAAGCGCTTCACCATGCCGTCCTTGATCATCGCCCGCGCGCCCTGACCGGTTTCCTCGCCAGGCTGGAACACCGCCATCACGGTGCCCCGCCAGGCATCACGATTCTCCGCCAGGATCCGCGTCGCCCCCATCAGCCAAACGACGTGCATATCGTGGCCGCAGGCATGTGCGATCGAAGTGCTCTGGCCGAAGCGGTCGGTACCGGTACGGTCGCTGGCATAGGCGAGGCCGGTGCTCTCCTTGATCGGCAGCGCGTCCATGTCGGCGCGCAGCAATACGGTCGGCCCGTCGCCATTTTTCAGCAACCCGACCACGCCGGTGCCGCCGACACCTTCAGTCACCGCGTAGCCATGCCGGCGCAGCCATCCCGCCGCTATCCCGGAAGTGCGGTGCTCCTGCATCGAGAGTTCGGGGTTGGCATGCAGATCGCGATAGAGGCCTTCCAGTTCGGCGAGCAGGGTGGGTGACGGATCGGGCAGAGCGTGAAGAGCCTGGTCCTCGGGCATGACGGTGTGCTCCTATGCCACAGTGTCCATCGGGATTCGGTGGGGCGCCACGGCCTCGCAGCGAAGAGTGGAGGCCGGCCGTCCGGTCCATGCCAGCAGGTCACTGGCGATCCGAAGGGCGGCCTCGGCGGGCAGCGCCTCCGGATGCTCGATCATGGCCAGGAGGTGAAGAACCCGGGCACGGTCCGCATTGGACCGAGAGGCGCCGGGGGCGCAGTACTGGCACATGGGCTCATGGTCCTTTCACGTCACCTACCCCCCGCCCGCCCAGCGCACGCGCCAGATCGCGCCGTTGGCGTCCTCGCTGATCAGCACCGCGCCTTCCTTGGTGACGGTGACGCCGACCGGGCGGCCGCAGACATGATCGTCATCGAGCGCGAAGCCGGTGAGGAAATCCTGATAGGCGCCGGTCGGGGCGCCGTCGTGGAACAACAGCCGCACCAGCTTGTAGCCGGTGCGCAGCGTGCGGTTCCACGAGCCGTGGAGGGTGACAAAGGCATCGCCGTGGTATTCGGCGGGAAAATTCCCCGAAAGGTAGAAAGCGACGCCGAGCGGGGCGGAGTGGGGCTGGAATAATACGTCCGGCACCGTGACATGGCCGGCGAGATCGGGGCGGCGGCCGGCAAGGCGGGGGTCTTGATGATCGCCGATATAAAACCACGGCCAGCCGTAAAACCCGCCGGGCTTGAGGTGGGTTGCATAATCGGGCGGCAGATCGTCGCCCAGCATGTCGCGCTCATTGACGACGCACCAGAGATCGCCCCCTTGGGGGGCGCCGCTTCCGGGGCTGATCGCGAGGCCCGAACAGTTGCGGAGCCCCGTGGCATAGGCGTGGGCATGGCGGCCATCGGGATCGAAAACCCGCACCTGCGCGCGCCCCGTCTCGGCCCCCCAGGCGCCGCCCCAGGGGGTGGCCTCGCCTTCGGCGGCGGCAAACGCGGCGAGGCCGCCGGGCGGGGTTGGCGGCATGTCCTCGCCGAGATTGGAGGCCGAGCCGATCGCGACATAGAGATGCCGGCCATCGGGGGCGGCGGCGAGATCGCGCGTCCAGTGCCCGCCTTGCGGCAGATCGGCGATGATCACCTCCGCCGGCCCCGCCGCTCGCCGCGCGCCGGGGTGGTAGGGAAAGCGCAACACGCGCCCGCTCTCGCCGACATAGACGAAAGCGGGCGCGGGACCGGGCGGGAAAAACGCGATGCCGTAGGGCTGATCGAGACCTTCGGCGAACACGCTCGGCGCGCCGCCGGTGGTCGCGAAATCCGGCGGGAAGACGAGAATCCGCCCGGCGCCACTTTCGGCGAGGAAGATCGCGCCGTCCGGCGCGGTGCGGAGGGTGCGCGGCTCCAAAAACCCGGTCGCGACGCGATCGACGGCGAAACCCGGCGGCACGCGCGGCGAGAATCCGGGCGGGCAGGGGACGACGCGGGCGCCGTTGCTGGCAACCGTCTGCGTCCCCGGCGCAGGAAGGTCGGCCTCGGTGATGTGGCGGGTGAGGCCGGGGCGATCATCCCGCCAGCCGCCATAGGCGGCGCTCCCGTCGCGCGCGTCGCCGGCATGCGCGGGCACCGCGCCGAGCGCCAGTAGGCCGATGATCGCAAGGCGCATGGCCACCTCCCTCAGCCGCCGGGTATCCCGCCCGGCAGATCGATCCTGGGCAGAAACGTGCCGCCATCCCGCACCAGATGTTCCCACAAGGCGCGCGACGCCGGCAAGAGCCGCTTCTCCCGCCGCCGGACGAGATACCATTGCCGCAAGATCGGCAAACCGACGACATCGAGAATGGCGATCCGCCGGTCCGCCCATTCGGCGGCGATGGTGTGGGCGGAGATCAGCGCGATGCCCATCCCGGCGATCACCGCCTGCTTGATCGTCTCGTTGCTGCCGAACTCCATGCCGCCGGCGGGGTCGAGCCCGGCGCTCTCGAACACGCGTTGCACCAAGGCGCGCGTCCCCGAGCCCGGCTCGCGGAGCAGAAACGGCTGATCGAGGAGGGCTGCCGGCGGGATCGCCGCGCGTCCGGCGAGCGGATGATCGGGGGCGGCGATGATGACATGCGGGTGGGGGCCGATCGCTACTTCGGTGACCTCGAAATGCTCCGGCGGGCGGCCCATGATGGCGAGATCGATATCGAAGCGTTCGAGCGCCGCCACCGTCTCGCCGCGATTGCCGACCAGGAGACGAAGATCGATCTCGGGATGGGCACGCTTGAACGCGGCGAGGGCGCTCGGCGCGAAATATTTCGCGGTGCTGATCACCCCGATCGCGACATGGCCGCGCTGCATGCCGGCGAGTGCTGCGATGGCATCGAGACAATCACCGATTTCGGTTTCGATGCGGGCGATGGCGGCCAGGATCTCGCGCCCGGCCTCGGTCGGGATCGCCACGCCGTTGCTGCGCTCCAGTAGCGGCAGGCCGAAACTGTCCTCGATCTCGCGGAGTTGATGCAAAATCGCCGGCGGGGTCACGCCGATGGCGGCGGCGGCCCCCGTGATGGTGCCGTGCTCGACGATGGCGGCGAAGCCGCGCATCTGCTTCAGGGTCAGGCGGCGGCGGGCCTGATTCAAAAAATTTTTCATCCAATGAAAGTTAATTAAAATCGCTTTCATCGACAAGAGCAACTATTCATGTCTCCCAAGAGAATGCGCGCGAACGATCATTGCGCCGCCGGCCGGATCACGGAAATTATGGTCCAGTGGAGGAGGAAGCGATGAAACAGACTCTGGAAGACCATCTCACGCATTGGGCGGCGCGTGATCCGGCGCGCGAGGCGGTCGCGGCCACCGTTCTGGCCTGCGCCGAGGCCGGGCGGAAGCTCGCCGAGCTTTGCGCCCTCGGCCCGCTCGCCGGCGATCTCGCCGCTGGCCTCGAGGCCAATCCCGGCGGGGACGCGCAAAAGGAACTCGACCGCCGTGCCCATGACATCTTCGTCGCCGCCCTGCGCCATGCGCCGGTCGCGGTGCTCGGCTCGGAAGAGGCCGTGGCACCGATCGTTGTGCGCGCGGACGGGTGCCTTGCCATCGCCATAGACCCGCTCGACGGGTCTTCCAACATCGCCGTCAATGCTCCGATCGGCAGCATCTTCTCGATCCTGCCGGTCGATCCCGCCCTCCCGCCGGCGCGGCAATTGCTGCGCCCGGGCAGCGCGCAGCTCGCCGCCGGATTTCTGATCTACGGGCCGGAGACGGTGCTGGTGCTGAGCGTCGGCAACGGCACCCACATCTTCACCCTGCACCGGCCGAGCGGGGTGTTCCTGCTGACGCGCGCCGCTCTCCGCCTGCCGCGCGGGACCAGCGAATACGCGATCAACGCTTCCAATTACCGTCATTGGGAGGCGCCGATCCGGGCCTATGTCGATGATTGCCTGGCCGGGACGGAGGGGCCGCGGCGGGTGGATTTCAACATGCGCTGGATGGCCTCGGTGGTCGCCGAAGCCTATCGTATTCTGCTCCGGGGCGGCATCTATCTCTATCCCGGCGATGCTCGTCCCGGCTATCGGGAAGGCCGCCTCCGTCTCGTCTACGAGGCCGCGCCGCTGGCATTTCTCATCACCGAGGCAGGGGGCGCGGCAAGCGACGGGGTTTGCCCTATCCTCGCGCGGACGCCGACCACATTGCATCAGCGCACACCGCTGATTTTCGGCGCAGACGACAAGGTTGCCCGCGTTCTCGCTTATTACGCCGGCGAACTCGCGATCGCCGAGCGTTCGCCGCTGTTCGGCCGGCGCGGTCTCTTTCGCACCGATCGGGAGCTTGCGCCATGTCGCTGAGCCATCCGATCATCTCCGTCACCGGCTCGTCGGGCGCCGGCACGACGACGGTCAAGCATACCTTCGAGCAGATCTTCCGCCGCGAAAAGATAGAAGCGGCCTATATCGAGGGCGATTCCTTCCATCGCTACGACCGCGCCGGGATGAAGACCAGGATGGCCGAGGAAACCGCGCGCGGCAACCACCATTTCAGCCATTTCGGGCCGGACTCCAATCTTTTTTCCGAGCTCGAAACACTGTTCTCGCGCTACGGCGAAAGCGGGACCGGGCGCTATCGCCACTATGTCCACGACGCGATCGAGGCCGAGCACCACGGCGCCGCTCCCGGCACTTTCACCGAATGGCGGGATTTGCCGGAGGGCAGCGATCTTCTGTTCTATGAGGGGCTGCACGGCGCGGTGATCAGCGATCAGGTCAATGTCGCGCGCCATGCCGATCTCAAGATCGGGGTCGTGCCGGTGCTCAATCTCGAATGGATCCAGAAAATCCATCGCGATCGTGCCACCCGCGGCTATTCGACGGACGCGGTGATGGACACCATCCTGCGCCGGATGCCGGATTACGTGCATTACATCATTCCCCAATTCGCCGTCACCGACATCAATTTCCAGCGTGTGCCGACGGTCGACACCTCGAACCCGTTTATCGCCCGCTGGATCCCGACCGCCGACGAATCACTCGTGGTCATCCGCTTCGCCAATCCGCGCGGTATCGATTTTCCTTATCTCGTCTCGATGATTCACGACAGCTTCATGTCGCGCGCCAATTCCATCGTCATCCCCGGCGGCAAGCTCGATCTCGCGATGCAACTCATCCTGACGCCGCTCATCCTGCAACTGATGGAACGCCGCCGCCGCGCGCGTTGAGGAAACCGCAAGTGAACCATTCCACGAAAGCCAAGCCCGGCGCGACAACCGACCGCGATCTCGCCAACGCCATTCGCGCGCTCGCGATGGATGCCGTCGAGCGCGCGCAATCGGGCCATCCCGGCATGCCGATGGGCATGGCCGATGTCGCGACGGTGCTCTGGACGCGGTTCCTGAAATTCGACCCCGAGGCGCCGAGCTGGCCGGATCGCGACCGCTTCGTGCTCTCGGCGGGGCATGGCTCGATGCTGCTCTACGCTTTGCTTTATCTGACCGGATTTCCCGGGACGACGCGGGAAGAACTGATGCGTTTTCGGAAGCTCGGCGCGAAAACCCCGGGTCATCCCGAATATGGCCACACCGAGGGCGTGGAGACGACGACCGGCCCGCTCGGCCAGGGCCTCGGCAACGCCGTCGGCATGGCGCTCGCGGAAGCGCTGGCGGCTTCGCGCTGGGGGCGGAAACTCGTCGATCACTGGACCTATGTGGTCGCCGGCGATGGCTGTCTGATGGAAGGGATTTCGCATGAGGCGGCCTCGCTCGCCGGTCATCTCGGCCTCGGGCGGCTGATCGTGCTCTATGACGACAACCATATCTCCATCGACGGGCCGACCTCGCTCGCGATGTCGGATGACACGCTGCTCCGCTTCACCGCTTATGGCTGGCAGGCGCAGGCGGTGGACGGGCATGATCCGGAAGCGGTCGCGCAGGCGATCGAGGCGGCACGGCGCGATCCGCGCCCCTCGCTCATCGCCTGCCGCACGGTGATCGGCTTCGGCGCGCCGGGGAAGCAGGGCACCGCCGGCGCCCACGGCGCGCCCCTCGGCGCGGACGAGATCGCCCGCGCCCGCGCGGCCCTGCTTTGGGACGCGCCGCCTTTTGAAATCCCGAGCGACATTCTCGACACCTGGCGTGCCGCCGGCAGACGCTCGCGCCCGCTGCGGCGAGTGTGGGAGAAAAATCTGGCCGATTCCGCGGTCGAATGTCGCGCATTCTTTGCGCGCGCTGAAAGCCTCGCTCTGCCCGAGACGCTGGCGCCGGCTTTGGCCGCCTATCGCCGATCACTGATCGAAAAGAGGCCGAACATCGCGACCCGCAAGGCGAGCGAGGCGGTGCTCGATGTCATCGCCGCCGAACTGCCCGAACTCGTCGGCGGCTCGGCCGATCTCACGCACTCCAACAACACACTCGCGCGCGGCATGGCGACGGTCCGGTCCGGCGATTTTTCCGGGCGTTACGTCCATTACGGGGTTCGCGAACACGCCATGGCGGCGGCGATGAACGGTATCGCCCTTCATCGCGGTTTTATTCCTTATGGCGGCACCTTTCTCGCTTTTTCCGATTACGCCCGCGGCGCGATCAGGCTCTCGGCGCTGATGGGATTGCGGGTGATCCACGTGATGACGCATGACAGTATCGGCCTCGGCGAGGACGGGCCGACGCATCAGCCGATCGAGCATCTCGCCGCCTTGCGCGCCATCCCCGATCTGCTGGTCTTTCGTCCCGCCGATGCGATCGAGACCGCGGAATGCTGGGAGGCGGCATTGGCGGAGCGGGCGCGCCCCTCGCTGCTCGCGCTCTCGCGCCAGGCGCTGCCGATGCTGCGTGATGACGAAACCGCCGAGCCGCTCGCCGCGCGCGGCGCCTATATCCTCGCGGAGGCGGGGGGCGCGCGGCGGCTGACCCTGATCGCCTCGGGCTCGGAGGTCGCGATCGCCATCGCGGCGCGGGCGATATTGGAAAAAAGCGGTGTGCCGACGGCGGTGGTTTCCATCCCCTGCTTCACCTTGTTCGATGAACAGAGCGCCGCCTATCGCGCTCATGTGCTCGGCCGGGCGCCGCGTTTGGCGGTCGAGGCGGCGTCGCCCTTCGGCTGGGCGCGCTATGTCGGGAGCGAGGCGAATGTGATCGGCATGCGCGGCTTCGGCGCCTCCGCCCCGGCCGGCGAGCTTTACGCGCATTTCGGCCTGACCGCCGAGGCGATCGCCGCGCGCGGGCGGGCGATGCTCGCCTTCGGCGATGGCGGGCCCTGATCGGGATCTCCTTCCCCCTCGTTGTCATCTGAAAGAAAAGTCCATGTCGCTCATCACCCTTCGTCAATTGCTCGACCACGCCGCGGACCATCGTTATGGCGTGCCGGCCTTCAACATCAACAATATGGAGCAATTGCTCGCGATCATGAATGCCGCGCGCAAGACCGCGGCACCGGTGATCATCCAGGCGAGCCGGGGCGCCCGTACTTACGCCGGGGACACGATGCTGCGGCACATGGTGCAGGCGGCGGTCGAGACCTATCCTGAAATTCCGCTCTGTCTGCATCAGGATCATGGCGAGCGCGTCGCGACCTGCCTGTCCGCGATCCAGAATGGGTTTACTTCGGTGATGATGGATGGCTCGCTCCACGCCGACGGCAAAACGCCGTCCGATTACGAGTACAACGTCGCGGTCACGTCCGAGGTCGTGCGGCTTGCGCACGGTGTCGGCGTCTCGGTCGAGGGGGAACTCGGCTGTCTTGGTTCGCTGGAGAGCGGCCATGGCGAGGCCGAGGATGGGCACGGTGCCGAGGGCGCGCTCGATCGCGCGCAATTGCTGACCGATCCCGATCAGGCCTTCGATTTTGTCACCAGAACCGGGGTGGACGCGCTCGCCGTCGCAATCGGCACCAGCCACGGCGCCTATAAATTCAACCGCGCGCCAAGCGGCGATATTCTGGCGATGGATGTCGTCAAGGCGATCCACGCGCGCCTGCCGAACACCCATCTGGTCATGCATGGATCATCTTCGGTGCCGCAGGAATTGCAGGAGATTTTCAACCGCTTCGGCGGCGCGATGCCGCAGACCTGGGGAGTTCCGGTGGCGGAGATCGAGGAGGGGATTCGCTTCGGTGTCCGCAAGATCAATATCGATACCGATTGTCGACTGGCGATGGCCGGGCAGTTTCGGAGAGTGGCGATGGAACGCGGCGAGGAATTCGATCCGCGGGCCTTCCTGAAGCCGGCGATGGCGGCGCTCGAGGCGCTTTGCGTCACCCGTTTCGAGGCCTTCGGCGCCGCCGGCATGGCGCCGAAGATCGTGCCGGTCACGCTTTCGGCGATGGCGCAGCGTTACGCCAGCGAGACCATGCGGCACGTAACCGACCCTACCGCGCAAGCGGCCTGACAACAGTTTCGGTAAAAGGAGATCACCATGGATAACGTCACGGCGACGGCACGCAAGAGCCGCTATGATGCCGGGGTCATGAAATACAAGGAAATGGGCTATTTCGATCTCGATTATCAGCCCAAGGAGACCGACATTCTCGCGCTCTTCCGCATCACGCCGCAGGACGGCGTCGATCCCGAGGAAGCGGCGGCGGCGGTGGCCGGCGAAAGTTCGACCGCGACCTGGACGGTGGTGTGGACCGACCGGCTCACCGCTTGCGAGAAATACCGCGCGAAATGCTATCGCGTCGATCCGGTGCCCGGCCAGGAGGGGCAGTATTTTGCCGCGATCGCCTATGATCTCGATCTTTTCGAACCCGGCTCGATCGTCAATCTCTCCGCCTCCATCATCGGCAATGTCTTCGGCTTCAAGCCGCTGAAGGCGCTCCGGCTCGAAGACATGCGCCTGCCGGTCGCCTATGTGAAGACCTTCGACGGACCGGCGACGGGGATCGTCGTCGAGCGCGAGCGGCTCGATAAATTCGGCCGGCCGCTGCTGGGCGCGACGGTGAAGCCGAAGCTCGGGCTTTCGGGGCGCAATTACGGCCGCGTGGTTTACGAGGCGCTGAAAGGCGGGCTCGATTTCACCAAGGACGATGAGAACATCAACAGCCAGCCCTTCATGCATTGGCGGGATCGTTTTCTCTATTGCATGGAGGCCGTCAACCGCGCCCAGGCGATGACCGGCGAGGTCAAGGGCAGCTATCTCAACGTTTCCGCCGCCACCATGGAAGACATGTACGAACGCGCCGAATTCGCCAAGGAACTCGGCTCGGCGATCGTCATGATCGATCTCGTCATCGGCTATACCGCCATCCAGTCGATGGCGAAATGGGCGCGCCGGAACGACATGATTCTTCATCTCCACCGCGCCGGGCATTCCACCTATACCCGCCAGAAGAGCCATGGCGTGAGTTTCCGGGTGATCGCCAAATGGATGCGGCTTGCGGGTGTCGATCACATCCATGCCGGCACCGTCGTCGGCAAGCTGGAGGGCGATCCGTTCACGACGCGTGGCTATTACGATGTCTGCCGCGAGATGTACAACCCGATGCGGCTCGAACACGGGATCTTCTTCGACCAGGACTGGGCCGGTCTGCGGCGGATGATGCCGGTGGCCTCTGGCGGCATCCATGCCGGGCAGATGCACCAATTGCTCGATCTGCTCGGCGAGGATTGCGTTCTACAATTCGGCGGCGGCACCATCGGCCACCCGATGGGCATCGCCGCCGGCGCGACCGCGAACCGGGTCGCGCTCGAGGCGATGGTGCTGGCACGCAACGAGGGCCGTGACATCCTCGCCGAAGGGCCAGCCATTCTCCATGCCGCCGCACGGCGTTGCACGCCGCTCGCGCAGGCGCTGGAGGTGTGGAAGGACGTCACCTTCAATTACTCTTCCACCGATACGCCGGATTTCGTTCCGACATTGACCCCGGCTTGAGAATTGCCGCGCGAAAGGAGAAAATGATGCATATCACCCAGGGGACGTTCAGTTTCCTTCCCGCTCTCAGCGACGAGCAGATCACCGCTCAGGCGAAATATTGCCTTGAGAAAGGCTGGTCCCTCAACATCGAATTCACCGACGATCCCCATCCCCGCAATACCTATTGGGAGATGTGGGGGACACCGATGTTCGATCTCAAGGATCCCGCCGGGCTGATGTATGAACTGGCCGAGTGCCGGAAGGTTCATGCCGGGCGCGCCTATATTCGGGTTTCGGCGTTCGATGCGACGCCGGGCTGGGAATCGCTGCGGCTCTCTTTCATCACCGATCGGCCGGCCGAGGAGCCGGGCTTCATGTTGGAGCGCCAAGAGCGCGGTGGCCGCATGATCGCCTATACCACGCGCGCCTATGCCGCCGATCGCCCGGCGGGCGCGCGTTACTGACCCTTCCACCCCCCGACTGCCGGTCCCCCGCGAGGGGGGCCGGCGATTTTTCGGAGCGTGACCCGGCATGGATGCCAACCCCGACACCAAAATCGACCTCGACGCCGCCTATCTTCGCTCGGGGGTTGCCGAGATTCTCGACGAACTCGATCGCGAATTGGTCGGCTTGCGGCCGGTCAAGCTGCGAATTCGTGAGATCGCGGCACGGCTTTTGATAGACCGATTGCGGCGCGAATTCGGCGCGGGCGGGCAGGCGCCGACGCTCCATATGTCGTTCACCGGCAATCCCGGCACCGGCAAGACCACCGTCGCTTTGCGCATGGCGGATATCCTGCACCGGCTCGGCTATATCCGCACCAATCAGCTCGTCTCTGTCACGCGCGATGATCTCGTTGGCCAGTATATCGGCCATACCGCGCCGAAGACCAAGGAAATCCTGAAAAAGGCGATGGGCGGCGTGTTGTTCATCGACGAGGCCTATTACCTCTATCGTCCCGAAAACGAACGTGATTACGGGCAGGAATCGATCGAGATCCTGCTTCAAGTGATGGAGCAGCGGCGCGATGATCTGGTCGTCATTCTCGCCGGCTACGCCGACCGGATGGACCGGTTTTTCACCGCCAATCCCGGATTTCGCTCGCGCGTCGCCCACCACATCGATTTTCCCGATTACGGTGACGAAGAACTGTTCGCGATCGCGGAGAAAATGCTGGCAAGCCAGCATGACCGCTTCGATGACGGCGCGGCGGCGGCGTTTCGCGACTATATCGCGGCGCGGCGCCGCCAGCCGCATTTCGCCAATGCCCGCTCGATCCGCAACGCCCTCGATCGCGCCCGGCTCCGCCAGGCCGTGCGCCTGTTCGAGGGGCGGGGGCGGCCGATGCCGGTCAGCGATTTGATCACCCTCGTCGCCGATGACATTCTGCGGAGCCGAGTCTTCGACCACGCCCGCGCAGAGGAACAGCCATGACCAAGCCGCCGCTGATCGCGCCCTCGCTGCTCGCCGCCGATTTCACCCGCCTCGGAGACGAGGTGCGGGCGATCGACGCGGCGGGGGCGGACTGGCTCCATCTCGACATCATGGATGGGCATTTCGTGCCCAATATCAGCTTCGGCCCGGATATCATCCGCGCGATCCGCCCGCTCAGCGGCAAATGCTTCGAAACCCATCTGATGATCGATCCGGTCGATCCCTATCTCGACGCCTTCGCCAAGGCCGGGGCCGATCGCATCATCGTCCATGCCGAGGCCGGGGTGCATCTCGAGCGCACGCTCGCCGCGATCGGCGGGCTCGGCTTGGCTGCCGGGGTCGCGCTCAACCCGGCGACACCGGAAAGCGCCGTGACCTATGTGCTCGACCGCATCGATTTGGTTTTGGTGATGAGCGTCAATCCCGGCTTCGGCGGCCAGGCCTTCCTGCCGGCGGTCTTGGAGAAAATCCGCAGGCTGCGCGCCCTCATCGGGGCGCGGCCGATCCATATCGAGGTCGATGGCGGGATCACCGCCGAGACCGCGCCGGCCGCCCTCGCCGCCGGCGCCGATGTCCTGGTCGCCGGCTCGGCGGTGTTCCGCGCGCCGCCCTATGAGCGGGCGATCGCGGCGCTGCGCGGGGTGGGGGCGCAATGAACGCCGGGGCTTGCGTTTTGGCTGCCCGCCCTGTCATCTCTCGCCGCCCGTGAAGGCGGGTGACAGCGGGAGGACGTGATGAAGAACTGGATTCTGGGTCTCGCGACAGGGTTTTTGCTGCTCGCCGGGGTGGCGGCGCCGAGCGCGTTCGCGGATCAGGTGGGCGGCCAAATGGGCGGCCAAATGGGCGGGCGGATCGAGATGTCCGAGCGCATGGTGCCGGCGCCGCAAAAGGGTTTGCGGATTTATGTTCGCAACAAGCACCTCGCCGGGATGTCGGCGTTCGGGCCGGCGCGGACCCTGGTTTTCGTCCATGGCGCGACCTATCCGGCCAGCACCGCGTTCGATCTTCCGCTCGGCGGGTTTTCCTGGATGGATGACCTCGCCCGCCATGGCTACGACGTCTATCTCCTCGATCTCCCTGGCTATGGCCGTTCCACCCGCCCGCCGGAGATGGACGCGCCGGCCTCGGCCAATCCGCCGCTCGAGGCCACCGATCAGGCGGTCGCGGCACTCGGCGCCGTTGTCGATGACGTGCGCGAGCGGCGTGGGTTGCAGAGCCTCGACGTCATGGGCTGGTCATGGGGGACGGCGATCGCCGCTGGTTTCGCCGCCGCCAACCCGGCCAAGGTGCATCGCCTCGTGCTCTACGCCCCGCTCTGGGTGATCGAAGGGCCGATCGCGCTCAAGATCGATCCCGACCATCTCGGCGCCTATCGCCAGGTGACGCGGGCGGATGCCGAGAAGCGCTGGCTCTCCGGCGTGACGCCCGCGCAGCAGGCGGGGCTGATTCCGCCGGGCTGGTTCGCGCAATGGGCGGATGCGACGTTCGCGACCGACCCCAAGGGCGCGGCGCAAAACCCACCGGTGCTGCGCGCGCCGAACGGCGTCATGCTCGACATCGTCCGCTATTGGCAGAAAGGGCACCCGACCTGGGATCCGGCCAAGCTCACCATGCCGGTTCTGATGGTGCAGGCGGAATGGGACCACGACACCCCGCCCTATATGTCCCATGCTTTGTTCCCGCTGATCACCCATGCGCCGTGGAAGGAATACGTGATGCTGGGCGAAGGCACGCACACCATCGTCATGGAAAAGAACCGCTTGCAGCTTTTCCATGTCGTGCGGGATTTTCTCGACATGCCGGCGCCCCGCTGAGGAGTTTTTCGTACGATGTCCTTTCGCACCCTCGATGGTCTGGCGCTGGCGGGGAAGCGGGTGCTGCTCCGCGCCGATCTCAACGTGCCGCTGCATGACGGGCGCATCACCGACCGCACCCGGCTCGAGCGCCTGACGCCGACCATCCGCGAACTGGCGGGAAAGGGCGGGCGGGTCATCGTCTGCTCGCATTTCGGCCGGCCCAAGGGCAAGCCGGATCCCGCCTTCTCGCTCGCGCCGGTCGCGGCGGCGCTCGGGGAGGTGCTCGGCCGCCCGGTCGCCTTCGCCGCCGATTGCATCGGGCCCGTCGCGCAGGCGGCGGTGGCGGCACTGGCGCCGGGCGAGGTCTTGATCTTGGAAAACACCCGCTTTCACGCGGGCGAGGAGGCGAATGATCCGGAATTCGCCCGGGCGCTCGCCGACCTCGCCGATTTTTACGTGAACGACGCGTTTTCCGCCGCCCACCGCGCCCATGCCAGCACCGAGGCCGTCGCCCATCTTCTCCCCGCCTATGCCGGACGGCTGATGCAGCGCGAATTGGAGGCGCTTGCCGCGGCGCTCGACCATCCGGCGCGCCCGCTCGCCGCCCTCGTCGGCGGCGCCAAGGTCTCGACCAAGCTCGATCTGCTCGGCAATCTGATCGAGCGGGTCGATGCGCTGGTGATCGCCGGCGCCATGGCCAATACGTTTCTTGCCGCCAACGGCATCGGTATCGGCGCCTCGCTCGAAGAGCCGGGGATGCACGAGACCGCGCGGCGGATCGAGGCCGAGGCCAAGGCGGCGGGCTGCGAGATCATCCTCCCGGTCGATGCCGTGACCGCAACCGAATTCCGCGCCAACCCGCCGACCCGCGTGGTGGCGATCGAAGCGGTCGCGCCTGGCACCCTCATTCTCGATCTCGGCCCGGCGAGTGTCGCGCGTCTTGCGGAAAAACTCGCCGGCTGGAAGACGCTGGTGTGGAACGGCCCGCTCGGCGCCTTCGAGACGCCGCCTTTCGATGCCGGCACCACAGCACTCGCCCGCGCGGTCGCCGCGCGCACCGTGGCGGGCGCGCTCCGCAGTGTCGCCGGCGGCGGCGATACCGTCTCGGCGCTGCATCACGCCGGGGTTGCCGAGCGGTTTTCCTATGTCTCCACCGCCGGCGGCGCCTTTCTCGAATGGCTGGAGGGCAAGACTTTGCCCGGCGTCGCGGCACTGGGCTGATGCCGAGGCGCTGACCGGCGGGTGCTGACCGGCGGGCGCTGACCGGCGGGGGCGGGTTACGATTGCTTTACCTTATGCCGGTAAGAGGGGGCCAGTCTTCTGAGATGAGGTCCGGATGTCCTTTTCCCTCGCGCGGCTGGCCCAGCCACGGCTCTCCCTTCGCCTGCTCGCGATCGTCGCCGCCTCGCTGGTGTCGCTCGCGATCATCGCCGGCCTCGCGATGGTCGAACAGTATCATGAGATGCTGGACGCCAAGATCGCCAAGCTCCGCGCGGTAACGGAGGAGGCGCTGTCGGTCGCGACGGTCCTGGAAAAGAAGGTCGAGGCCGGGCAGTTGACGCGCGAGGAGGCGATCAAGCAATTCCGTGACACCGTCCGCCCGCTACGCTTCGATGGCGGCACCGGCTACATCTTCTCCTATGACATGAATGGCCTGACGCTGATTCTGGGGCCGACGCCGGAGCGCGAGGGGACCAATCTGTTCGAGGTTCGCGATGCCGAGGGTTTTCCCTTCGTGCAGGAGGAAATCCGCGTCGCCAAAGACGGCGGCGGCACGCTCGCCTATCATTATCCCAAGCCGGGGAGCAAAACCGCGCAGCCGAAGATCAGCTATGTCGCGCCGTTCACGCCGTGGAATCTCTATGCCGGCGCCGGGCTCTATACCGATGATCTGCGGGCGGCGCTGTGGTCGAAATTTCTTCGCTTCGGTGGCATTATCCTGGCCTTGTTCGCCGCCTCCAGCGTGATCGCCTGGCTGGTCGCGCGCAGCATCACCCGGCCGCTTTCGCGCTTGCAGCAGCGCATGGGCGAACTCGCCAAGGGCGATCTCGGCGCCGAAATCCCGGGCCATGAGCGCGGCGATGAGATTGGCGAGATGGCCCGCGCCGTGGAAGTGTTCCGCCAGAACGCGATCGAGCGGGCGGAACTCCGCGCCGAGCAGGAGCAGCAGGCCAAACGCGCTTCCGAGGAGCGGCGTCTGGCGCGGCTCGAACTCGCCGACGGATTCGAGCGGAACGCCGGCACGATCGTCGCCGCCGTCGCCGGCGCCGCGACGACGATGCAGAACACCGCCCGCGGCATGACCGGCATCGCCGAGGATGCCTCGGCGCAAACCGCGAAAGTCGCCCATGCCGCGGGCGAGGCGAGCCGGAATGTCCAGACCGTCGCCGCCGCGACCGAGGAATTGAGCGCCTCGATCGGCGAGATCAACCAGCTCGTCAGCCGCTCGGCGGAAACCGCGGCGCGCGGCGTCGCCGAAGCGCGGCGCACCGACGAGACGGTCAAGAGCCTCGCCGAAAGCGCGCAGAAGATCGGCGATGTCATCATGCTGATCCAGACCATCGCGGCGCAGACCAATCTCCTCGCGCTCAATGCGACGATCGAGGCGGCGCGCGCCGGCGATGCCGGCAAGGGCTTCGCCGTCGTCGCCTCGGAGGTCAAGAATCTGGCCAACCAAACAGCACGCGCGACGGAGGAGATCGCCGGCCAGATCGCCACCATCCAAGGGGCGACCAACCAGGCGGTCAGCGCCATCGGCGCGATCGGGGAGATGATCGGGCAGATGAACGAGGCGACCACCAGCATCGCCGCCGCGATCGAGGAGCAAGGGGCGGCCACGCGCGAGATCGCCGGCAATGTCGGCCAGGCGGCGCACGGCACCGAAATCGTCTCGACCACCATCACCAGCGTTGCCCGCACCTCCTCGGATGCCGGCAACGCCGCCGGCGAGGTTCTGCAAGCGGCCGGCGAACTCTCGACGGAATCGGCGAAACTCCGCCAGGAAATCGATAATTTTCTGGCAACTTTGCGCGCCGCCTGAGCGCAGCACCACCCGGCGCGAAGGCGCCGCCGAGGCGGCATGGATCCCGCCGCGATGTTGGGCCACAGCCCCGCCCCGAGAGAGGCGCGGGCGCTTGCCATGCGCGCGGGGGCAAAAATCCTGGGGATTGCCGCCATTAAAAGAAACGTTATAATGTTTCCTGTCGGTCCCTCACGCTCCAGGAAACCTCGCCCATGCGGCTCTTTCGCCTGCGTCCCCTCGGTCTTGTCGCCGGTGCTTTTCTCGTCTCGCTACTGGCGTCCGCCGCCGAGGCGGCCCCGATCGGGGTGGTGGCTGCGGAGAATTTTTATGGCGATGTCGCGCGCCAGATCGGCGGCGGCGGCGTCTCGGTCACCAGCATTCTCGAAAACCCGAACCAGGATCCGCATCTTTTCGAAGCCAGCCCATCGGTCGCGCGGGCGGTCGCGGCCGCGAGAATCGTCGTCTACAGCGGCATCGATTATGATCCGTGGATGGAAAAGCTGATCGCCGCGTCACCGGGAGAGCGGAGCGTCATCGTCGTCGCCGCGCTGATCGGGCGCAAGAGTGGCGACAACCCGCATATCTGGTACGATCCCGCCACCATGCGTATCTTTGCCGCGCGTTTCGCCGCCGCCGTCGGCGCCGCCGATCCTGCCCACAAGGCCGATTTCGCCGCCAATCTGGCACGTTTTGACGCCTCGCTCGCCCCGCTCGAGGCCAAGATCGCGGCGTTGCGCGCCCGTCTCGCGGGCACGCCGGTGACGGCGACCGAGCCGGTGTTCGGCGAGATGTTCGCCCGCCTCGGCATGGTGGTCCGCGACATGCCCTTCCAGATGGCGGTGATGAACGATACCGAGCCGGCGGCGAAGGATGTCGCCGCGTTCGAAAACGACCTCCGCCAGCATCGCGTGCGCCTGCTGGTCTATAATGCCCAGGCCAGCGATCCGGTGGCCGAGAAGATGGAGAAGATCGCGCGCCAATCCGGTGTCCCCGTCGTCGGCGCGAGCGAGACCGAGCCGCCGGGCAAGGATTATCAGCATTGGGTGGCGGCGGAACTCGACGCCGTCGATCACGCTCTGCCGGCCGCAAGTCATTGACAATTCTGGCCTTCACTAACGTGACCCTGGCGCTCGGCGGGCGGGAGGTTTTGCGCGGCATCGATCTCGCGATCGCGGCGGGGGAGTTCATCGGCCTTCTCGGCCCGAACGGCGCCGGGAAGACGACGCTGCTCCGCGCCGCGCTCGGCCTCCTTCCGCCGCGGAAGGGCGAGATCCGCGTGTTCGGCGCGCCGGCGCGGCGGGGGAATCCGGCGATCGGCACCATCCCGCAAAGCCGCGCTTTCCCCGGCGCGATGCGGCTTTCGGGCTATGATCTGGTCGCCGGCGTGGTGCGCGGCCATCGCCTCGGCTTGCCCATCCTCGGTCGCGACGGGCGGCTTGAGGTCGCGCGGGCGCTGGAGCGGGTCGGGGCGAGCGAATTGGCGCGCCGTCCGCTCGGCGAACTCTCCGGCGGCGAGCGCCAGCGCCTGCTGCTCGCCCAGGCGCTGATCGGCCGGCCGCGTTTGCTGCTCCTCGACGAGCCGCTGGTCAATCTCGACCCGCGGCATCAGCGGGAGATCGTCGCCCTGGTGCGCGACGTCCAGCGTGATTTCGGCCTGACGGTGATTTTCGCCACCCACGAGATCAACCCGCTGCTCGGCGCGCTCGATCGGGTGCTCTATCTCGGCGGCGGCGCGGCGGCGCTCGGGACGGTCGAGGCGGTGATCACCGGCCCGGTGCTGTCCCGCCTTTACGGCGCGCCGATCGAGGTGGTGCGGCTCGGCGGGCGGATTTTCGTCTTCTCCGGCGCGGCCAACCTCGAAGCCGAGGCGCATCTTCATGAAGACGGGGTATCCCACGCCCATGCGCCCCATGCTTGACTACGATTTCATGCGGAACGCCTTCGCCGCCGCCGGCATCGTCGCCGTCACGGCGGGGATCACCGGGTATTTCCTGGTGCTGCGCGGGCAGAGTTTTGCCGGCCACGCCCTTTCCCATGTCGGCTTCACCGGAGCGACCGGAGCGGCGCTGTTCGGCGCGGCACCGCTCGCCGGGCTGATCGTCGCGACGCTGCTGGCCGGGCTCGGGATGGGGGCGCTCGGCGTCGACCGCGCGAGCCGCGATGTCGCGATCGGCATGGTGCTCGCGTTCGCGCTCGGGCTCGGGATGCTGTTTCTGCATTTCTTCACCTCATACGCGACCGTCGCGACCGCGCTTCTGTTCGGCAATGTGCTGGCGGTGGAGCGGGGGACGATCGCGTTGCTCGCCGCTCTTGGCGGCGGTGCGCTCGCCGCGCTCGCGGTGATCTCGCGCCCGCTGCTGTTCGCGAGCCTGCAGCCCGAACTCGCCGAGGCCAAGGGGGTTTCGCTCCGGCTCCACGCGGTGCTGTTTCTCGCCATCATCGCCGTGGCCACGGCGCTGGCGGCGGAGGTGGTCGGCGTGTTGCTGGTGTTCACCTTGCTGGTCGGGCCGGCGGCGGCGGCGATGCCTGCGACGCGCCATGTCGCGACCGGGGTTGCGCTGGCCGCAACGCTGGCCCTCGCCGAAGCCTGGGGCGGCCTCGCCCTTGCTTATTACACCGATTGGCCGGCAAGTTTCGCGATCACCCTGCTCAGCGCGGGCGCCTACGCGCTCGCCCATCTCGGCCCCGAGGCTCTGGCGCGGCTTCGCGGGCGGCGCTAATAAAGGGCAAAGCGGCTGTCGTTTCGCCCGGCCCGAGAGGGCGGGGAGGGGGCGAGTGGCCGCGCGAAACGGGTGGGAAGCCGCCGTGACGACATTCCAGCAACGCCGTCTCGGCGTCATGGCGGCCGGCTTCGGCACCTTCATCAATCTTTACACCACCCAGGCGATTCTTGCGGTTCTCGCCGGCGCCTATGGTGTGCCGCTCGCCGAAACCGGCCTCACCGTCACCGCGCCGCTCGCCGCCGTCGCGATCGTTGCCCCCTTCGTCGGCTCGATTTCGGATCGGCTGGGGCGCAAGCGGCTGATCGTCGGCGCCGGCTTTCTCCTCGCGCTGCCGACGCTCGCCATCGCGTTCGCGCCGAGTTTTGCCACCCTGATCGCGTTTCGTTTCGCGCAAGGGCTGCTGCTGCCGTTCATCTTCGCGGTGACGATCGCCTATATCGGCGATGAGGCGACGGATGCGGAGAATATCAGCCTCGCCGGCAATTATTCCATCGGCACCATTCTCGGCGGGTTCTGTGGCCGGCTCGTCGCCGGCTACACCGCGGCGCTGATCGGCTGGCGGGCCGGGTTCATCGTCCTCGCCGCGCTCACCGCCACGGCGGCGCTGATCGTCGCGCTGTTCCTCCCATCCGAGCGGCGTTTCCGCCCGCAGCGCGGCTTCCGCGCCGCCCTCGACGGATTTGCCGCCCATCTCGTCAACCGGCGCCTGATCGCGACCTATGCCGCCGGCTTCGCGGTGTTGTTCTCGATCGTCGCGACCTTCACCTTCGTCAATTTCCTGCTGGCGGCGCCGCCTTATCGGCTCGGTCCGGCGCAGCTCAGCAACGTGTTCGCGACCTATCTGGTATCACTCATCTCGACGCCGCTGGCGACGCGGCTCGCTATCCGCTTCGGCCGGCGCGTGACCCTGGCACTTGCGGCGTTGGTCGGGATCGCCGGGCTGCTGCTGACGCTCGCGGCACCACTCGGCTGGATCGTCGCCGGGCTCTCGCTCGGGGTGGGTGGGATGTTCATCGAACAGGTGATGGCGCTCGGCTTCATCGGTGCGGTGGCGGCGCGGGCGAAATCCACCGCCGTCGGGCTCTATGTCACGTTCTATTATATTGGCGGCAGCCTCGGCGGCCTGTTGCCGGCGGGGATCTGGCACGCCGCCGGCTGGCCGGGCTGTGTCGCCCTCGTGGTCATCGTCCAGCTCATCATGCTGGCGATCGCGCTGCCGTTCTGGCGCCCGCTCTGAAGAGAAAGTCGTTCTTTTTCAAAAGGATTTTTTCCCGTTGGGCAGTGCCTGCGGCACTGCCGCTCCGAGAAGCCGGGAAGAAAGTCTTTTTGCTTCTTTTTCGGAAGTCAAAAGAAGCTTTTTTTATTTTCTCTCAGTACCCCATGTGCTGCTGCATGGTTTCATTGTCCGGCACCACCGGCTGGTTCCGGTTGGCGCAGCCGAGGGTCAGGCCGAGGGACGCCAGCATCAGCGTCCAGAGAATCAGTTTCATCCTTGCTCTCCCGTTGTTGCGCGCCAAGAATCGCCGACGTCAATACCCCATGCGCGGCATCTGGCCGGGCACCGGCTGCTGCTGGTCCTGGGATTGCGGCGCCGGTTGCTGGCAGGCAGCCAGACCGATCATCACCACCAGCGCGGCCCAAGGCATTGATTTCACAAAAAACCCCCATGCACTACATTCCGTGTAGCGGCGGCAACGCCCCAGGCACCGCCGGCGCCTCCGAAGGAGATGGCGGCGCGGTCTGATGGCGGCAAGAGGCGAAGACGGTAAGTCCGGCGATCAAAACTACGCGAAGGAAAAGGCTGACCGTCATGGCGACCCTCCCGGTTTTGCCTCCCGCGCCGGGTAAAAAAACGCTCTATCTCATTGGCAGGCGAGGCATTCCTCATAATCGGCGACCCGCGCGGCCGGCGGCGCGGGCTGGAGTTCCTCCGGGCGCACCGCTTTCTCGCTGACATTGTCGGCGCGCTGGATGGAAAGCGAGCGGCAATAATAGAGCGATTTCAGGCCGCGCTTCCAGGCCAGCATATGGATCTGGTGCAGATCGCGCTTATGGACATTGGCGGGGAGGAAGATATTGACCGACTGGCTCTGACAGACGAACGGCGTGCGGTCGGCGGCGTGCTCGACCACCCAGCGCTGATCGAGTTCGAACGCGGTTTTGTACACCGCCTTTTCGTGCTCGGTAAGAAAATCGAGGTGCTGCACGCTGCCTTTGTTCAGCGTGATCGAGGACCACACGGCATCGTTGTCATGCCCCTTTTCCGCGAGCAAGGCCTGGAGATGGCGGTTGCGCACGATGAAGCTGCCGGAGAGAGTCTTCTGGAGAAAGACATTGGCGGCGATCGGCTCGATCCCGGGGCTCGCATTGCCGGCGATGATCGAGATCGAGGCGGTCGGCGCGATCGCGATCTTGTTCGAGAAACGCTCGGAAAAACCATACTCGGCGGCGTCGGGGCAGGGGCCGCGTTCCTCGGCGAGGAGGCGCGAGGCGGCGTCCGCCTGGGCGCGGATATGCTGGAACATGCGCTTGTTCCAGACCTTGGCGATGACGCTCTCGAAGGGCACGTGTTGCGATTGCAGGAAGGAATGGAAACCCATCACCCCGAGCCCGACCGAGCGCTCGCGCAGCGCCGCATATTTCGCCCGCGCCATGCTCTCCGGGGCGCGATCGATGAAATCCTGCAAGACATTGTCGAGGAAACGCATCAGATCCTCGATGAAGAGGGGATGGTCCTTCCACGCGAGCCAGTGTTCGAGATTGACCGACGACAGGCAGCAGACGGCGGTGCGCTGGCGCCCGTGCTGGTCGATCCCGGTCGGCAGGGTGATCTCCGAGCAGAGATTGGAGGTTTTGACCTCGAGCCCGGCGAGTTTCTGATGCTCGGGGCGGAGCCGGTTCACCTGGTCGGAGAAGATCAGGTAAGGCTCGCCGGTTTCGACGCGGGCGGTGAGGATCCTGATCCAGAGCGCGCGGGCGGAGATGCCGCGCACCACCGCGCCGTCTTTCGGCGAGACCAGCGGCCAGGGCTCATCCGCCTCGACCGCGCGCATGAAGGCGTCCGAGACCAGGATGCCATGATGGAGATTGAGCGCCTTGCGATTGGGATCGCCGCCGGTCGGGCGGCGGATTTCGACGAACTCCTCGATCTCGGGATGCGAGACCGGCAGATAGACCGCCGCCGAGCCGCGCCGGAGGCTGCCCTGCGAGATCGCCAGCGTCAGGCTGTCCATCACCCGGATGAACGGGATCACCCCCGAGGTTTTGCCGTTCTGCCCGACTTTCTCGCCGATCGAGCGCAGATTCCCCCAATAGCTCCCGATCCCGCCGCCCTTGGAGGCGAGCCAGACGTTTTCGTTCCAGAGATCGACGATGCCGTCCAGACTGTCGGACGCCTCGTTCAGAAAGCAGGAAATCGGCAGGCCGCGCGCGGTGCCGCCATTGGAGAGCACCGGGGTCGCCGGCATGAACCAGAGCCGGCTCATATAGTCATAGAGCCGCTGCGCGTGCCCCGAATCATCACCGTAATAGCTCGCGACGCGGGCGAAGAGATCCTGATAGCCCTCGCCGGGCAGCAGATAGCGGTCATCGAGGGTGGCGCGGCCGAAATCGGTGAGCAGCGCATCGCGGGCGCGATCGACATGGATTTGCTGGCGCCCGGGCAATTGGATATCGGTATCGAGCACGGCTTTTCCCTCTTGCGATTCTACCCGCTGAGCGCCCTATCCTGCCGTAAAATCCCCCCGCGTCAATCTATATCTTGAGTTGTTAATCGCGATTAACCACTACCCCTGGGAAATCGCGCCGATGCGCGCGATTTCCACCGGAGAGCGCGCGGATGGGCGGCGGGAGATATTAAAGATTGATTTAATTTCATTAACGTGATATCAAATTTACGTGAGTTTAGGAGGCAAGAAAAATGAAAATCCCTCCTCCGCGCGGCGTTTGGGAAATATGCGCTGGCATCATCGCCTTGGCCCTCGTCGTTGGGCGGGCGGAAGCCGGTGGGCTCCAAACCGTCGCAAGCCTTGATAGCGGCAGCGGCGACATTCCGCAGGCTGGCCTCATCGCTGTCGGCGGCACGCTCTACGGCACGGCGGCTTTCGGCGGCGCGAACAGCGACGGCACCCTCTTTTCCTGGTCATCGGGCAATGGCCTGACCACGCTGGCGAGTTTTGACGGCGCCAACGGCGCCAACCCGCAGGCGGGTCTCCTCGCTGTTGGCGGCACGCTCTACGGCACGACGTATGGCGGCGGCGCGGCGCCGGGCGATGGCACCCTTTTTTCCTGGTCGGCGAGCAACGGCCTTTCAACGTTGGCGAGTTTTGACGGCACCAACGGCGCCAACCCGCAAGCACGCCTCCTCGCTGTCGGCGGCACCCTCTACGGCACGACCACTGGCGGCGGCGCGAGCGGCGATGGCACTCTCTTTTCCTGGTCGGCGAGTAACGGCCTTCAGACGCTGGTGAATTTCGATGACACCAACGGCCTCAGTCCGAAAGCGGGTCTCCTCGCTGTCAACGGCACGCTTTATGGCACGACCTATGCCGGTGGCGCGAACGGCAACGGCACGCTCTTTTCCTATGCCAGCGGAACCCTCACGACCTTGGTGAATTTCGGCAGCGCCAATGGCGGCGGACCGGAGGGGCGCCTCGTCGCTGTCAACGGCACGCTCTATGGCACGACCTATTACGGTGGCGCGGCGGGCCATGGCACGCTGTTTTCCTATGCCAGCGGCATCCTCACGACATTGGTGAATTTCGATTACCCCGTCGGCGCTTACCCGGTAGGGGGCCTCCTCGCTGTCGGCGGCACGCTCTATGGCACGACCGATTACGGTGGCGCGAACAGCGACGGCACGCTCTTTTCCTGGTCACCGGGCAATGGCCTGACCACGCTGGCGAGCTTTGATGGCACCACCGGAACCGAGCCCTTTTACGCCCTCACCGATGTCGGGGGCACGCTTTACGGCACGGCCCAATACGGTGGCGCATCGAACGGTGGGGTGATTTTTTCCTACACGCCCGCCAGTCAGTCGGTCCCCGAGCCAGGCTCGCTCCCGCTTCTTCTCGCCGGCTTGGGCGGGCTCGGCGCGCTCACTTGGCGGCGTTCGCGCGCCTTGTGACGGACGGGGTTCGCTCCAGGAAAACGCTTCTCCGCGGCAATCAACAAACAAAAACAAGGAGAACAAGCATGTCTCGCGATACCAGGCGGATCCGTGAAGGGCTTGCCACCCTGGCAATGGCCGTGGCGCTGACGCTTTCCGCCGGCCAGGCAAAAGCCGCAGGAATCACCACGCTCGCCAGTTTCAGCGGCCCTAATGGCGCCGAGCCGTATGCCGGCCTCACCGATGTCGGGGGTACGCTCTACGGCGCGACCGAGAGCGGCGGCACGGGGGGTGATGGCACCCTTTTTTCCTGGTCGGCGAGCAACGGTCTTTCAACGTTGGTGAGTTTTAATGGCGGGGGGCCGGTAGCACGCCTCACCGATGTCGGGGGCACGCTTTATGGTACGGCCGGAGGCGGCCTCGGCTACGGCACTATCTTTTCGTATTCGCCGGGCAACGGCTTGCAAACTTTGGCGAATTTTGATTACACCAACGGCAGTAGCCCTCGATCCGCACTCATTGATGTCAACGGCACGCTCTATGGCACGACCTATTACGGTGGCGCGAACAGCGACGGCACCCTCTTTTCCTATGCCAGCGGAACCCTCACGACATTGGTGAACTTCGACAACACCAATGGCGGCGGGCCGGAGGGGCGCCTCGTCGCTGTCAACGGCGTGCTTTATGGCACGACCTATTACGGTGGCGCGGCGGGCCACGGCACGCTGTTTTCCTGGTCGGCGAGCAGCGGTTTCCAAACGCTGGTGAATTTCGATTACCCCATCGGCGCCTACCCGGTAGGGGGCCTCCTTGATGTCGGCGGCACGCTCTATGGCACGACCTATTACGGTGGCGCGAACAGCGACGGCACGCTCTTTTCCTGGTCGGCGAACGACGGCCTGCAAACGGTCGTGGCCTTCGATGGCGCCAATGGCGGCGAGCCTGAGGGGGGCCTCCTCGCTGTCAACGGCACGCTCTATGGCACGACCTATGGCGGCGGCGCGGACGCCCAAGGCACGCTGTTTTCCTGGTCATCGAGCAACGGTCTCCAAACTTTGGCGAGTTTTGATGGCACCAACGGCAGTGGCCCTCGATCCGCACTCACCGATGTCGGGGGCACGCTCTACGGCACGACCTATGGCGGCGGCGCGAACAACATTGGCACGATTTTTTCCTACACGCCCGCCGGTCAGTCGGTCCCCGAGCCAGGCTCGCTCCCGCTTCTTCTCGCCGGCCTCGGCGGGCTCGGCGCGCTGTATCTGCGCCGGAGGCTTCACTTGTCTTGATTGGCGGATCAAGCCCGACCACTACCCTTGGGGAATCTCGCCGATTTTCGCGGTTTCCGGCTGCTCGCCCGCCTCGTCCTCGGGACGCAGCCGGCTCGGGAGCAGCGCGCCCTGCTCCTCCAGCACCGGATAGGCGGCGGCGGCGACGAAATGGGTGTTGATTCGCAGAAGATCACGCAAAACGTCGAGATGCAGCGTGCTGGTCTCGGTGCTGTCGATGCGCCCGGCGCGCAGGCGCGCGAAATGCGCCGCCGTCGCCCGCGCCTCGAGATCACGCAGCGCCTCCTTCTCGGCCGCGAGCGCCCGCGCCGCGGCGAGATCGCCGGAAAGAAAGACCGAGGCGGCGGTCCGCAGGTTCTTCGTCAACCGGGCGAACATCTGGTCCAGCTCCGCCCCGCCCTCCGGCGAAAACGCGATGCCGCGCTTGAGGCGCTTGGCGGCATGGGCGAGGAGGTTCTTGTCCACCACATCGCCGGCGTTTTCGAGATGCGTCGTGAAGGCGAGCACCTGGGCAAGACGCTGATGATCCGCCTCGTTCATCGCTTCCGGGTCGAGCAGCGTGAGATAGGCCTTGATCGCCGCGTTCAGCCGATCCAGCACGTCATCGAGCCGCCGCGTCTCGCCGACCCGCCGCCGGTCGCCGCCGATCAGGGCGGCGCGGGCGCCGGCGAGCATGGTCTCCAGCGTATCGGCCATGCGCAGCGCCTCGCGCCCGGCGCCGGCGATGGCGAGCGGCGGCGATTCCCGCGCCGCGGTGTCGAGATAGAGCGGGCGGGCGGGATCGACGGCGGCGACGCGGGAGGGGAGCAGCCAGGCCAATAGCCGCGCATAGGGGGCGAGGGCGGGAAAGAAGAGGAGGGCGAGGACGAGATTGAACGCGGTGTGGAAATCGGCGACGGCGCGCGCCGGATCCGGCTCCAGCACCACCAGCGCTCGCCCGATCGGGCCGAGCAGCAGCAGGGCGACGATGACCCCGGCGGTTCGGTTGAGCAGGTTTCCCATCGGCAACCGCCACGCCGCCGGATCGTCGCCGGCGCTCCCTTCGAGCAGCGGATTGATCGCGGTGCCGAGATTGGCGCCGAGGACCAGCGCGAAAGCGGCATCCGGCGGCACCACCCCACGCGCCGCGAACGACATGATCACCAGCACCACGGCGACCGAGGAATGCGCGGCCCAGGTGAGCATTGCGGCGAGCAGCACGTCCATCAGCGGCTGCGTGGTCAGCGCGCCGAGCAGCAGCCGCAGACTCGGCACATCCTCATAGGGTGTGATCACATTGAGCAGGAGATGGAGTGCCAGCAGCATGAGGCCGAGCCCGATCCCGACCCGGCCGAGATCGCGCACCCGGCTCGCGCCGCCGCGGCGAAAGGCGATCACGCCGGCGAGGATGAACAACGTCGCGATGCGCGAGACATCGAAGGAGAGCAACTGGACGATCAGCGTCGTGCCGACATTGGCGCCGAGCATCACCGCGAGGCCGGGCACCAGCGCGAGCATGCCCTCGGCGGCGAAGGAGGAGACCATCAGCCCGGTCGCGGTGCTGCTTTGCAAAATCGCGGTGATGCCGAGCCCGGCGGCGAAGGCGGCCGGACGGTGGGCGAGGGCTGTGCCGAGAAACCGCCGTAGCGACGGGCCGAAGGCGCGCTGCACCCCGGTCTGCACCATATGCACGCCCCAGAGCAGAAGGGCGATCAGGCCGGCAAGGTCAACCAGGGTCAACGTCGCGTCCAACCGGATCCCTCTCGCTTACGGCGGCATCAGGATGTAGTCATGGGGCGCGGACTAAACCAGCCCAAAAACGGTGGACGCTCTCTAAGTGGGGATCAACCCGGGACGAGTCCCTGGTTCATCGAAGCCCCCTTCACCTGATCGTCCGGGCATTTCAGATTGAAAATCGCGGATTAAAGTGGCAGACTAAGATGGTGAATTCATTGCAACCAATGGGTGACGGCGAAGGCGAGACAGCGGCCGGCCAGAGCGCGGCGCCGTCGGCGTGACGCTTGAATTTGCCGCGTCGCTGTTTCTCCTCGCCACCGGCGCCAGCGCGCTCGGCGGGGCCCTCGGCATGGCGAGCGGCATCTTCATCGTGCCCCTCCTCACCGTGTTCGCGGGCATCGGCATCCATACCGCCATCGCCGCCAGCATCGTCTCGGTGATCGCCTGTTCCACCGGCGGCGCCGCGACGTTTCTCCGGGTCGGCCTCACCAATCTGCGCGTCGCGATCGTTTTGGAGACGGCAACCACCGCCGGCGCGCTGGCCGGCGTTTTGCTGATCGGCGTGTTTCCGGTCTCGGCGCTGTTTTTTCTGTTCGCGGCCATTCTGCTGCTCTCGGCGCGACAGATGATGGCGAGACGCCGCGAGCCGGAAGCGGCCGAGATCATTTCCGACGGGCGGGATTGGGCCTCGCGCCTCGACCTCCACGCAAGCTATCCCGACCCCGCGCGCGGGCGCGAGATCGCCTATCGCGTCGGGCGCGTGCCGCTGGCGCTCGCGCTCATGTTCGGCGCCGGGCTGGTTTCGGCGCTGCTCGGGATCGGCAGCGGCGTTCTCAAAATCCCGGCGATGGATACCGCCTTGCGTCTCCCGATCAAGGTGTCCTCGGCGACCTCCAATTTCATGATCGGTGTCACCGCGGCGGCGAGCGGCGTTGCCTATTTCGCGCGCGGCGATATCGACCCCGCGATCGCCGGGCCGGTCGCGGTCGGCTCGGTCATCGGCGCGTTGCTCGGCGCGCGTTTCCTGATCGCGGTCCCGGGCGACAGGCTGCGGCTTCTTTTCGTCGCGGTGCTGCTCGTCCTGGCGGCGCAAATGCTGCTTTCGGCCTTCGGGATCGATCTCAGGGGGCACGCGGCATGAGTGGTCGGTCTGTCGGCAAGTCCGGCCGCCATCCCCGTCTTGAGCCTCTGCTGGCGCGGATGCTGACACTCGGCACCTGGCTTGCGACCGCGATCATCCTCCTCGGAATCGGCCTGAAGCTGATCGGCGGGGCCGGGGCGGCGGGGGTCGCATTGGTCACCGCCGGCATCGTGATTTTTCTCCTGCTGCCGGTGCTCCGCGTCCTGCTGATGCTGCTGGTGTTCGTCGGCGAGGGCGATTACCGCTTCGGCGCCATCGCCGCCCTGGTGCTCGCGATCATCGGCCTCGGCGCCGCCCTCGGCCTGCGCCTGGGCGGCTTGCCGGGATAGCGCCAGGATATGGCGGGGGCTCGCTTTGCGCCCCTCGCGCTCTGTGCCAAACTGCGCGGCGAAGCATTTCGGGGGGAAGCGGATGAGCGATTACATTGACGTCACCGGCGGCGATGGCGCGCATTTCCGCGCCTATCGCGCCTTGCCGCGCGCCGGATCCGGGCCGGTGATCGTGCTGCTGCAGGAGATTTTTGGCGTCAATAGGCATATCCGCGAGGTCGCGGATTTCTACGCCGAGGAAGGCTATGTGGTTCTGGCGCCCGATCTGTTCCGCCAGTTCGCCCCCGGCATCGAGCTTGATTATGACGAGGCCGGGCGCGCCCAGGCTTTCGCCTATTATGAAAAATTCGATATCGCGCGGGCGCTCGCCGACATCGAAGCGACCGTCCGCCTCGCCCGCACGCTCCCCGAGGCACGCGGCGAGGGCGGGCGGGCGCGGGTCGCGGCGCTCGGGTTCTGCCTCGGCGGCAAGCTCGCCTATCTCGCCGCTTCGGCCTCGGGCGTCGATGCCGCGGTCAGCTATTACGGCGTCGGGATCGAAAAAGCGCTCGCCGAATCAGCGAACATCACCTGCCCGATGGGGCTCCATTTCGCCGGCCACGACCGTTTCACCCCACCCGAGGTGATCGCGGCGATCCGCGCCCATTTCGCCGCCCGGCCGGAGGTCGAGATTTTCGTCTATCCCGACGCCGATCATGCCTTCAATCGCCCGGGGGATCATTTCCACAAACCCTCCGCCCTGATGGCGCATACCCGGACGCTCGCGCTTCTGCGCCGCGTGATGGGGCCGCGCTATGATCTCTCGGCGCTCTGGGACAAGCATTGTGAATACGAATTCGCGACCCGCGACGTCGAGGCGACGATGGCGACCATGGTCGCCGAGCCCTATGTCAACCATATCCCGACCATGACCGGCGGCTATGGCCATCGCGATCTGCATCGCTTCTACAAAAACCATTTCATTTTCAGCAATCCCGCCGATACCAGGCTGGTGCCGATCTCGCGCACCGTCGGCGTCGATCGCGTGGTCGATGAGATGCTGTTCTGCTTCACCCATGACCGCGAGATCGACTGGATGCTGCCCGGCATCCCGCCGACCGGGAAATATGTCGAGGTGCCGCTGATCGCGATCGTCAATTTCCGCGGGGATAAGCTCTATAACGAGCATATCTACTGGGATCAGGCCTCGGTCCTGGTGCAGATCGGGCTGCTCGATCCCGCGAAGACGCCGGCCGTCGCCGGCGCCGAAACGGCGCGGAAACTGCTCGATCCGGCATTGCCGTCAAATACGCTGATGCGGGCCTGGGCGAAATCCGCGCCGTAGAAAGGCAAGGAAGAAAGGTTCTTTTTTGAAAAAAAGAACCAAAAATTTTTATCCGTTGGTCCCCGTTTGCCTGAAGCGAAATCGTCTGGAGTGCGAATCGCTCGATAAAAAAAGACATTTGAGCATAGTCCATGCTTCAGTGCGCGCGGCGCATCCACTCAGCGTTGTGGCAAATCTCCCGCACCGCATCAATCAATCCATAATGGACCAGATTCGATGACGCCCGAACGGAAGGGTGTGAAAAGGAAATAGCGTATTTGTTTTGTTCGTATTCATAATATTCTATGCCTCTCGTTGTGATATTCCAAGGAAGGCCGCCTGACTCTCCAAAGATGTATGAAAAAGCTTTAGCTACGTCAGATCCGCAACATATGACAAGATCGGCGTGGTAAAGATTAAATTGTTCGTGAATAAATTTTTGATCGCGAGTTACGCTGTTCCGCAAATTGACGCGATCAACCGCATGTCCGCCTGGTGTTTTTTTCAGATTCATCGCCGCGATGCTTTGTAATTCTGCAATTCTCTGCTCGTCGGCAACATTATTTAACTGATCCCAGGGCATTTCATTTGGAAGATTTCTGATGGCGCGCAGCCATCGGGTCGCATTGCCAAACGTCTGCCATCGTCCGCCATCTCGCAGAAATTCACGAAGACACCATTCACCGCCGTCTGGGTCGTTGACTTCTTTCAGCAGGAGTAAAATCTTGGGGTTGCTTTCAAGATACAACGCTTCATTGACGACGCCGTCAGTGACAAATTGTCCTTGCAATTCGTTAGGCAGTGAGTTGCGCCAGCGAGCAAAGATGTTTTCCTCACATTCGCGCATATTTTTGGACCTTTGTTTGCAATGCAGTGGAAATCGATACAGCTTAAGTGTTTGCTGTGTGGATTCCGCGATCGCCGGTCTATGAACGGATGGCGCTGATCTGGAGCATCGGCGCGATGTCGGTGTAGTTCGGGACATCGGCCATGATCTCCTTGGCGTGGGGATGAAACGCCGCCTGGAAAGCGTCCACGCTGTCGAAATAGAGATGCGCCGCCCCCACGAACGGCGCCGGCGCGCCCGGCGTGCCGCCGGCCAGCCCCTCATCGATTTCGGTTTTCTTGAGCGCGGCGCCGAGTTTCCCCCGCACCATCGGAATATGCGTCGCGCAGTAATAGGCCATGTCGAAGCGCTTGTTTTCGCCATGCGGGTAGAGAACGCTGACCTTGATCATCCTGGACCTCCCCGGTTTTGCTTGTCGCCGCGCCGAGGTAACCACGCCCACCGAAACACGGCAAGTCAGGGGCTCAGCAATGATGGGGGGAGGCGAGCTTGAATTGGTCGAGTTTGCCCTGCATCACGAAATCGCCGAAATCCATGTTCAACTGATCGGCGACGCCGTTTTCCCAATAATGCATGCCGACCTCGTAATCCGGCTCGGACGCATCCGGCGTGCGGTCGAAAAACGCCACATGCACCTCCCCGCTCGGCAGCGCGGCAAGCGGGGCGAAACGGAACGGCGCGGGCTTGTGCCATGACGTGATCACCACCGAGGTATCCTGCGCGCCGGTATCGCCGGTGCCGTCGAACAGCGGCAGGGCGAGGATTTTCTTGCCCTGCTCGGCGGCGGCGATGATGGTCGCGGTGTGCCACATCGGAAACAGCGTGCCGGTGGGCAGTTTTTGCACGTCCACCTTGGGCATCGTGTAGCGCACCTCGCCGGCGCCGCCGGGATGATCGACCGAGGCCTCGCCGGAGGTCACCTCGGTGGTCGCGGCATCGGTGGTCTGGCGCATGCGGAAACGCATCCTGAGACCGTCCTTCGATTCCCAGGTGGCGTAATCGGACACCATGCGCACATCCTGGCCGTCACGATTGGTGATGGTCATTTCCAGGCGCTGCTGCACCGCCCAGCCATCGCAGGCATCCATGACCTCATAGCTCATCGTGCCCGTCGCCGCGATGACATCGCCGCCATGGGTGGTATCGAGAGCGAGCTTGTAGAAGGCCCGGTGCGCCGCGAGACCGGCGGCGATTTTCGCCGCCGAGGGTTCGCCGAGATGGGCCGCCGGATTATCCGCGGCCCGCGTAAGCGGCCCCGGCGGCTCGGCGCCGGCCTGGAGCGGGGCGGTCAGACAAAAAACGGCCAAGCCGGCCAGAAGCCAAGGGTTCATGCGCGTCGCACTCCGCATACGGTCGGATGACATTAGGTGCGCCTTGGCGCCTTCGCTAGCCACGGACTTGCGATCACCGCTCAGGGGGCAGCTTTGGGAGGGGCATTTTTTTGCGGCGCCAGATCGAGCCGGAGCGACAATTCGCGGAGCCGCGCCGGCGCCACCTCGGCCGGCGCCCCCATCATCAGATCCTCGCCCTGCTGGTTGAGCGGAAACAGGATCACCTCGCGGATATTGGGCTCGTCGGCGAGCAGCATCACGATGCGGTCGATCCCCGGCGCGGCCCCTCCATGCGGCGGCGCGCCATAGCGGAAGGCGTTGAGCATGCCGCCGAACCGTGCCTCCACCACATCCGCGCCGTAGCCCGCGATGGCGAAGGCCTTGAGCATGATATCGGCGCGATGGTTGCGGATCGCGCCGGACGACAATTCGATCCCATTGCAGACGATATCGTATTGATAGGCCTTGATGGTCAGCGGATCCTGGCTCTCCAGCGCGGCGAGCCCGCCTTGCGGCATGCTGAACGGGTTGTGGCTGAAATCGATCTCGCCGCTCTCCTCGTTCCGCTCATACATCGGGAAATCGGTGATCCAGCAGAAGCGGAAGGCGTTTTTCTCACAGATATCGAGTTCGGCGCCGAGCCGGGCGCGGACGAGACCGGCGAATTTTTCCGTCGCCGCCGGCGCGCCGGCGGCGAAAAATACCGCATCCCCCGGACCCGCGCCACAGAGCGCGCGGATCGCCTCGGCGCGCTCGGGTTCAAGATTGCGTGCGATCGGCCCCTTGGCGCCGTCAGCCTCGAACACGAGATAGCCGAGCCCGCCACCCCCCTCGGCCCGCGCCCACTCATTCAATTTATCGTAGAACGACCGCGGCCGCGCCGCCGCCCCCGGCGCCGGAATGGCGCGCACGATGCCGCCTTGGGCGGCGATCCTGGCGAACAGGCCGAACCCGGAGCCGGCGAACTGCGCCGTGACGTCGCGGATCCGCAAGGGGTTGCGCAAATCGGGCTTGTCGGAGCCGAACGCGAGCAGGGCCTCGTCATAGGGGATGCGCGGAAACGGCGCCGGCGTCACCGCGCGGCCAGCGGCGAATTCCTCGAACACCCCGGCGATCACCGGCTCGATGGCCGCGAAAACATCCTCTTGGGTGACAAAGCTCATCTCGAAATCGAGCTGATAGAACTCTCCCGGCGAGCGGTCGGCGCGCGAGGCTTCGTCGCGGAAGCAGGGCGCGATCTGAAAATAGCGATCGAAGCCGGCGACCATGCAGAGCTGCTTGAATTGCTGCGGCGCTTGCGGAAGGGCGTAGAACTTGCCCGGATGCAGCCGCGCCGGCACCAGAAAATCGCGCGCCCCCTCGGGCGAGGAGGCGGTCAGGATCGGGGTCTGGAACTCGGTGAAGCGGCGCGCGATCATCCGCTGGCGGATCGAGGTGATGACCTGGCTGCGGAGCAGGATATTGCGATGCACGCGCTCGCGGCGAAGATCGAGGAAACGGTATTTGAGGCGGAGGTCATCGGGGAATTGCGCCTCGCCGGCGACCTGGATCGGCAGGACATCGGCCGCCGATTGCACCTCCAGGGTCTCGACCCGAAGCTCGATCGCGCCGGTCGCGAGCTTCGGATTGACGGTGCCCGGCGCCCGCGCCACCACCTCGCCGGTGACGGTGATGACGCTCTCGACCCGCAGCCGCTCGGCCTCGGCGAAAACCGGCTTGCCCTGGGCGATGACGCATTGCGTCAGGCCGAAATGGTCGCGGAGATCGATGAACAACAGCCCGCCATGGTCACGCTTGGCATGCACCCAGCCGGAGAGCCGGGCGACCCCGCCGATCTTGCCGGCGTCGAGTTCGGCGCAATGGTGGCTGCGATAGACATGCATGATGGTGATCCTCGGCCCCGGCGGGGCGGGGCGAAAAGGGGCGGATGGGCGCGGCAGACAAGCCAGCGCCCGCGCCCCTGTCAAGCCCCGCTGCCAAGCGGACTTTCCCGGGGCGCCGGCCTCGTGTAGAGGTGGCCCGATGTCTCGCTCGTCCCGCACGGATTTTCCCGCCCCGCACCTGATCACCACCACCACGGCCCTCGCCGAGTTCTGCGCGCGTCTCCGCGCCGAGAGGTTCGTCACCATCGATACCGAGTTCATGCGCGAGCGCACCTATTGGCCGGAGCTGTGCATCGTGCAGGTCGCCGGCGCCGCCGAGGTCGCGATCATCGACGCCGAGGCCGAGGGCATCGATCTCGCGCCGCTCGGGGCCTTGCTCGCCGATCCCGCGGTGTTGAAGGTGGTTCACGCCGGGCGTCAGGACGTCGAGATTTTCGTGCTCAAATTCGGCGCCGTGCCGACCCCGCTTTTCGATACCCAGATCGCCGCCATGGTCGCCGGCTTCGGCGATCAGGTCGGCTATGAGGCGCTGGTCGCGGCGCTCGGTGACGGCCAGATCGATAAATCGCACCGCTTCAGCGATTGGTCGGTGCGGCCGCTGTCACCGGCGCAGATCGCCTATGCCGCCGCCGATGTCACCCATTTGCGGGCGGTGTTCGAGCGCCTCAAGGCGCGGCTTGCGCGGGACGGGCGGGACTCCTGGGTTGCCGAGGAAATGGCGGCGCTCGCCGATCCCGCGACCTACCGCGCCGACCCTGAAACCGCCTGGGAGCGGCTGCGCTCGCGCAGCGGCAATCGCCGTTTCCTCGCCATGCTGCAGGCACTCGCCGCGTGGCGCGAGCGCGAGGCGCAGCGCATCAACATCCCTCGCCAGCGCCTCCTGAAAGACGAGACGCTGATGGAAATCGCCGCCTCCGCCCCGGAAACGGCGGACGCGCTGGCCCGCGCGCGTGGCATCTCCAAGGGCTTCGCGGAGGGAAAAACCGGCCAGGGGCTGCTCGAGATCATCGCCGCGACCGGCGCCCTCCCCGACACCGCGCTCCCCGAGCCGCCGCGCCCGCGTGAGGGGCCGCGCCCCTCGCCGGGCCTGGTCGCGCTGTTGAAGGTATTGCTCGCGGCGCGGTGCGAGGAGCACCACGTCGCCCCCCGGCTGCTCGCCTCCAGCGAGGAGATCGAGCGCCTCGCCGCCGAGGACGAGCCCGATATCCCGGCGCTCCATGGCTGGCGGCGGCAGGTGTTCGGCGAGGCGGCGCTGGCGCTCAAGGCCGGGCGGGTCGCGCTCGGCACCGCGGGCAAACGGATCACTCTGGTGCCGATCGCCGCCGCCGGCTGACCCTCCTCTCCGTGTGCCGTGGGTCAGTTCACGACCTGCTGGATATTGCCCATGCTGGTCGAAACCCCGCCCATCTGGAGATCGACGGCGCCGGTTTGGGCGGAAACGCCGGTGACGGTGCCCTGGACGGTGAAGGGCACCGCGGTCGGGGTCGAGCCATTCACGCCGCCGAAGATCGCGACCGTGTAGGCGCCGTCCGGTGCCGTCGTGCCGGCGCTCGTCTGGCCGTTCCAGGTCCAGGTATTCGCCCCTTGCGTTGCCTGGAGCGAGATGTTGTTCACCTGCTGGCCGGCGGCGTTGTAGACCGCGATCGAGACCGGCTCGGCGGCGGGCGCCGTGAAGGTCAGTGTGCCGCTGCCGTTTTGCAGCGGCAACTGGTTGGTGTTGACGTCGACCTTCTTGCCGACGATCGAGGAGGCCTGCAGCATCTCGTCGCCCTGGGTGAGCTGGATCAGCTTGGTCAGGCTGCCATTGGTGTTGATCTGCTGCTCGACGCCGGTGAATTGCACCAGCTCGGTGGTGAACTGATTGGTGTTCATCGGGCTGGTCGGATCCTGGTTCTGCAATTGGGTCATCAGCATATTGAGAAAATCTTTGAAATTGCTGGAAAGCGAGGTGAGCGGGTTGCTCGCCGAGCTGCTGGTCGTGCTGGCGGCGCTGGCGGTGGCGGAGGAGGCATTGGCGGCGACCGCCTGGGCCGCGGCGGCGGAGGCGGCGGCGCTGTTTTGCTGGGAGGAGACGCTGGCGAGGGTCATGGGGATGACAACTCCTATCGACGGGATGAAGGTCAGGCGGGCGGATCAGGCGGTGATATCGAGGCCGGCGCGGAGCCATGACGGCATGGCGGTGGGGGTGATCCCCTCGGCGCCGAACGCGCCGCCGCTCGCCGTGCCATGGAACTGTCCTTGGCCGGCGGTGCCATTCCCCCGCTGGCCGGTTCCGCCGTGGCCCGGCGAGCCGAAGCCGGATTGAGCAAGAAACGCGCCAGAACCGCCGCCGGTGGTGGCTGGCCCGGAGCCGGATCCCGACCCTGGGTTGTTCGGGGGTGGGTTGCCGCCGCCAGGCGTGCCGCCGGCGCCAGCGCCAAAATTCCCCGCCCCCTGGCCAGGCGCCGCCGCCGAGGCGGCAAAAGCGGTGTCATTCGTCGCTGCCGCGTTCATCGCCGCGCCGTTAGCCGGTGAAATCGCGGCGGTGGGGGCAAGGTGGAAGCTCAGCACCCGCCCACCGGCCGCCGAGACGCCGGCGCGGTCGAGGGCGGCCTGCAACTGCCCCTGATCATGCACCAACGCGGCAAGCGTTGCCGGGCGCTCGGCAAGAATTTGCACCTGCGTCGGCCCGGATTTCGGTTGAATGAGCGCGATCTGCACCTGCCCGAGGCTCTCGGGATGGAGCTGAACCGTCAGCCGCGCCGCGCCATTCGCGTCCTGGGTGAAGGCGGCGAGGGCGGCCGGGGCCTGGCTTGCGATCTGGCTCGTGACCTGGTTGGTGATGGCCGGGTTGGCGGCGGTGGGCGTCGCCGCGGCCCCGTTCGCGGCGGCGGCGTTCAGGCTGAGGGCGGAGGCGCTCGCCTGAGCGGCGAGGAGCGCGTTGGCGGGATTGCCGCTGCTGTTGGCCGCGTGCGCCGCGCCCGGCGGGGTCGTGGTCGTTGTCGGGGCCGAGGCCGGGGCCGGGGCCGGGCTCGCGGAACCAATGGCGCCCTTGATCGGGGGCTGTGCGGGCGCGGCGCTGGTAAAGGACGCAAGATTCGTCGGCGCCGAGGGAGACGCGGAAGCTGGTGCCGCCTGGGCGGCTTTGGCGGCGGGCGCGGCCTGGGTTGCCGAAGGGCCGCGGGGCGCGTTCGGCGCCGGAGCGATGACGGGATTGGCCGCCGCCAGCATAGCGCCTTGCTGTGCCGCGGCATCGACGCCGGCGGCCGTTTCTGCGGCGGCCGTTTCTGCGGTGGCCGGCGCTGCGGTGGCCGCCGCTGCAGACGCCAGAACGATTCGCGGCTTGCGGCCGGACGCTATGTCGCTGATGCCAGCGGTCTGGCTGGGCGACGATATGGCGGTTGCGGGTGTGGCCGGGGGAGGCTGGGGTGGCGGCGCTTGGGCGGCGACGACGGCGGGCGTGCCCACCGCCGCGCCCGCCGCCGCGGGAGGGGCCATTTTGGCCCCGTAACCCAGCCGCTTTTTTGCGGCAATCACGCTCGCGGCGGCGTTTTGATGCACGGCCGCGGCGATCGAGAGGGCATTGACCGACGATACCGCCGATGACGGCGCCGACGCCGGTGTTGTCGGAGGCGGCGCGGTCGGGGCTGGGGGCGTTGCCGCCGCGGAGGGTCGCGCTTGAGAGGGCGCGGGTGGTATTTCCCCTGGGGACGCGGCGTCCGCCGAGCGTGATCCCGGCCCGGCCTGGCCGGGTTGCGCGGCCATGGTCGATGCCGCGGGCGATACGTTGGAAGATGTGGGCGATGTGGGCGATGCGGGCGATGCGGCGATCGGGTTCGCCGGCAGGCCGGTGAGTTTTGCCGCGGGCATCGGCGAGGCCGCCTTGCCGGCGCTCGCCGCCGCCGGAGCGGGCGAGGGGGTGGTGGCTGGCTTGGCGGGCGGGGCGTTGGCCGTGCCGCTGCCGGCGGCCTGATTAGCGGCGGGGGCGAATGGCGCTTGCGCTTGCGCCTGTTGCAGGTGCTGCGCGAAACCCGCCGCCGGGGCCGCTTGGGCCGCGCCATCGCCGGCCGGGGTGTTTGCGCCGCCGCCGGTCGGGGCCCCGGCCGGCGTCATGGCGGACCCTGGCGCGAGCGTTGGCGATGATGGCAGCGGCAAGGCGGCGAGCTGCATGCGGAAACCTCTCCGGCCGGCCGGGACGGCATGGCCGCAACGAACTTTGCAAACCCTGGGCCAAGCGGCGGGGGCGGCGGCCAGGCGTTGCGCCGCCGCCGCGGTCTCCATCGCGGCGTGGGCATGGCCGCGTTTTGCCTGTCCGCCGCCCGGCGCGCGGCGATCCCGCCGGCGCCGGGCGGCAAAGCCTGCCGGGTCAACCCTGCCGGGCGGCGCGGGATTCCGGTGCCTGGCTCCGCGCCGACGCCGGCGCATCGGCGGGTTTTCAGCAAATGGGCGGCAAAATCGCCCGGGCAGGTTTTGGCATGATTTCTGCTTTCCCCTGCGTGACCGTTCCGATCGCGGATCCCGTTGGGGTTTCCAAAAGGGGTAGACCATGTCCATCTTCGGCGCCTTGAACACGGCCGTCAGCGGCCTCACCGCCCAGTCCGACGCGTTCGGCAATATCAGCCAGAACATCGCCAACAGCCAGACCACCGGCTATAAGGGCGTCAACACCAATTTCGTCGATTACCTGACCTACAGCACGGCGACCCAGAACGAGCCGGGTTCGGTGGTGGCGCTGCCGAGCTATCAGAACGAGGTACAGGGGACGATCGCGCAAAGCAGCGACCCCTTGGCGATGGCGATCTCCGGCCAGGGCTTCTTCTCGGTCGCCGAGGCCAACGGCACCAATGCCAGCGGCCAGACCACCTTCAACCCGCTGCAATACTATACCCGCGCCGGCGATTTCACCATGAACAACCAAGGCTATCTGGTGAACAGCGCCGGCGAATATCTCCAGGGCTGGTCGGTCAATCCCGCGACCGGCATCGCCAATCAGAACCAGCTCGCGCCGATCCAGGTGAACCAGGCCCAGTTCAACCCGGTCGCGACGTCGACCGCTGATTTCTCGGCCAACCTGCCCGCGACCCCGGCCGCGGGGACGCCGATGTCGTCCCAGGTGCAGATCTATGACGCGCTCGGGACGCAGCAGACGCTGACGCTCAACTGGGCGCAGACGGCGACGGCCGGGCAATGGAATGTGACCGTTTCCTCGCCCAACAACCAGACCGCCGGCGGGGCCTCCAGCCCGACGATCGGCACCGCGACGGTGGATTTCGGCCCCACGGCCGGCAACCCGGCGGCGCCGGCCGGCACCATCAGCGGTATCGCCGCCGGCGCTGGCGCCACCGCCTCGAGCTATACCACCGGACAGCCGGCGACCTTGACCGTGAACGCCAATTTCGGCAACGGCACGCAGCCGGTCAGCTTGAATTTCGGCAATTTCGGCCAGGCCAACGGCGTCACCCAATACGCCGGCACGACCTATTCGCTGCTCAATTTCAGCCAGAACGGCGTACCGGCCGGCGCCTTCACCGGCATTTCCATCCAATCGACGGGCAATATCGTCGCCAACTACAATAACGGCCAGTCACTGTCCATCGCGCAGGTGCCGCTCACCACCTTCAACAACGCCAATGCGCTGCAAAGCCAGAACGGCCAGGCCTTCACCGCCACCGCCGGCTCCGGCAACCCGAGCAGCCAGGCGCCCAACAACAACGGCGCTGGCGGGCTGGTGGTGGGTTCGGTCGAGCAGTCGAACACCGATATCGCGACCCAGTTCACGCAATTGATCGTCGCCCAGCAGGCCTACAGCGCCAACGCCAAATCGATCACCACCGCCTCGCAAATGCTCCAGACCGCGATCAACATGATCCAGTGAACGCGGGCGAGGGGCAGGGAGTTTCGTGATGGGACTCGAAACAGCGCTGGTGATCGCCAATAGCGGCATCGGCAATATCGGCGCTAATTTCGCGGTGATGTCGCAGAACGTCGCCAATGCCGGCACCACCGGCTATGCCGCCGAAACCCAGACGCAGCAGAGCCTGACCGCCGGTGGCATCGGCATGGGGGTCGCGAGCGGCGCCGTCACCCGCTATGTCAATCAGCAGCTCCAGGCCAATCTCTGGACCCAGAACGGCGATGTCAGCGCCTTGCAGACGATGCAGACGGTGTTGCAGCCGGTGAACGCGGCGCTCGGCACGCCGGGGCAGGGGGGGGATCTCTCAAGCCAGCTCGGCGCTTTGCAAAACGCCTTTTCCACCCTGCTCGGCACGCCGGACAGCGCGACCCTCCAGCAGAGCGTGGTGAGCGACGCGCAAAGCTTTGCCTCCGGCATCAATGCACTCAGCAATGCCTACACCAGCGCGGGGCAAACCGCGCAGAACAATATCGTCTCCTCGCTCAAACAGCTCAATGCGTCGCTCACCAGCATCGGCACGCTCAATACCGAAATCATCTCCGGCCTCGCGCAGGGGCAAAGCGTCGCCGATCTGCAAAATCAGCGCGATGCCGCGATGCAGACGGTCTCGCAACTGATCGGGGCGCAAGCTATTCCGCAGGCCAATGGCAGCATCCTGGTCGCGACCCAGAACGGCCTCGTGCTGCCGACCGGCGCCGGCGCGGCGCTGACCACCGCGAGCGCGACGATCGCGCCGGGCGCGACCTATCCCGGCACGATCCCGGGCATCATGATGAACGGGGTCGATGTCACCAACCAGATCACCAGCGGCAGCATCGGCGCCGATATTCAACTTCGTGACACCACCCTTCCCACCTACCAGGCCGGACTCGACGAATTCGCCCAAAACACCGCGAGCCGCTTTCAGGCCCAGGGCCTGACGCTGTTCACCAATGGCAGCGGCGTCGTGCCCACCAGCACGGGCGGCCCGGTGCAGTCCGGCTATGTCGGCTTCGCCGCCCAAATCCAGGTCAATCCGGCGGTAATCGCCAATCCTTCCCTGGTCACCAACGGCACCACCGCGATCACCGGCAGCGCGACCGGCGCCAGCGCGTTCACGCCTAATCCGAGCACCGGCCCCTCTGGCTTCACGACGCTGATCAACCGGGTGCTGAACTATACCTTCGGCGCCGATGTGCAATCCGGCGTCCTGCAGCCGGCGAGCAATGTCACCGGGCTCGGCGCGCTCGGCAATCTCAACGCATCTTTTGCGTCACCGCCGACGATCACCGATTTCGCGTCCACCCTGATCGGCGCGCAAGCTAACGACATCGCGACCATCAACGGCAATCTCACCGATTCCCAGGCGGTGCAATCGAGCCTGCAATCGAGTTTCAAATCCGCTTCCGGCGTCAACATCAATACCGAGATGGCGAACATGGTGCAGTTGCAGAACGCCTATGGCGCCAATGCGCGGATCATGGCAACGGTCCAGTCGATGTGGGCGACGCTGCAAAGCGATCTGATGTACGCCTGAACGGAAGGATGACCGATGAGCGGCGGGATTTCCGGCAATTATGCGCTTCCTCCCTCGTCCTACGGGACGCTCGGCGAGCTGATCCAGGGGGCCAGCTCGGTCCAGACCCAGCTCGATTCGCTGGCCCAGCAGGCATCGACCGGCAATGTCTCGCAGACCTATTCCGGCCTCGGCGCCGGTGCCCTGAGCGACCTCAATCTCAATGCCGAGATCGCCCAGAACAACACCTATGTTTCCAATATCACCTCGGCGAACACTAATATCGGCATCACCCAGACGGTGATGAACCAGCTCAGCAAGATCGCCTCCGGGATTTCCTCGCAGCTCGACAACATCACCGGCACCTCGGTCTCGACGCTGGCCGAGCAGGCGCAGAACGATCTCCAGCAGGTGGCCAATCTGCTCGATACGCAAAACGGCACGAACTATATTTTCGCCGGTCAGGACGCGAGCAATCCGCCGGTGCCCAATCCCGGCAACATCCTCTCCTCGCCGTTTTTCACGCAAATTCAAACCGCGGTCGGCAATCTCGCGACCAATGGCGCCGCCACCACCATCGCGACCACGCTCGGCATCGCGAGTTCCAACACCCTGCCGTCGCTCGGCGGCACATCGCCGTTTTCCGGCGCCCTCTCACCGCCGCCGTCGAATTTCCAGGCGAGCATCGAGACCGGGCCCGGCCAAAGCGCCTCGGTCGGCCTGCTCGCCAGCGCCAACACCTATGTCACCTCGAGCGGCCCCTACACCACCGGCTCCTATATGCGTGATCTCATGCACGGGCTCGCGGTGATCGGGTCGCTCACCAGCACCAGCGCCAACGCGCCCGGCTTTACCGGCCTGATCAGTGACGTCCAAACCTCGCTCACCGGCGCGATCAGCGCGATGGCCAACGAGGAGGGGGGGCTGGGCGCGACCCAGGACAGTCTGACCGCGAGCAGCACCACGCTCGGCAATGTCACCACCGCGCTGCAAACCCAGGTCAGCTCGATCCAGGACGTCAACATGGCGCAGACGCTCTCCAATCTCACCATGGTGCAGACCCAGCTTCAGGCGTCGTTCAAGCTGATCGCCAGCGTCCAGAGCCTCTCGCTCGCCAATTACGTCTGAGGTTTTTTCGTCTCCTCGGCGCCGTTGCCGATGATGATCTCGACCCGCCGGTTCTGCGGCTCGCGCGCGCCGGCGGCGGTCGCGACCAGCGGGTGCGTCTCGCCGAACCCCTTGATGGTGATGGCGTCCTTCGCGACCCCGTCACGCACCAGTTCGGCGGCGACGGCGTTCGCGCGGCGCAGCGAAAGGGCCTGATTGGCGGCCGCGCTCCCGCTCCGGTCGGTATAGCCGTTCACGGTGATGCTGGTATCGGCGACATGGGCGGAGTTCGACGCCGCCTCGGCGATGATCGCTTTCGCCCGGTCGGTGAGGTCGGCGCGGTCCCAGTCGAAGAACACGAGATAGCTCCGCGCCGGGGCGGGGGCGGGTGCCGCCGGCGGCAGGCTGGCGGCGGCCGGGGTGATCGGCGGCGGCGGCTTGACCGAGAAGGCATAGCGGAGGCCGAGCATGAACATCTGATTGAGGTTGTCGGAGACTTCCTGGGTGCCGATGGCGTGCCCGGCGGCGCCGATCGGCCCGAGGGTCGCGCCGAAATGCTCCGGCCCGATCAGGCCGAGGAAGCGGTATTCGGTGGTGATCGAGAGCCCCGGCATGCCGGGGACGGGGAAGGAAATGCCGACGATGCCCTGCCCGGCGAGGCTTCCCGCCGTGCCGTTGCCGGTGAAATCGCTTCCCGCCGCGGGCGTCGCGACCCGGAGATTGCCGAAATTGGTCCATTGATAGCCGAGGCCGACGCCGAAATAGGGGAAGACGTAGCGCGAGCCGATGTCGAGATCGAACAGGGCGTTGGCCATGGCGCCGTAATCCTGCGTCGAGCCGGAAACCGTGCTCGGCAGCAGCGCGCCGGCCCGCGCCGAGAGCGTGTTCATCATCTCGTCGCCTTCGAGTTCGAGACGAAAGCCGTTGCCGAACCCGTAGCCGATGCTGCCCTCGAAGGCCGCGCCGGCATTATATTGCAGATTGCCGCCGCCGAGTTGGCCGAGCGCGGGGGAGGGGGTCAGCGGCTGATTCATCAATAGGTTGGCGCCGGCCCCGCCGGAGACGTAGAGCCCTTCGATGGGCTGGGCGCGGGCGGCGCATGGCAACAGCATTCCCGCGAGAAGCAGCCAGAAACAACGCCGCATACGAAGAGACCCCTTACTTCTTCCTATCTGGCCTCGACCGGGATGGCCAAAGGCCCGACGCATGGATATGGGCCGATCCGACCGGATTGCCATATCGCGCCCGGCACGCCCGGGATACCGCATGATGATCCCGCGTGATCCCCCGCCCCGGGCGGCCGCCGGGCGTCTGGCTCGCGAATAGGGCCTTGCCTTGCGCGCCGCAAGAGGCGAGAGAACCTTTCGAAGCCCGCCGACCGGCGCAGGAAAAGAGACGCAGTGATAAAAATCTTCCATGACTGGCATGATCTGCCGCCCGAGGCGCGCGGCGCCAGTGTCGCGCTCGGCAATTTCGATGGCGTCCATCTCGGCCATGCCCAGGTCATCGCCGCCGCTCATGCCGCCCGCCCCGATGCGCCGCTCGCGGTTCTCACCTTCGAGCCGCATCCGCGCGAGGTCTTCCGCCCCGATGATCCGCCGTTCCGGCTCACCCCGAGCGCGATCAGGGCGCGCTTGCTGGCCGCGCATGGGGTTCGCCTGCTCTATGAACTCCGCTTCGACCGCGCCTTCAGCGACCTCTCGGCCGAAGCCTTCATCGCCGAGGTGCTGGCGGCGGGAATCGGCGCGCACCACCTCGCGTGCGGGCCGGATTTCGCCTTCGGGCACCGACGCGGCGGCGATGTCGCGCTGCTCGCCGCGCGCGCCGAGGCGCTTGGCATCGGCCTCTCGATCGTTCCCCCGCTCGCCGATGCCGAGGGGCGGGTTTCGTCGAGCCGCATCCGCCGGCTGCTGCGCGATGGCTATCCCGAGCGTGCGAGCGCCCTGCTCGGCCGTCCCTTCGCGATCGAGGGGGTGGTCGCGCATGGCGATGAGCGCGGCCGGCAGCTCGGCTTTCCGACCGCCAATCTCTCCCTCGGGCGCACGCTCGAGCCGGCGCGCGGCGTCTATGCCGTGCGCGTGACGTTGGCCGATGGGCGGCGTTTCGAGGGCGTCGCCAATCTCGGTCGCAGGCCGACCCTCGGCGGCGACCCGGAGACCCGTCTGGAGGCGCATCTTTTTGATTTTTCAGGGGATATATACGGTGAGACGATCGCGGTCGCGCTCATCGCCTATCTCCGCGAGGAACGCAAATTCCCCGATCTCGCCGCCTTGCGGGCGCAGATCGCCGCCGATGCCGCCTCTGCCCGCGCCGCGCTTGACCGCGCCGCCGCCGCTTCCGCATAGTTTCGCGCCCCGGAGACGATGATGAGTGAAAATTCCACCCGCGATTACCGCGACACGGTATTCCTGCCACGCACCGGTTTTCCGATGCGCGCCGATCTGCCTAAGCGCGAGCCGCAAATCCTCGCCCGCTGGCAGGCGATCGGGCTTTGGGAGAAACTCCGCGCGGCATCGAAGGGGCGCGAGAAATTCATTCTCCATGACGGGCCGCCCTACGCCAACGGCAATCTCCATATCGGAACGGCGCTCAACAAAATTCTGAAAGACGTCATCAACCGCACCCGGCAGATGGCCGGCTATGACGCTGATTACATTCCGGGATGGGATTGTCACGGCCTTCCCATCGAGTGGAAGATCGAGGAGGAATACCGCAAATCCGGCCGCGACAAGGACGCCGTCCCGATCCTCGATTTCCGCGCCGAATGCCGCGCCTATGCCGCGCATTGGATGCGGGTGCAGGGCGAGGAGTTCGCGCGCCTCGGCGTCGAAGGGGATTTCGTCCATCGCTACGCGACGATGGATTTTCCCGCCGAGGCCGCGATCGTCGCCGAGATCGGCAAATTCCTGCAAAACGGCGCGCTCTATCGCGGCCTCCGCCCGGTGATGTGGTCGCCGGTGGAAAAAACCGCGCTCGCCGAGGCCGAGATCGAGTATCACGATCATAAAAGCGATGCGATCTTCGTCAGGTTTCCGCTGCTTGAGGCCGCGGGGGATCTTGCCGAGGCGAGCGTGGTGATCTGGACGACGACGCCCTGGACGATGCCCGGCAACCGCGCGATCGCTTATGGACCGGACATCGAGTACGCCTTGCTCCGCGTGGGGGAAGCGGCTCCGGGCACTGTCATTGCGCCTGGCACGCGGCTTCTAGTGGCGCTTTCGCTCGTCGAGCCGTTTTGTCATGCAACCGGAATAACACAACATCACTTGCTGCGCGTCCTGAAAGGCGCCGAGCTGCACGGGCGGATGGCGGCCCATCCCCTGCGCGGGCAGGGCTACGACCACGATGTTCATCTGCTCCCCGCCGATTTCGTCACCATCGACCAAGGCACCGGCTTCGTCCATGTCGCGCCCGGGCATGGCGATGATGATTTCGTCCTCGGCCGCCAGCACAATCTCGAAGTGCCCGACACGGTCGGGCCGGACGGCACGTTCAACGCATGGGTGCCGCTGTTCGCGGGCCTGCACGTCTACAAAGCCGCCGATCGCGTCTGCGAGGCATTGCAGAAGGCCGGCGCGCTTTTGGGGCGGGAAAAAATCACCCATTCCTATCCGCATTCCTGGCGCTCGAAAGCGCCGCTGATTTTCCGCGCAACGCCGCAATGGTTCATCCGCATGGATGGCGAGGGGCGCATCCGTGAAAAAGCGCTGAAGGCGATTGCCGAGACGCATTTCGTGCCGGAACAGGGGCGCAATCGTATCGGCTCGATGGTCGCCGCGCGCCCGGATTGGTGCATCTCGCGCCAGCGCGCCTGGGGCGTCCCGATTGCCGTCTTCGTCCACCGCGCTTCCGGCGAGCCGCTCCGTGATCCCGAGGTGATGGCGCGCATCGTCGCCGCATTCGAGACGGAAGGCGCGGATTCCTGGTACGCCTCGCCGCCCGAGCGATTCTTGGGCGCAAAATACGACCCGGCCGAGTATGAGCAGGTCATGGACATCGTCGATGTCTGGTTCGAGAGCGGTTCGACCCATGCGTTCGTCCTGGAAGCGCGCCACCTCCCCTGGCCGGCCGATCTCTATCTCGAAGGCTCCGACCAGCATCGCGGCTGGTTCCATTCCTCGCTGCTGGAGGCGGTGGGGACGCGCGGGCGGGCGCCGTTCAAGGCGGTGCTGACGCATGGCTTCGTGCTCGATGAGCAGGGCCGGAAAATGTCGAAATCGCTCGGCAATGTCGTGGCACCCCAGGAGGTGATGAAGGAATACGGCGCCGATATTTTGCGGCTTTGGGTGATGATGTCGGACACCACCGAGGATCTGCGCATCGGCCGCGAAATTCTGAAGCAGCAGGCCGAGCTTTACCGGCGGCTGCGCAACACGCTGCGCTGGCTGCTCGGCTGTCTCGATGGGTTTTCCGAGGCCGAGCGGGTCGAATACCACGAGATGCCGGAACTGGAGCGGTATATTCTCCATCGTCTCACCGAACTCGATGCCCGCATCCGCCGTGCCGTCGAGACCTATGACTGGACCGGCGTCTATCCCGAAATCCACAATTTTTGTGCCAACGATCTTTCGGCGTTCTATTTCGATATCCGCAAGGATTCGCTCTATTGCGACCGGCCCGACAGCGTGCGCCGCCGCGCGGCCCGCACCGTGCTCGATCACCTCCACCGCACGCTCTGCGCCTGGCTCGCCCCGGTGCTCTGCTTCACGGCGGAGGAGGCATGGAGCGCGCGGTTCGGAGAAGAAGCGAGCGTGCATCTGGCGGTTTTCCCGAAGATGCCGGCTGAGTGGCATGACACGGCGCTGGCGGAGAAATGGAAAACCGTTCGCGCTGTGCGTATGGGCGTGACATTCGAAATTGAACGCAGCCGTGCCGAAGGAAAACTTCGATCTTCGCTTGAGGCCAAGATTGTCATGGGCGAGACGACCGACGCTGCCGCGTTGCTCGACGCCGAAACCTGGGCGGACGTCGCAATCGTTTCGCAGGTCCGGTTCGAACCTGAGAGTGCGAGGAGTTCTGGCGTTTTCGTCGCCCCCGGCCAGAAATGCGCGCGCTGCTGGAAAGTGCTCGAAGAGGTAGGGGGAAATAAAAAACATCCGCAACTCTGCCGGCGCTGTGCGGACGCGGTGGACTCCGGGCTCGTCTCGGAATGAGGGGGCGGCGTTTCGCGCTCGGGTTCGTGGTCGCGCTCATCGTGCTCGCGCTCGATCAGGCGAGCAAATTCTGGGTGCTGCACGCACTCGATCTCGCCGCGCGCGGACGTCTGGTGCTCTTGCCGGTGCTGAACTTCACCCTGGTCTGGAACCGTGGTGTCACCTTCGGGATGCTGAACGGGCTTGGCGCCTGGGCGAGCCCGGCGCTCGCGCTCGGCGCCCTGGTCATCGTCGCGGCGCTCGGCGTCTGGCTCAGCCGCGCCGAGAACGCGCTGGTCGCCGGCGCGCTCGGCGCCATCGCCGGCGGCGCGGTCGGCAACATCGTCGATCGGCTGCGTTTCGGCGCCGTCGTCGATTTCATTCAGGCGCATATCGGGCGAATTTCCTGGTACGTTTTCAACCTGGCGGATTCCGCCATCGTCTGCGGCGTCGCCATTCTGCTTCTGGAGGGATTGCGCCGTCGCCCGGGCGTCAAAAATCTCGCCGGCATCGAAAATGGGCGCTAAGCTCAACGGTATCATGAGACGCAAACCCGCCGGGAGTTTAGAGAAATTGTTCTTTTTTGAAAAAAAGAACCAAAAAACTTTTCTTCGTTGCGGCAGTGCCTTCGGCACCGCCGCGCAAAGGAACCAGGACAAAAGTCTTTTTGCTTCTTTTTCTTCAGAAAAAGAAGGCTCTTTTTCCTATTTATCGAGTCGAATTTTTCTTTCTCTTTTTGCCGTTTTTGCCCTCGCCGGCTGCGATCACGGCGGCAGCGACGTCGCGCAGACATTCGGCGGTCTCGTCGATGTCCCGTTCGAGTTCGAGGTGACGACGCGCACTCCGCTCGAGATGCCCAAAACCGATAGCCTCGTCCCGCCCAACCCCGAGGCGTCCGGCCCGCCGCAGCAGAGCCTTCGTGAACAGGCGGAATCGGCGCTGACGCCTCAGCTCGCCCTCGGCGCGGCATCGGCCCGCCCGTCTCCGGACGAGGAGGCGCTGATCAAGGCCGCCGGCCCGCCGGCGCCGAAAAACATCCGCGCCCTCATCGACCGCGCCGCCGACGAGCGCCGCACCGCGCGCGGCATGTCCGACATGATCGAATTCTGGCGCCCGCGCTCGCAGCCGATCGAGGAGACGCTGGACGCGATCGCCGAGGCGGCGCGGCTCAAGGCGGCGAAGGCGTCCGGCAAAAGCCCGACCGATGGCCCGATCCCCATCATCAAGGCGCAAAATCCCAGCGTGTTTCAGGGCTTGTTTTAACAGAGACGGTGGTGCCCGGCCGGTGATCAAAATTACCACCTTCGAAGACATCATCCGGGCGATCTTCGACGGGGATTGGTATCGTTCACATTACCCCGATATCGCCAATACCGGCATCGATCCGCTCGCCCATTATCTCTCCTTCGGTCTCGCCGAAGGGCGGGATCCGAACCGGTTTTTCGACAGCCACTGGTACCGCCAGACCTATCCCGACGTCGCCGCCGCCGGCATCCCGCCGTTTCTGCACTATCTGCAATTCGGCGCGAGTGAGCTGCGCAACCCGCATCCCCGGTTCGATGCCGCCTATTACGTGTTTTTTCATCCCGAGGCGGCGGGCAATCCGCTGTTTTTCCACGCGACCCATGGCGCGGCGCAAGGCTTCGCGACGACCCGCGGCTTCGACATCGCCGCCTATCTGCCGGCGCCCGGCCCGCCGCCGGCGTTGCCGGCGGGCCTCCTCGTCGACGTCATCATCCCGGTCTATCGCGGGCTCGGCGAGACGCGGCGCTGTCTCGTCTCGGTCCTCGCCGACCATGCGGCGCCGCGCGGCGATGTCATCGTCATCGATGATTGCTCGCCCGAGCCGGCGCTCTCGGCCTGGCTCGACCGGTTGAACGAGACCGGGGCTATTCGCCTCATTCGTCCGCCGCGCAATCTCGGCTTCGTCGCCGCCGTCAACCGCGGCATACAGGCGGCGGGCGACCGGGACGTGGCCCTGCTCAACAGCGATACCGAGGTGCCACGGGGCTGGCTCGCGCGCCTCGCCGCGCATGCCTATGCCGGGGCGCGGATCGCCACCGTCTCGCCGTTTTCCAACAACGCCACGATCTGCTCCTATCCGAACCGCGATGGCGGCGACCTCGCCTTCGGTGCCGACCTCGCGGCGATCGATGCGGCGACGCGCGCGGTCAATGTCGGGCGATCGGTGGAGATTCCGGTCACGGTCGGATCCTGCATGTATATCCGCCGCGCCGCCATCGATGAGATCGGTGATTTCGACCGCGAATATTTTGGCCACGGCTATGGCGAGGAGGTCGATTTCTGTCTTCGCGCCAGCGCCCGCGGCTGGCGCCACCTGCTCGCCTGCGACGTTTTCATTTATCATGCCGGGGAGGTGAGCTTCGGCAACGGATCGGACGCCCGCGATGAGGGGATGCGGCGCGTCGCCGAACGCTATCCGCATTTTCCCCGCACGATCAGCTTTTGGGTGCGCTTCGGTGTCGCGGATTCGGCGCGCTTTGCCTTGAGCGCCGAATTGTTCCGCCGCTCCGGTCTGCCGACGATCCTGATGGTGAGCCACGATCTCGGCGGCGGCATCGAGCGCCATCTCGCCGCCCTCGGTGAACGCCTCGAGAGCTGCGCGAATGTGCTGCTGCTGCGTCCCGAATCGGGCGGCTTCAAGCTCAGCATCCCAGGTCTTCCCGGCCATCCCGATCTTGCCATGAATGCCGATCGGGTCGAGGATTTCGTCGTTCTGCTCAAGAACTTCGCGTTGCGGCGGGTGCATGTGCATCACGTGATGCGGTTTTATGACGCCGATCTCGCGCCATTGCTGCGCCGCCTCGGCGTGCCCTTCGACGTCACCATCCATGATTACTACGCGATCTGTCCGCAGGTGAATTTGCTACCCTGGCTGGATGCGCAATATTGCGGCGAACCCGGGCCCGCCGCCTGCAATGCCTGTATCGCGGCCCGCCCCTCGCACGGCGCGCGCGACATCCTGGAATGGCGGGCGCGGCATCGATTCCTGTTCACCGAAGCCGACCGGGTGCTGTGCCCGAGCGAGGACGCGCGGGCGCGCCTCGCGCGCCATGGGCTCGCCGCGCGCGCCATTGTCGCGCCGCATGAGGGCGTGACGGCGCCGCACTGGCCGCTGAGGATCAATCCCCTGCCACGCGCCGGGGCGCGGAAGCGGGCGCTGCGCGTCGCCCTGCTCGGCGTGCTCGCGAGCCAGAAGGGGCTGCCCGCGGTTGCCGCGCTCGCGGCGACGATGGCGGCGGAGATCGATCTGCATCTGATCGGCTATCCCGAGGCACCGCTACCCGCGCCGCTGGCCGAGCGGCTGGCAGTGAGCGGGGAATACGCCGAGGCCGATCTCCCCAGGCTCATCACCCGGCTGCGCCCGCATGCGCTGTGGTTCCCGGCGCAGTGGCCGGAGACCTGGAGCTATACGCTGAGCGCCGCGATCGCGAGCGGTCTGCCGATCGTCGCCTCGCGGATCGGGGCTTTTCCCGAACGCCTCGCCGGCCGGCCGCTCACCTGGCTGGTGCCGCCCGAGGCGCCGCCCGAGGCGTGGCGCGCTGCCTTCGCCGCACTTCGAGACCAGATCGCCCGCACGCAGATGCCGCCGAAAAGCCCGCGGCGCCGGCAGGAGGCGGATTTTTACGAAGCCGATTATATCGCCCCGCTCAAAGCCCACGCCGCCGAAGCGGCGCGGCGCGATGCCGGGCCACGCGACGCCGGGCCACGCGATGCCGGGCCACGCGATTTGCGGCGGCCGGGCAAGCTTGCCGTCATCCTGGTGCCGGAGCGTCTCGCCGGCGGTGTGCTCAGCCCCTGCGCCTATATCCGCCTCGCCCTCCCGCTCGATCATCCAGAGATCGCCGCCGCGATCGAGGTGACCCATGCCAGCCCCGAGGAGGCGCTCCATCTCCGCGCCGACGTGATCGCGACCCAGCGCTACGCGATTACCGATATCGACATGGCGGCGGCACTCGGTGCGCATTGCCGGCAATTCGGCATGCGTCTGGTCTATGATCTCGACGACGATTTGCTCGCGATCCCGCCCGGGCACCCCGAGGCGGCGCTGCTCGGGCCGCGCAGCGCGGCGGTCGCGCGGATGCTGGACGAGGCCGATCAGGTTTCGGTCTCCACCCCGGCCTTGCGGGATCGCGTCTTGCGGGCCCGCCTCGGCGCCCGGATCGGGGAGGTGCAACTGGTCGTGAACGGGCTCGACGAGCGGCTCTGGCAAATGCCGCGCCCGCCGCGCGCCGGCGGGGCTTTACGCCTCCTCCTGATGGGCACCACGACCCATGAAGCGGATTTTCGCCTCATCGCCGGGGTGCTCGCCCGGCTCAAGGAGGATTTCGGCGAGCGCGTCGAGATCGAGGTTTGCGGCATGACCCATGACGAGCTGCCGCCACGAATTCAGCGCATTGCCCCGCCGCCGGGGCGGGGGGAGGGCTATCCCGGCTTCATCGCCTGGCTGGCCAGCCGGCCGGGGTGGCATCTCGGCCTCGCCCCGCTCGCCGCCGGCCCGTTCAATGACGGCAAATCGGCGATCAAGGCCTTTGATTACGCCGCTCTCGGCCTTGCCGTTCTGGCCTCCGACGTTCCCGCCTATCGCGGCTCGCTCGCCGATGGTCCGGGCGGCTGGCTGGTCGGGAATACCGAGGAAGCCTGGTATCAGGCGGTCGCCCGCCTGATCCGCGACCCGGCGCTTTGCGCGCGGCTGGCGGCGGGAGCACGCGCCGCTTATCTCACCACCGGCACGCTCGCCGTGCAGGCGGCCCGTCGGCGGGCCGCTTGGCATGCGCTCGCGGCGCCGGTAAAGCCGGACGAAAACCGGGCGGCGCCGATGGAGACGAAGCCGGCGCATTCGCATGCGGCTCTGGTGCGCGGGATGCGGCTGCGGAAATCCGCCCGAGACGCCCAAAAAGCCCGAACCGCCAAAAAAGCCCGAAACACCAAAAAAGATTGACCGCTCGGGCGCGCCGCGCTTGGCTCGCGGCCCGGATAAAACCGGAGGGGCAAAACCGGAGGGGAGGGTGCGAAACACCATGGCGTATGATCGCGCGGCCGAGACGCTCGGCAATATCGTCCATCTCGAACACGTCAATACCAGGGTGCCGGATCAGCGTCTGGCGACGTTGTTCTATGTCTCCGGCCTCGGCCTCACGCGCGACCCCTATCTGATGACCGGTGTCGATAACATGTGGATCAATGTCGGGCGGAGCCAGTTCCATCTCCCGACCGGCGCGCCGCAGCGGCTGCGCGGGGTGACGGGGCTCGTGCTGCCGGATCGGGCGGGCTTGCGCGCGCGGCTGGCGAAAATCGCCGCCCCGCTCGCCGGGACGGAGTTCGCCATGCGTGAAACGGGGGATTACATCGAGACGGTCTCGCCCTGGGGCAACCGGATCCGCTGCCATGAACCGGACCCGGCCTTCGGCGCCGTCCAGCTCGGCATGGCCTATGTCGCTTTCACCGTCCCGCCGGGGACCGCTTCCGGCATCGCCCGGTTTTATCGTGACATCATCGGCGCGCTGGCCGAGACTGGGAGCGATGGGGAAGGAATTTTCGCCCGGATCCGCGTCGGCGGCGATCAGGCGCTGCTGTTCCGCGAGACCGAGCCGCCGCCGGACCCCTTCGATGGCCATCATATCCAGATATATATCAATGATTTCGGGGGTCCCTACCGACAACTCCGGGAGCGCGGGCTGATCACCGAGGAGAGCGATCGGCATCAATACCGCTTCGAGACCTTGGTCGATCCGGAAACCGCGAAGCCGCTTTTCACCATCGAGCACGAGGTACGCAGCTTGCGCCACCCGCTCTATGCGCGCGATCTCGTCAACCGCAACCCGGCGCAGAGCAATCTCCGCTACGCCCCGGGCCGTGACGCCTTGCCGTGGTCGCTGCCGGCGGGGTGAGCCAAAAGCGGGCGCGAATCAGAGGGATGCGCGCAAATTTCCGTCAGAATGGCGACCGCGAAGCCCGGCCTGCCTGGCCGCGACATCTTCCCGGGAGAAATTTTATTAGCTTGATTTGCTTTGATTTTTCAGCCCGAAGCGGGCAATCTCAAGGCTGAGGGGAAGGCCAGTGGACTGTGGCATTCTTGCCACAACAGAGGTGAATGCCGCGTCGCGCTCTTCCTACTCAAGGGTGAGAGGGCTATCTAACCGCCTGGGCCCAAGACCGCGATCGCGCGGATAGGTCTGTGCCCGCGGCTGCTGTGGGAATAAAATGAGGAGAGGATATATGAAGCTGCGCATTGCACTTCTGGCTGCATCTGTTTTGGCGGTGCCCTTCGTCGCGCACGCCCAGCCGGTCAACGGGCTTTATGTCGGCGGCGGCGTCGGGCTCAACCTGCTCCAGGATGAAACCGTCAATCATTCTCCCGCGCTCGGCACCGGTAACGCCATGGCGGCGTTCAACCCGGGTTATCTCGGGGAGGTGAATGTCGGCTATGGCCTCGGGGCGCTGAACAGCTCGCTCAAGGGCTTCCGGGTCGAATTGGAAGGGGATTACGGCTCCAACTCGCTGCAATCCATGGGCACCGGACCCGGCAATCCCGCCGCCCTCAAGGGCGCGCAGGATAATTACGGCATGATGGCCAATGTCCTCTACGATATCGACCCGAGCATGCTCGGCTTCAACGAACACTTCGTCTATCCCTATGTCGGTGTCGGCGCTGGCTACCAGATGATGAATCTGAGCGGCTTCAGCCAGAGCTACCTCAATCACCCCGCGGTGACGTCGGGCGGCGGCAATAGCGTCGGCGGTTTCGCCTATCAGGGCATCGTCGGTCTTTCCTTCCCGATCGCCTCCGTGCCTGGGCTTTCGCTGACCACCGAATACCGGATGCTCGCCGTGATGGACCCGCAAGGGGCCTATCATGCCTCGACGACCAGCGGCGGCGCGACGGTGGCGCGCGGCAATCTTAACTTCGGCAATGAATTCAACCATGAATTCATCTTCGGCGTGCGTTATGCCTTCGGCGCCGCGCCGCCGCCGCCGCCGCCCGCACCGGCGCCTGTCGCCGCGCCCGCGCCGGCCCCCGCGCCGGCCCGCACCTATCTCGTGTTCTTCGACTGGGACAAGGCCGATCTGACCGATCGCGCCAAGCAGATCGTTGCCGAGGCGGCGCAGGCATCGACCCGGGTGCAATACACACGGATCGAGGTCAACGGCTATACCGACCGCTCCGGCACGCCGAAATACAACCAGAAGCTTTCGGTGGAGCGGGCAAACAACGTCGCCGCCGAACTGGTCCGCGATGGGGTGCCGCAGAACGCCATCGATATCCAGGGCTTCGGCGAAACCCACCCGTTGGTGCAGACCGCCGACGGCGTGCGCGAGCCGCAGAACCGCCGGGTCGAGATCATCATCAAGTAAGGTTTTTACCACGACGTTTTCATCTCGCGGGGTTCGGAGCGATGTCTCCGAACCCCGTTTTGTTTTTCGAGCCTGACGACGCGGCGCGGTTGTTGCGTGTCCGGTCGAATGCTAAGCCGGAGCCATGGATCTGCCTCACCTCGCGGCGCTGCTGATTTTTACCGCGACCTATGGCGTGGTGGCATTCGGGCGCCTGCCCTTCTTTCGCATCGACCGCACCGGGGCGGCGTTTCTCGGCGCCGCCTTGATGCTGGCGTGCGGTGTGCAGAGCCGGGAAGCCGCGTATCGCGCGATCGATCTCGATACCATCGCGCTGTTGCTCGGCATGATGATCGTCGTCGCGTCCTTGCGTCTCGGCGGCGGTTTCCGGCTGATCGCCGGCTGGGCGGTCGCGCGCGCGCATCATCCCTTGCTGCTGCTCGCGGTCGTGGTTCTGGTTTCCGGCGTGCTTTCGGCGTTCATGGTCAATGACACGATCTGCCTGGTCGTGACGCCGATCGTGCTCGATGTCGTGCGCCGCCTTGGGCGCCGGCCGCAACCTTATCTGATCGCCATCGCCACCGCCTCCAATATCGGCAGTGTCGCGACCATCACCGGCAACCCGCAGAACATGATCATCGGCAGCCTCTCGCAGATTTCCTATCGCGCTTTCGCCGCCGTGCTGGCGCCGGTCGCGGCGATCGGGCTTGTGCTGACCCTGCTCCTGATCGCCCTTGTCTGGCGCGAGGAGTTTTTCGTCCGCGTGCGTTTGCGCGCCGATGCGCCGGGTGGCGCCGTCGTCATGAAGCTGGTGAGCAAGACGCTGATCGTCATGGTCGGCCTCATCGGCGCGTTCTTCGCCGGCGCGCCGCCCTCGGAGGCGGCGGTGGTCGCGGGCGGGATCATGCTGCTGACGGGAGGGCTCAAGCCGTGGCGCTTCTATGCCGAGATCGATTGGCCGCTATTGCTGATGTTCGCCGGATTATTCATCGTCGTCGCCGGATTGCAGGCGGCGTTCATCGGCCCGCGCGCGCTCGCGATCGCCGGCACCTGGCATCTCGATCGCACCGCGCCGCTCGCCATCGTCGTCGCGGCGCTCTCGAACATCGTCAGCAACGTGCCGGCGGTGCTGGTGCTGCGGCCGTTCATCGACAAGCTCGCCGACCCGCGGCACGCGTGGCTGATCGTCGCCATGGCCTCGACGCTGGCCGGCAATTTCACCCTGCTCGGCTCGGTCGCCAATCTGATCGTCGTGCAGCGCGCGGCGGCGGAGGGGGTCAGGATCGGCTTTTGGAATTATTTCGCCATCGGCGCGCCGCTCACCGTTCTGACCTTGCTGGTCGGAATCTGGTGGCTGTGACCGCGATGGGGGCTCACTTCGCGCCGAGTTGGCCCGCGAGCGCGCGGGCATAGGCGCCGAGGCGGGCATCGAGATCGCTCGGCACCTGACAGGCATAGCGGATGGTCTCGCCGATATCGTGGTAGCTCCGCACCAGGAGGTCATGGCGCTCGGCGATCCCGGCGCGCTCGGCGGCGGCATCGCCGCCGGCATCGGCCGGTGTCGCCTGCAACGCCGCCTCATCGCTCTCGATCCGCTTGGCGAGCGAGCGCTGGCGGGCGCCGAGAGCCTTGAGCCGCGAGATCACCGTATCGCGTTCCTCGTTGGTCTGATCGACGAGAGCGGCGAAGGCGAGCGGCAATGTTTGGGCGCGCTCGGCCTCGGACAAGCCCCGCGCGAAAGCGGTCAGCTTCGCGATCCCGTCCTCGGTTGCGACGCCACGCGGCGAGATCTCCTCGATCAGCGCCGCAAGATGCGGATCGGCGTGCCAGTCCGCCCCCGCGGGCGGCGCCGGGCCGGCCCAGTAGGTGGCGAAGGCGAGATGCGGCACCAGGCGTTGCTGGCATGGCCAGTCGGGATCCGCAGGAGCGGCCGCGTTCGCGTTCGCGGCAAGTGAGAGGAAGGAAAGCGCGAGCAGGGTACGGCAAAACATGAAAACAGAACCTCTCATTCCGCGCCAGCCCGGCGCGCCATCAGGCCGCGCCCAGGATCATAGCCCCAGACCGCGAGCGCGACGAAAACCACGAGATAGACGGTGACCACCAGCGCCGAAAGGACATTGAAGCGGTCATAGAGCGCAAAGCGGATCAATTCGGTGGCGTGGGTGAAGGGGTTGATCTCGGACAGCCAATAGATCACCGGACTCGCCTCCTCGACCCGCCACAGCGGATAGAGCGCCGAGGAGGTGAAGAACATCGGGAAAATCACGAAATTCATGACGCCGGCAAAATTCTCCAACTGACGAATGAAGGAGGACAGCACGAGCCCGAGCGCGCCCAGCATCAGCCCGGCGAGGATGAGGGCGGGCAACACCGCGAGATAGCCGCTGAGCGGCGGTTCGATATCCCAGAACCAGGCGATGGCCATGAAGATATAGGCTTGCACCACCGACACCGCGACGCCGGCGAGCAATTTGGCGACCAACAGGAACCAGCGCGGAAACGGGCTGATCATCAGCGTTTTCATGCTGCCCATCTCGCGATCATAGACCATCGAGAGCGAGCTTTGCATGCCGTTGAAAAGCTGGATCATGGCGAGAAGTCCGGGCGCGATATAGACCTCGTAGGGGATATAGGTCTCATAAGGGGGAATGATCGAGACGCCGAGCACGAAATGGAAGCCTGCGGCGAAAATCGCGAGCCACACCAGCGGCCGCACCAGGGCGGAGACGAAGCGCCCGCGCTGATTGAGCCAGCGCAGCGCCTCACGCCGCACGATGCCGGCGAGACACCGCGCATATTGCAGCGCGGTCATGACGGCTCTCCACCGGTCGCGGCGGCGCCATCGGCGATCAGCCGGTCGAATGCGGCCTTGAGCGTCGGCTCGCCGGCCTCGGCGAGAATCCCCTCATGCGGCCCGGAGGCAACCACCCGGCCCTGATGCAGAATGACGATGCGGGAATCCGGCGCGGCCTCGTCGATGAGATGGGTCGCCCAGAGAACACCGAGCCCCCGACTATGACAAAGCGCGCGCACATGTTCGAGCAGGAATTGCCGGCTCGCCATGTCGAGGCCGACGGTCGGCTCGTCGAGCAGCAGCAGCGACGGGTTATGGATCAGCGCGCGGGCGAGTTCGACGCGCCGGCGCTGGCCGCCGGAGAGCAGCCGCACCCGTTCGCGCCGGCGCGCGGCAAGGCCGACGCGCGCCAGCTCCTCGCCGATGCGCGCTATCGCCTCGCCGCGCGGCATGCCGTGGAGCGCTGCGTGATAGAATAAATTCTGCTCGATGGTGAGATCGAGATCGAGGGTCGCTTGCTGAAACACGACGCCCATGCGCCGAAGCGCGGCTTGCGCGTTTTTCTGGAGATCATGGCCGAAGACGCGGATCGCACCATTGCGGCTATGATAAAGCCGTGTGATCAGCGCGAACAAGGTCGTTTTGCCGGCGCCGTTGAGGCCGAGGAGGACGGTGAAATCGCCTTGGCCGACACTCAGCGAAACATCACTGAGCGCCTGGCGGGCACCGAAGGCATGGCTCAGCCGTTCGACGACCAGCGGCGGTGCCTCGGGCGGCGGTTCCGCGTCGCGCATGGCCGCGACGCTCTCACGGGCCATAAACCACGCCCCAGGGCAGGTGGCCGACCGGCACCGATTTCAAAACCTTGAGATCCCCGACATCGATCACCGACATGTCGTTGCTGACCCCGTTCGCGGTATAGAGCGTCTTGCCGTCGAAGGAAAAATCCATGTGCCAGACACGCTGGCCGACGAGGAGGTATTTTTTCACGGCAAAGCTCGCGGCATCGATGACGGCGACGCGATTGGCGGGGCCAAGGGCGACGAAGCCCCATTTCCCGTCCGGCGACAGATTGATCCCGACCGCTTGAATGGTTTCCGCGGGGACGCCAGGGATCGCGAAGGTGATGGTGTGGATCACTTTATGGCTGGCCACGTCGATGATCGAAACATTGCCGCCGACTTCGGAGGAAACCCAGACCTGGCCGCCATCCTTGGTGAATGCCGCGAAGCGCGGCCGCGAGCCGACGAGAACGCTCGCGATCATTTTATGAGAGGCGGCGTCGATGAAATGCGCCATGCTGGTGGTCTCGGAGGTGTTGACGATGGTCTTGCCGTCCGGGCTCACCACCATGCCTTCGGGCTCGACGCCGGTCGGGATCTCATCGCTGATGCGCCCCGAGGCGATATCGACGATCGAGACCTGATTGTCATCCTCGTTGGAAACATAAAGGGTCTTGCCATCCGGGCTGAGCGCGAAGGTTTCCGGATCGGGCCCGCTTTGCAGGGTGCGCGTCACCGAGAGGGTGGCGATGTCCAGCTCTTCGATGTGATCGGCGTCCGAGGTGCAGACATAGAGGCTTTTGCGATCCTTGGCGAGCAGCAAGCCGCGCGGGCGCGCGCCGACCGGGACCGTTTTCACGATCGCGAGGGTTGCCGCATCCACCACCGTGACGGTGTTATCCTTCTCGTTGGACACATAGAGATGATCCGCCCGCGCCGCGCCGGCGGCGAAAACCAGGCAGCAGAGCGCGGCGAGGCCGCGTTTCAATTGAGATGGCATGTGCTCTCCGGCTGATCGACACCGAGCGTGTCGGTTTCGAAAAATTCATGTAAAAATCCGGGCTGGGGCGAAATCGATACCAGCGAGCGGGAATCGGCGAGGAGGACCGGCTGGCGCAATTGCCCGTCCCAGGCGCGGAAGCTGAGGCGCTCGCCCTTGAACGCGGCGAGTTCGAATTTCGGGCTACGCAAATAGGCGCCGATCACCGCGGGATCGCCGCTATGGGTGCGGATCGCGGCCTCGCCGAGGGCGCGCACCGCCATCCAGGCGCCGTAATCGCGTTCGGTCATCCAGCGATGGGCGGCGCGGAGGAAGCGGTTTTGCAACTGGGTCGCGCCGGTTTCGTCATAGACCCGCGACCATGCCGTCGGCACCAGCCCCTGCGTTCCGGCGACCGGGCGGGCGAGGGTCGCGCGATAGCCGAGTTCATCGCCGAAATTGTCTTCCTCGTCGGCGACGACCAGAAGATCGTAATCGACGCCCTGGGTGATATTGGCAACCTCGGTATTGACCTCGAAATGCCCGGTATCGGCGCGCTGTTCGGCGGGGTTGAAGCTCCACATCTTGTCGGCGACGATCTTGATCTGGAATTTCTTTGCCGAACGCCGCACGGCATCGGCATAGAGCTTGTCATCGGCGGTTTGTCCGGCGAGCAGCATGATCCGCCGCCAGCTCTTCACCACCAGATACTGCATCAGCGAATCGGCGAGCATCGCCCGGCTCGGCAGGACATGCAGAACGTTGCGCCGGCAGCCCTCGGCGCGCAGCCGGTCATCGGCATCGGTCGCATCGATCAAGGTCGCAGCTCGCGCGTCGGGCAGATCGGCGAGTTTGAGCAGCAGCGACGCCGGCACGTCGGTGACGAATTCGCGCGCGCCCTTGCCGAGCCGGTCGCGGAACGCCGCGATCACCCCGGCCTCATCGGGCGCGACCACCGGATCGAGGATGAAATCCTGGCCGGTGAAATGGCCGGTCGTGTTATTGTCGGCCAGCGCGACGCCGGCGCCGGCGAGACCCTCATCGGCCGGCGGCTGGTCGAGATAGCTTTCGGGTAAGCTGCGTTTGACCGCGAGCGCGAGATAGACGATCGCGATCGGCGTCGCCGAGGCGGCTGACGTCGCGGCTGGCGTCGCGGCCGGCGAGGCGGGCGCTGGCGGCTGATCCGCGGCCGAGGCCGGCCGGACAACGGCGGCGGCGAAAACCAGCGCGATCCGCAAGGCGCGGAAAACCATCCGTCTCCTCCTCTTGTGCGCGGGGCTGGCGCGCGTTCATCATCATGCTGCCAGCTTATGGCATCGCATAACAGAGGGAGGCGTTGTGAACAAATTTTCGCGTCTTGGACTGATTTTTCCGCTCGTTTTTTCCGGGCTCCATGCCGCCGCCGCGGCGCCGCCGACGATCGCGGTGTTCGACTTCGCGCTGATCGACACCTCACCGGCGCCGCCGAGCGAGGCCGAACGCGCGCGGCTGGCAGCACTCGGTGGCGACTTGCGCGCTCGCCTCGCGCGATCGGGCCGCTATCAGGTGGTCGATTCCGCCCCCGCCCGCGCGGCACTCGCCAAGCTGCCGGATATCATGAACTGCAATGGCTGCGAGCTTTCGCTGGCGCGACAACTCGGCGCCAGCGAGGCGGCCTATGGCTGGGTGCAGAAAGTGAGCGATTTGATCCTCAACATCAATGTCGTGATCGAAGATGCCGATAGCGGGCGCAAGCTTGCCGCCGGGAGTGTCGATATCCGCGGCAATACCGATGAAAGCTGGCGGCGCGGCCTCGATTACCTGCTCGAGGAACGCATCCTCTCGACACCGTGAACGGGTTGCGCGGCACCGTTGACAGAAGCCGGCTTTGCGCGACCATATCCCCGGCCCCCCTGGGATCCGCGATGAGAGCCGACAAGGGGATCATGGGGCGAGGCCGGGAGGAAACCGCATGCTACGCCGCCGTGCCGTTCTGAAAACCGCGTTCGCCGGAGCGATGGGAGCGGCCGCGCCGCGCCTCGCGGAGGCCGGACCGCCGTTGCGCATCGGCGTGTTACGGTTCGGCTCCTTTTCCTGGGTGCTCGACGTCATCCGCCGCCACGGCTTCGATACCGCCGCCGGGGTTGCGCTCGACATCCGCCAATACGCCGGCTCGCCAGCGGCGCAGGTGGCCCTGCAAGCCGGCGAGGTCGATGTCATCCTGCAGGACTGGCTATGGGTCGCGCGGCAGCGGAGCGGCGGCGCGGATTGGAGTTTCATTCCGTTTTCCAGCGCGCTCGGCAGCGTCATCGTGCCCGGCGACTCGCCGATCAGGACACTTCCCGATCTCGCCGGCCAGCGGCTCGGTGTCGCCGGCAGCGCGCTCGACAAGAGCTGGCTCATTCTGCGCGCCTATGCCGAGCGGCACGACCATCTCGATCTCGCCCATGCGACGCGGCCGAGTTTCGGCGCCCCGGCGCTGCTCGGCGAGGAACTGCGGAGCGGCCGCCTCGACGCCGAACTCACCTTCTGGCCCTTCGCCGCCCGCGCCGAGGCCGCCGGCATGCGCCGCGTGCTGGCGATGGAAACCGCGGTCGCCGGGCTCGGCATCGCGCCGGAGGTGCCGTTCGTCGGCTATGTCTTCTCGGCGCGCTGGGCGAACGCCCAACGCGGGTTGCTCGATGGCTTCGTCGCGAGCGCGGCCAGGGCGCAGACGTTGCTCGCGACATCGGACCCCGAATGGGAGACGATCGCGCCACTGACCGGGGCGGCGAACGCGGCCGAACTCGCGCATCTCCGCGACGCCTACCGCGCCGGTATCCCGCGTCTTTCGCCCGCCGCCGCGCAAGCCGCCGCCGCCGCGCTGTTTCAGGTTCTCGCCGCGACCGGCGGCCCGGCCCTGGTCGGTGACGCCAAGGAGCTGGCGCCGGGCACGTTCTGGCGGACGGGGCTCTCCTGAACCGGGTTTCGGCCAGCGCGCGCCTCGCCTCGATCGTCGTTTTCCTGCTGGTCTGGGAAGCGGCGGCGTGGCTGGCCGAGAGCCGATTGCTGCCGCCCGCCTCGCGGGTGTTGCGGGCGATGCTGCATTTGGCGCTGCATGGCGATCTCCTCGCCAATCTCGGCATCACCCTGCTCCGCGTCGCCGGCGCTTTCACGCTGGCGATGGTGGTCGGCTCGGCGATCGGGATCGCGCTCGGGATTTGGCGCCGGCTCGATCTCGCGTTCGATAGCTGGCTCACGGTTCTGCTCAACCTGCCGGCGCTGGTCTCGATCATGCTGATGTATGTGTGGTTCGGCTTGAACGAGCCGACCGCGATCATCGCCGTCGCCCTCAACAAGCTGCCGTCCACGGCGGTGACGCTGCGCGAGGGCGCGCGCACGCTCGACCGCAGCCTGCTCGAGATGGCGCGCTGCTATCGCATGGGGCGATGGGCGGTGCTGCGCCATGTCATCCTGCCGCAACTGACGCCGTATTTTTTTGCCGCCGCGCGGTCCGGCCTCGCGATCATCTGGAAGATCGTGCTGGTGGTGGAATTGCTCGGCCGCAGCGACGGTGTCGGCTTCGCGATCGAGCAATATTTTCAACTGTTCGATGTCACCGATATTCTCGCCTATACCCTTGCCTTCATCCTGGTCGTGCAGGCCATCGAATGGGGAGGGTGGCAGCCTTTGGAACATTGGGCCAATCGGTGGCGGCGGTGATTCTCGAGGTTTTGATCCGGCGCAAGACGTTTCCGGGCGCGAGGGAGCCGGTGCTCGCCGATCTCGCTTTCGCGCTCGGCGCGCACGAGATCGTCGCCGTGGTCGGGCCCTCCGGCTGCGGCAAGACGACACTGTTGCGGCTGATTTCCGGTCTCGATCAGACTTTCGAGGGGGAGATCACCTGGACGCAGAGTGGGCCGAGGCAGAGTGGGCCGGCGCCGGCGGGTGTCGCGCCGCCGCGCCTCGGCATGGTGTTTCAGGAGCCGCGGCTCCTGCCGTGGCGGACGGTTTGGCAGAATTTGGCGCTGGTTTTGCCGCCGGGGCAGGACGCGGCGGCGGCGGCGCTGCTCAAGCGGCTTGGCCTGTGGGCCGAGCGTGATTCCTACCCGAGCCGGATTTCGCTCGGCATGGCGCGCCGGGTCGCGATCGCCCGCGCCTTCGCGATCGCGCCGGCTTTGGTGTTGCTCGATGAACCCTTCGCGTCGCTGGACGCGGGCAATGCCGATCTCGGCCGCGCCGTGCTGCTGGAAGCCTGGGAGGCGCGGCCGACGGCGGCGCTCCTGGTCACGCATGATCTCACCGATGCCGCCGCTCTCGCCGATCGCGTGCTGATGCTGGCCGGAAGGCCGGCGCGCATCATCGCCGATATCCCGATCGCCGCGAACGAGCGGCGCGGCGATCGCGCGACCGTCGCGCAACTCGCCGCGCGCTTGCGCGATATTCAGGAAAGAAGCGTTATTTCAGGCTTTTGAGATAAGCGATCACGTTCTGGCGCTCGGCTTCGCTGGTCAGGCCCGGGAAAACCATCTTGGTGCCGCTCACCATCGCCCGCGGGTTGGTGAGCCATTTGTCGAGCGAGGCGTCATCCCAGGTGATGTGCGACTCCTTCATGCCGGCGGAAAACGTGTAATTCGGCACCTCCGCGGCGGGCTGGCCGGCGACGTTCCAGAGACTCGGCCCGAGCTTGTTCACGCCCTTTTCCGGCGAATGGCACAGCGTGCATTTCTGCTGAAACAGGGCCTTGCCGGCGGCAGCGTCGCCAGCCGCGTGCGCCATGGGCGCCAAGGCCAGCGCACCCAAGGCGAGTGTCGCGGTCGCAATCAACCGATGCATCTTGTTCTCCTTCGATAGAAGACTAAATTGGGCCTGTTTATCAAAGTCATGCGCCGGATCTGTCGGCGCGGCTTGAGTATAGGAACACCGGCGCGCGCTTGTCGAGGCGCGGCGTCCCCGGGCGTCAAAACGAGACCGTGATGCCGCCATAGCCCTCGATCGGGTTGGCCGGCGCGAGCGCGCGTGGGTTGGAGGCGCCGGGGGCGATCGGGATCGGCACCAGATTGGTCGGGCTGAGCGTGCCGTAAGTGTAATAATTGGCGTTGAAAGCGTTGTTGACGAGGCCGAACAGCTTGATGTGCTTGGTGAGCTGATAGCTGGTGTTGAAGTTGGTCACGAAATAGGCGCCGGTGGGGGGCAGCAGATTGGCCGGATCGCCGAACAGATATTGCCCGTCCTCATAAGTGCCGTTGGCGCCGATCTGCCACGCCTCGGTGATATTGTAGGAGACTCCGATCTTGGCGATCCAGGGGGGAATGCCGGGCAGCGTGTCGCCGGGACGGATATGGATGTTGCCGTTGGCGTCGGCGCCGGGATTGTTCGGGCTCGAAATGGTCAGGCCGTTCTGATAGGTCGCGTTGATGTAGGAGGCGTTGGCGAAGAATTCGAATTTTCCCTGTGTCAGCGTGCCGCCGATATCGACGCCCTGGCGGCGCGTATCGCCGATATTCTGATAATAGGCCGCGCCCTGGAGCGGGCTGTAGATGAACTGGATGTCGTTCATCGTGTCGGTGCGGTAGGCGCCGACGTTCCAGACGAAATTGGCGTTGCCATAGGGCGTGAACTGGCCACGCAATCCCGCTTCGAGCGTATGCGCGATCACCTGTTTGAGGTTGGGGTCGCCGGCGAAGAAATTGGAGAGCGTGCATGGGCTCGCGGGGTCGGAGCAGGATAATTCCTCCGGCGTCGGCGCGCGGTTCGATTCGGCAAAATCGGCGTAGGACGTGACATGCGGGTTGATTTTGTAGGTGAGGCCGATTTGCGGATTGAAATGCGCATAATCATGGTTGCCGGAAAGCGCGCCGTTATTGGAATCGACGCCGACGAGATCGGTTTGCGCGTAATTGAAGCGCCCGGCGACGGTGAGGGTGAGCGCCGGCGTGATATCGAACATATCGATGAAAAAGAGGCCGTAATAATTGGTCGTGTCATTGAGCCGGACCGGCATGATCGACTGGTTGGCCTGATCGATGGTGATGCCCGGCCCGACGAAGCTCATCTGGTCATAGGGGTTGAGGCCGCCGAGCAGCGTGCTGCCGGTGAAGGTGTTCTGGCTCCCGTCATAGCTCGCGCCGGCGGTGAAATGATTGGCGTGGCCGAAAAGGGTTCCGGTGTTGGTCGCTTGGACGGAAAATCCATAGCCGTTGGTGTTGGTGTCCTGCACGTTGAGCTGGGAATAGGGGCCGCCATTGAGGAAATTCGGAATCGGGGCGAAGCCCGTCGTGGTCAGGAACGTTCCCGGCTGCTCGCAAAGATAGGCGCCGCAGGGAGAGCCGTTGGCGACGTTGCCGTTGACGACGCTCTGGAGGAAATTCTGGAAATAGGCGACGGTTTGGACGGAGGTATGGTCGTTGACGTCATAGGAGCCGTTGGCGGCGATCGCGGCGTATTTGTTGCCGAGAAAATTGGGCGAGGTGAACACCGCGGAGCGATTGGCATCCAGCTCCTGCACCGGCACCGTCGCCGGCTCGTTCAATTGATTATCGGCGGCGGTGACGTTGATGTGCAGCTCGGCGCGGTCGCCACGCCAGCCGAAATCGGCATAGAGCTTGTTGAGATGCGAGGATTCGTCCTGCCGCCAGCCGCCGGAATAGAGCCCGTCGAGCGCGGTGTAGACCGAGGCGTTGCCGAATTGCGCGCCGTATTCGCCATAGCCTTGCAGGCGGCCATAGGAGCCGCCGAGCATGGTCGCGTCCATGCCCTGGAACGTAAATCCGTTCTTCATCTGGACAGCCATCGCGCCGCCGAGCGCGTTCAGGCCGAAAACCGGGTTGGTGCCTTGGAATTCGACGCGATCGATGGCGACACTCGGCAGCAGATCCCAGTTTACGACATCGCCGAACGGCTGATTGAAGCGCACGCCGTTCACATAGACCGCGATACCCTGCGAATTGCCGGCGATCGGCGAGGCCTGGAAGCCGTGGTAGAAAATATTGGGCGAGAAACTGTTGCCGCCCTCGTTGCCGATCGAGACCCCTTGCGCCTGGGCGTTCAGGCTGCCGAGCAGATCGGGCGTGCCATCGAAGGAGAGATCGTGGCTGGTCAGAACCTGCGTCTCGTCCGGCACCTTGTCACGGCTGACATCGGAGCCGAGCAGCGGCGTCGAACCGATGACGTTGGTGTCGGGGAGGGCGGTGATGTCGGGGAGGGTGGTGACCGGGGACGCCGGCGCCTGTTGCGCCGCGGCGCGACCCGCCTCGCCGATCGCGAACAGCACCGCCAGCGCCGCCAAAGCGAAGCCCCGCATCGTTTTCCTCCCGCACGCATCGGTGTTCGCGCCATCACCGGGTAGGGCGGAAGGGGGTTCGCGTCAATCGCAATGATTGCGTCTAACTCGCTGAAATCTCAAGTAGTATTGCAAGAAGTGCCAAATTGGTTGCGGATTTTGCAAAACGCGCGCCGGCGGCCATGGCCCGGGCTTGCCGGCGCGACGGGAAAGGCGCCATTTTGGCCGAGATCCGATCCGTATTGGCAGTCATGGCCTCGCTCCGCACCCGCTTGATCGTCCTACCCACCGCAATCCTCCTGCTCGGGCTGATCGCGACGATCGGCTTTTCCGTCTGGCTCGGGCGCCTTCGCGTGCAGGCGGAGACCGCGTCCGGGATGCGTCTCGCGACGGTTCTGGTGCGCGCCGAACTCGCCGACATCGCCGGCGACGCGAGGCCAGGCCCGATTCTCGCCCGGCTGGAGACGGCGCTCCCCAGTGTCCGCCATGTCGATCTCCTGATCATGCCGGCGCCCGATCTCCTGGCTTTCGGCGAGACCCTGTTCGTGAAGGGCGACGCGGCCACCGTGCCGCGATTTTTCGTCCGTCTGCTCGCTTCGCCGACGACCGCCCTCAGCTTTCCCATCCTCCGCGCCGGCAGCGTTTATGGCACGGTGATCCTGATGCCCAATCCGCTCGACGAGATGTGGGAAATCTGGGGCGAGTTGCGCTTTCTCGCCGCCCTCCTCGCCGCGCTCGCGCTGACCATCACCGCGATCCTGGTCGCCCTCGTCCATTTCGCCCTGGCGCCGATCAGCGACCTCGCCGAAGCACTCGATCAGCTCGAGCGTGGCCGCTTCGATATCGCGCTCGCGCCGATTCGGGTGCGCGAATTGCGCCGCATCGGCGCCCGCTTCGACAGTCTCGCCCGCTCGCTCGGGCGTCTCAATGAGGATAATCACCGGCTGATCGATAAGCTGATGTCGCTCCAGGAAGAAGAGCGCAAGGAACTCGCCCATGAGCTGCATGACGCCTTCGGCCCCGCCCTCTTTGCCATTCGCGCCGATGTCGCCGGCATCCTGCGGGCGCTGCGCGGCCCGGCGCCGGTGAGCCCGGCGATCGCCGAGCGCGCGCGGGCGATCGCCGGGCTCACCGATGGCATCCAGGGCATCACCACCCGCCTTTTGGAGCGGCTTCGCCCGCTGGTGCTCGACGAGCTGGGGCTGGATGCCGCGCTCGACCAGGTTTTCACCGCCTGGCAGAGCCGCTATCCCGAGCTGCGCTGCACGCTGGAGATCGAGCCGGTCGCGCTCGGCCGCGCCGACGAGGCGCTGGCGCTGACGCTTTATCGCGCGGTGCAGGAATGTCTCACCAATATCGTGCGCCATGCCGGCGCGAGCGCCCTCCGGGTGCGGTTGCGGGCGCTGATCGCGGAAGATGGCGGCGTGCGGCTTCTCGAACTCACCATCGCCGATAACGGGCGCGGGTTCGCGCCCGATCAGCGCTTCGGCTTCGGGCTGCTCGGGATCGCCGAGCGCGTCCGCGCGCTCGGCGGGCGGATCGAGACCGGTCGCGCCGCCGAGGGCGGGGCGCTGGTGCGCTTGACGCTGCCGCTCGGCCCAGCCAAGGAAAAAACATGCCCACCGCCATCCTGCTGATCGATGACCACCCGATCGTTCGCGACGGCTGCCGCCGCTTGCTGGAGGCGCGCCCCGAATGCGTGGTTCTCGAAGCCGGCTCCGGCGCCGAGGGGCTGGCGATGAACCGCCGCCATGGCCCCGATCTCATCATCCTCGATCTCAACCTGCCGGACGGCAACGGCCTCGAATTCCTGCGCCGCCTGCATGGCGAGACACCGGCGGCGAGGGTGCTGGTGTTCAGCATGTATGAGGAGGCGGCGTTCGTCGCGCGCGCGCTGGAGGCCGGCGCGCTCGGCTATCTCACCAAGCACGATGACCCCGAGGCGCTGCTCGCGGCGGTGGAAGCCTTGATGCGCGGCGAGCGCTATCTCGGCCATCGGGTGGCGCAGAAACTTGCCTTGCTCAGCTTGCAGCCGGCCGGCAATCCGCTGCGCGGCCTCACGGCGCGAGACTTGGACGTGCTCGATCTGCTGGGCAATGGCGCGGGGCTGGCCGAAATCGCCGCGGCGCTCACACTCAGCTACCGCAGCGCCGCCCATATCGCGGCACAATTGCGCGCCAAGCTGCGTTTGCGCAGCCAGGCCGCATTGGTGAAATTCGCGGTGGAAACCGCGCCCGAGCGCCGCGCGCAACGTAGTGAGCAAGGGGGGGGTGGCGAGCAAGGGGGGTGAGCAAAAACCATGATCGCGACGGCGCCGGCGATCGCGCGCGGCTTCAGCGGCGCTCGGCCGGGAGCACCATGAAATTGGTTTTGCCCTCATAGCGCTGAAAGGCATCGGCGCGGCGATAGGCGTGGTCATCGCACCATTGCGTGAAGGCCGCGCCGTTTTGGTCGTCGACCTCGATGAACAGCGCCGGACGCCAGCGCGCGACGGTTCGCGCCAGCCCGGCCAATACCTCCATCTCGGTGCCTTCGACATCGATTTTCATGAGATCGACCGGCCGCGCCGCGAGCACCGCATCACCCGGCAGGCAGCGCAGCGCGCCCTCCGCCGCCGGCTGGATCGCGGTGCAGCCGAGATTGTTCGGATCCGGCTGCATCAGCGTAACCGGCCCCTCGACATGGCCGAGCGCGATGCCGAGAAAGCCGATGTCGCAGGATTTGAGTTCGTTCAAGCGGCGGTTGAGCGCGAAGATGTCGATCGCTTCGGGGTTGATCTCGAAATTGATGATCCGGCGCGGATTGCAGAATTTCTCGATGAAAATCGAGTGATTGCCGACATTGGTGCCGATATCGACGAACACCCCGCCTTCGTGGAAATACCGCGCGATGATCGCCAATTCCTCGCGCTCATAGAAAATACCCTGGAGATGATGGCTCTGGATATGATCCTGCGGGTTGCGGACAAAAAACCGGATATCCCGGTCCTGGATCCGGGTCTCGATCACGGTTCCTGGGAGCGATCGCATCACGCCACCCTCCCGCGGCTCAGGCGCCGATTCCCCGGGCGAATTGCCAAGCGCGCTCGGCAATATCCTGGAACATTCGCCCGCGCTCCATGGCGCGCGCATCCGCCGCATTGCCTTCGACGGCGCGACGATACACACCAGCAACGATGGACGCCAGCCTAAACATCGCGAAAACGATCATGAATTCGAGATCGGGCACGCCGGCGCGGCCGGTCTGGGCGCAATAGCGGGCGATATAGTCCTTTTCGTTCGGGATGCCGAGGGCCACCAGCTCCGCTTCCGTGCCGCCGCCGGCGCTTTCGGGCAAGCGGTAGGTGAGGAGATTATAGGCGAGATCGGCGAGCGGGTGGCCGATGGTCGCCAATTCCCAATCCAGGACCGCGACCACGCGCGGCTCGATGGGATGAAAAATCAGATTGCCGAGGCGGAAATCGCCATGGGCGATCGCGGCCTCCTCCGTCGCCGGCAGATGCTCGGGCAGCCAGCGCATCAGCGCGTCCATCGCCGGCACGTCGATGGTCCGCGACGCCTCGTATTGCTTCGACCAGCGCGCCACCTGCCGCGCCACATACCCCTCCGGGCGCCCGAAATCAGCGAGACCCAAAGCGCGGTAATCGCAGCCATGCAGCAAGGCGAGCACGCGGTTCATGTCGTCATACATGGCGGCGCGCTCGGCGGGCGCGAGGCCGGGCAGGGTGCGATCGGCGAAAACCCGCCCCGGAACGTGATCCATGATATAGAACATCTGCCCGATCACGTTCTCGTCGGCGCACAGAAGGTGAACGCGCGGCACCGGCACCGGCACCGGCACCGGCGCCGGGCTCGCGGCCAAGGCCTTGAGCACGACGAACTCCCGATCCACCGCATGCGCCGAAGGGAGCAGCCTGCCCGGCGGTTTTTTGCGCATGACATAGGCGCCGCTCTGGCTTTCCAGGTAAAAAGTCGGGTTGGACTGCCCGCCCTGGAATTGCCGCACCACGAGGTCGCCGGCGAATCCCGGCAGATGGGCGGCGAGATAGCGGGAAAGCGCCGCCTCGTCGAAACGGTGGTTGGGAAGAACCGGAACCAGTTCCGGCGTGCCGTCGGCCATCGTTCAGCCCGCCGCCTGCACCGGCGAGCCGATGGTGACGCCGCCATCGATGACGATCGTCTGACCGGTGGTGAAACTCCCCGAGGGGGCGGCGAGAAATACCGCGGCGCCGGCGATCTCGTCGGGCTCGCCGATCCGCAGCAAGGGCGTATCCTTCGAGCGCTTGGCGCCGATTTCGGGATTTTCCCAGAGTGCGCGGGCAAAATCGGTGCGGATCAGGCCCGGGGCGAGGCAATTGGCGCGGATGTTCTTCGGCCCCCATTCGACGGCGATGTTGCGCACGAGCTGCATATCGGCGGCCTTGGAGAGGCCATAGACGGCGAGAAGCGGCGTGCCGCGGAGACCCGCGATCGAGGAGACGACGATGACCGACCCGCCGCCGCGCGCCGCCATGCCAGGGAGCGCCATGTTGCAGAGCCAGAAATTGCTCCGCACATTGGCGCCCATGATGCGGTCATAGGCGTCATCGGGAATCCCCGCCGAGGGACCGAAATAGGGATTGACGGCGGCGTTGCACACCAGAACGTCGATGCCGCCCCAATGCGCGGTGGTTTTGTCGACCAGCGCCTGCAACTGCTCCTTATGGCCGATGTGACAGGGGATCACGATCGCCTCGCCGCCCGCAGCCACGATCGCCTCGGCGACCGGGGCGCAGGCTTCGGGCTTGCGGCTCGAGATCACCACTTTGGCGCCGTGCGCCGCCATCGCTTCCGCGATGGCGCGCCCGATGCCGCGGCTGGAGCCGGTGACGACGGCGACCTTGCCCGAGAGATCGAACAGATTTTTCATCGTTCCTTCCTCACGCGTTCGGCCGCGCCGGGCGGTATTTGGCGAGTTCGAGCCGGCCGAGCTGGAAGCGATGCACCTCGTCCGGACCATCGACGATGCGCATCGTGCGCGCCGTCGCATACATGCGGGCGATGCCGAAATCGCTGGTGACACCACCGCCGCCATGCGCTTGCAGCGCCCAGTCGATCACCTGGCAGGCCATGTTCGGCACGCCGACCTTGATCGCCGCGATCTCGCGCCGCGCTTCCTTGTTGCCGACGGTGTCCATTTTCCACGCCGCGTGCAGCACCTGCAACCGGCTTTGATCGATCATGATGCGGGCATTGGCGATGCGCTCGATGATCACCCCCTGCTCGGCGAGCGGGCGGCCGAAGGCGATGCGTTGCGTCACCCGCCGGCACATTTTTTCGAGCGCCCGTTCGGCGAGGCCGATGGTGCGCATGCAATGATGGATTCGCCCCGGGCCAAGCCTTCCTTGCGCGATCTCGAAGCCGCGCCCCTCGCCGAGCAGAATGTTCGCGGCCGGCACGCGGACATTCTCGAACAGGATCTCGCCGTGGCCGTGCGGCGCGTCGTCATAGCCGAACACCGGCAGCATGCGCTTGATGGTGAGGCCGGGGGTGTCGCGCGGCGCCAGGATCATCGATTGCTGGCGGTATTTGTCCGGGTTGTGCGGGTCGCTCTTGCCCATGACGATGAACACCGCGCAACGCGGATCGCCGGCGCCGGACGACCACCATTTGCGCCCGTTGATGACGTAATGATCGCCGTCGCGCTGGATGCTGGTCTGGATGTTGGTTGCGTCCGACGACGCCACCTCGGGCTCGGTCATCGAAAAACAGGAGCGGATTTCGCCCGCGAGCAGCGGCTTCAGCCAGCGCTGCTTGTGTTCCTCGCTGCCGTAGCGCTCGATGGTTTCCATATTGCCGGTATCGGGGGCGGAGCAGTTGAACACCTCCGAACACCATTGCACCCGCCCCATGATCTCGGCGAGCGGCGCGTATTCGAGATTGGTGAGGCCGGCGCCGTGGGAGGATTCTGGCAAAAACAGATTCCAGAGGCCAGCCGCCCGCGCGACCGGCTTGAGCTGCTCGATGATCGGCACCGGCTGCCAGCGATCGGCGGCGCCGTTGATCTGCTCGTGATAAGTCTCCTCGTTGGGATGGATATGCTCGTCCATGAAGGCGAGCAGACGCTCGCGCAAGGCGTTGACCTTGTCGGTATATGCAAAATCCACGGTTTTCCTCCCGGCCTGAGTGCTTCGGTTCGGCGGCTAGCCTAGGCAGAGAGAGGCTGCGCGCAAAGAGGAAAAATCACCGCCCCCCGATCCATGGTCGGCCGCCATCAGCGATCGGTGAGGCGCAGCTCGATGCGGCGGTTGCGGGCATAGTCCTCCGGTGTGTCGCCGGCGGCGAGCGGCTGATAATCGGCAAATCCGGTGGCGGCGAGATGATTCGGGGGGATGCCGTCAACGATCAGCAATTTGACGACGTTAATCGCGCGCTCCGCCGATAATTCCCAGTTCGAGGCGAAGACGCCGCTGCCGCTGATCGGCTGGTGGTCGGCATGACCATCGACGCGGAGGATCCAGTTGACATCGGGTGGGATCTCCTTCGCGATATCCCGGAGCGTCGCCGCGAGCTTCGTGATTTCCTCGGTGCCGGAGGCGGAGAGATCGGCGCTGCCGACCGGAAACAGCACCTCGCTCTGGAACACGAAGCGGTCGCCGACGATCTGAATGCCCGGCCGGTTGGCGAGAACCTCGCGCAGCCGGCCGAAGAATTCGGAACGATAGCGTTGCAATTCCTCGACCTTGGCGGCCAGCGCCGCGTTCAGGCGCTGACCGAGATTGGCGATCTGGACGTCTTTCTCCTGGGATTCCTGTTCCGAGGCGGCGAGCGCCCCGGAAAGCCCCTGCAATTGCTTGCGGAGTTCGGCCATTTGCTGATTGAGGAGGGCGATTTCGGCGCGCGCGCTGTCGGTGAAATTCTGCGCCTCGGCCAGTTGCGCGGCGACCGCGGCGCGGCGTTCGGCCTCGGTCATCGCGCGCGCGGCGGCATCCTCGGCCTTTTTTTCCAGCTCGTCACGGAGCGCGCTGAGCGCCGCGACCTGTTCATTGAGGCGGGCGAGATCGGCGAGCCGGGCATCGAGCGTGGCCTTGTCGGCCTTCACCGTCCGCTGCCATTCCGCCTCCGCCGCCACCAAGGCGCTTTGTGACGCGGCCGCTTGCTGATTGCTCGCCGCGAGCTTCTGCGCGAGATCGGCGCGGGCCGCGTTCGCCTGCGCGAGGTTCGTGCTCAGGGTCGCGACACGAGCGGCGAGATCGGTCGTCCGGCTTTTCTCCAGCGCCAGCAGGTCGGCGAGCTGCGAGACCTTGCCGTTGAGCTGATCGAGCGCCTTGTTGCGGTTGGAGAGCACCACCGAAAGAAAGGCCTGCGCCAGGACGAACACCAGCAGCACGAAAATCGTCGTCATCAGCAGCGTCGAGAGCGCATCGACATAGCCCGGCCACGGATTGAGGCCCTCCTGGTGGCTGCGGCGGCGAGAAAGCGCCATCGAGCGGCTCCTGAAAAAGCAGGTTCAGCGCTGGGTCGTCTATTTCTGCGGCTCTTCGGCCAGCGCGGCGATGGTGCGGGTCAGAATCCTGATATCATTGCGGAGATCGCTGGTGCTTTGCGCCCGGCCTTGTTCGATTTCGGTCAGCATGCGCTGCATCGCCAGTTCGATATTGCGCAGATGGGCACGCGCGACCTCGTCGCCGGTCTCGAACCTGGCCTCGGCGAGGCGTTGCAAGGCGGGGGTGAGGGCGGCCTGGGCCTCGGCGATACGCAGCATGAGTTGCTGACTGGCGCGCATGGTGTCCGAAAGCAGGCCGACGCGCTCGGTCAGCGCTTGCACTGCGTGGTTGGCCTGAATCCGCCCCTCCTCGCCGCGCGCGAGAATGCGCTGGAGATTTTCCATGTTCTCGGCGGTTTGTTCGAGGAGCGCCTGGACATAGACCGGGATCGACCCTTCGCCCTCGCCGCCGAGCGGGCTGGTGCCGATGCGGGTGATGCCGGCGAGCCACTCCTCCAACTCGTTGAAGAAGCGGTTTTGCGCCTGGCCGGCGGTGAGATCGAGAAAGCCGAGAATGAGCGACCCGGCGAGGCCGAACATCGAGGCCGAAAACGCCATGCCCATGCCGTGCAGCGGCTTTTGCAGCCCGGATTTGAGCTGCTCGAACATCACCGTGACATCGCCGGTGCCGATCGCCATCGCGCCGATGACATCGCCGACCGCGCTGACGGTGCGCAAAAGCCCCCAGAACGTGCCGAGCAGGCCGAGAAAAATCAAAAGCCCGATCATGTAGCGGGACAGTTCCCGGCTTTCGTCGAGGCGGCTCGCGATGGAATCGAGCAGGCTCCGCATCGCCGCCGCCGACAGCGTGAAACGCTCGCCCGCCTCGCGGTTCTTGTTGCGCTGGGCGGCGAGCATGTTCGCCATCGGCGCGAGCAGCCTCGGCATCGGCAGGGTGGAAAGCCGCGGCCGCGCGGTGCGAAAGGTTTCGACCCACGTCACCTCGGGGGAAAGACGTGTCACCTGGTGGATGTTCCAGACGATGCCCGCCAACAGCACCAGGAAAATCAGGCTGTTGAGGATCGGGTTGTTGTGAAAGACCGCCTCCAGCGTCGGGGCGAGAAGGGCCACCACCCCGCCGGCGATCAGGAGAAAGACCAGCATCCGGAGCAAATAGAGGGTCGGCCGGGTCATGGCGGCGGGGGTTTCGTGTCTGGAGAGGGGGCATGCGGCACCGCCGGCGCCGGCGGGCCGGGGGGAGGCGGGGTCGCGGCCACCGCCGCCTGGGAATTGACGACAACGAGATCGACGCGATCGGGGGGGCCTTCACGCGACGCGGTGCCGAGCGCCCGGAGATAGATCCGCGTCGAGGGCACGCCGGCGGCCATCAGCACCGCGCGGGCGGCGAGCGCGCGATCGAGGGACATGCGCCGTGGCGTCGAGGGATCCTCCTTGGCGCCGCTGGCATAGGCGATGACGTTGACCACGGCGGCCGGGTTTTGCGCGGCTTCGCTGCCGATCTGGCGCAAGGCGGCGTCGGTCGCGGGGTTGAGATCGGCGCTTTCGGGTGCGAAGGTGATCCTTGTGCCGCCGGGAACGGCGATCGCTTCGCCGGCCGCCGCGGCGACCACCGGCGGCGGCGGCGGCGTGACATTGGGATGCACGGGTGGCGCCGCCGCTGCCGGCGGGAGAAGCGGCGAGGCCGGCGGGGCGGCCGGGACGGTGAGATTTTCTGGCGCCGTCCCGAGCCGCACCTCTGGCGGCGCCTCGGCGGGCGGCACGGCGGCCACGGGCGGGGGCGGGGAGGGCGCTTCCTTTCCTGAGGTTGGGGAGGGGGCGGGCGGTTTGGCGCTGGCGGCGGGTTTGGGCTTTGCTTTCGGCTTGGGTTTCGGTTTCGGTTTGGGCTTCGGCGCGGGTGTCCCGCTTTCGGGCGCGGGCGAAGCCGCCGGGGGCGATGCGGGCGTCTGGTCGAGCGCGCCGGGATTGATCGTCACCTGCGCCGCGGCCGGCAACGCGAGCGCCAGCGACGCGGAAAGGGCCAGAACGGAGAAAAACACGCGCATGCCGGGCCGACCCTAGCCCGATCACGCGCGCCACTCAATCGCGCGCGCCGGCTCGCGCGTCTTCATCCATCGCCTGCTGGAGGAAACGGCGGTGCCGGTGATCTGGACCGCGAACGACATCGGCGGCCTCGGCGCGCCGGTGTTGCGGCGCATGACCATGTGCCTGGAGGTCAAGGTGCCTAACCGCGGGGCGCTGCTCCGGCTTCTCGCCGCCGAATGCGCCGGGCGGCGCGGCGGGCGCTACGGCAGGCCAATTAGCTGCCACCTACACCACCAGCGCGGACACGACCGTTTTTTGAGGTGTCCAGCTGACGGGAGTCCCATTTGGGCGCTGATCGGCACCTTGATTTTGTGTATGCCGTTGTTATTATGTAATGCAGCACTTGGGAGTTCGTTTGCTCGGTCATGGTAAGTCCCAAGTTAACCGACAATATTGAGCCATGCGCAATTTGTTTTCTATTATAATAACAAATTCAAGAAGTAAAATTAAAAATATCGACTGCTAAGTGAAGGCGAAATTTTCCCGAGAGACAAAAATAATTCGGAGAAAAATGGGGCGCTCGCGATGATAAGAGAGATCTTATGGTTTGGAGTTGAGATAGTTTCGGCGTTTTCTGCAATAATGGTTGTTGTATTTCGCGTAAAAAATTATATAAATAATAATAAAGACAAAAATTTAAAAATCTGAATTACAGAGTCATCAAATGAAAAAAACAGTAAATATGAGGAAATTTTTCTTAGTTTTTATTGAATTTCTACAGAAATACTGGTATTTATTTTTAGCTATCGCAGTTATATTTATTATTTTTACATTTTTGCCATGGTTTACTTACTGGTGGAGCATAAGAGGGTTTTATAGATTGTTTTTTGATGATCTTGGCTTCGATAGACAATGGTCAGGCTTGTTTTCTGTTATATTTGGCTTTATTTATGCAGCGCTGTTGCCGCTCACTCTACGTTGGTTCATTTTTGGAGGCGGATGGATTGACCGGAGATGGCCTGGACGGCGATGGCTGTATGGGTTTTTATTTTCCACAATTGCGTTTGGAACTACGCCGATCCTTCATGCAATATTCGAGATTGATAACGCGTGCCGCTTTGATCAGCGAACGGGAAAACCATTGATGTATTTTGTTGTGAGGCCTGGGGGAGAGATCGTCTTTTCTGACAGTCCAGGTGTAGATCCAGCCACCGGTATCCCCCGACAGCCCTGCGCTTCAGCGGTCGCGTCGGTCATACAGCGCCAGCGAAAGGGCCTTGTGCCACATCGGATCGTTTCAGATCCTCGTCAATTAACTTATTTTGATCGAATAACTGGCCGCCCACTTATTTGGTACTTTCGAGGTAAAACTGGTGAATACCGTCTTTTTGACGCAGAAGGCTTTGACCCAGAGACTGGTCAAGCGTTGCAGCCAGTCACAAACACAATTGTATCGGAAATTGAGAACGAGAGGGCTAGCGTGGAATCGCAAGCAGATGTTAACTTCTTATCTGATTTGTTTGGGACGTCAGCTTACCCGCCTTTCGAAGTTATTATTGGCATAGCAGCGCAGGAAAACGCAAGCGAGAAATCTCAAAAAGCTGCAAATATGCTAACAATAAAGATAATTTCTTTTCTTCAGGAAAAAAAAATTGGGGCAGACCAATTAAGATATGGCGTTTACAAGTCGAAATATTGGGATGGATTGATTAATGGTGATGGCGTAGCACTCGACAAAGCGGGATTGACTAAGAAAAGTAGAGCGGTGGTTGTTGGCACAGCCACAAGCGATTGCAAACCAATAGAATCTATTCCGGGACTGATTTCATGTGAGGTTACAACGAACATTCGTGTTTTCAAGAATGGCGACAAGAGTTTGCTTTTTTATTCAGAATATGCGGGATCTGGAGCGACGGCTGATGATGCTATAAATAATGCTGTCGAACGAATAGTTGAAGAGGATGCTAATATTTTTGGAAGAATGTGAACGAAGCCACAAACATATTTTCAAAATATCTTTTATTTAATTAATATTAAAAATAAATAATAAATATCTGTTATGAGAGGATTCGTCCATGTCTAAGGTATCTGTGGCAAAGTTAATAATATTTTCATTGATAGTGATGCTTCAAATAAGTACGGCCAGATCTGCATCCGGGAATGATTACGATAGTTCTTTGCACGTTATTGCAATGAATATTATAAATATTCTAGAGAAAACTAATAATCCTAGTAGTACTGTTCTTGATTTTACTGACATAAAAGGAAATACTAATGAACTTGGACGCTTTATAGCGCAATCTCTTTCTGATAAATTAGTGGAGTTTCACAGTAATGTTTTATTTGTTGACCGTGGAAATTTAAAAATATTGATACAAGAATTAAAATTGACAAAAGAAGGCCTGCTTAATCCCAATAACATTGCTAAGATTGGGAATCTTGCCGGTATAAATACCGTAATTGTTGGAACAGTTGTAGTTTTATCTAGCAAAATATCACTAAGTGTTCGTGTAATAAATGTAGAAACTGGAAAAATTATTACTGCAAAGACTGGTTTATTTCCATTAACTTCTGATTTTAAAGATATGCTCGATAAAAATTTAGAAAATCACGATGACGACGAAATTGATTCTAATAAAAACAAAGGAACAAATAATAATAACTATGGTAATAAAATAATTAGAAAACCAGGATGGTTTATTGATCTTCATACAATTACATTAGATCAAACAAATAGAAAAATAAATACAGACGAAGGATCCATATATTCATATATTCAGGAAGATTCAAATTTTTCAGAAGGCGAATTTCTCCAAAAAGCCGGGATGTCTTTGAGCGATCAACCACTTTTTGGAATCATAAAATCAAAATTTATTGCTCAAAAAAGCGGGCAATACCAAATAATTTTAAATATTGACATGATGCCTGGCGATCAAGTTATTATTGGACGCCCTATGTGTTGGGTGAGCGTTTCTTTTAATAAAAAGAAAATAATTAATAATTGGGTCCAGTCTGTTGTTTGGCGATACGGATTTAAATTAAAATTAAATCCTGGAGCATATGATACTAACTTGAAATTCGGTTGCCTTGGGATTGCGGGAAATTTTATGATGCCATTGCGCCAGGGGCGAATGTCTATTTTGGTAACACATCCAGGGGAATCGAGCCCCACGCCTGCGCTACCTGACGATTTTAGTCAACCTGATGATTTGAGCCAATAAGACGCGCAATCCGGGCCTTTGGATCTGCGCCCGAGCAGAACCGCTGTCATAACGCGGATTGACAGATAAATCGCCCTGGGCGCAGCTTGCCGCCGTGGAAAAACGGAGGGCTCGGTCTATGGCGGAAAGTGAGATGTTCGAAAAAGGTCTGGAAGTGCGGCGCGCGGTGCTCGGCGCCAGCTATGTCGATGGCAGCCTCGCCAAGGCGGATGATTTCATGATGGCGTTCCAGCGCATCACCACCGAATGGTGCTGGGGCTATGCCTGGACGCGGCCGGGGCTGGAACGCAAGACACGGAGCCTGCTCAACCTCGCGATGCTCACCGCGCTCGGCAAAACCCCGGAGATCAAGCTCCATGTCAAGGGCGCGCTCGCCAATGGCGTGAGCGTCGAGGAGATCAAGGAGGTGCTGCTCCACGCCACCGTCTATTGCGGCATCCCGGCCGGGCTCGATGCGTTCAAGGCGGCGCATGAGGTGCTGGTCGCGGAAGGCGCGTTGCCGGCGACGAAGGCATGACGGCGCCGCTCCGGCGCCTCGGCTTCATCGGCATCGGCAATATGGGCTGGCCGATGGCCGCCAATCTGCTCAAGGCGGGGTTCGAGGTCGCGGTCGCCGATGCGCGGCCCGGCCGCGCGGCGCAATTCGCGTGCGAGATCGGCGGCCGCGCCGCGCATGATGCCGCCGACGCGGCGCGCGGCGCCGAGGCCGTCATCACCATTCTGCCGACCAGCGCGGAGGTCGCCGAGGTCATGGCGGCGATCAAACCGGCGCTGACGCCGGGGGCGCTGGTGATCGAAATGTCCTCCGGCGCGCCAGGGGTGACAAAAAAGCTCGCCGAGGAACTCGGAGGGGGGGTGGCGCTGATCGATTGCCCGGTCTCCGGCGGGGTGCCACGGGCGCGGAGCGGCGAGCTTGCCATTCTCGCCGGCGGCGCCGCGGCCGATCTCGACCGCGCCGGGCCGGTGCTTCGCGCGATGGGCACCAGCATCCATCATTGCGGCGCGGTCGGCGCCGGGCAGGCGATGAAGGCGCTCAATAATCTGGTCTCCGCCGGCGGATTTCTGATCGGCGTCGAGGCGCTGCTGATCGGGCGGAAATTCGGCCTCGATCCGGCGCTGATGGTCGATGTGCTGAACGCCTCGACCGGGATGAACAACAGCACCCAGAAGAAATTCAAACAATTCGTGCTCTCGCGCCGGTTCGATGCCGGGTTCGGCCTCGATCTGATGGCCAAGGATCTGTCCATCGCGCTCGAGGTCGGGCGGGCGAGCGGGACGGCAACGCCGTTCGCCGCCCTCTGCCGGGAAATATGGGCGAGCGCGGCGGCGGTGCTCGGCCCCGGCCAGGATCACACCGCGCTCGCCCGGTTCTCGGAGCAACTGGCGGGCGCAAGCCTCGGCGTGCCCGAGACGGGCGGGGAGGGGTAGGATGTGGGAAATCTTCGCGCAGCGTTACGCGACCCAGGAGCGGCTCGCGCGGGAGAATTTCCTTCGCCCGCCCGATCTCCATGATCAGCCGATGCCGATGGATTATTTCTTCTGGCTGCTCCGCCGGCCAGGGGGGCAGCCAGGGGAGGAAATCGTCGTCGATACCGGCTTCACGCCGGAGATGGCGCAAGCGCGCGGGCGGCGGCTGATCCGCCCGGTGCCGGCCGGGCTCGCGGCCCTCGGCGTCGATCCGGCTTCGGTGCGCGATGTCGTGCTCACCCATCTCCATTATGACCACGCCGGCAATCTCGGCCTGTTCCCGAACGCGCGGTTTCACCTCCAGGAGCGCGAGATGGCCTTCGCGACCGGGGCGAATATGTGTTTTTCCTGTCTCCGCGCCGCGTTCGAGGTCGAGGACGTGGTGGCCATGGTGCGGGCACTTTATGCCGATCGGGTGCGGTTCCATGACGGCGAGAGCGAAATCGCGCCGGGCGTCAGCCTGCATCGGGTCGGCGGGCATACCGCCGGGTTGCAGATGGTCCGCGTCGAGACCGCGCGCGGGCCGGTCGTTTTGGCGAGCGATGCTTCGCATTTCTACGCCAATATGGAGCGCGAAAACCCGTTCCCGATCCTGTTCGATCTCGGCGAGATGGCGCGTGGCTGGCACGCGGCGCGCAAGCTCGCCGGCGGCGAGGCGGACCGGGTCATCCCCGGCCATGACCCCGAAATCCGCCGCCGCTACCCGGCGATGCCGGGCGATGAGGAGATTTTCTGCCTCCATCCGCCGCCGAAACAAGCGCCCGGATGAGCGCGCGCCGCCGGTGTCACGCCGGCCGGGGCCGGGTGAGGCAGGTGGCGATATCCTCGGCGGAGAGAGCGTGGCTGAAAAGAAAGCCCTGGCCGCTCTCGCAGCCGACATCGATCAGGAAATTTTCCTGCTCGGGCGTCTCGATCCCTTCCGCGAGCACGCCGAGACCGAGCGCCTGGGCGATGGCGATGAGCGAGCAGACGATGGCGGCATCCTCCCGGTCCCGCGGCAAGGCGCGCACCATCGAGCGGTCGATCTTCATGGTCGTGAACGGCAGCCGCTTGAGCGTGGCAAGGCTGGTATAGCCGACGCCGAAATCATCGATCGCCAAGCCGACGCCGATATCGTTCAAGGCGGCGAGGGTGAGGAGGACATCGGGGCTGATATCGAGCAGGACGGTCTCGGTGACCTCGAGTTCCAGCCGTTCCGGGTCGAGCGAGGAGAGCGCCAGCGCTTCCGTCACCTGGTCGATCAGCACGCCATCCAGCAATTGCCGCGCCGAGACATTGACCGAAATCCCGGCCGGGCTCGGCCAGCGCGCGGCTTCCCGGCACGCCTGGCGCAGCACCCAGCCGCCGATATCGTTGATCAGGCCACTTTGCTCGGCGACCGGGATGAAGAGGGCCGGCGAGACCAGCCCACGCTTGCGATGCGGCCAGCGGATCAACGCCTCCGCGCCGATCGGCTGGCGTGTCGACAACAGATAGCGTGGCTGGAAGGCGAGGGCGAAGCCGTCATGCAGCAGCGCGTGACGAATATCATGCTCCAGTTTGCGGCTCTCCGCCCGATCCACCACGGGGGTTATGCTGGCACGGACCGGGCGAAGCGGAGGGGGAGAGAGGTGGGAAACCAATGTCGTCTTCCAGCTCGGGGCACGAGAACCGGGCAATTATGTGCCGATGAGCGTGAGGATATGGTTAATCCCACGCGGCCTCATGCCGCGGGGACAGCGAATTGCGCGTGGCATGAGCCTTGTCCAGCCGAGGAGGACGATATCGCCTGATAAAGACCCGTGCCAAAATTGATTTTGGGCGCGATGGCCGTCCCCGTCGGCGAACGGAAGCGGTTCTGGAGCGCGGTGATCTCGCTTACGCTCCGCCACCTCGCCCCAGTTCTTTGTTTGATCGCGTGATTCAGACCTGCGGCGATTCCGCCTTCGGTCATCACGCGCTAGCGAATCGGAATGACCTTTGCGCCGGCCGCCGGTGCCGTATCCTCGCCCGCCATCGGCGATGGGGCGGTTTCGCGCGTCGCGCTCTCGGCGCGGAGCGTGTCGATCGGGATCAGCGCGCCGTCGCGCTCGATGTGCCAGAACGTCCAGCCATTGCAGGTCGAGGCGTTTTGCAGCGCCGCCCCCACGCGATGGATCGAGCCACGCACGGCGCCGGCCTGTAGCGTGCCATCCGCGGCGACCGTCGCGCTGACGGCGCGGCCGCGGCTGTGCAGCCGCGCGCCGGGCGGCACCACCCCCTGCTCGACCAGGCTGCCGAACGGGATCCGCCGCGCCTCGCGCCGCGACGGCGTGATGGTGATGCCCTCGGGCGGGGCCGGCCGCACCGCCCGCACCCGCCCGAGCGCCGCTTCGGCATAGGCGGGATGGCGCTCGATGCCGATGAAATGGCGGCCGAGCCGCCGCGCCACCGCCGCCGTCGTCCCGGTGCCGAGAAAAGGGTCGAGCACGATCTCCCCCGTGACGGTGCTGGCCAGCAGCGCCCGGTGCAGCAGCGCTTCGGGCTTTTGCGTCGGGTGCAGCTTCATGCCATGCGCGTTGCGCAGCCGCTCGGGACCGGTGCAGAGCGGGATGAACCAGTCGCTCCGCATCTGCAGATCGTCGTTCAGCGCTTTCATCGCCTGATAATTGAAGCGGTAACGCGAATCCCGCCCCCGCGCCGCCCAGATCAGCGTCTCGTGCGCGTTGGTGAAGCGCCGGCCGCGAAAATTCGGCATCGGATTGGTTTTGTGCCAGATCACGTCGTTCAGGATCCAAAAGCCGAGATCCTGAAGAATGGCGCCGAGGCGGAAGATGTTGTGATAAGTCCCGATGACCCAAATCGTGCCGTCCTTGCGCAGAAGCCGGCGACATTCGCCGAGCCAGGCGCGGGTGAACGCATCATAGGCGGCGTTGTCCTCGAAATGATCCCAGGCATCATCGACCCCATCGACTAGGCTATCATTAGGCCGGCGGAGGGCGCCTTGCAACTGGAGATTGTAAGGCGGGTCGGCGAACACGCAATGCATCGAATGGCTCGGCAGCATGCGCATCATCGCAACACTATCGCCCACCAAAACCTGATCCAGCGGCAATTCGATGACGCGATCCACGGTTCGCATTTAATCCCTCGATGGCTCGCGCCATGGTGACGGGCGGCGCCGCGCCGCGTCAATGGCGGTGATTGTCGCTGGGAAGAGAGCCGGGCACGGCGACTCGGCGCACCGGGCCGAATCCGCGGCGATGATGGCGGCAGGCGCCGATCAGGGCAAGGGCGGCGCGATGGCCGGCGGTCGGGTAGCCGGCATTGCGTTCGAAGCCATACCCCGGAAAACGCGCCGCGAGCCGCGCCATCAGCCGGTCGCGCAGCACCTTGGCGATGATCGAGGCGGCGGCGATCGAGAGCGAGCGGCCATCGCCGCCGACCACGCAGCGCAGCGGGCAGGGCAGATCCGGGGCGCGATTGCCATCGATCAGGGCAAAATCGGGTGCAACCGGCAGGCGGCGCACGGCACGGCGCATGGCGAGCAAGCTCGCGCCAAGAATATTGAATCGTGCGATTTCTGCGACGCTCGCGGCGCCGACGCCGAATTCCACCGCCGGACTGGCGCGGAGCGCCGCCGCCGCCGCTTCCCGCCTTGCCGGTGAGAGGGTTTTCGAATCGGCGATCAGCGCCACGAGCGCCGCCGGCACACCACCCGGGAACACCACCGCCGCCGCCAGCACCGGCCCGGCGAGCGGGCCACGCCCGACCTCGTCCACCCCCGCGACCCGCCGCCCGCCGCCGTCGCCAAGCGCCGCGGCTTCGAGGGCGTAGTCAGGCCGTGGCATAAGGGAAGATAAAGTATTCTTTTTTAAAAAAAAGAACTTTTCTCCCCCTTGGGCAGTGCCTGCGGCACTGCCACGCCGAGGAACCAGGATAAAAGTCTTTTTGCTTCTTTTTCTTCAGAAAAAGAAGAATCTTTCTTGCCTGCCTTGTGTCATCTGACACGGCTCAACTTCCCGTGAACCGGGGTGGACGCTTCTCGCGGAACGCCGCCCGTCCCTCGCGATAATCGGCGCTGTCGAAACAGGCTTTGATCGCCGCGTCCAGTCCAGGGATGTCGCGGGTCTCGGGATCGGCGAGCGCGGCGGCGATGGCGCGCTTGGCTGCGGCGATGGAGAGCGGCGCGTTCGCGGCGATCCGCCCGGCGAGGGCCGCGAGGGCCGCGTCGAATTCCGCAACCGCGACGCTCCGGTTGACCAAGCCGATGCGCATCGCTTCCGCCGCGTCGATCCGCTCGCCGCTGTAGAGCAGCATCCGCGCCGCCGCCGGGCCGACGGTTGCGACCAATTGGCGCGTCATGTCGAACCCGTAGGCAAGACCGAGGCGGGCGGCGGGAATGCCGAACACCGCATCGGCGGCGGCGAGGCGGAGGTCGACCGCGAGCGCGATCCCGAGCCCGCCGCCGAGGCAGAAGCCGCGAATGGCGGCGATCACCGGCTTTTCGAACGATGCCAGCCGCGCCCGCCCGGCGCGGGTGCGGCGCTCATAGTGGATCTGCGCCTCGGCGTCGTTGCGCTCGGCCTCGAACTGGCTGATATCGGCGCCGGAGACGAAAGCGCGCTCGCCCGCGCCGCGCAGCACGACGACGTGAATCGCGGGATCGGCGGCGAAGGCATCGAGAATTTCGGCGAGACCATCCCACATCTCGAGCGAGATGGCGTTGTGCTTTTCCGGCTGGTTGAAAACCACGGTGCCGACCGCCCCCGAAACCCGCGCCAGCATCTTCCCGCCGGCATAACGCCGTGCCTCGCCCGCCGTGCTGTCCGCCATCGCTCGTCTCTCCTCGATTTCCTTCCCGAGACTAGGGCGATTCTTCCCGGACTGTCACCTTCCCGGCTCAGCCGAGCAGCGCCTGCGCGCAGGCGTCCAGGATCGCCGCGACGTCGAGCCCATAGGCGTGATAGAGATCGGGAATGTCGCCACCCTGGCCGAATCGCGCGACCCCGAGCGGCACCACGAGCTGGCCGCGCACCGCGCCGAGCCAGGCATGCGCCGCCGGATGGCCGTCGAGCACGGTGATCAGCGCCGCTTCCCGGGCGAGCGGGGCGAGCAGGGTTTCGACATGTGAGATGGCACGACGGTCGCCGCCGCGCCGCGCGGAGGTCGCGGCAAGCCAGCCGGCGTGCAGGCGATCGGCGCTGGTGATGGCGAGGAGGCCGGCGCCCGGCTCTTCGGCGCGCAATTCGGCGAAGGCGGCTTCGGCCTCGGGCGCGACCGGCCCCTGATAGGCGAGCGCGATGCGGGCCCCCGGTGCCGGCGCCACCGCCCAATAGCCGCCGGCGATCACCGCTTCGGGAGCGAGCGTCCGCGCCGGCTGCGCGAGGGCGCGGGTGGAAAGACGGAGCCACACCGCCGAGCCGTCCGGCGCCTGCATATGGGCGAAGGCGTGGCGCAGCAGGATATCCAGCTCATCGACATGGCTCGGCTCGAACGCGGCGAGCTTGTCGGCGCCGATGCCGATCAGCGGGGTGTTGATCGATTGGTGCTGCCCGCCTTCGGGCGCGAGCGTGAGGCCGGAGGGGGTGGAGACCAAAATAAACCGCGCATCCTGGTAACAGGCATAGATCAACGCATCGAGGCCGCGATTGACGAAGGGATCATAGACCGTGCCGATCGGCAAAATCCGCGCGCCGTTCAGATCTCCTTGCAGCCCGGCGGCGCCGAGCAGAAGGAACAGATTCTGTTCGGCGATGCCGAGTTCGATATGCTGGCCGGCGGGGCTCATGCCCCAGCGCTGGGCGGAGGCGAGCTTGGCGTCGCGGAAGACGTCGTTCCGGGTATGCCGGTCATAGACGCCGCGGCGATTGACCCAGGGGCCGAGGCTGGTCGAGACCGTGACATCGGGGCTGGTGGTGACGATATGCCGGCCGATCTCCGCCCAGTCCCCCTCCAGCCGGCCGATTTCGGCGAGGATTTCACCGAATCCGGCCTGGGTGGAAACCCGCCTGCCGGCGAGGGGGGTGGTGCGCGGCACGGCTTGCGGCACCGGAAGCCGCTTCGCGCCGAGGCGCCTTCCCTCGGGCGTGAGCGGGCGGGCGAAGGGGCGGCCGGCGATGAAGCGGCGAAGTTCGTCCGGATCGGCGTCCAGCCCCTCGAACGGGTCGAGTTCGTGCCCGGGCCGGATCGCCATGCGGGCGCGAAATTCCTCCATCTGCTCGCCGGTCATCAGCCCGGCATGGTTGTCCTTATGGCCGGCGAAGGGCAGGCCCATCCCCTTGATGGTATAGGCGATGAAGCAGGTCGGCTGATCGCCGCCGGCGGCGGCGCGCAGCGTTTCGATCAGGGCGGCGATGTCGTGGCCGCCGAGATTGGTCATCAACTGGCCCAGCCCCTCGTCGCTCAGCGGGTCGATGAGCGCGCGCACCTCGCGCGAGCGCCCGAGATCGGCGAGCACCGCCTGCCGCCAGGCCGCGCCGCCCTGGAAGGTGAGGGCGGAATAGAGGCTGTTCGGGCAATCATCGATCCAGCGCCTGAGCGCCTCGCCGCCAGGGCGGGCGAAAGCGGCATCCAGGCGGCGGCCGTATTTGAGGGTGACGACATTCCAGCCCATGTCGCGAAACAACCCCTCGATGCGGCCGAACAGGCGGTCGGGCACCACCGAATCGAGGCTTTGGCGGTTGTAATCGATGATCCACCAGACATTGCGCACGTCATGCTTCCAGCCTTCGAGCAGCGCCTCGTAGATATTGCCCTCGTCGAGTTCGGCATCGCCGGCGATGGCGATCTGGCGGCCGGGGGGAAGCTCGGGGCGGGCAAAGCCGTGCTGGACGACGTAATCCTGCATCAAGGCGGTGAAGCTGGTGAGCGCGACGCCGAGGCCGACCGAGCCGGTGGAGAAATCAACCTCGGGCCCGTCCTTGAGCCGGCTCGGATAGGGTTGCAGCCCGCCGAAGGCGCGCAAGCTGGTCAGCCGCTCACGCGGCAGGCGGCCATAGAGATAATTGATGGCGTGGAACACCGGCGCCGCGTGCGGCTTCACCGCGACCCGGTCCTCGGGGCGGAGCAGGGCGAAATAGAGCGCCGTCATGATCGCCGTGACCGAGGCGCAGGAGGCCTGATGGCCGCCGACCTTGAGCCCGTCGCGATTGGGCCGGACGTGATTCGCGTGATGGATCATCCACGACGAGAGCCAGAGCAGCTTGCGCTCGATCTGACCGAGCAGGGGGAGATCGGCATCGGTCGCGAGCGGCGGGGAGATCTCGACGCGGGACATGGCGTGGCTCCGAAACGGGAGTGAACCAGTTTGCCGGCTTTGGCGGGATTTGCCCAGATGGGCCGCTCGGAGGGCGCGCCTCGCCGAGGTTCCGCTTGTGGCGGCGGGCGGGCTGCGCTATGTGCCCTGCCGCACGGCCGCGCGAGCGGGCGTGGTGGAATTGGCAGACACGCCAGATTTAGGTTCTGGTGGCGCAAGCCGTGGGGGTTCAAGTCCCTCCGCCCGCACCACCCGGCCGTCAGGCGATTTTGGGGATTTCCGGACACGATGCAGGTTACCGAGACGCTCTCCGAGGGGCTGAAACGCGCGTTTGACGTGGTGCTGCCGGCGGCGGACATCGAGGCGCAGCGCATGAGCCGCCTCGCCGAGCTGGCCAAGACGCTGACCCTTCCCGGATTCCGCCCGGGCAAGGTGCCGATGCCGGTGATCAAGCAGCGCTTTGGCACCGCGGTGATGGCCGAAATCGTCGAGCAGAGCGTTTCCGAGGCGACCCGCAAGGTCTTCGAGGAGCGTGGTCTCCGCCCGGCGATGCAGCCCAGGATCGACCTCACCGACGCCGCCGCCGCGGCCAAGCCGGGAAACGACGTCGCGTTCGCCGTCACGCTCGAGATCTTGCCCGAGATCGCCCTTCCCGATTTCGCCGCGATCGCCCTCGAGCGCCTCAAGGCCGAGGTCGATGACGCGGCGATCGCCAAGGTGCTCGCCGACATGGCGGGCCGGCAGCGCACGCTGGAGCCGGTCGCGGAGGCGCGCGGCGCGACGCCGGGCGAAGTGCTGACGGTCGATTTCATCGGCCGCATCGATGGCGTCGCCTTCCCCGGCGGCACCGGCGAGGACATGGAGATCGAGGTCGCAGGCGAGGGGTTCATCCCCGGCTTCACCGAGCAGATCGAGGGTCTCGCGCCCGGCGAGACGCGCACGATCACGGTGCGCTTCCCCGAGGATTACGGCGTCGCCGATCTCGCCGGCAAGGAAGCGGCGTTCGAGATCACGGCGAAGACGCTCGCCCGCGCCCTCCTCCCCGAGATCGACGCGGCGTTTGCCGAGCGGATCGGGTTCGAGAGCCTCGATGAGCTGCGCGAGACCATCAGCCAGCAGATCGGGCGCGAATACGCCCAGCTCTCGCGGCTCAATCTCAAGCGCCAACTGCTCGACAGGCTCGCCGAGCAAGTGTCGTTCCCGGTGCCCGAGGCGATGCTGACGGCGGAGTTCGACCAGATCTGGCAGCGCATCGAGGCCGATCGCAAGGCCGGCCGGCTGGCGCCCGAGGACGCGGCCAAGGATGACGAGACGCTGCGCGCCGAATATCGCGCCATCGCCGAGCGCCGGGTGCGGCTCGGCCTGCTGCTCGCCGAGACCGGCCGGATCAACGGCATCACCGTCAGCCAGGACGAGATGACGCGGGCGATGCGGGCCGAGGCGGCCCGCTATCGCGGCCAGGAGGCGCAGATTTTCGAGATGTTCCGCAAGAACCCGAACCTGGCCGAGACCCTCCGCGGGCCGATTCTCGAGGATAAGGTGGTCAATTTCGTGGTCGAGCTGGCCAGGATCGAGGAGCGGACGGTCAGCGCCGAGGAACTGAGCAAGGCGGTGGAAGGCTGATTCCGCGCATCAGCGCGGCAGAGGCGTCGGCGCTGCCCGCCGGAAAACATGCGCCGGAAGCGCGTGCGATGGGCGAGCTTGGCAGCGTCGCGTCAGCTTCCTATTTACATTTTCCACGTAGTATGACGGCATGCCGGCTTTGGGCCGGGCGCCTTTTTGGGAAGCAAGGGCATGAGGGATCGCGATCCCGTCGAGATCTACACCAGCACGCTGGTGCCGATGGTGGTGGAGCAAACGGCGCGCGGCGAGCGCGCTTTCGATATCTATTCCCGCTTGTTAAAGGAGCGGATCGTTTTTCTGACCGGGACGGTGTTCGACGAGGTGAGTTCGCTGGTCTGCGCCCAGTTGCTCTTCCTGGAGAGCGAGAACCCGACCAAGGACATCGCGTTCTATATCAACAGCCCGGGCGGGGTGGTCTCCTCCGGCCTCGCGATCTATGACACGATGCAATATATCCGGAGCCCGGTGAGCACGGTCTGCATCGGCCAGGCCGCCTCGATGGGCAGCCTGCTGCTCTGCGCCGGCGCCGCGGGCAAGCGCTATGCGCTGCCAAATGCCCGCATCATGGTCCATCAGCCCTCCGGCGGCGCCCAGGGCCAGGCGACCGATATCGAGATCCAGGCGCGCGAGATCCTGACGCTGCGCAAGCGTCTCAATGAGATCTATGTCCGCCATACCGGCCAGCCGATCGAGGCGATCGAGCGCAAGCTCGAGCGTGACAGCTATATGTCGGCCGAGGAGGCGCGCGATTTCGGGATCGTCGACGAGGTGGTGGAGAACCGGCCGATGGCCCCGGAGAGCACCAAGACATGACCGGCCCGCTCCCGGGGGGCGGTCACGATCGGATGTTTTTGTTTTGTTCTCAAATTACGCAAGGCGCTTGTTGTCGGCGATCGCGGGTTCTAAAGTTCCTTCCGGAGTTCGTGAAACCTGCCGGGCGTGACGTTGAGAGGATGGTCCCCGACGAGGGGTGGGAGTGGGCATGAGTAAGTCCGGTGATTCGAAAAATACGCTCTATTGCTCGTTCTGCGGCAAGTCCCAGCACGAGGTGCGCAAGCTGATCGCCGGCCCGACAGTGTTCATCTGCGATGAATGCGTCGAGCTGTGCATGGATATCATCCGCGAGGAGCACAAGACGCATCTCGTGAAATCGCGCGACGGGGTGCCGACGCCGAAGGAAATCTGCAAGGTGCTGGACGATTACGTCATCGGCCAGGATCACGCCAAGAAGGTTTTGAGCGTTGCCGTCCACAACCACTACAAGCGTCTCGCGCACGGCCAGAAGAACAACGATATCGAGATCGCCAAATCGAATATCCTGCTGGTCGGCCCGACCGGCACCGGCAAGACGCTGCTGGCCCAGACTCTGGCGCGGATTCTCGATGTGCCGTTCACGATGGCGGACGCGACGACGCTCACCGAGGCCGGCTATGTCGGCGAGGATGTCGAAAATATCATCCTGAAGCTGCTCCAGGCGGCGGATTACAATGTCGAGCGGGCGCAGCGCGGTATCGTCTATATCGACGAGGTCGACAAGATCAGCCGCAAATCGGATAATCCCTCGATCACCCGCGACGTCAGCGGCGAAGGCGTGCAGCAGGCGCTGCTCAAGATCATGGAGGGCACCGTCGCCTCGGTGCCGCCGCAGGGCGGGCGCAAGCATCCGCAGCAGGAATTCCTCCAGGTCGATACCACCAATATCCTGTTCATCTGCGGCGGCGCCTTCGCCGGCCTCGAAAAGATCATCAGCGCCCGCGGCAAGGGCTCGGGCATCGGCTACGGCGCCGAGGTGCGGGCGCTCGACGAGCGGCGGACGGGCGAAATCCTGCGTGAGGTCGAGCCCGAGGATTTGCTGCGCTTCGGCCTGATCCCCGAGTTCATCGGCCGTCTGCCGGTGGTCGCGACGCTCAAGGATCTGGACGAGGCGGCGCTGATCGAAATCCTCACCCGGCCCAAGAACGCCCTGGTCAAGCAATATGGCCGCCTGTTCGAGATGGAGGGCGTGAAGCTCACCTTCACCGAAGATTCGCTGAAAGCGGTCGCGACCCGTGCCGTCGCCCGCAAGACCGGGGCGCGCGGCTTGCGCTCGATCATGGAATCGATCCTTCTTTCCACCATGTTCGACCTGCCCGGGCTCGACGGGGTGGAGGAGGTGGTGATCAACCGCGAGGTCGCGGATGGGCGCGCCAATCCGCTCTTTCTCTACGGCAGCAAGGAGCGGGCCGAGACCAGCGCCTGACACAAAGCTGGCACGAGAGAGTGTCAAGGTCTTGCCGAGCCTGGTCACGCCGCCGATATCTGAGCGGAAAATGAGGCAAGAAGGCGGGGTATCCCATCCCGCCATTGCCCCGAGGGCCATTATCGCGCTGGGGATATCCCCCGGGCGGTTTCGTTCTCCGGCCCATGCGGTCTTCTGTGCCGATAGGTTTGGCCCGATGGAGTTGGGCCGACACGTCAGGGACGATACCTCACGCCGGGCGGAGAACGATGAGGGTCCTAAGAGGAGGGGTTGATGACGGAATCCGAGCGGCCTTCGAAGGCGATGTCGGGGACCGAGATGGTCTTGGAGGGTGATGTGCTGCCGGTATTGCCGCTGCGCGATATCGTCGTTTTTCCGCACATGATCGTGCCGTTATTCGTCGGGCGCGAGAAATCGGTGCGGGCGCTGGAGGCGGTGATGAAGGAGGACAAGCAAATCCTCCTGGTCGCCCAGAAAAACGCGGCGCAAGACGACCCCACGACCGATGATATTTATCGGGTGGGCACGGTCTCGACCATCTTGCAATTGCTGAAACTGCCGGACGGCACGGTGAAGGTACTGGTGGAAGGTGTGCGCCGCGCCCGCATCACCGGCTTCAAGGAGACCGAGGCGTTTTTCGAGGCCGCCGTGCTGCCCATCGAGGAGCGTCTCGGCGACGAGAAAGAACTCGAAGCCCTGGGCCGGACGGTGGTCTCGCAATTCGAGCAATATATCAAGCTCAACAAGAAGATCGCGCCCGAGGTTCTGGTTTCGCTCAATCAGGTCGAGGAGCCGGGCAAGCTCGCCGATACGGTGGCTAGTCATCTTGGCCTCAAGATCGCCGAGAAGCAGGATCTGCTGGAGAGCGAGGACGTCAGCGAACGCCTGGAGCGGGTGTTCGGCTACATGGAAGCCGAAATCGGCGTCCTCCAGGTGGAAAAGCGCATCCGCAACCGCGTCAAGCGGCAGATGGAGAAGACCCAGCGCGAATACTACCTCAACGAACAGCTCAAGGCGATCCAGAAGGAATTGGGCGAAGGCGAGGACGGCAAGGACGAGGCCGCCGAACTCGAAGCGCGGATCAAGAAGACGCGGCTTTCCAAGGAAGCCCGCGAAAAGGCGCTGGTGGAGCTGAAGAAGCTCCGCACCATGAGCCCGATGAGCGCCGAGGCGACGGTGGTGCGCAACTATCTCGACTGGCTGCTCGGGATTCCGTGGAAGAAGCGCGGCAAGACCAGCAATGACATCGTCGCGGCCGAAAAAATCCTCGACGCCGATCATTATGGGCTGGACAAGATCAAGGAGCGCATCCTCGAATATCTCGCGGTGCAGGTGCGCTCGAATAAGGTGCGCGGCCCGATTCTCTGCCTGGTTGGCCCGCCCGGCGTCGGCAAGACCTCGCTCGGCAAGTCGATCGCGCGGGCGACCGGGCGGAGCTTCGTGCGCATGTCCTTGGGCGGCGTGCGCGACGAGGCCGAGATCCGCGGCCATCGCCGCACCTATATCGGCTCCATGCCGGGCAAGATCATCCAGGGGATGAAACGGGCCAAAACCTCTAACCCCTTGTTCTTGCTCGACGAGATTGACAAACTCGGGGCCGATTGGCGCGGCGATCCGACCTCGGCGCTGCTTGAGGTGCTCGATCCCGAGCAGAACGCCACCTTCAACGACCATTATCTCGAGGTCGATTACGACCTTTCGGATGTGATGTTCGTCACCACGGCGAATAGTCTGCGCATGCCGCAGCCGCTGCTCGACCGCATGGAGGTCATCCGCATCCCCGGCTACACCGAGGATGAGAAGGTGGAAATCGCCCGCCGGCACCTGATTCCGAAGCAGACCGAGGCGCATAGTCTCAAGCCCGAGGAATGGGCGGTGACCGAGGAGGCGCTCCGCGACCTGATCCGCTATTACACCCGCGAGGCCGGGGTGCGGAATCTGGAGCGCGAGATCGCCGGCCTGGCGCGGAAGGCGGTCAAGGAGATCGTCACCAAGAAGACCAAGAAGGTCATGTTTTCGCGCAAGAATCTGGAAAAATACGCCGGGGTGCGGCGCTTCCATTTCGGCGAGACGGAAACCGAGGACATGGTCGGCGTGGTCACCGGCCTCGCCTGGACCGAGGTCGGCGGGGAAATCCTGACCATCGAGAGCGTGTTGCTGCCGGGCAAGGGCAATATCCGCCAGACCGGCAAGCTCGGCGACGTGATGCAGGAGAGTGTGCAGGCGGCGCTGAGCTATGTGCGCTCGCGGGCGATCACCTTCGGCATCAAGCCGACCTTCTTCGACCGCCGCGATATCCATGTCCACGTGCCCGAAGGGGCAACCCCGAAAGACGGCCCCTCGGCCGGTATCGCCATGGCGACCAGCATCGTCAGCGTCCTCACCGGCATCCCGATCAGGCGCGATATCGCCATGACCGGCGAGATCACGCTGCGCGGCCGGGTGCTGCCGATCGGCGGACTGAAGGAGAAGCTGCTCGCCGCGCTCCGCGCCGGGATCACCACGGTCTTCATCCCCAAGGAGAACGAGAAGGATCTGGCCGAAATTCCCGAACAGGTGAAGCGCCATTTGAAGCTCGTGCCGGTCGCCCATGTCGACGAGGTGATCAGCCAGGCCCTGGTGCGCAAGCCCGATCCGATCGCCTGGGAGGAACCGGCGGAGCCGGTCGTCACGCCGGCGGCCGGCGAATCGGCGGCGACCTTGCTCCCGCATTGACCGGCCGGCTTGCGGCTGCCGGGCATGTCCGTTCTGCCCCTGAAGGCCTTCCAGGCATTTCAGGGGCAGAACACTTGGCCCACGGCCCAACGCCATCCGCGATTTTCTGTGGATGAACGCCAGAAAAGCCCGAGCTTCCGTTGACGGGGCGGAAACGCCCCCTCTAGTGTCCTTCCCGCGCGTAGATTGATTTTCACTGTCCTGTTTCAAGGGAGGCTTGTGCGTGAACAAGATGGATCTGATTGCCGCCGTGGCAGAAGAAAGCGATCTGCCCAAAACCAAGGCGACCGAAGTGGTGGACGCGGTTTTCGCCGCGATCGAGGGGGCGCTGAAAAAACAGGAAGAAGTGCGGCTGATCGGCTTCGGGACGTTCGTTACCGCCAAGCGCAAGGCAACGACCGGCCATAATCCCCGCACCGGCGAGGAGATCAAAATCCCGGCTTCCAACTCGGTGCGCTTCAAACCCGGCAAAACGCTGAAAGACGCGGTGAATTAATGGTTTGCCGCGGGCGGTTAGCTCAGCGGTAGAGCATCTCGTTTACACCGAGAGGGTCGGCGGTTCGAACCCGTCACCGCCCATGTTTTTGTCGCGAGCTTGCTTGACGGGAGGGCGGCGGCGCTTTAGACGGCCCTCCTGGATTGCGGGTGTAGCTCAGTTGGTTAGAGCGCCGGCCTGTCACGCCGGAGGTCGCGGGTTCGAGCCCCGTCACTCGCGCCATCCTTTGCCCGCCGCTTCAGGCCCCGGCTGCTTCAGGCCCCCGTTGCTCCAGCTCGATAACGGTTTTGGCATGGGCGGCTTTTTTACCGCGCCCGGGCTGGTGGCGGTGGCGGGATGGGACTAGTCTCGCCTCGCTGCGGTGCAAAATTGGGTGATTCGCATGCCGGGTTTGTTGTTCAATTATCTGCCCATCGTGGTTTTCCTCGCCATCGCCGGGGTCATCGCGGTGGCGATGGTAGCGGGCTCCCTGTTGCTCGCGCACCAGAAACCCTATCCCGAAAAATTATCCGCCTATGAATGCGGGTTCGAGCCGTTCGATGATGCCAGGCGGCGCTTCGATGTGCGATTTTATCTCGTCGCCATCCTGTTCATCATTTTTGACCTGGAAGTGGCGTTTCTGTTTCCCTGGGCGGTGAGCCTGTCCCGCATCGGTCTGTTCGGACTGCTATCGATGTTCGGTTTCCTCGGCGTGCTGACGGTCGGGTTCGTCTATGAGTGGCGCAAGGGCGCCCTCGATTGGGAATGAGCGGTTCGGGAGGGCGGCGATGAGTGTGCATTCGGCGGATATTGCCTGGAACCGTGATCTCCTGGGGCCGGGCGCCGAACAGGACGCGGTGATCAAAGGCATCACCGGCGAGATCGCCGGCAAGGGCTTCATCGTCGCGCAGCTCGATAAGCTGGTGAACTGGGCGCGCACCGGAAGCCTGTGGCCGATGACCTTCGGCCTGGCCTGCTGTGCCGTCGAGATGATCCACGCCTACATGCCGCGTTACGATCTCGACCGCTTCGGCATCATCCCGCGCGCCAGCCCCCGCCAGAGCGACGTGATGATCGTCGCCGGCACCCTCACCAACAAGATGGCGCCGGCATTGCGCAAGGTTTACGACCAGATGCCCGAGCCGCGCTGGGTGATCAGCATGGGAAGCTGCGCCAATGGCGGCGGCTATTACCATTATTCCTATGCGGTGGTGCGCGGCTGCGACCGCGTCGTGCCGGTCGATATCTACGTCCCCGGCTGCCCACCGACGGCGGAGGCGCTGGTCTACGGCATTCTGCAATTGCAGAAGAAGATTCGTCGGACGGGAACCATTCTCCGTGGCTGAGGAGAGCGTGCCCCAGACGGCTGAGGCGGCTGCGCCCGCGCCGATCGAACTCTTGGCGCGGGAAGTGGCGAGCTTGCCGGGTGTTGCCGGCGTCGCTGTGGAAAAAGGCGAAATCGTCGCGCATGCCCAGCGCGATGTGCTGGTGCCGCTGATGCTGACACTCCGCGATGATCCGCGTTTCGCCTGTGAGCAGATGATGGATCTCTGTGGCGTCGATTGGCCGGAGCGGCCCGAGCGTTTCGATGTCGTCTATAATCTGCTGTCGGTGTCGCGCAATCATCGTGTTCGGGTGATCGTCACCACCGACGAGACGGCGCTGGTGCCCTCGGTTTGCGCGATATGGCCGGTCGCGACGTGGTGGGAGCGCGAGGCGTGGGATCTGTTCGGCATTCTCTTTGCCGGCCAGCCCGATCACCGCCGCATTCTCACCGATTACGGCTTTGACGGGCATCCGTTGCGCAAGGATTTTCCGCTCACCGGCTATGTCGAGGTGCGTTACGACGACGAACGCAAGGCGGTGGTCTACGAGCCGGTGAAGCTCACGCAGGAGTTCCGCTCGTTCGATTTCGTCTCGCCTTGGGAAGCGATCACGACGCTACCGGGCGATGAAAAGGCGCACGCGACACGCGCCGGTGGCGCCGCGGCGAAAAGGACCGAGTGATGGACGACGCAACCAGCGGCGCGGCCGGCGAGCGCCTGCGCAAAACCGTCGAGATCGACAGCCATGCGATGAATTTCGGCCCCCAGCACCCGGCGGCGCATGGGGTGTTGCGCCTGGTGCTGGAGATGGACGGCGAGATGGTCGCGCGCGCCGATCCGCATATCGGGCTTCTCCATCGCGGCACCGAGAAGCTGATCGAATACAAATCCTATATGCAGGCGGTGCCCTATTTCGATCGCCTCGATTACGTCTCGCCGATGTGCGAGGAGCAGGCTTTCGCCCTCGCTGTAGAAAAACTGCTTGGCATCGAGGCGCCGGAACGCGGCAAATGGATCCGCACGCTGTTTGCCGAAATCACGCGCGTTCTCAATCATCTTTTGAACATCACCACCTATGCCCTCGATGTCGGCGCGATCACGCCTTCGCTATGGGGGTTCGAGGAGCGCGAGAAGCTGCTCGAATTCCACGAAGCGGCGTCGGGGGCGCGGCTTCATGCCAATTATTATCGCCCGGGCGGCGTCGCCAAGGATCTGCCGGCTGGATTGGAAGAGAAGATCGCGGCCTGGGCCGAGAGTTTTCCGAAATTCATCGATGATCTCGAGGAATTGCTGACCGGAAACCGGATCTGGAAGCAGCGGTTGGTGGATATCGGCGTGGTCTCGCCCGAGGAGGCGCTGGCCTGGGGGTTTTCCGGCCCCTGTCTTCGCGCCAGTGGCGTGCCGTGGGATCTGCGCCGCGCGCAGCCTTACGAGATGTATCATCAGGTCGAGTTCGCGGTCCCCGTCGGGCGCAATGGCGATTGCTATGATCGCTATCTGGTGCGCGTGGCGGAGATGCGTGAAAGCGTGAAGATCATTCGCCAATGCCTCGCGAAGATGAAGCCAGGACCGGTCAAGATTCGCGACCATAAATTCGCCCCGCCGCCCCGCGCCGACATGAAGCACTCGATGGAAGCGCTGATCCATCACTTCAAGCTTTATACCGAGGGATATCACGTGCCGGAAGGCGCGACCTACACGGTCGTCGAGAGCCCGAAGGGTGAATTCGGCGTCTATCTCGTGGCGGACGGCACCAACAGGCCCTATCGCTGTAAAATCCGCCCCACCGGGTTTGCCCATTTGCAGGCGATCGACATGATGGCGCGGCGGCACATGCTGGCCGATGCGGTGGCGATCATCGGCTCGCTTGATATCGTATTCGGTGAGATCGACCGGTAGAATGACCATGACAGAGCGTGCGACCAAATCTCATCGCCATGGCGCGGAGCCGGCGGATTTTGTATTCGATGCCGAAAGCGACGCCAGTATCGACAACATCCTAAAGAAATATCCGCCAGATCGGCAGGCGAGCGCGGTACTGCCGCTGCTCGATCTGGCGCAGCGTCAGATGAAGCGCCAAACCGGCAGCGCCTGGGTGCCGCGCGTGGCGATGGATGTCATCGCGGCGCGGCTCGGGATGCCGCCGATTCGCGTCTACGAGGTCGCGACGTTCTATTTCATGTTCAACACCAAGCCGGTCGGCAAATGGCATCTGCAGGTTTGCACGACGACACCGTGCTGGCTGCGCGGCTCGGACGCGGTCGTGGAGACCTGCAAGCGCGCGACCGGCATTCATCATTTCGGCGAAACCAGCGCCGACGGCCTCTTCACGATGACCGAGGTCGAATGTCTCGGCGCCTGCGTGAATGCGCCGATCCTGCAAGTCAATGATGATTTCTACGAAGATGTGGACGCGGCGACGACCGAGAAACTGCTCGATGCGCTGCGGCGTGACGCGCCGCCGCCACCCGGCTCGATGATCGGGCGACGGACCTCGGCGCCTGAAGGCGGCCCGATCACGCTGACGACACTGGATTTCGCGCCGGGTTCGGTGCCGCGGGGTGGAGAGTGAGGCGATGCTGAACGACAAGGATCGCATCTTTACCAATCTCTACGGGCTGCATGATTGGCGTCTCGCCGGCGCCCGCGCGCGCGGCGATTGGGACGGCACGGCGGCGATTTTGGCGCGCGGGCGCGATACGATCGTTGAGGATATCAAGTCGTCCGGGTTGCGCGGCCGCGGCGGCGCGGGCTTCCCGACCGGCATGAAATGGTCGTTCATGCCCAAGCAATCCGACGGCCGCCCGAGCTATCTCGTGGTCAATGCCGATGAAAGCGAGCCTGGCACCTGCAAGGATCGCGACATCATCCGCCATGACCCGCATAAATTGATCGAGGGCTGCCTGATCGCGTCTTTCGCGATGGGCGCGCATGCCGCCTACATCTATATCCGCGGCGAATTCTACAATGAGGCGCGGCATTTGCAGGCGGCGATCGACGAGGCGTATGAAGCCGGGCTGATCGGGCGCGATGCCTGCGGTTCCGGTTGGGATTTCGATCTTTATCTGCATCGCGGCGCCGGCGCTTACATTTGCGGCGAAGAGACCGCCCTGCTCGAAAGCCTGGAGGGCAAAAAGGGCATGCCGCGGCTGAAGCCGCCCTTTCCCGCCGCGGTTGGTCTCTATGGCTGCCCGACGACGGTGAACAATGTCGAAAGCATCGCCGTCGCGCCGACGATTTTGCGCCGGGGAGCGGCCTGGTTCTCCGCGCTCGGGCGCCCGAAAAACGCCGGCACCAAGCTTTTCTGTATCTCCGGCCACGTCAATGCGCCTTGCAACGTCGAGGAGGAACTCGGCATTCCGCTTCGCGAGTTGATCGACCGTTATGCCGGTGGCGTGCGCGGCGGGTGGGATAATCTGCTCGCCGTTATTCCGGGGGGGTCTTCGGTTCCAGTGTTGCCGAAGGAGATTTGCGATACGGTGTTGATGGATTTCGACAGTCTGCGCGATGTGAAAAGCGGGCTCGGCACGGCGGCGGTGATCGTCATGGACAAATCCACCGATATCATCAAGGCGATTGCCCGGCTTTCACATTTTTACAAGCATGAGAGCTGCGGCCAATGCACCCCTTGCCGCGAGGGCACTGGCTGGATGATGCGCATGATGGACCGGCTGGTCGAAGGCCGGGCCGAGAGCGAGGAAATCGATATTCTCGACCAGGTGACGCGGCAAGTGGAGGGGCACACGATTTGCGCGCTCGGTGACGCCGCGGCGTGGCCGATCCAGGGGCTCATCCGGCATTTCCGCCCGGAAATCGAAGCCCGTATCGCGGCCTTCAAGGCGCGTGGCCTCAAGATGGCGGCGGAGTAGAGCGATGGCGAAAGTGACGGTGGACGGCATTGAGGTCGAGGTGCCGAACGGCGCCTCGGTGCTCCAGGCGGCGGAGCTGGCGGGCAAGGAAATCCCGAGATTCTGCTATCATGATCGGCTGTCGGTTGCCGGCAACTGTCGGATGTGCCTGGTCGAGGTGGAGAAATCGCCAAAGCCGGTGGCCTCATGTGCCTTCCCTGTCGCCGATGGGATGGTGGTGAAGACCGACAGCCCGATGGTGCGCCAGGCGCGGCGCGGGGTGATGGAGTTCCTGCTGATCAATCACCCGCTCGATTGTCCTATTTGCGACCAGGGCGGCGAATGCGATTTGCAGGATCAATCCATGGGCTATGGCATGGATCATTCTCGCTATCGCGAGAGCAAGCGGGCGGTGAAGGACAAGAATCTCGGACCGCTGGTTAAAACGGTGATGACGCGCTGCATCCAATGTACCCGCTGCGTGCGATTTGCCTCTGAAATTGCCGGGGTGCCGGAGCTTGGGGCGACGGCGCGCGGCGAGAATATGGAAATCGGCACCTATGTCGAACATGCGCTGAGTTCCGAACTCTCCGGAAATCTGATCGATATCTGCCCGGTCGGCGCGCTCACATCCAAGCCGTATGCGTTCATTGCCCGCTCGTGGGAATTGAAGAAAACCGACGGCATAGACGTTCTCGATGCCGTGGGCTGCAATATTCGGATCGATGCGCGGGGGCCGGAAGTCTTGCGCATTTTGCCGCGCCTGAACGAGGACGTGAACGAAGAATGGTTGGGCGATAAATCACGTTTCGCGGTCGATGGCTTGAAGCGCCGGCGCCTCGATCGGCCATGGGTGCGCAAGGGCGGAAAACTCGTCGAGGCGAGCTGGCGGGAAGCGTTCATCGCCATCGCGGGTCAGATCAGCGGCCGCGATCCGGCGCGTATCGGCGCCATTGCCGGCGATCTTTGTGACGCCGAAAGTATGCTGGCGCTCAAGGATTTGATGGCCGCGCTTGGCTCGTCGAATCTCGATTGTCGCCAGGATGGCGCGCAACTCGATGCGACGCGGCGGGATTTCTATCTGTTCAACACCACCATCGCCGGAATCGAGGACGCGGATGCCATCCTCATCATTGGCGCGAACCCGCGACGCGAGGCGCCGGTGCTCAACGCGCGCATCCGCAAGCGTTGGCTCGCCGGCCCGGTCAGCATCGCCGCGATTGGCGCGCCAGCCGAACTGACCTATCCGGTGGCATGGCTCGGCAATTCACCGCAAATGCTCGCGGAACTACGGCGCGGTAATCTGCCATTTTCCGGCGTGTTGCGTGAGGCCAAGCGGCCGATGGTGATTCTGGGACAGGGCGCGCTGCGCCGGCCAGAGGGCGGCTCGGTGCTCGCGGCGGCGTGGGCGCTTGCCGCCGAATGCGGCGCGTTGAACGCCGATTGGCATGGTTTCAACGTGTTGCACAATGCGGCGGCGCGTGTCGGGGCGCTTGATCTTGGTTTTCTTCCTGGGACGGGCGGCAAGGATGTCAGGGGAATGATGCGGGGCGGGGTGGATCTGCTCTGGCTGCTCGGCGCCGACGAGATCGACATGGCGCGGATCGGCGCCGACACCTTCGTCGTCTATCAGGGGCATCATGGCGATCGTGGCGCGGCGCGCGCCGATGTCATTCTCCCCGGCGCCGCTTACACGGAAAAGAGCGGCACCTATGTCAACACCGAAGGCCGTGTTCAGCGCGGGGAGTTCGCGGTTTTCCCGCCGGGCGAGGCGCGCGAGGACTGGCGCATTCTGCGCGCTTTCGCGGAGACACTCGGCCATCGCCTGCCCTATGACGATCTTACGGCGTTGCGGCAACGTCTTGCCGCGGTCGCCCCGGTCTTCGGCCGCGTCGATGAATTGCCGCGGCGTGGCGCGGTTGATCTGGCGCCTCCCGCCGGCGATCCCGATGCGCTCGGAACCGAGCCGTTCGTGCCGGCTGTCATGAATTACTACCAGACCGATTCGATTAGCCGCGCGAGCCCGACCATGGCGGCCTGCACGGCGACCTATTACCCTAGTGTCGCGGAAGCGGCGGAGTAGGCGCGATGGCGGTTTTTTTTGCAACACCCCTCGGCGTGCTGATCCTGATGGTCTTGGAGGCTCTGGCGATACTGGTGCCGCTGCTGATCGGCGTCGCCTATGCGACCTATGCCGAGCGCAAGATTTTGGCGGCGATTCAACTGCGCAAGGGGCCGAACGTCGTCGGCTGGTTCGGGCTTTTGCAGGCGTTTGCCGACGCCGGCAAAATGCTGATGAAGGAGACCATCATCCCGGCGGGGGCGAATCGGGTTTTGTTCCTGCTGGCACCGATGATCACCTTCACTCTCGCGATGATCGCCTGGGCGGTCATTCCGGTCAATGACGGCTGGGCGGTCGCCAAGATCAATGTCGGCGTGCTCTATCTCTTTGCGATCAGCTCGCTCGGCGTCTACGGCATCATCATCGCCGGCTGGGCGAGCAATTCGAAATATGCCTTCCTCGGCGCGCTGCGTTCGGCGGCACAGATGGTGAGCTACGAGGTTTCCATCGGCTTTGTCATGGTTTCGGTTCTGCTTTGCGTTGGCAGCCTCAATCTGAACGACATCGTTCTGGCGCAACGGCATGTCTGGTTCTGCATTCCGCTTTTGCCGATGTTCGTTGTCTTTTTCATATCGGCCCTTGCTGAAACCAACCGTTCTCCGTTCGATCTGCCGGAGGGGGAGAGCGAAATCGTCGCCGGTTTTTTTGTCGAATACAGCGCCATGGCGTTCGCCCTCTTCTTTCTTGGCGAATATGCGAACATGTTTCTCATGAGCGCGATGACCTCGATCCTGTTCCTCGGCGGCTGGCTGGCGCCGTTCGGGATCGCGCCGTTCACCTGGCTGCCTGGGCCGATCTGGTTCATTCTCAAGATCATGCTGTGCATGTTCGTGTTCATTTGGGTGCGCGGCACGTTTCCTCGCTACCGCTACGACCAGCTCATGCGCCTCGGATGGAAGGTGTTCTTGCCGCTGTCGTTGTTCTGGCTGGTGCTGACCGCCGGGTTTCTGATGGCAACCGGCTGGCTGCCGCAGGGAGCCGCATGATGACGAACACTCGTGGTTCCGTGCGCCGAGGCGGGAAGGAGCGCTAAGCCATGGCATTTTTACAACGCGCCGCGCGTGGATTTTTCCTCGGTGATATCCTGGCCGGGCTCGGTCTCACGCTTCGCTATTTCTTCAAGCCGAAGGTGACCCTCAATTATCCGTATGAGAAAAATCCGATCAGCCCGCGCTTCAAGGGCGAGCATGCGCTCCGCCGCTACCCGAACGGGGAAGAGCGCTGTATCGCGTGCAAACTCTGTGAAGCGATTTGCCCGGCGCAGGCCATCACCATCGAGGCCGAGCCACGCGCCGATGGCTCCCGGCGCACGACGCGCTATGATATCGACATGACGAAATGCATCTATTGCGGCCTTTGCGAGGAGGCTTGCCCGGTCGATGCGATTGTCGAAGGCCCGAATTTCGAGTTTGCGACCGAGACGCGCGAGGAATTGATGTACAACAAGGATCGCCTGCTTGCCAACGGCGATCGCTGGGAAAGCGAAATCGCCAAGCGGATTGAACTCGATGCGCCGTATCGCTGAACGAAACAAGGCTACTGAGCGGAGGCATATGGCATCATGATCACGATGATTGCCTTTTATGTGTTTGCCGCCATTCTGGTTGCGTCCGCGGCACTGGTGGTGAGTGCGCGTAACCCGGTGCATTCGGTTCTCTTCCTGATTCTCGCCTTCTTCAACGCGGCCGGATTGTTTTTGCTCAACGGGGCGGAGTTTCTGGCGATGATCCTGGTCATCGTCTATGTCGGTGCCGTCGCCGTTTTGTTTCTTTTCGTCGTGATGATGCTCGATGTGAATTTCGTTGAGCTGCGCGAAGGGGTTCAGCGCTACGCGCCGATCGGCGCGATGGTCGGTCTGGTTCTGTTCGTTGAGTTGTTGATGGTGATCGGAGGGTGGCGTTTTGCACCGGCGATGCCGACACTCCGCGCCGCGCCGACACAGACCAACGTGCAAAACACCGCGGCACTGGGGGATGCGCTATACACCCATAATGTTCTGTTGTTTCAGTTGGCCGGGCTGGTGCTGCTGGTGGCGATGATCGGCGCCATCGTGCTCACGCTGCGCGATCGCAGCGTTTCCCGGCGTCAGGTCATCGCGCGCCAAATCGCTCGGAGCGCGGATCTGTCCCTGGAGATGGTGCCGATGGCCCTCAACGCCGGGACGCCGGCAACGAGCTTCCGCCGCCCGCTGCCGGAGCCTGTGGCGCATGAAGCCTCGGCCGCGCATCATGGCGCCGTTCATCATGGCGAGGAGCATTGAGTCGCGATGATCAGCCTTGGACATTACCTGGTGGTTTCGGCGATCCTTCTGGTTCTCGGGGTCTTCGGCATTTTTCTCAATCGGAAGAACGTCATCATCATCCTGATGTCGATTGAGCTCATCCTGCTCGCGGTGAACATCAATCTCGTCGCTTTCTCGGCGGCGCTTGGCGATCTCGTCGGGCAAGTCTTCGCGATGTTCGTTCTCACCGTCGCGGCGGCCGAGGCCGCGATCGGGCTTGCCATCGTCGTCATCTATTTCCGCAATCGCGGCTCGATCGAGGTCGAGGACGTCAATCTGATGAGGGGCTAAGGATGATCTACGCCGTCGCCGTTCTCGCGCCTCTCTTCGGCTCCGCGATCGCCGGTCTGCTTGGCCGCGCCATAGGCGATAGGGCCGCCATGGCGGTTACGATCTCGTGCATGATCCTTGCGACCATTTGTGGGGAAACCGCGTTCGTTCAACTCGTATGGGGCGGGGCGCCGAGTGGCGAGGTCGTGCTTGCGGAATGGCTGTCGGCCGGGTCGTTTCATGTCTCCTGGGCGCTGCGCTACGATACCCTCTCTGCCGTCATGGTGGCGATGGTCACTTTTGTCGCGACCCTGATCCATATCTACAGTATCGGCTATATGGCCCACGAACATAAACCGGTTGCACGGTTTTTCAGCTATCTTTCGCTGTTCAGCTTCGCGATGCTGATGCTGGTGACGGCCAATAATCTGCTGCAATTGTTTTTTGGCTGGGAGGGGGTCGGCCTCGCGAGCTATCTTCTGATCGGATATTGGTACGAAAAGCCAAGTGCCTGCGCCGCGGCGATCAAGGCGTTCGTCGTCAATCGCATCGGTGATCTCTTCTTCGCGGTCGGTATCGCGATGATTTTTTTTCTGTTCGGCTCGATCTCTTTCTCCACCATTTTCGCGGCCGTGCCGCAGCATATCAACGACACCTATGCGCTCTTCGGTGCGAATGACCGCGCTTTCGAGGTGATCGGCATTTTATTGTTCATCGGTGCCTCCGGAAAATCAGCGCAGATCGGACTGCATGTCTGGCTGCCCGATGCGATGGAAGGGCCGACGCCGGTTTCCGCCCTGATCCACGCGGCGACGATGGTGACCGCCGGTGTATTCCTGATGGCGCGAATCTCGCCGATTCTCGAACATGCCCCCGTCGCGCTCGGGGTGATCACGGTCATCGGTGGCACCACGGCGTTGTTCGCGGCGACTATCGGCTGTGTTCAAAACGACATCAAGCGGGTGATTGCGTATTCGACATGCTCGCAGCTCGGTTATATGTTCGTGGCTGCCGGAGCTGGTGCCTACCAGGTTTCGATCTTTCATCTCATCACGCATGCTTTTTTCAAGGCGCTTTTGTTCCTCAGCGCCGGTTCGGTCATTCATGCGATGTCTGACGAGCAGGACATGCGTCGCATGGGCGGGTTGTGGAAGAAAATTCCGCTAACCTACGCGGTGATGTGGGCGGGCAGTCTGGCGCTTGCCGGGATCTTCCCTTTCGCCGGGTATTACTCGAAGGATGCCATTTTGGAGGCGGCATTCGCAAATGGCAGCCCGTCCGCGATCTATGGCTTCGTCTGCGGCGTGCTGGCGGCTTTTCTGACCGCGTTTTACTCCTGGCGGTTGTTGCTGATGACCTTCCATGGCAAACCGCGCGCCGATCATGACGTGATGGCGCATGTGCATGAAAGCCCGCTGGTCATGACCTTGCCGTTGATCGTGCTCGCGATCGGGGCGCTGATCGCCGGCTTCTCGCTGCGCGAACTTTTCATCGGGGCGGACTGGCACGCCTTCTGGCGCGGCAGTATCGCCAATGCGGCCGGCAGCCACGTGCTCGCGCGGATGGAGGATATTCCGGCTTGGGCGGCGCTGGCGCCGAGCGTGTTCGCTCTCCTCGGCATCGCGCTTGCCTATTACATGTATCTGTTCGCGACTGGTTTGCCTGGACGCCTCGCGGCACGGTTCGCGCCGCTCTATCGTTTCCTGCTCAACAAGTGGTATTTCGACGAACTCTATGATCTGTTGTTCGTGCGGCCCGCTTTTGCTTTGGCGCGACTGTTGTGGCAGGTCGGTGATGCGACGATCATCGATGGTGTCCCCAATGGCATCGTCAGCTTGGCCGAGGATTTCTCTGGGCAAGCGGTGAAGCTGCAGACCGGCTCGATCGCCGTCTACGCCTTTTCCATGCTGGTTGGCGTTGTTTTGCTGATCGCCATCTTTTTGATTTTCCGGTGAGATGATGAACCAGGCCGGCTTTCCCCTGCTGTCGCTGATCACTTGGCTGCCGCTGCTCGGTGGCGTGGTCATTCTCTCGCTGCGCGGCGAAGAGGACGTGATCGCCGCCAATGCCCGTTGGGCGGCGCTATGGACCAGCCTCATCGTCTTCGCCATGAGTTTGCTTTTGTGGTCGGAATTCGATTCCTCCGAGGCTGGGTTTCAGTTCGTCGAGAACGTGGCGTGGCTGCCGGAATTTGGCGTCGGCTACCGAATGGGTGTTGACGGAATCAGCATCCTTTTCGTCTTGTTGTCGACCTTGCTGACGCCGATCTGCATTCTCGCGAGTTGGGAGGCGGTGCGCAAGAACGTGCGCGAATACATGCTCGTCTTCCTGGTCCTCGAGACCATGATGGTGGGCACGTTCTGTGCCCTCGATTTCGTCGTTTTCTATATGTTCTTCGAGGGTGTGCTCATTCCGATGTATCTGATCATCGGCATCTGGGGTGGACCACGGCGGGTTTATTCGGCGTTCAAATTCTTTCTCTATACCCTCGCCGGCTCGGTTCTGATGCTGCTCGCCTTGTTGGCGATGTGGTACAGCGCCGGCACGGCTGACATCACGGTGCTGCTCCACACCCAATTCCCGACCAACATGCAGTATTGGCTTTTCCTTGCCTTCCTCGCCTCTTTTGCGGTGAAGGTGCCGATGTGGCCGGTGCATACTTGGCTGCCGGATGCCCATGTCGAAGCGCCGACGGCGGGGTCGGTCATTCTCGCCGGCGTGCTGCTCAAAATGGGCGCGTATGGATTTCTGCGCTTCTCGGTGCCGATGCTGCCGCAAGCCTCGGCCTATTTCGCGCCGCTGATCTACGCGCTGTCGGTGGTCGCGGTGATCTATACCTCCCTGGTCGCGCTGGCGCAGACCGACATGAAGAAACTGATCGCCTATTCCTCGGTCGCCCATATGGCGGTGGTGACGATCGGCATTTTCACCTTCAACATCCAGGGGATCGACGGCGCGCTGTTTCAGATGCTCTCGCACGGCATCGTATCCGGCGCGCTGTTTCTTTGCGTCGGCGTGATCTATGACCGCATGCATACCCGCGAGATCGCGCGCTATGGCGGGCTCGCCGAGCGCATGCCGGCTTATGCCGTGACCTTCATGCTGTTTACCCTGGCCAGCGTCGGGCTTCCCGGCACGGCGGGGTTTGTTGGCGAGATCCTCGTTCTGTTCGGTTCGTTCAAGGTCAATTTCTGGCTGTCGCTGTTCGGCGGTAGCGGCATGATCCTGGGCGCCTGCTACATGCTCTATCTCTATCGCCGGGTGATTTTCGGCCGTCTCACCCGCGCCGATCTGCAATCCATTCTCGATCTGTCGCCACGCGAGGTCGCGCTGTTTGCACCGCTCGTGGTGCTGACATTGTGGATGGGCGTCTACCCTTCGAGTTTCACTCAATTCTTCGAAAATTCGGTGAGTGCGATGGTCATGCAGCATCACGCGGCGATCGAGGGGGCCAGCCGCGTCGCCGCGCGCACGCCTTCCCATCTCGCGCCGCGGATGGTCGTTCCTGTTGCGCAAAGCGTGGTGCATTGATGAACTGGTTTCTCTCTCTTCCGGAAATCGTGCTGGCGCTGAGCGGCATGGGCATTTTGCTGTTGGGCGTCGTCAAGCGTGGCGATGCAACGCAGATTTGCAGCATGCTGACCATCGCCGCGCTGGTGCTCTGCGCGGTGCTGATCGTTGGCAATTCCTTCGGCCCGGCCTTTGAGGGGCAGTTTCTCGCTGATCCGATCAGCGTTTTCGCCAAACTTCTGATTTTGGCCGCATCGGCGTTTTCCGTTCTCTTGTCACTCGATTTCAATGAGCGCGCGCATATTGCGCGGTTCGAATTCCCGGTGTTGGTATTGTTCGCGACCCTTGGCATGATGATGATGGTGTCGGCCGGGAACATGATGAGCCTTTATCTCGGGCTCGAATTGCAGTCGCTCTCCATTTATGTTCTCGCCGCCTTCGCGCGCGACGATCTCCGATCCGCCGAAGCCGGCCTCAAATATTTCGTGCTCGGCGCGTTGGCCTCGGGGCTGCTGCTGTACGGCATTTCACTGGTCTACGGCTTTTCGGGAAGCATGGATTTCGTCGGCATCGCGCATGCGCTCGCCGATCCGGCTTCGGTTTCGCCGGGTGTGATCGTCGGCATCGTTTTCGTCATCACCGGCCTTGCCTTCAAGGTCGCGGCGGTGCCGTTTCATATGTGGACACCCGATGTCTATGAGGGGGCGCCGACGCCGGTGACGGCGTTTTTCGGAACCGCGCCGAAGGTTGCCGCGATGGTGCTGTTCGCGCGGGTGATGATGGGGCCGTTCGGTCACGCGCTCGGGCAGTGGCAGACGCTGATCGAGACCATCTCCATCGCCTCGATGATCCTGGGCGCCCTGGCGGCGATCGGGCAGACCAATATCAAGCGCCTGATGGCGTATTCCTCGATCGGTCATATGGGGTATGTGCTGATCGGCATCGCCTGCGGCAACGCCGCCGGGCTGCGCAGCGTTTTGATCTATCTGGCCGTCTATGTGTTCATGTTTCTCGGCACGTTCGCGGTGATTTTGGCGATGCGTCGGCGCGGCGAGGCGGTGGAAACGATCGCCGATCTCGCCGGTCTCGGCCGCAACGATCCGGCGCTCGCGTTGGCGATGACGGTGTTCATGTTCAGCATGGCCGGGATTCCGCCGCTTTCGGGTTTTTTCGGCAAGCTCTATGTTTTTCTCGCGGCGGTGCAGAGTGGCCTCTGGGGGCTCGCCGTCATCGGCGTGCTGACCAGCGTTGTCGGCGCGTTTTACTATCTTCGCATCATCAAGGTGATGTATTTCGATGAGCCGGGTTCCGCCTTTGACCGGCGGGCGCCGTCGCTCTCGGTGGTCGCGGCGGCGACCGGAATTTTCACCACCTTCTTCTTCCTTCTGCCGGCGCCGGTGTTGAACGCCGCCCAGGCGGCGGCGAAAGTGTTGTTCGGGTGAGTACTGCTGCCGCCCGCGAGGGCGGCGGGGGGTGGCGGCTCGAAGCGTACGAGCGGCTGCCATCCACGTCCGATCTCTGTGCCGAGCGCGCGCGGGCGGGGGAGGCGGAGGGGCTGGCGGTGCTTGCGGGCCAGCAAACCAAGGGACGCGGGCGTGCGCAGCGCGTGTGGCTCTCACCACCGGGCAATCTCGCGCTTTCGGTTCTTCTGCGCCCGCGCACCCCGCTCGCCATCGCCGGGCAATGGGCGCTTTTGGCCGGGGTGGCATTGTTCGAGGCGTTGGCCTCGGTTGCGCCGGCGTTGGCCGGTGATCTGCGGTTGAAATGGCCGAATGACGTGATGCTGGCGGGGGCCAAGCTCGCCGGCATCCTGATCGAGGGAGCGACCGACGCCGCCGGACGCAGCGATTGGATGGTGCTGGGGTTCGGTGCCAACCTCGTCGCCGCGCCCGCCCTTCCCGATCGCCGCACGATCGCGCTGGCCGAACGGATGCCGCCGCCGGCGCCGGACACGCTCGCGGAGAGGATTCTCGCTGGGCTCTGGTCATGGCGCGCGGTGTTGCGGCAGGGCGAGTTCGCGCGCATTCGTGGGGCGTGGCTCGATTACGCGCATCCGCCGGGGACGGCGTTGTCGGTCGATTGTGGCGGCGCGAGGTGTCACGGCTATTTCGCCGGGCTCGATGAGGGCGGTGCATTGCTGCTGGAGACGGAGGACGGCATACGGAGGTTTCAGACCGGTGAGGTCATGCTGGGCGCAGCGGCCTGATCCGGTGTTCAGAAGTAAAATCCGCGATGCGCGCGCAACCGACGGGGTAAGGATTGGAGGCCATGCTGCTCGTCATTGATGCCGGCAATACCAATGTCGTGTTCGCGGTGCATGACGGCGCCGGCTGGCGCGGCACCTGGCGGATCGCGACCGATCCTCAATATACCTCGGACCAATACGCGGTGTGGTTACTGGCCTTGCTCGCCCATACCGGTATCGATCGCGCCGGCATCGATGCCGCGGTGATCGGCACGGTGGTGCCGGCGGCGCTGTATCATCTGCGCCGCCTCTGCCGCGACTGGTTCAGCGTCGAGCCGCTGATCGCCCGTTCTCATCTCGATTGGGGGTTCGAGATCCGCGTCGATCAGCCCGCCGAGGTCGGGGCCGATCGGCTGGTCAACGCGCTGGCGGCGCATCAGCGCTATCAGGGCCCGCTGGTGGTGATCGATTTCGGCACCGCGACCACCTTCGACGTCGTCGCTCACGACGGCGCCTATATCGGGGGCGCGATCGCGCCCGGCATCAATCTCTCCATCGAGGCGCTGCATCAGGCGGCGGCGCGGCTGCCGCGCATCGGCATCGGCCGGCCGCAGGGGGTGATCGGGCGGGCCACCGTCCCCGCCATGCAGTCAGGCATTTATTGGGGCTATGTCGGGTTGGTGGAGGGGCTGGTCGCGCGCATCCAGAGTGAACTCGAGGTGACGCTCAAGGTCATCGCGACGGGCGGCCTCGCGCCGCTGCTCGCCGAGGGCACGACGGTGATCACCCGCATCGATCCCGATCTTACCCTGGAAGGGCTGCGGCTGCTCGCCTCCCGCAACCCGGCGCCCCCCTGGGACCAGGACCGTTCTCGCCCGATTTGAGGCAAACGCTACCATGGAGTGTAACGAAATCTCGTGACGGAGTCCTCATGTGACGATCTCGCCTTCCTGCCGCTCGGCGGCACGGGCGAGATCGGTATGAATTTCAACCTCTATCGCTGCCGGGAACGCTGGCTCGCGGTCGATTGCGGGATCGGCTTCGCTGGCCCCGCGTTTCCGGAAGCCGAGATCCTGGTGCCCGATCCCGGCTTCATCGCCGCGCGCCGCGAGGCGCTGCTCGGCCTGGTCATCACCCATGCGCATGAGGACCATCTCGGGGCGGTGGCGCATTTATGGCCGCGGCTTCGCTGTCCGGTTTACGCGACGCCGTTCGCCGCCGCCATGCTGCGTCGCAAACTCGCCGAGGCGCAGCTTCTCGCCGAGGTCACGCTCCATATCGTTCCGCCCGGCGGCGAGATCGATCTCGCGCCGTTTCGCGTGCGCCTGATCCGCATGGCGCATTCTATTCCCGAGGCGCAGGCCTTGGCCATCGAGACGCCGGCGGGGTTTATTCTCCATACCGGTGACTGGAAGCTCGATCCGACGCCGCTGGTCGGCCCGCCGACCGACGAGGCGGCTCTGGCGGCGCTCGGCGAGCGTGGCGTGCTGGCGATGATTTGCGATTCGACCAACGCGATGGTCGAGGGGCATTCCGGCTCGGAGGCCGATGTGCGGCGCAATCTCGCGGCGCTCATCCGCGGCATGACGGGGCGGATCGCGGTGACCTGTTTCGCCTCCAACGTCGCGCGCGTGGAAAGCGTCGCGCTGGCGGCGCGGGCGGCGGGGAGGAGCGTCGCGCTGGTCGGCCGTTCGCTTCGCAATCTCGATGCGGCGGCGCGCGCGACCGGGTATTTCGCGACCCTGCCGCCGTTCCTGCCCGAGGACGCGGCGGAGGAGATCCCGGACGACAATCTCCTCCTCCTGGTCACCGGCAGCCAGGGTGAGGCGCGCTCGGCGCTGGCGCGGATCGCCGCCGATACGCATCCCCGTATCGCGCTCGGCGAGGGCGACACGGTGCTGTTTTCGAGCCGTGTCATCCCCGGCAACGAACGGGCGATCGGGCTGGTGCAGGATAATCTCGTCCGCCGCGGTGTGCGCGTGATGACCGAGGCGGATCACATGGTGCATGTCTCGGGGCACCCGGCGCGCGACGAGCTGCGCCGCCTCTATCGGCTGGTGCGGCCGCGCTACGCGGTGCCGGTGCATGGCGAATGGCGACACCTCACGGCGCATGCCGAACTCGCGCGTGAAATGGGCGCGCGGCCGATTCTGATCGAGGATGGCGACGTGCTCGGTCTCGCATCCGGCGAACCGGCGGTGATCGAAAGCGCCCCGGTCGGGCGTTTCGCGGTCGATGGCAAACGGCTGGTGCCGCTCGCTGGCGCGGTGATGGCGGCGCGGCGGCAGATGCTGCGGGAGGGGGTGGTGGTCGCCAGTCTCGCCGTCGATCAGGCCGGGCGTCTGCGGGGGCGGGCGCGGATCAGCGCGCCGGGCCTGCTGGCGCCCGATGACGAGGAGATGGCGACCCTGGCCGATGAGTTCGCGGCGACGCTCGCCGATTTGCCGCCGAGCCTGCGCCAGGACGAGACCGGGCTGGTCGATGCCGCGCGCGCGGCGCTGCGCCGCGTGCTCGGGCGAAGGCTGCAAAAACGCCCGCAGGTCGAGATTCACGTGCTGCGGGTGTGAGCATGGGCTGGTTCACCGGTTTGGTGCTCTATGTGTTGATCTGGTGGGTGACGCTGTTCGCGGTGCTGCCGTTCGGCGTGCGCGCGACCGCCGATCCTGACCCGCATACCGGCTGGCGCGGTGCGCCGGAGAGACCGTATCTTGGCCGGAAGATCCTGGCGACGACAGTGATCGCGGCGGTGATTTGGGGCGGCTGTGTCGCGGTGATCGAGAGTGACTGGCTGAGCTTCCGCCATGGCATTCTCGCCATGCCCAATGATGCGCCATGAACTGGGCAAAATTTAGTCAATCACCCTAAAAACAATCGAAATTTTGTCAGAGTGCTGAAAAAAACCGCGCACAAGGCGCGGAATTTCATGGACAGATCACGGCGCCAAGACCATCATCACGGCTAGGAAGAGGATTAGACCTCATCCTGCCGTGTGACTGGTGTTTCCTCCCCAAACTTGGCCCGTGGCTTGCGCCGCGGGCCTTTCTTGGTTTTAACTTGCTTGTGACCTTCTCGTCACGTCTTTTCGGCGTCCAAACGCCGGATCAAGCATTTTTTATGCAAAAGCGCGTTGTGCGGCGCAATAAAATTGCTGCACTGCAATATAATGCCTGGCACCCAGTGCCCGCCAATGCCGCCTATCCGCCGACGTACACAAGAGCTTGATGTTGCCTCCGCGCGCGTCTGCGGCCACCCTGGCGGGCAGGACAGACGACATCACGCGGGAGAAATAGAATGGCGCAAATCATTCCAGTGCAGGTTTTCGACGTCGTGGTTTTTGGCGCGACCGGCGATCTGACGCTGCGCAAGCTGATGCCATCGCTTTACTCGCGCTTTCGTGATGGGCAGATGCCGCCCGAAAGCCGCATCATCGCCGCCGCCCGCACCGAGACGACGACCGAAGACTATCGCGCGCGGGTGATGCAGGGGCTCCGCGATCACATCGCGACGAGCGATTTCGACGAGGCGCTGGCGACGCGGTTCTGCGAGCGTGTGCATTACACCATGCTCGACGGCGTCAGCGGCGAAGGCTGGGAAGGGCTGGTCAAACTTCTCGCGGCCGAGCCCGAACGCATCCGGGTATTCTATCTTGCGACGGCGCCCGATCTCTACGGCCCGATCTGCCGCAATCTCGATACCAACCACCTCGTCACGCCGGCGTCACGCGTCGTTCTGGAAAAGCCGATCGGCCACGACCTCGCCTCCGCGCGGACCATCAATGACGAGGTCGGGCATATTTTCGAGGAAAGCCAGATCTATCGGATTGATCATTTCCTCGGCAAGGAAACGGTGCAGAATTTGATGGCGCTGCGCTTCGCCAACGCCATTTTCGAGCGCTTGTGGAACGCCGATGTCATCGACCATGTGCAAATCACGGTTGCCGAGACGGTCGGCGTCGAGGGACGCGCGGGGTATTACGACCGGGCCGGCGCGCTTCGCGACATGGTGCAGAACCATCTGCTGCAATTGCTGTGTCTCCTTGCCATGGAGCCGCCGGTGTCTCTCGACCCCGACGCCGTGCGCGATGAAAAGCTCAAGGTTCTGCGCGGCTTGCGGCCGATTTCGGCGCATGAAATCGCAACCCACACCGTGCGCGGCCAATATGTCCACGGCGTGAGCGACGGCAAACCGGTGCCTGGCTACACCAACGAATTGGGCAAGGCGAGCCAGACCGAAACCTTCGTCGCGCTAAAAGTCGAGGTGCGGGCCTGGCGCTGGGCCGGGGTGCCGTTTTACCTCCGCACCGGCAAGCGCCTGCCGCAGAAAATATCTGAAGTGGTGGTGCAATTCCGCGCCGTGCCGCTGTCCATTTTCCCGCCCGGCGCCTCCGAGCTGGAGCCCAACAAGCTGGTCATTCGTCTCCAGCCCGATGAAGGCATGTTGCTCAAGCTGATGAGCAAGGATCCCGGCCCCGGTGGATTGCGACTGCGCCCGGCGCGGCTCGATATCAGCTTCCAGAAGGCGTTCAACACCCGCTATCCGGAAGCCTATGAACGTCTGCTGATGGATGCGGTGCGCGGCAACCCGACCTTGTTCATGCGTCGCGACGAGGTCGAGGCGGCGTGGCAATGGGTCGAGCCGATCATCCACGCCTGGGCCGACGCCACCGAGGCGCCACGCCCCTATGCCGCGGGAAGCTGGGGGCCGACCGCGGCGATCGCGCTGATCGAACGCGACGGCCGCACCTGGCACGAGGATTGGGGCGAGGAAGACTGAGACGCCGCCCTAGAGCAACATCCATTCAGATGGAATCATCTGAATGGATTGGGTTGCTCGCCAAAACAAAGAGATAGAGCAATCTCCGTGAGCCAATGCGAACGGATGTTGCTCTGGAACGACGGCGTTTTCGCACGCCATCGAAGCGCGCTTCAGCTCGCCAGCAATTCTTTCAGCTTGGCGTCGATGAAGCTGACATCGACCGGATTGGTGCCCGGCCCGCCAGCGAAATGACCCCAGACCGACTCGATGGGCACGAGTTGCGCGTTCGGCATGTGCGCCACCTCGAACTCGCTGTCCTCGGGCGGGAAATAGAGATCGGTGCGGCCAGGCATGACGAACGCCTTCGCCTTGATCGCGCCGAGCGCCTTCACGAAATCGCCGCCGTAACGCTCATTGGCGCTGATGTCGCCATTCTGCCAGGTCGATAGCATGGTGAGCAGATTATTCGCATCCTTGGGTAGGAAGAATCCTTCCCAGAACGCGACGAGAAAATCTTCGAGCGATGAATAGCCGAGCGTCCTGATGTCGAGTTGCTGGCGGTAGAAGGCCTGCGAAAAGCCCCAGCCGGCATAGACCCGCGCCATGGCGCGAAGGCCGGTTTCCGGCTTGCTCCTATACTAGCCGCCGGCGAACGCGGCATCGGCGGTCAGGGCCGCCTTGACGCCTTCGAGAAAGACGAAAAATGATTTGCCGCCGCGACGATGCGTATCCGTCTGCGGTGTGTGCCGGCCGCTGCTCTCGGATAGGGTCACGGTCTCGAGAACGCCGTTGTCGTGGCGGGCATTGCCACCTTGACAGGTGTTTTTCACTCAATTAGTTTGAGACTGTGGTGGAGCGTTATAAGCTCCATCAAAAGGGGAAGCCAAGCACTCGGCGTGAGCAATGGCTGCACGCAGGAGGTGTCATGCTTAGCGCACGGAGACGGTCCAGCGCCGATGCGCCGTGGCGCGTGGGAGTGCTTTTTTCGTATACTGGCTATATGGCGCTGATCGAAGAGACGCAGCTTCGTGGAACATTGCTCGCGATTGACGAGATCAATGGCCAAGGCGGCGTGAATGGGCGAGAGATCCTGCCCATTCTCTATGATCCGGCGTCGGATCCCGCGTCTTGCGGGCGCTACGCCAAAAAATTGATGGTCTCAGACAATGTCACGATGATCTTCGGCTGCTACACGTCGAGCAGCCGCAAAGCGGTGCTGCCGGTGGTGGAGCGGTTGAACGGTCTGCTCTGGTACCCAACCATCTACGAGGGATTTGAACTCTCTCCGAACGTCATCTACACCGGCGCCGCGCCCAACCAGAACAGCGTCAAGCTTTGCCGCTACCTGATGCAGAATTTTGGCAATCGATTCTTTTTCATCGGCTCCGATTATATCTATCCGCGCGAATCAAATCGGATCATGCGCGAGGTCGTGCGCCGGCATGGCGGCAAGGTGGTCGGCGAAACCTATCTCAGCCTCCGGGCGCAGCGCCACGATTTCCGCCCGGTGATGCGCGAGGTCAAGGATTTGCAGCCCGACGTGATATTTTCGACCGTCGTCGGCGATGCCACCACGTATCTTTATCAGAGCTATGCCGATGCCGGGTTCAATCCCAAGGTGATGCCGATCGCAAGTCTCACCACGACAGAGACGGAAATTTCCGCGATGGGCTTCGATGTCGGCGAACATCATGTGACCGCCGCCCCCTATTTTCAAAATCTTCCAGGCGACAGCAACGAAATGTTTGTCCAGAAATATAAGCGGCGTTATGGCGATGATCAGCCGACGAACATGTGTGCCGAAGCAGCCTATTTTCAGATGCACATTTTTGCCAAAGCGCTCGCCGCAACCAACTCGACGGATCCGGAAATTCTTCGCCCGATGGTGCTGGGCGCCGATTTCGAGGCGCCGCAGGGCAGGGTAACGATCAACGCCGCCAGCCACCACACCGACCTCTGGACACGCATCGGCCGGGCGAACCGGGGCGGCCAATTCGATCTGGTCGAGCAATCGATTTCGCCGGTCACGGCGGATCCGTTTCTGCTCGCTTCCTAGTTGATCGGCATGAGCAGCGGCGACAAATCCTTGCCCAACGAGACGGTCAATATCGACATCGTGGTGGCCACCGCGCGAGACAGCTCCAGTGATGCGCTGCTGCGCGACCTGCAACGCACCCGCAACCATATAAAATACATCTGGCCGGTGCCGGAGATGCTACCGGCCGACACGGATGTGATTTTTTGTGATTTTCTGCCGGATCTGCCGTCGCGCCTTCCCTGGCTGCCGGGCGAACCGAAAGCCGCGCTGGTCGTTTTGCTGGCGCCGGGCATGACGGTCGATCTCGATCTTTTGCGCAAAACCGCGCCTGAGGCCGTGCTGCACCGCCCGTTCACAACGTCTGCGGTGCTATCGAGCTTGGTGCTCGCCCGTTCACGCTTTACCTATGAGCGGCGTCTGCGCAGCCGGTTGGAGAAGCTGGACGTCACATTGCGGACCATGCGCAGCGTCGAGCGGGCAAAAACCATCCTGATGAATACGCGCAAGATCGATGAGGATGAAGCCTATGGCTTCCTTCGCCGGCAGGCCATGCAACGCCGGGTATCGGTGGGTGCCATCGCGGCGGCCATCGTTGACGCCGACGATCTCATGGGCTAATGAGATGATCTAGCGACGCTCCGGCGTCGGGTGGCAACAGCGCCGCCAAAAACCGAAATCAGGGCAGCAGCGCCCCTCTGCGACGACCATTCATGGTCGCGGCAGAGGGGTTTTTTTTGTTCCAACAACGGGGAAAAGGCATGAGCATGAACAGGCGGTCGCTTCTGAAAGGAGCGATGGGGCTGGGAGCAGCCGGCGCGGCGGGTTTTCCGCATATCTGGATCAAGTCGGCTGATATGGCCTACGCGGCCGGCGGCGAGATCAAAATCGGCATCTTGTATTCGCTGACCGGCACCACGGCGATCATCGAAACGTCGCTCAATCACGCGACGCTGATGGCAATCGACGAAATCAATGCCGCGGGCGGCGTGCATGGCAAGAAGCTCGTGCCGGTGGTGGAAGATCCGGAATCCGATCCGGCAACCTTTGCCCAGAAAGCGCGCAAGCTGGTGTTGAGCGACCGCTGTGTCAGCGTGTTCGGCTCCTACACCTCCGCCAGCCGCAAGGCGGTGCTGCCGGTATTCGAGAAATACAATAATCTTTACTGGTACCCGACCCTGTATGAAGGCCGTGAATGCTCGCAGAACGTCATATATACGGGCGCGGTTCCGAACCAGCAGCAAAAGGAGTTTGTTCCCTGGCTGGTGAAAAATTTTGGCAAGCGTTTCTATCTCATCGGATCCAACTACATCTATCCGAAGGAAGAAAATAACGTTTGTAAGATTTTGCTCAAGCAGTTGGGCGGCGAAGTCGTTGGCGAGGAATATGTACCGCTCGGGCATTCCGAGTTCAGTTCGGTGATCCAGAAATTCCAGGACACCAAGCCGAACGTCATCTTCTCGACCGTGGTTGGCGATTCGGTCGTCGCGCTGCACCGGCAATATAAGGCGGCTGGCCTTGATCCGGCAAAAATGCCGATGGCAAGCCTGACTACATCGGAAGAGGAAATCGCCGCCATGGGCGGTGAGTTTGCCGCCGGACATTTCACTTCGGCGCCTTATTTCATGTCGTATGACTCTCCGGAAAACAAAAAATTCGTCGAATCTTATCAAAAGCGCTGGGGCGCGGACAAAGTCACCAATTTCGTGTCCGAGCCGGCATATTTCCAAGTGCATCTGTTCGCCAAGGCGGCGGCGAAGCTTGGCGCAAGTGATTTGCATCCAGCGGAAATCCGCAAAGCTGCGTGGGGAGAAACCGTCCAGGCCCCGGAAGGGCTGGTGAAGATCGACCCCGACAATTCGCACACTTATCTCTGGCCCAAAATCGGCGAGGCGCAGGCCAACGGACAGTTCAAGATCATCGAACAGTCCAAGGAGTGGGTGAAACCGCTACCTTACTGGGCCTATGAAGGTGAAGTCTGCACGCCCACCGGCATGATGGAAAAGAAGAGTTAGGCCAGTCGCGTTACAGCCAGGCGCTATCTCGAAGGAGCGTTGGAATAAAAATATGACTGACCTGGCCAACCAAATCATCACCGGGCTGAGCATAGCTTCGATTCTTCTCCTGGTATCTCTCGGCCTTGCCATCATCTATGGCGTCATGGGCGTGATCAATCTCGCCCATGGCGATTTTCTCATGCTCGGCGCCTATGCCGTGTGGTTGATGGAATCCGCGCTCGGACTCGGGTTTTTGCCGTGTCTTGTAATGGTATTCTTTATCGTTGGTGCCATCGGCTGGCTCGTCGAGCGAACGCTGATACGGCATTTATACGGGCGGCCGCTCGACACGATTTTGGCGACCTGGGGAATCGGCATCATCCTGCAGCAAGCGATCCGGCTGAGTGCGGGTGCGCAACTGCGTTATGTCAAGATGCCGGATTACCTTGTCAACCCGCTCCATCTGCTCGGGTTGGATATATCGGCGTACCGCTTGCTGATATTCTCCGTGACGATCGTGCTCGTCGCGGTAACCTATATTCTGATCTTCCACACCAGTTTCGGCATAAGGCTGCGCGCGGTGATGCAAAATGCAGAGATCGCACGATGCTTCGGCATCAATAATGCGCGCATCTATTCCCTGACCTTCGCCTATGGCGCCGGCCTCGCCGGACTTGCGGGGGCTCTCGTGTCGCCGTTGAAAAGTGTCTCCCCGGATATGGGCACGAACTATGTCGTGGATGCATTCCTGGTCGTCGTGTCGGGTGGCGTGCAGAGCCTGTTCGGCACTGTCGCCAGCGCCGGCATAATCGGTGAATTGTCGGGGGGGTTTGCCTATTTTTGGAACGACACCCTGGCGCGCGCGCTTTTGTTTTTCCTGGTTGTGGTCTTGATCAGATTCCGGCCGCAGGGAATATTCGCCATGCCGTTGCGGCGGGGTTGAGCCATGCGCCGAATCTTCATCTCCCGCGGCCACATCATCGGCTACGCAGCGTTTGCGTTGGCCATTCTTGTCGTGCCTCTGTTCATCGATGACCCTTATCTTCTCAACAAACTCGCCCGCTACCTGATTTTCGGCATCCTTGCCGCGGCATTGGCGCTTTCCTGGGGCTATACCGGTATTCTCAACCTTGGCCAGGCGGTCAGCTTTGGACTCGGTTCTTACTGCATGGCGATGACGCTGAAGCTTCATACCATCCCGATCCAAACCGGGGCCGCCGGATTGCCGGATTTCATGGTATGGAACAACGTCAAATCTCTTCCTTGGTTTTGGGAGCCGTTCCATTCCACTGCCTTTGCTGTCGTGGCCGGTGTTGCGTTTCCGGTCGTGGTTGCCCTGCTTCTCGGCTGGTTTGTATTCAGGGCGCGTGTCACCGGCGTCTATGTTTCCATCATCACTTTAGCCATGCTGGTTGTCGTCAATCTGGTCATCGTCGACCAGCAGCGCTTCACTGGTGGCTTCAATGGCCTGACCGACCTTGCCGATCTGAAGCTGTTCGGCATTGATTTCGACCCCTATAGCAGCGCCACCTATTATCTGATCGCCCTGTCGCTGCTTGCGACCTTGATGATTGGTGAGCTTGTGGTCCGCAGCAAGACCGGCCTGATCATGCAGGCGATTCGCGATGATGAGACGCGCGTGCGCTATTTTGGCTATGACGTCGCGCGCTATCAGATTTTCGCCTTTTGCGTCTCGGCTGGTCTCTCCGGTTTCGCCGGCATGCTCTACGCGATGGTTATGGCCTTTGCATCGCCCACATTCTTGAGCGTGCAGATTTCTCTCTCGATCGTCATTTGGTGCGCGGTCGGTGGGCGGGAGTCGCTGATCGGATCTGCGCTCGGCGCCATCCTGGTGACCGGCATTCAAGGTGGCCTCTCGGAGACCCCGGCCTTCCTGAATACCTGGATGCTGATCATGGGAGCGCTGTTCGTCGCGGTGGTACTTTTCCTGCCGAAGGGGCTGATCAGCATTGTCCAGCTTGGGATGGCCCGTCTTGCGGGCAAGAAAATTTCTGCCTTGACAGAAGATGAGGCGCCGTTACCGCGCGGCCATAAACTCGGGATTGGGTAAGCCATGTCCTTGCTGGAATTGAAAGGCGTCGAGGTGCAATTCAGCGGCTTTCGAGCGCTGCGTGGATTCGATCTCTCGGTTGCGGCGGGAGAGTTGCGCTGCCTGATCGGCCCGAACGGTGCCGGCAAGACCACTGCCCTCGATGTCATTTGCGGCAAGGCGCAAGTCAACGGTGGCGATATCATCTTCGCTGGACAAAATATCAGTCACTTCGAGGAGCATCGTATCGCCCGTCTCGGGATCGGCCGGAAATTCCAGGTGCCGAGCGTTTTCCGTGAGCTGACGGTCAAGGAGAATCTTCACGTCGCGTTTTGTCGTCGCGCCGGCGTGTTTGCCAATCTTGGCATCAGTGCGGCCAAGGCCAACGCTGACGAGTTAGAAAAACTGGCGGAACTCGTCGGCCTCAAGGAGAGTTTCCGGCGCGAGGCGGGAATTTTGTCGCATGGTCAGACACAATGGCTGGAGATCGCCATGCTCGTCGCGCAGGACGCGCAACTGCTCCTGCTCGACGAGCCGACCGCCGGCATGACCGCGGCCGAGACCCGTAAGACCGCCGAATTATGCAAGCAGCTCAAAGGACGGCACACCATGCTCGTCGTCGAGCACGACATGGGTTTCATCAAGGAGATCGGAGACGTGATCTCGGTGATGCATCAGGGCCGCCTTCTGGCTCAGGGAACCGTCGCCGAGATCGAGAGCGATCCGGAAGTACGTAAAGCCTATCTCGGATCGGGGGGAATCCGCGGTGCTTGAACTGAGCGACGTTTCCGCGTCCTACGGGCATGGCCGGGCTCTGCGTCACGTGTCCCTCAACGTCGCCGACGGAGAACTGCTCTCTGTTCTCGGCAGGAACGGTGTCGGCAAGACGACGCTGCTTCGCACGATCCTCGGTCTCATGGATCGCGCGAACGGCAGCATTCGGCTCGACGGGCAGGAAATCGGCAATTGCCGTACCGATGAGCGGGCACGGGCCGGCATCGGCTATGTGCCGCAAGGTCGCGGCATCCTGCCGCGTTTCACGGTGATGGAAAATCTCCGTCTCGGGTTGTTCGCCAATCCCGATGCGGGCGGGCGGCTCGATGAGACGGTATTTGAATTATTCCCGATGCTGGGTGATCATCTGCATCGTCTTGGCGGCAATCTCTCCGGCGGGCAGCAGCAGCAACTGGCCATCGCGCGCGCCTTGCAGACCGCACCGAAAGTGATCCTGCTCGATGAGCCGACGGAGGGCATCCAGCCGAATATCGTCGAAGAAATCGAGCAGATTATCATACGTCTCAATCGTGAACGTGGCATCAGCGTCGTTCTGGTCGAGCAGAACGTGGCGTTTGCGCGCGAGGCGTCGCAACGTTTCATCATCATGGAAAAGGGCGGGATCGCCGCGTCCGGTGACACCGGCGATCTGACCGAGGATCTGGTCCATCGTCATATGACGGTGTGACTTTTCGGCCGAACAGGCATCTTGCCAGACGAGCACAGGAAAGGATAGCGACATGCTTCATGGCGACATATCTAGCAGTAATGACACGGTCGGCGTTGCCGTCGTGAACTACAAGATGCCTCGGCTTCATACGCGCGCCGAGGTGTTGGCGAACGCGCGGAAGATCGCGGATATGGTCAAGGGCATGAAAATCGGCTTGCCCGGCATGGATCTGGTGATCTTCCCCGAATACAGCACTCACGGGATCATGTATGATTCCAAGGAAATGTATGAAACCGCGTCCGCCGTTCCCGGCGAAGAGACCGAGATCTTTGCCGAGGCGTGCCGCGGCGCCAAGGTCTGGGGGGTGTTTTCGCTGACCGGCGAGCGTCATGAGGAGCACCCGCACAAGGCGCCATACAACACGCTGATTCTGATGAACGACAAGGGCGAAATCGTCCAGAAATACCGCAAGATCATGCCCTGGGTGCCGATCGAGGGCTGGTATCCCGGCAATTGCACCTACATGTCCGAGGGGCCGAAGGGGCTCAAGGTCAGCCTCATCATCTGCGACGACGGCAATTATCCCGAGATCTGGCGGGATTGCGCGATGAAGGGCGCGGAGCTGATCGTGCGCTGCCAGGGCTATATGTATCCGGCCAAGGATCAGCAGGTGCTGATGGCGAAGGCGATGGCGTGGGCGAATAATGTCTATGTCGCGGTGGCCAACGCTTCGGGTTTCGACGGCGTCTATTCCTATTTCGGCCACTCGGCGATCATCGGCTTCGACGGCCGCACGCTCGGCGAATGTGGCGAGGAGGATTACGGCATCCAATACGCCCAGCTTTCCAAATCACTGATCCGTGACGCGCGGCGCAACATGCAGTCGGAGAATCATCTCTTCAAACTTCTGCACCGTGGCTACACGGGGATGATCAACTCGCGCGAGGAGACGCGCGGCGTCGCCGCGTGCCCGTATGATTTCTACAAGCAGTGGGTCAATGATCCGGATGCCACACGCGAGATGGTGGAGGCGCTGACCCGCTCGACGGTGGGCACGGAGGAATGCCCGATCGAAGGCATTCCGCACGAAGCGGCGAGCCATCGCTGAGTTCGTTGCGCGGCGAGCCGATGCTGCGGCCCGCCGCGTTTTGTTCGCAACCCGAAGCCGCGCGAGGGGACGAGTGATGATGCTTGCCGATCACTACATGACCGCCGAACCCTATTACCGCGCCGTGGGTGACGAGATCGCGCTGTTCGAGGCTGCCTACGCGACGCGCATGCCGGTGATGCTGAAGGGGCCGACCGGCTGCGGCAAGACGCGATTTGTCGAACACATGGCCTGGCGTCTCGGCAAACCGATCGTCACCGCCGCCTGTCATGAGGACATGACGGCGTCGGATCTCGTCGGTCGCTATCTGCTCGATGCCGAGGGCACCGTCTGGCATGACGGGCCGCTCACTCTCGCCGTGCGCCATGGTGCGATCTGCTATCTCGATGAGATCGTGGAGGCGAGGCAAGACACCACGGTGGTGATCCACCCGCTGACCGATGACCGCCGCGTTCTGCCGCTCGAGAAAAAGGGCGAACTCGCGCGCGCGCATCCTGATTTCCAGCTCGTCATCTCCTATAACCCGGGCTATCAGAGCGTCCTCAAGGATCTCAAGGAATCGACGAAACAACGCTTCAGCGCGATCGAGTTCGACTATCCCGAAGCTCGCGTCGAGGCCGAGATCGTCATGCACGAGGCGGGGATCGATGCCGAGGATGCCGCCCGGCTGGTCGCGATCGGGGCACGCTCGCGCCATCTCAAGGGGCATGGGCTGGCGGAGGGGGCATCCACGCGGATGCTGATCCATGCCGGGCGGCTGCTCGCCAAGGGCATCGCGCGCGAAGCCGCTTGCCGCGTCGCTTTGATTTTGCCGATCACCGATGATGCCGATGTCAGGGAGGCGCTGTCCGCCGCGGTCAGCGCCTGCCTCTGACGGCAGGGATGGCTGACCGCGTGGATGCGGTGCGCGAGGCGTTGGCGCTGATGGACGCGCAGGTGGCACGGGCCTTTCCTGGCGCCTTGGCCGAACACTTCGCGCGTGTCTGCCATGACCTCGCGCAGGCAGCGCCGCCCGGCGCGGTTCTTGCCTATGCCCGCCATGCCCCGGCCGCGGTGCCATTCGTCGGAGCTGACGCGGTGCTGGCGATGGCTGGGGCGGTGGGCGAAGTGGCGCGGGCGGCCGGGAGACATGCCGCCATCGCGTTCGCCGCCGCCGCCCCCGCCGCCGCCCGCGTCACCCGCGACGCCCCGTCATTCGCCGGCTGGGTTGGCGCCATCGCGTTGCTTGCGCCATCGGGCGCGGCGCCGGTGGTCGCCGTGCTCAAACGCAGCGAATCCCTGCTCGAGGATCTCGGCGCGACCGGGTTCGCGCGCTGGATCCAGGAGGGCCTGCGGGCGACCGAGGCGGCGCCAGAGCGGCGCGCGGCGTTTTTTGCCCTGGAAGGTGACGCCGGCCGCGGGGCCCGCGCGCGCGCGGCGGGCGAAATCGGGTTCGCCGAACTCGATCGCCAACTCGGCCTGTTCGCCACCATGCTCTGGGGCGAGATCCCGCTTTTGCAGGCGGCGCCGCCCGATGCGGATGGCCGCCAGCGCCGCGCCAGCTTCGCCGGCACGGTGATCCGCCTGCCGCCGGCTTTCCGCGGGGTCGCGGCGCGGGATGCGGCAAACCTCTATCGCGCCGCGGTCGCGCATGTGATGGCGCATCTCCGCTTCGGCGGCGCGCGGTTTCCGCTCGGCGGCCTCAAGCCGCTGCAGGTCGCGCTCGTCTCGCTGATCGAGGATGCCCGTGTCGAACATCTCGCCCGGCGCGAATTGCCGGGGCTTGGCCGGCTATGGCTGCCCCATCACGTCGCCCGCCGCGATGGCGCTCTCGGCGCGGCTTCGCTGCTGGCCCGGCTCGCGCGGGCGCTGATCGACCCTGCCTATGACGACGGCAATCCCTGGGTCGAGAAGGGGCGCCGTCTGTTCGCCGAGGCCGCCGCCGCGTGGCATGATCCGGCGATCAGCCGGCAACTCGGCAATCTGCTCGGCAATGATCTCGGCCAGATGCGGGTGCAGTTCAATCCGCGCACGCATGTGGTGGAACCGCTTTATCGCGACGACAATCTCGGCCTCTGGGATTTCGGCGATGACGGCGCGAGTGACGCCGATGCGGCGGCGCTGCCGCGGCCGGCGCGCCTGGAGAGTGACGCGCACCGCCCGCCATCGCCGGATGCGCGCGAGGCCGCGGGCGAGACCGACCGGATCCAGACCGGCAGGATCCAGACCGGCAGGGTCCGCGCCGTCGCGCTGGACGCGGCGATCGGCATCCCGGTCGCTCGCTATCCGGAATGGGACCATCTGATCCGGGCGACGCGGCATGAGTGGACGACGCTGGTGGAATATCCGCCCCCGATCGGGGACGCGCTGGCGCTCCAGGCGAGGCTCGGCCGCCGCCAAGCGCTGATGGAGCGGATCGCGGCCCTGATCCGTGGCGCCCGGATCAGCCGCCCGGTGCGGCTGCGGCGGCAGGCGGAGGGGGAGCAGATCGACCTCGATGCCGCGCTCGCGGCGGCGATCGAGCGGCGCGCCGGCCTCGCCCCCGATCCGCGCGTCTATGCCCGAACCGAGCGGCACTCGCGCGATCTCGCCGTTGTGCTGCTCCTCGATGCCTCGCGCTCGACCAATGATCTGGTACCCGGCTCCGGCCGGCGTGTTCTCGATCTCGAAGTGGAGGCGGCGGCGCTGTTCGGCCGGGCGCTCCAGCGTGTCGGCGATCCGTTCGCGATCAGCGCCTTCTGCTCGAACCGCCGCGGCGATGTGCGCTATTTTCGCATCAAGGATTTCTCGCAGCCTTACGAGGCGCGGACGGAGCGGCGCCTCGCCGGGCTCGATGGCCGATACTCGACGCGCATGGGCGCCGCGCTCCGCCATGCCGGGGCGGAACTCGCCCTCCGCGATGCCTATCGCCGGCTCCTGCTCATCATCACCGACGGCGAGCCCTCGGACATCGATATCGTCGATCGCCGCTACCTCGTCGAAGATGCCCGGCGCGCGGTGCAGGATCTCGCCCGTGCCGGGACAGACATATTCTGCATCGGCCTCGCCGGGCGCGGCGAGAGCGATCTTGCGCGCATTTTCGGCCCCCGCAACGTGTTGCACGTCGATCGGCTGGAGACGCTGCCCGAATCCCTGGCGAAGGTCTATTTTCGTCTGACCGGCACCTGAGGCCTCGGCCGCACGCGGTCGCGAGGGAGGATGGCGGCTATCGCGGCGATGAGATTGGCTCCCGGAGTAGGACTCGAACCTACGACCCAGCGGTTAACAGCCGCTTGCTCTACCGACTGAGCTATCCGGGAACGGCCCGGTTCCTATAGCCGAGGGGAGGGCGGGTGCAAACCCCCTTTTATGTGCGCCGGGAGGGATGGTGGGCGGCGCGAGACCAGATTGTGCCCCCTGGCGCGGCGTCGCCGATGGTGTATCTTCCCCGCCGTCTGGTTTGCGGGCGTGGCGGAACGGTAGACGCAGCGGACTCAAAATCCGCCGTCCTCACGGATATGTCGGTTCGAGTCCGACCGCCCGCACCAACGCGCCACCCGCTCGGGGCTGCCGCGGCCTGTTAATCATGGCAGGCATCGACAAATCGTCTCCCCCGGCCGGCGAGGCGGTGCCAAGATGGCGCGATGCTCGATGCCCGCACGCTTCCCCGCCATTTGCCGCCGCCGGAATTGCTCGACCCGGCGGCGATGGCGCGCGCCGATCGGGCGGCGATCGCCGCCGGCGTCGCCGGGCTCGCGCTGATGGAAGCGGCGGGAAGGGCGGTTGCGCGCGCGATGCGGCGGCGTTTGCCGCCCGGGCGGGTGCTGGTGCTCGCCGGTCCCGGCAATAACGGCGGGGATGGCTATGTCGCCGCGCGGTTGTTGCAGCAAGCCGGCTGGCCGGTCCGGCTCGCCGCCCTCGCCCCGCCGCGCGCGGGGAGCGATGCCGCGCTCGCCGCGGCGAGATGGTCCGGCCCCATGGCGCCGTTCGCGCCGGAAGCGGCCGCGTCGGCGGATTGGGTGATCGATGCCGTGTTCGGCGCCGGGCTTTCCCGCCCGCTGCCCGAACCCGTTGCCGCAACGCTCGCCTCGGCGCGGCGCATCGTCGCCGTCGATGTCCCGAGCGGGCTCGACGGGGCGACGGGGGCGGCGCGCGGCGCGGTTTCGCCGGCGGCGTTCACCGTCACCTTCTTTCGTCTCAAACCCGGCCATCTTCTGCTGCCCGGGCGGGCGTTATGCGGCGAGATCGTGCTCGCCGATATCGGCCTCCCGGTTTCGGTGCTCGGCGGGGTCGGCGCGAGCGCGCTGCTCAATCAGCCGGCCCTCTGGCGGCTGCGGCGGGCGGCGGCGGCGGATCATAAATATCGCCGCGGCACCGTCGCCGTCATCGCCGGCGAAATGGCGGGCGCCGCCTTGCTCGCCGCCGAGGCCGCGCGGCGGATCGGCGCCGGGCTGGTTGCGGTCCAGTCCCTTGTGCCACTGAGCCAAGCCGCGCCGGGTTTGATCATACGCGACGTACCACTCGCCGAGCTGCGCGCCGACGTCATCGTGTGCGGCCCCGGGCTCGGGGTCGCGACGGCGCGGGCGCGGCTCCCGGCGGTGTTGCGCGCCGGGCGGCACGTGGTCGCCGACGCCGATGCCCTGACCGCCTGCGGAGGTAGGCCGGAAGCGCTGCGTGGCGCCGCCGTGCTCACCCCGCATGAAGGTGAGTTCGCCCGCGTCTTCGGCCCGATCGGCGCGAACCGGCTCACGGCGGCGCGCGCGGCGGCATGTCTGAGCGGTGCCGTCGTCGTACTCAAAGGCGCCGATACCATTATCGCGGCGCCGGATGGGCGGGCGGCGATCAATGCCTCCGCCCCGCCGGCGCTGGCGACCGCCGGCAGCGGCGATGTGCTGGCGGGGATGATCGGCGGGCTTCTCGCACAGGGACTGGCGGCGTTCGAGGCGGCGCTCGCGGCGGTTTGGCTCCATGGCCGCGCCGGCGCGCTGGCCGGGCCGGCGCTGATCGCCGAGGATCTGCTGGCGGCGATCGCCCCGGCGCTCGCGGAGGCGGCGCCGCTCGAGCGGCCGCCCGCGGTGACTGACGCCCCCGCCGTGATTGACGCTGATGTGTCGCTTGGCGGCGACATGCATTATGATAAAAGTGTTTAGCCGGAGGATCACCGATGTCGCGGAACCAGCCCTGGGCGAGCCAGTTTTTGACGGGCCAGTTTTTGACGGGCCAATTTTTGACGGATTCATGCGATGAGTGAAATTGCCGCCCCGGCCGGGCTGTTCGACCGTGCCATTCGCCGTATCGCCAATGTCTGGCGCGAGATGGGCGCGAGCGTCGGGCGCGAGGCGGATGACAGTATCGCCGGCCAGATGCGGGCCTGTCTCGCCGGACGCGGCGGCGAGGTCAGCGCGCGCAACCGCGCCGCCAGGCTCGCGCAAACCTATCTGCTGCTCGATGACGCCGGCCGGCGCGAGTTTCTCCGCACCCTTGCCGGCTTCGATGTCGACCCTGGCGCGCTCGCCAGTGCCTATGAGGCGGTGCGCGGCGCGGGCGATCCGGCGGCGCTGGTGCGCGCCCGGGCGGCTCTTCGCCGGATGCTGGAGCCGCCGCGGGCGCGGCTGCTGACCCAGTTCGCGAGCATCCCCGACGGGGTCAAATTCCTCGTCGATCTCCGCGCCTCGCTGCTCGATCTCGGCCGCGCCGACCCCCATCTCGCCGGGCTCGAGGCCGATCTCAAGCATCTGCTCGAGCATTGGTTCGATCTCGGCTTTCTCGAATTGCAGCGTATCGACTGGAGCAGCCCGGCGCTGCTGCTCGAGCGCCTCGCGGGGTATGAGGCGGTGCATGAGATCCGCTCCTGGCGCGATCTCAAGAACCGGCTCGATTCGGACCGCCGCTGCTATGCCTTCTTTCATCCGCGCATGAAGCTGGAGCCGCTGATTTTCGTCGAGGTCGCCCTGGTCAGCGGTCTCGCCAGCAATGTTCAGATTCTGCTCGACCCGAAATCCCCCGGCGCCGATCCCCACGCCGCCGATACGGCGATTTTCTATTCGATCAGCAATTGCCAGCGCGGCCTCGCCGGCATCAGCTTCGGCAATTTTCTGATCAAGCAGGTGGTCGAGCTTCTATCGCAAGAATTCCGCAGTATCAAAACCTTCGCGACGCTTTCTCCAATCCCGGGATTCCGCCGCTGGCTCGATGCCAGGCTTGCCGACCCCGAGGCCGGGCCGCTTTTGCCCGAGGAAGAAGCGGCCAATATGCTCAAGGCGCTGCCGGGCGAGAAAACCGCTCCGGCGGCCCTTGCGGCCGCCCTCAAACGGCGTGGCTGGCAGCGCGACCCGGTGGTCACGAAAGCGCTGGAGCCGGCGCTGACCCGGCTTTGCGGGCGCTATCTCCTGCTCGAGGGCAACCCGCGCCTGCCCCGCCGGGCGCTCGATCCGGTGGCGCATTTCCACCTCTCCAATGGCGCCCGCGTCGAACGCATCAACATGCTCGGCGACGTCTCCGAGCGGGGCATGAAGGAAAGCGCGACGCTGATGGTCAATTATCTCTACGACCCGGCCAAGATCGAGGCCTATCACGAGGATTACGCCGGGGAGGGCAAACGCAACGCCTCGACTTCGGTGCGGCGCCTCGCCCGCGGCTGGAACTGAGCCGCCGTCCCAGGGCAGTCGCGCCGGTCCTCGGTCTGCCGGCGATGACCGCGCCCGCCGCCGCCTTCGCGCTCCGCCAGAGCAACATCCGGTCATTCCCGGGCGCATCGAGCGCAAGGCGCCGGCAAGGCTTCGCCTGATCGTCGCAGCGCCGCTCAGCCTGCCCGATTCCGGCGATCGCGAGGCCGATATCCGCGCCCTGACCGGCGCCTTGAGACGAAAGAAGGCAAAGCGGGATCGGCGAGGCCGCGGGATTGGCGAGGCCGGGCGGCGCGACGGACGACGGTTCTCTGGCAGACGGTTTTCAGGTGCCGTGCGTGACGCCGCCATCGGGAACGAACAGCGGCGGCTGGAATGCCTATCGACATAGAAATATATTCCAAAATCAAGAAAAACAGCGGCGTATCCAGGAATAGAAAATTGAATATTTATTGCCCTGTGTCTTTGCGATATCTACAGGCACGTCGTGAGTTTTTATGTCACACCCATTTATAATTCTCCATCAGGGATGCTGATTTTAACGGGTGCAAAATTGATCAACGTCAATCAATGCGAGTTACATACTGAGCGGGCCGTCGGAAAAAGTTGTAAGATAAGAAATTCATAAATCCCTGGTTTAAAGTTCTGGTATCGGAGCGGGGATCGGCGCCAAAATGCAAACATTCCGCCAATCGGCCGCAGGCGGGCAGTTCTGACGCCAAAACTCGGCATCCCCCGGCACCTTCAGGAGTTTCAACCATGACCTTCCAATCCAAACCCAGCTTCCCCCGCGACATCTCCCGCGACACTCGTTCCTCGACCGCCGTCGAGAGCGGCGGGATCGTCCCGCTGGCCCAGATCCATCAAGAGATCGACGAAGCCTCTGCCGCGCTGTGGTGCTTCATCCGCGCCGACGCCAGTCCGCATTTTTCTTCCGCCTTGCTCCATGACGTTGCGACGATGCAGGCGGCGCTGCCGCGTCTCCAGGCGGCGCGGCGGGAAGCGGGACAGGCGCCGCTGCGCTACTACGTCAGCGGCTCGCGCATCCCCGGCGTGTTCAATCTCGGCGGCGACCTCGCCCTGTTCATGAACGCGATCAGAGCCGATGATCGCCAGGGGCTGCGCGCCTATGCCCGGCTTTGCATCGAGGTCGCGTATAACATCCATGTGGCGTTCCACCTGCCGCTGATCACCATCAGCATGGTGCAAGGCGAAGCGCTCGGCGGCGGGTTCGAGGCGGCGCTGTCAGCGGATGTGATCGTCGCCGAACGAAGTGCCCGTTTCGGCCTGCCGGAAGTGCTGTTCAACCTCTTCCCCGGCATGGGCGCGATGAGCTTCCTCTCGCGCCGGATGGACGCGGCGCGGGCGGAGAAAATGATCCTCTCCGGCCGGGTCTATACCGCCGCGGAGATGGAGGCGATGGGCATCGTCGATGTCGTCGCCGAGGACGGGTTCGGCGAGGAGACGGTGCGTGACTACATCGCCCACGACCAGCGCCGCCACAACGCGCATTACGCGATGTGCCAGGCGCGCCGGCGGGTCAATCCGGTGACGTTCGAGGAATTGAGCGACATCACCGATCTCTGGGTCGATGCGGCGCTACGGCTGACGGAGAGCGATCTCCGCCGCATGGCGCGCCTCGTCGCGGCACAGGCCCGGCGCCGGGGCGTGGCCATCGCCCCGGAGCGGGTGGCGGCGGAGTAGCGCGCGGCCCGGTTGTCACGCACAAAGGAAAGGCGCCCCCGGCATGGCGGGGGCGCCTTTTTATCGCCTCGCGGGGAGATCAGACCGAGTAATACATCTCGAACTCGACCGGGTGCGGGGTGTGCTCGAAACGATAGACCTCGCCCCATTTCAGCTCGATATAGCTCTCGATCTGGTCCTTGCTGAAAACATCGCCGGCGAGCAGGAACTCGTGATCGGCGGCCAGCGCCCCGAGCGCCTCGCGCAGCGAGCCGCACACCGTCGGGATGCCCTTCAGCTCCTCGGGCGGCAGGTCGTAGAGATCCTTGTCCATCGGGTCGCCGGGATGGATCTTGTTGCGGATGCCATCGAGGCCGGCCATCAGCATCGCCGCGAAGGCGAGATAGGGGTTGGCGGCGGGGTCGGGGAAACGCACCTCGACGCGCTTGGCCTTGGGGCTGGTCGCGTAGGGGATGCGGCAGGAAGCGGAGCGGTTGCGCGCCGAATAGGCGAGCAGCACCGGCGCCTCGAAGCCCGGAATCAAGCGCTTGTAGCTGTTGGTTGAAGGATTGGTGAAGGCATTGAGCGCCTTGGCGTGCTTGATGATGCCGCCGATGTAATAGAGCGCGGCTTCCGAGAGATCGGCATAGCTGTTGCCGGCGAAAAGCGGCTTGCCCGCCTTCCAGATCGACTGATGCACATGCATGCCGGAGCCGTTATCGCCATAGACCGGCTTGGGCATGAAGGTCGCCGTCTTGCCATAGCTGTGGGCGACGTTGTGGATGCAGTATTTGTAGATCTGCAGATGGTCGGCCATGCGCACGAGCGGGCCGAATTTCATGCCCAATTCGTGCTGGGACTGCGCCACCTCGTGGTGATGCTTCTCGATGATGACGCCCATCTCGCCCATCGTCGAGAGCATTTCGGCGCGAAGGTCGCTTTCGCTATCGACCGGCGGCACCGGGAAATAGCCGCCCTTGATCCCCGGGCGGTGGCCCATATTGCCCTCCGGGTAGTCTTTCATCGAGGCTTGCGGCCCTTCGGTCGAATCGAGCTGATAGCAGCCGTAATTGCCGCCGGTGCCGAATTTCACGTTGTCGAACACGAAGAATTCGGCTTCCGGCCCGAACGAGGCGGTATCGCCGATGCCGGTCGCGCGGAGATAGGCCTCGGCCTTCTTCGCCGTGCTGCGCGGGTCGCGGTGATAGGCCTGGCCGGTCGAGGGCTCGACGATGTCGCAAAACAGAATCAGCGACGGCTTGGCCGCGAACGGATCCATCACCGCCGTCGCGGCATCCGGCATCAGGATCATGTCGCTCTCGTTGATCGCCTTCCAGCCGGCGATCGAGGAGCCGTCGAACATGATGCCGTCGCGGAACGCCTCCTCGTCGATCGTCGAGACGTGCTGCGCCGTGTGCTGCCACTTACCGCGCGGATCGGTGAAGCGGAGATCGACATATTCGACGGAGTGCTTCTTGAGCATCTCCATCACCTTGTCCACGCCGCTCGCGGCTTCTGGGGCCTTCTTCGCCATAGTTTTTTTTAACCCTTTCTCATGGTTTGCTGGAGCCGAGTTCACCACGCGCCTTTGTTGTCGGCGGCCTGGCGGTGTCCTTGTCGTGATCCTGTTGGTCGTGACGCTTGGTTCATGGAGACGGGGACGCCGGTGAGGCCGGCGCCGGGAGAGCCAATGTTTAGACGGTTCGCAAGCTGACGGAAAGCCGGATCGCGGTGCCGCCGGCCTATCGCCGGCGCTTCAGATCGCCTCCTCGCCGCGCTCGCCGGTGCGGATGCGGATCACCTCCTCGATCGTGCTGATGAAAATCTTGCCATCGCCGATCCGCCCGGTGCGGGCGGCGTTCATGATCGCCTCCACCGCGCGCTCGACGATGTCGTCCTGGCAAACCACCTCGATCTTCACCTTGGGCAGGAAGTCGACCACGTATTCGGCCCCGCGATAAAGCTCGGTATGGCCTTTCTGGCGGCCGAAGCCCTTGGCTTCGAGCACGGTGATGCCTTGCAGCCCGACCTCGTGCAGGGCTTCCTTCACTTCGTCGAGCTTGAACGGCTTGATGACGGCTTCGATCTTTTTCATGCGTTCCATCGGCTCCGGCTGCGTCCCGCGGCAAGAACAGCGCAACCCGCCAACCCTCCCGCGCGGCGCGGGCAAGCGGCGCGGGATAGCAGATTTGAAAGCAGATTTGCACGTCTCATGCCACAACCGCAACCGCCCGCGCGCGCCGCCTTTCCGGCGGTTCCCACCCCCGTCGCCGGCTGCCCTGAGGACGCATCTTGGGCGGGGCGCCTAAATTTCGGGCATATTCCATCTTGGCGGCGTGGCGCCGGCTCGGCATAGTCCCCGGCTACTCAAGGAAACCTGCCGATGAAAGCCCTGAATTCGCTGCTGGCCGCGACCGAGACGACGATCTTCACGGTGATGTCGGCGCTGGCCACCGCCCATGACGCGATCAATCTCGGCCAGGGTTTTCCCGACACCGACGGGCCGGAGGACGTCATCGCCGCCGCCGCCGCAGCCCTGATGGACCAGCGCAACCAATACCCGCCGCTCGCCGGCGTGCCGGAACTCCGCGCCGCGGTGGCTTCGGCGAATCGGCGCTTTTACGGCCTCGAGGTCGATCCGCTGCGCGAGGTGGTGGTGACCTCGGGGGCGACGGAGGCGATCACCGCCTGCCTGATGGCGCTGCTCGATCCCGGCGACGAGGTGGTGCTGATCGAGCCGCTTTATGACACCTACCTCCCGGTCGTCCGCCTGCTCGGGGCGGTAGCGCGGCTGGTGCGCCTCTCGCCGCCCGACTGGGCGCTGCCGCGCGACGAACTCGCCGCCGCGTTCGGCCCGCGCACCAAGGCGATCCTGCTCAATTCGCCGATGAACCCGACTGGAAAAGTGTTCAGCGCCGACGAACTCGGCGTCATCGCCGGGCTTCTCCAGCGGCATGACGCCTATGCGGTGTGCGACGAGGTTTACGAGCATCTGGTGTTCGACGGCTATCGCCATATCCCGCTGATGACGCTCCCCGGCATGCGCGAGCGGGTGATGCGGATCGGCAGCGCCGGCAAGACCTTCAGCCTGACCGGCTGGAAGGTAGGCTACGTCACCGCCGCGGCCCCGATCGCCGGGATCGTCGCCAAGGCGCACCAGAATCTCACCTTCACGACACCGCCCAATCTCCAGCGCGCGGTCGCGCTCGGGCTCGCCAAGGAGGAGTCCTATTTCGCCTCCCTCGGCGCCGATCTCGCGGCGCGGCGCGACCGTCTCGCCGCCGGGCTCATGGGGCTCGGCATGCGCGTGCTCGCGACCCATGGCAGCTATTTCCTCATCGCCGATGTCTCGGCGCTCGGCTTTCCCGGCGATGACACCGCGTTCTGCCGCCATATCACCGAGCAGGCCGGGGTCGCGGCGATCCCGGTCTCGGCCTTCTATGCCGGCCCGCCGCCGAAGGATTACGTCCGCTTCGCCTTCTGCAAGCGTCCGGAGGTGCTGGATGCGGCGGTGGCGCGGCTTGCCGCCCATTTTGCCACGGCGCCCGGCTTGCCACGCGGAGCGTTGACGGCAGCCAAATGATCGGCCTAAACGGCGGGGCAGGGATGGCGGGCGTAGCTCAGTTGGTAGAGCGCCAGGTTGTGGTCTTGGATGCCGTGGGTTCGAGTCCCATCGCTCGCCCCATCCCCGCCCCTCTCGGGTCGCGTTCGCCGATCGAGGATTTTTCCATATGACCGATAGCGCTCTCATCGAAGCCGCCGATCACGCCGCGCGGCACTGGCAGTATCAGGTTCCCGGCCGGCTCGATCGCGGCGGGGACGAGTATATGCGGATGATGAGCCGCATGCTGCTCGACACCTTCAACCCCTACAAGCCGGCGGTGATCGCCTGGCCGAAGCTCGCTGACGCGGCCCGCCAGCGGCTGATTTCACTCCCGATCTGGGACATCGCGGTGCAGACCGAGGGCCGCGCGCGGCTCCGGATTCTGGCGTTTGCCGCGCGCGTCACCGCGCAGCCGCTGCGCGAGGCGCTGGAGCGCATGGCGTTCGAGGAAAACCGGCACAAGGAGGTGCTTTCCCGCCTCGTCGCCGCCTATGGCATCGCGCTTGCCCCCGAGCCCGAGTATGTCGCGCCGCGCGATCCCGAATGGGCCTTCATGGTCACCGGCTATTCCGAGTGCATCGACAGTTTCTTCGCTTTCGGCCTGTTCGAACTCGCCCGCCGCTCCGGCTTTTTTCCGCCCGAGCTGGTCGAAACCTTCGAGCCGGTGATCCAGGAGGAAGGCCGCCATATCCTGTTTTTCATCAACTGGATCACCTGGTACAAGCGCCGGATGCCGCTCTGGCGGCGGCCTTGGTTCCTGCTCAAGACCGCCGCCGTCTGGCTGTTCCTGATCCGGGAGCGGATCGGCATCGCCCGCGACGTCAACGGCACCCCGCAGGACGCCAATTTCACCGCCAAGGGCTCGGAAGCCGTCGTCGGGGAAATCGACCCCGCCGAATTGCTCGATATCTGCCTCACCGAGAACGATCGCCGCCTCTCCGGCTATGACCCGCGCCTGATCAAGCCCGCCACCATGCCGCGCCTGGTCCGTATCGCCCGGCGCTTCATGCGCCGCCGCGCCCGGCCGGCCGGGTAATGGGCGGCAGTTGCCGAGGCGCGGGAAAGGCTTTACGCCTTCGCGCTGCGGTATTTCGTGATTTGGGTGGATGATGGCTGAAAAACCTGCGGCGTCTCCTGCTTCTCGCTGGTCGCCCGAGACTCGGTCGCCCGAGACTTGGTCGCCCGAGACTTGGCGGGCACGGCCGATCTGGCAGGCGCCGGTCTATCCCGACCGCGAGCGGCTCGCCGCCGTCGAGGGGCGGCTTTCGCACTATCCGCCGCTGGTGTTCGCGGGCGAGGCGCGGCGGCTCCGCGCCGTCTTGGGCGAGGCGGCGGCGGGGCGGGCCTTCGTGCTCCAAGGCGGCGATTGCGCCGAGAGCTTCGCCGATTTCACCGCCAATGTCATCCGCGACACGTTCCGCGTCCTCTTGCAGATGGCGGTGGTGCTGACCTTTGGCGCGCGCGTGCCGGTGGTGAAGCTCGGCCGCATGGCCGGGCAATACGCCAAGCCGCGCAGTTCGGACACCGAAACCCAGGGCGACATGACGCTGCCGAGCTATCGCGGCGACAACATCAACGGCGCCGAGTTCACGCCCGCGGCCCGCATCCCCGATCCGGCGCGGATGGAAGCGGGCTATTTCCAGTCCGCCGGCACGCTCAATCTGCTGCGCGCCTTCGCTTCCGGCGGCTATGCCGATCTGCATCAGGTGCATCGCTGGAATCTCGATTTCGTCGAGCGCTCGCCGCTCGCCGCGCGCTATCGCGACCTCGCCGCGCGGATCGACGAGACGCTCGGCTTCATGGCCGCCTGCGGCATGACCAGCGCGACCACGCCGCAAATCCACGAGACCGATTTCTATACCAGCCACGAGGCGCTGCTTCTGCCCTATGAACAGGCGCTGACCCGGATCGATTCGACGACCGGGGAATGGTATGCCTGTTCGGCGCATTTTCTCTGGATCGGCGACCGCACGCGCCAGCCCGATGGCGCCCATGTCGAATTCCTGCGCGGGGTGAAAAACCCGATCGGCCTCAAAATCGGGCCGTCGATGGCGCCGGACGAACTGGTCCGTCTCGTCGAGACCCTCAACCCCGAGGGGGTGCCCGGCCGCCTCACGCTGATCAGCCGCATGGGGGCGGAGAAGGTCGCGGCGAAATTGCCGCCGCTGCTCCGCGCGGTGCAAAGCGCCGGCATCCCCGTGCTCTGGGTGTGCGACCCGATGCACGGCAACACCACCACCACCGCCGCCCACGTCAAGACGCGGAGCTTCGATGCCATTCTCGCCGAGGTGCGCGGCTTCTTCGATGCCCACCAGGCGGAGGGCAGCCGGGCGGGCGGCATGCATGTGGAAATGACCGGCCAGAACGTCACCGAATGCATCGGCGGCGCGCATCAGCTCACCGAGGCCGATCTCGGCGTCCGCTACGAGACGTTTTGCGACCCGAGACTCAATGCCGGCCAATCGCTCGAACTCGCCTTCCTGCTCGCCGCCGAGCTGCAAGCGCGCCGCGCCGGCCTCGATCCCGCCCCGGCGGTCGCCGCGCAATGAGCAAGACGGCGCCGGGCCCAGAGTCGGAGCAGAATGCCGGGCTGGAGCGGGAAATCGCCGCCCGCACCGACAGCTATTTCAACCGCACCCGCGAGGTCGCGGCGCGGTTCGGCGATGCCCGGGTGACCTATGCCTTGTTTCTGCGCCGCCCGGTGATCTCGGCGCCGCGCCTGATGATCGACTGGCTGCGCGAGGTGGAGCGGGCGCGCGCGACGCGGTTCGAGATCGAGCTGCTCCATGCCGAGGGCACCTGGGTCGGCGCCGGCGAGCCGATCGCCTATCTCAGCGGCAGCCTCGTTAAGCTCGCCGACCTCGAAACCCTGTTTCTGCAAAAACTCGGCGCCCCCTGCGTTGCCGCGCATAATGCGTATCAAATGAGCCTCGCTCTCCCGGAAGTCGGGTTTCTCGCCATGGAGGCGCGGCATTGCGCCGGGGCGGAGATGCAGGAGATGATGGCCTATGCCGCCGCCATCGGCAGCGAGGCGGCCAAGCGCGAGGGCGCGCGCGGCTTCATCGGCAACGCCAATGACGCGACGGCGCATTGGTTCGGCACCAAACGCGGGCTCGGCACCATGCCGCATGCGCTGATCGGCTATGCCGGCTCGACGCTGCGCGCCGCCGAGATGTTCCGCGCGACCTACCCCGATGAAAACCTCACCGTGCTGGTCGATTATTTCGGCCGCGAGGTCAGCGACGGGCTCGAAATCTGCCGTCATTTTTCCGATCTCGCGGCGCGCGGCGATCTCGCGGTGCGGCTCGACACCCATGGCGGGCGTTTCATCGAGGGGCTCGATCCCGGCGAGAGCTATGCCGTCTTGGAACGCCACGCGCCGGGCGCCATCCGCCGCTATCGCAGCCATGCCGAGCTGCACGCCCTGATCGGCACCGGGGTTTCGGCCGCCGCCATCTGGCGCGTGCGCGAGGCCCTGGACGCGGCCGGATTCGCGCAAGTGCGCATCATCGTCTCGTCGGGCTTCACGGTCGAGAAATGCCGCGTCATGGCGGACGCCCGCGCGCCGATCGACCTCGTCGGCACCGGCAGCTTCATCCCCGAGGCCTGGAACGAGACCTACGCCACCGCCGATGTCATTGAATATAATGGAGTTCCGCGGGTGAAGCTGGGGCGCGAATTCCTCCTCCGCCGCCAGGCCGCGGGCGGGCCGGGCTGAGGCCGGACGATGTCGGAGACGCTCACAATCGCGCTCGCCCAGCTCAACCCGCGGCTCGGGGCATTGGATGAGATCGCGCAAAAACTCCGCGCCGCCCGCGCCGAGGCCGCGCGCCTCGGCGCCGATCTCGTGGTCGCGCCGGAATTCTCGATCTGCGGCTATCCGCCCGAGGATCTGGTGCGCAAACCCGCCTTCATCGCCGCCTGCGCCGAGCGGATCGAGGCACTCGCCGCCGAGACCGCGGATGGCGGGCCGGCGCTCATCGTCGGCGGGCCGTGGCGGGACGGCGGGAAGCTCCACAACGCCGCGTTCCTGCTTGGCGAGGGGAAAATTCTCGCCCGCCGCGCCAAGCACGAATTGCCCAATTATGGCGTGTTCGACGAAAAGCGCCTGTTCGATGCCGGCCCGGCGCCCGGCCCGATCGCCTTTCGCGGCTTTCGCCTCGGCGTCCTGGTGTGCGAGGATTGGTGGCTTCCCGCCGTCCCCGAAACTTTGACCGAAAGCGGGGCGGAGATGCTGCTCTCGATCAACGCCTCGCCGTTCGAGGTCGGAAAACAGGACCAGCGCCTCGCGCTCGCGGTCTCGCGGGTGGTCGAAACCGGGCTTCCCTTCGTGTTTTGCGCGCAAATCGGCGGCCAGGACGAACTGGTGTTCGAGGGCGCCTCGTTCGTGCTCAACGCCGATCGCACATTGGCCCATCAATTGCCGTGGTTCCGGGAAGCGGTGACGCTCACCACCTGGCGGCGGACGGCGGCCGGGCTGGTCTGTGATCCCGGCACGATCGCGCCCGAGCCTTCGGTGCTCGCCCAGACCTACCACGGCATGATGCTGGGGCTTGCCGATTACGTCGGCAAAAACGGCTTTCCCGGCGTTCTGCTCGGCCTCTCGGGCGGGATCGACAGCGCGCTCTCGGCCGCCGTCGCGGTCGATGCGCTGGGGCCCGAACGGGTGCGCGCGGTGATGCTGCCGAGCCCCTATACCAGCGAGGAAAGCCTGGAAGACGCGGCCGAAGTGGCGAACCTGCTCGGCATTCGCTGCGACACCATCGCGATCACGCCGGCGATGGCGGCCTTCGAGCAGGCCCTGGCGCCCGCTTTCGCCGGGCGCGCGGCGGACGCGACGGAGGAGAACATCCAGTCCCGGGCCCGCGGGCTGATCCTGATGGCGCTGTCCAACAAATTCGGCCACATGCTCCTCACCACCGGCAATAAAAGCGAAATGTCAGTGGGTTATGCGACGCTTTATGGCGATATGTGCGGCGGCTATTCGGTGTTGAAGGATGTCTATAAAACCACCGTCTTTGCCCTCTCGCGCTGGCGCAACGACCACCGCCCAGAGGGCGCGCGCGGCCCGGCGGGCGTGGTTATTCCGGCCCGCGTGATCGAAAAACCGCCCTCGGCCGAACTCAAGCCGAACCAGACCGACCAGGACAGCCTGCCGCCCTATGACCTCCTCGATGGCATTCTCGCCGGCCTCGTCGAGGGCGAGAAATCGGTCGAGACGCTGGTCGCCGAGGGGTTTCCGCGCGAGACCGTGCTGCGGGTCTGGAAAATGCTCGACCGCGCCGAATACAAGCGCCGGCAGGCGCCGCCGGGGGTGAAAATCACCCCGCGCGCCTTCGGGCGCGACCGCCGCTACCCGATCACCAACGGCTTCACCGGCCTCGTGCGATGAGCGATTTCGCCGATCTGTTCGCCCCGCAAGGCGGCTGGCGGGTGCGCATTCGTGACCATTCCGGCGGCGCCGAGGAGGGCATCGTCGAGGAGATCGGCGGTTTTCCGACGCTGATGCAGGCCAATGCCTTCGCCCGCGCCTATGTCCGCGACAGTATCGAGCGCTGCCGCGAGGCCTCGGCGCGCAACGCCGATGCGGGGACGATCCTCGCCGCCTGGCGCGCCTTCGGCGAGGATGCGGAAATCGTCGCCGGCGGCGAGGCGGGGTTTCGGAGCGAAAGCGAATGCGCCGATTTCGCCGCCCAGCCCGCCTCGGCCGAGGCGCGCGACTGGCGCGCCCTCGATCCGCGCCAGGATGCCGACGGGGATGCCAACGGGGATAACGATGAGGATGGGGCATGACCGTTCGCGTCCGCTTCGCCCCGAGCCCGACCGGGCATCTCCATGTCGGCAATGCCCGCATCGCGCTCGCCAATTTCCTCTTCGCGCGGCGCCATGCCGGGCATGTCCTGCTCCGCCTCGACGATACCGATGAAGCGCGCTCACGCCCCGAGTTCGCCGAGGCGATCATGCAGGATCTGCGCTGGCTCGGCCTCGCCTGGGAGGCGACGTTCCGCCAGTCCGAGCGGCTCGATCGCTATCGCGAGGCCGCCCTGCGCCTCCGCGCCGCCGGCCGGCTCTATCCCTGTTTCGAGAGCGAGGAAGAGCTGCGCGCGAAACGCGAGGCGCGGCTCAAGCGCGGCCAGGCCCCGGTCTATGACCGCGCCATGCTGCGCCTGACACAGGAGCAGCGCGAAGCCGCCGAGGCTGGCGGCAAGCGGCCCTATTGGCGGTTTCGTCTCTCCGCTGGCGCGGTCGCCTGGGAGGATCTGGTGCTCGGCGCGCGTCAGGTGAAGCTGCCCGCAGTCTCCGACCCAGTGCTGATCCGCGCCGATGGCACGCCGCTTTACACCTTCACCTCGGTGGTGGACGATCTCGCCGAGGGCATCACCCATATCATTCGTGGCGAGGACCACATCACCAATACCGGCGTGCAGATCGACCTCTTCGCCGCGCTCGGCGAGGCGTCCGGGGGCAAAACGCCGGCGGCGATGCGGTTCGCCCATCTGCCGCTGCTCACCGATAGCGACGGCGGCAAGCTCTCCAAACGCCTCCAGAGCCTTTCGCTCAGGACGCTGCGCCGCGATGGGATCGAGCCCGCAGCCCTCGCCGCCTATCTCGCCCGGCTCGGCAGTTCCCTCGATCCCGAGCCGCTGCCGCTCGCGGAATTAGCCGCGAGTTTCGATCTCGGCGCGTTTTCGGCCTCCGCCGCGCGATTCGATCTCCGCCAGTTGCTGGCGCTCAACCGCCGGGTTTTGCATCACCTCGGGTTCGCGGAGGTCGCCTCACGTCTGCCCGCCGGCGCGACGGAGGCATTCTGGCAGGCGGTGCGCGGCAATCTCGATCTCCTGCGCGAGGCGGAGGAATGGTGGGCGGTGACCGATGGCGACATCATGGTGCCGGCCGCAGCGCCCGAGGATGCCGGTTTCCTCGGCCTCGCCGCCGATCTCCTGCCGCCCGAGCCCTGGGATGAGACGGTGTGGAAGCGCTGGACCGAGGGGTTGCGCGCAGCGAGCGGGCGGCGCGGCAAGGCGCTGTTCCATCCGCTGCGCCGCGTCCTCACCGGCGCCGAGGAAGGCCCCGAACTCGCGGCCCTGCTGCCCCTGATCGGCCGCCCCCGGGCGCTCGCCCGCCTGCGGGCAGTAGTCGGCGAAAAAAGATAGGGAACGAAATAAGAAGAATTGTTCTTTTTTAAAAAAGAACCAAAAACTTTTATCTCGGTGGGCAGTGCCTGCGGCACTGCCCACTCCGAAAAACGGGAAGAAAGTCTTTTTGCTTCTTTTTCTTCAGAAAAAGAAGTATTTCTACAAAGCCAATAAATCAGATAGCACTATCGATCCAGGTTTTGAGGCGCGACTTGGGCAACGCGCCGACCTGCGTCGCCGCCGGCTTGCCATCCTTGAACAGGATCATGGTCGGGATGCCGCGCACCGAATACTGGTTCGGGGTCATCGGGTTTTCATCGACATTGACCTTGGCGACGGTCAGCCGACCGGCATATTCCTGCCCGATCTCTTCCAGCGCCGGGGCGACCATGCGGCACGGGCCGCACCGTTCGGCCCAGAAATCCACCAGCACCGGCCCCGGGGCTTGCAACACCTCGGCCGCGAAATTCGCGTCGGTGACGGGTTTGGTATGTGCGCTCATCGTGAGACTCCTGAGGGTTTCGACTATCAGAATAGGGCGCTGAGGGCGGCCGATCAAGCGGCCCGCTCATGCCGGGGCGAGCGGATCGAGGAGGGCTTCGGGCAGAACATCGACGCGCCCGGCGGCGGTCCAGACCAGGGCGCAGACCACCTCCCGCCCGGGGTAGATCGCCGCGAGGATCGCGCGATAGGCGGCGATCTGGCGAAGATAGGGGCGCGGTGTCGCGGCCATCTCCGCCGGCACGGCGCGGCCGGTCTTGTAATCGGCGATCAGGACGCGATCGGGAAGCACGGCGAGCCGGTCGATGAGGCCGCCGACCACGCGCCCGCCCGCCTTGGTCGCGAGGCAGCCGGTGATCGGCACCTCGGCGCGGCCGGCGGGGCCGAAAAGCGGAGCCAGTGTCGGGTGGTCGAGCAAGGCGAGGGTTTCCCGGGCGAGCCGTGCGGCGGTCCCGGCATCGAGGCCATGGCTGGGGCGGGCGAGAAAATCCCGCGCCGCCGAAGCGCGTTCTGCCGACGGGAGATCGGGGAGGTGCTGGAGGAGCGCGTGGATCAGCCGGCCGCGGGCGATGCCGGCTTGCTTGCCGCGCCCCGCCGCCCTCTCGGCGAAGGTGGCGAGCGGCGAGGCGGCGGCGGGGAGCGGCCCATCCTCCACCCCCTCCGGGCGGCTTGGCGCCAGCGGCTGCGGCAGCACCGGCTCGGGCGGCGGCGGCGCTGGCTGCCAGGCGGGGGCGCGGCCGACGAAGCCGGGCAGCGGCGGCGGCGGGACGGCCGCTTCCGGGCCGGGGGCGGCGGCCGGCGCGGTTTGCGGGGTGGCGAAAAACCGGCGCCTCATCTCGCCATGGCGGTCGAGTTCGGGGCAGGGCTCCTCCGCGGCGCCGGGAAGCCGCGCCATCCCGCGCTCGATCAGCCGGTACCAGCTCGCCTCCGACGCGGCCCTCTTCCCCTGCCAGCCGCAGACCACGAGCCAATCCTCGGCGCGGGTGAGGGCGACGTAGAGCAGGCGGTTATATTCCTCCTGCCGCAGCGCTTTTTCCGCCAGCACCGCTTGCGAGAACGAAACCGCCCGCATCTCCTTGCGCGGGCTCCAGAGCGGCACCTCGCCTCCGCCGAGCGGGTCGGGGGTCCAGAATAGCGGTGATTTTTCCGCCGGCGGCAGGCGCGTGGTGTCGGGGAGGATGACCAGCGGCGCCTGCAAGCCCTTGGCGCCGTGGACGGTCATGATCCGCACCGCATCCCCCGCCGCCTCGGGCGCCCGCTTGACCTCGGCGCCGGCGCCACGCAGCCAGTGGACGAAGCCCTGCAACGAAGGCGGGTGGGTGGCGGCGTAGGCGCGGGCGGCGGCGAGGAATTCATCGACCGGCTCCGCCGCCTCCGGGCCGAGCCGGGCATAGAGCCGCGCCCGCCCGCCAAGCCGCCCCAGCGCCTCGGCGAGCAGCGCGTAGGGGGTGGTGAAATCGACGCGGGCGCGCAGTGCTCGCAGAAAATCCGCCGCCGCCCGCCATTCCGGCCGCTCCCCGGCGCGGGCGAGAAGGGTCGGCCACAGCCCCTCACGCCGCCCGAGCGCGAGCGCCATCAAACTTTCGTCGCCGAGTCCGCCGAGCGGGCTCACCAGCAAGGCGGCCAGCGACAGCTCATCCTCGGGCAAAAGCAGCACGTCGCAGAGGGTCAGAAGATCGGCGGCGGCCGGCTGTTCGGTGAGCGAAAGACGGTCGAGCCCGGCGATTTTCACCCCTTGCGCCTTCAGCGCCCGCACCAGCGCCGCCGAGAACCCGTCACGCTGGCGCACCAGCACCAGGATATCGCCGGCGCGAAGCGGGCCGCGCGAGGGGAGCGGGGTTGCTTGCGCGAGCCGGCCCGCGATCCAGGCGGCGAGCGCCGTCGCCAGGCGCTCCGGCGCCGGCCTCTCCTTCGGTTCGGCGCCGTCTTCCGCCGCGGGGACGAGCAGCGGCCAGAGGTCCACCCGCCCGGCGGCGCCGGCGCGGGCGGCGAAATGCCGGAGCGTCGCGCCCTCCGCGACCACGCCGCGCCGCGCCTCGCCATCGGCGAACACGGCGTCCACCAACTGCAAGACCGGCGCCGTCGAGCGGAACGACACATCGAGCGGCACCTCGCGCCAGGTCTCGCCGGCGCGCGTGACCGCGTCCCGCCAGGCGTCGCGGGCGGGACCGAGGGCGTTCGGATCGGCGCCCTGGAAGGAATAGATCGACTGCTTGGCATCCCCCACCGCGAACACCGTCCGCCGGGTCTCGCGCGCGCCGGCGCCGGCGAAGAATTCGCCGCTCAGCGCTTGCGCGATCCGCCATTGCGCCGGGGCGGTATCCTGCGCCTCGTCGATCAGCAGATGATCGAGCCCGCCATCGAGCTTGTAAAGCACCCAGCCGACCCGCTCGGCGGCGAGGAGAGCGGCGGTGCGGCCGATGAGATCGGCATAGTCGAGAAATCCCGCCTCTTCCTTGAACGCGGCATAGCGCGCGGCGACCGGGCCGGCGAGGCGGACGAGTGCGGCGGTCGCGGCCATTTGCGCCAGTGCCGCGCGCTGATCCTCGATCGCCAGAACATGCGCCTGCGCGGCATCGACGGCGTCGGCAAGGCCGGGCGCGGCGGCGCGCAGCCTGTCATTGACGAGATTCTGAGCAGCGGTCGGCGCGCCATTCATATTACAAAAAAGATCACGCCAGGCGGGCCATTGCGCGGCGCGCTCGGCCAGGGAAAGCGCAAGCCAGTCCAGCATCTTCACCGCCCGCGCGCGAACGGCAGGCGAGCCGCGCTCGGCAATGTTTTGCAAACTCTCACGCAAACGATCTTCCCCGGCCGGTTGCACGGCGCCGGCCAAAAGCGCCCCCTCGTCCGCGACGGTGAGGCCGAAAACCCGGCGCAGCGCCGCAAGCTGCCCCTCCGGGCCGAGGCGATGAAACGCCGCGAGGCGCCCGGCCTCGGCGCCGATCCGCTCGATCAGGTCGGAAAACCCGTTCTCGTCGATGAACGCGGCGAGATGGTCGAGCGCCGCCTCATCCGCCGCCCGCCCGGCGATCCCGGCCAGCGCCGCCTCGCGCGAGGCCGCCATCGCCGCCGCCGCGTCGCCGTCCTCGATCAGGCGGAAATGCGGCGAAAGTCCGGCTTCGAGCGGAAAGCGCCGCAGCACCGATTGGCAGAAGGCGTGGATGGTCGAGATCCGCATCCCGCCGGGCAGTTCCAGGACGCGCGCGAAAAGCTGCCGCGCCGCCGCCCGTGCCGCGGGGGTCGCACTCACGCCCAGCCTGGCCAGCGCGCCAGCGAGCGCGTCATCGCCGAGACGAACCCAGTCGGCGAGCACGGCATTGAGCCGAAGCGCCATCTCGGCCGCGGCGGCGCGGGTATAGGTGAGGCAGAGAATCTTGCCGGGGTCGGTGCCGGCCAGCATCAGGCGCAGAATCCGGTCGGTCAGGAGCTTGGTCTTGCCCGCCCCGGCCGAGGCATCGACGAAGGCCGAGGTCGCGGGATCGGACGCCAGGCGCTGATGACCGTCCGCCCGCGCCGCCGGCTCAGCCGTCATCATCGCTGCCCTCCGGCGAGACCACCTGCCACTCGCTTTGGCGCGCCAGCGCCGCGTAGTCCGAACGCCACGAGGCCCGCCCCGGGGGCGGCGGGTTCGCCCGATACGGCGTCGCCTCGTCGGCGAAGGCTTTGATGCAGTCAAGCAGCAGCACCCTGGTCGCCGCGACCACGCGGGCGAGCGTGGCCGCATCGGCCGCGAACAATGCCCGCTCCGCCCCCGGCGTGACGCCGCCGGTCAGGTGAAGATAGAGGAGGGAGGTCACCGGGCCTTGGAATTCCTGACCAAACGCGCCGGCTTCCGCCATCGCCGCCTCCAGGGGAAGCTGTGGTGCGCCTCCGAGCGCGACCTCGCGCTCGCTCGGGACGCGACCGGTCTTGAAATCGATCAGAATGATGCCGCCCGCCGCGTCGCGCTCGATCCGGTCGGCGCGGCCGGCGAGGGTGAAGCCGCCGGCGGCCGGCAATACCCATTCGCCGGCGCGCTCGGCGGCTTGGTGCGGGGCGGGGCCGCGCGCCATTTCCCACCCCGCGACCCAGTGCGCGATACGCCGCAGGCGCGGGCGCCACCAGGTGGCCAGCGCCGGGCGGATCGCCGCCTTGAGGAGCGCTTCCTCGACCTCGTTCTCGAGCGCTCCGGCCATGTCCGTGGTGCTGGCAAGGGTCGGGAGGCGGTCACAAAAGCGGCGCAAGGCGCGATGCACGATGACGCCGAAATCCGCCCGCCCGATCGGCGGGTCGAGCGGGGCGAGCGGCTTCAGGCCGAGAATATGCCGGGCGTAGATGGCGTAGGGATCGGCAAAAAGGGTCTCGATCTCGGTGACGGTGAGGCGGCGCGGGCGCAGGGCGGCCGGCGGCCGCGGCGCCGGCGGCGCGACCGGGCGCGGCTTCCCCGCCGGCTGGTCGATCGCCGCCGCCCATTCCGCCGCCGGGTGGCGCCGGAGCGGGGTTTCGAGCATCGCATCCAGCCGGGTGAGCCAGCGCGCCGGCACCACCGGGGCGCGTTCGCGCTGCCGCGGGCAGGAGAACACCACCTCCGGCGCGGAACAGGCGGCCATGACGAAATCATGCGCGCTCTGGCCGATCGCCGCTTCCGGGCTCGGCAAGCCGATCGCGGCGCGCATCGGCCGGCTGAGCCAGGGGCCGGGATCGACGCTCGGCGGCCAGACCCCCTCGGCGAGCCCGCCGAGCACGATCAGCTCGGCGCTTTGCCGCCGCGCCTCCAGCAGCCCCCAGATGAAGACGCGCGGATGCTCGGTGCCCGCCCGCCCGCGCAAGGCCCGGCGCGAGCGCACCACCGCGCCGGCGAGCAAGGCGTCGAGAAGGCCGGGGAGAGAGGCGGCCGGAAGCGGCGGCAAAACCGCGAGCGCCGCCAGCGCCTCGGCGAGCAGTTCGGCGAGCGCGCCCCCTTCCTCGAACGCCCAGAGCCGCGCCGCGCCGACTTGCGCATCGGTCGCGGCGAGGGCTTCGCCGGCCTCGATCAGGGCGGTGAGCAGGGTTTCGGCCGGCACCGGTTCAACCCCGGCGGCGAGCCGCGACAAGGGCGCCAGCGCCTCGGCGATGCGGGTGATGAAATCCTCCAGCGCCTCGCGCTCGGCGACCTCGGCGAGAACGCGGCGCAGCCCGACGATCCCTCCCGGCGGGCGCGGCCCGCGCAGCGCCGCCAGTTCGAGCCGGCGGGCGAGATCGCGGGCGGCGTCCGTCGCCAGGCCAGCGGCGGCATACGGGTGCTTGAGGAGGGCGAGCAGCGGCACCGGCGCGAGATCCTCCGCCCAGGCGCTAGCGAGCAGGCGAAGAAACACCGAAGGCGGGGTTTCGCCCAATGCCTCGCCGGCACTGTCATCGACGATGACGCCGTAGCGCGCGAGTTCGGCCGCGACCCGGAGCGCGAGATCGCGATCCGGCGTCACCAGCGCCGCCCGTGCCCCAGGGTGTCCCTCTGGCCGCTCCAGGGCGCCGCGCAGGATCAGCGCGATCGCCTGCGCCTCCTGATGCTCATCGGCGGCTTCGAGGCGGGTGATTCCTGGGAGGTCGGGGACACTCCCCTCCCGCCAGCGATCGAGCGCCCCGGCGGGGAGGAGTGCCCGCGCCAGGATCGCCGCCCGCCCGGGCGCAAGGCCGGCGCGCGCCGTCTTCCGGGGCTCCCCCCAGGGGCTCTCTCCCCAGGGGCTCTCCTCCCAGGGGCGGACATCGCCCGGCGTCGCGCCGATGGCGGCGAGCAGGCGGTGCATCCCCGCCGCGGGGTGGGTCTCGGGCGGAAAAACCGCGCCGTTCTCGACCGGAACATCGCCGTCGAAGCCGGGCAGCACCACGCGCCCGCGCGGCAGCCGCGCGACGACGCCGAGCAGCCGCGCCACCGCCGGAATCCCGCCGGCGCTGCCCGCCGCCCAGATCGGCGTCTCCGGCGCGGCGCGGCGCCAGGCCTCGGCTTGCGCCTCGATCAGCGCGACCCCGCGCGCCGACGGGTTCATCAGCGCGTTGGCCGCGAGCCACCGCGGCCAGGCGCTGGTGACGATGGCAAGAAATTCCAGCGTCTGCTGCCAATGGCGGGCGAATTGTCCCTCCGTCGCGCGCGGCAGGGCGGCGGCGAGATCGACGCCCTCGCGCTCGGCCTCATCCATCAGGGCGGCGAGTTCGACCGCCAGCGGCCAGGCCCGCTCGGCGCTGCGCGGCGCCCCGGAGGCACCGTCGAGCGCGAGGATCAGCCGCGTGAGATGGGCAAGCCGCAGCATCGGCGGCACCGCAGGCGGGAGATCGAGCGCGCCGGCAAGCGCAAGCGGCGCTTCGTCGAGGGCCCCGAAGGCGATGATCCGCGGCAACAGCAGCGGCCGGCCGGCACTCTGGCGCAGAAACGCGTCCGCGAGGGCGCGCGCGGCGCGGCGGGTCGGGAGCAGGATCAGCCCTTCGGCGATCAGCGTCGGCTCGCCCGCCGCGTCCGCGAGCCAGGCGGCGGCAAGGGCGTCGAGAAACGGGATATCGGCCGGGAGGCTGAAGAGGTTCATCGTGTCGCGCCGATTGCCGGATGGCGGAGGGCGATTCTGGCGTCGGCGAGGTCGGCCGGCGTCGAGAGATGGAACCAGAGCCCGTCATGCACCAGCGCGCGGGCGCGGTCGCCGGCCATCGCCCGGTCCCAGAGCCGGTTCATCGAGAACGCCGCCGGCAGATCCTGGCCGCCCTCGGCGAATAGCCGCGGCGAGGCCAGTTGCACCCCGGCGAAGACATAGGGCGCGATTTCGCGCGCGCCGCGCCGACGCGGCCGCCCCCAGGGGTCGAGCAGAAAATCCCCCGCCCCGACTTCGGCCGCGACCTGATAGGTGCGATGACACAAAAGCAGGGCATCGATCTCCGGGTCCGCCCAGGCCTCGGCGAGGCGGGCGAGCGCCGGGCGCGGCCCGTCGAGCCAGAAGGCATCGCCATTGACGATGAAGAACGGCGCCCCGGCCGCGACATCTCCACCAAGCAACCCCTCGGCCAGCGCCGCCCGGACGGCGCCACCGGTATCGAGCAGCTCGGATTCGTGCCGGAAAACCGTCTCCGGTCCGCTGTGGCGCGCGGCGAGATGGGCGCGCACCCGTTCGGCCTGCCAATGGCCATTGACGACGACCCGCGCGACACCGGCGGCGGCCAGCCGGTCGAGGGCATGATCGAGCAGCGTCTGCCCGGCGAGCCGCAGCAGCGGCTTCGCCGTCTCCGCCGTCAAGGGCCGCATCCTCGCCCCGAGCCCGGCGGCGAGCAGCATGGCGGCGCCAGGGGAAGAAATACGGGAAGAAATACGGGAAGAAACAGGGGGAGAGGCGGGGAGGGGAGGGGTCATGCCGCTTCCAGCGCTGGGTTGCAGCACAGCTCGGGCGGGACGTGGCGGGCAAAGAACGCCGCCAGCGGCGCCGCCTCGGGACGCGCGAGCGCCGCCGCGAGACGCGCCCAGGTGCGCTCGCCATGCTGGAGATAGCCGGGCTTGGCGTCGCGGAGCGCCAAGCGCACCCAGAGTCCGGCGACGCGGACATGGCGCACGGCGGCGAGCGCGACACAGGCGGCGCGGAACGGCGCCGGCTCGAGTTCGGGGCGGGCGGCGAGAAACCGCGCGATTTCGCGCGCGGCCAGGCCTTCGGGAAGGTCGCGCCGCGCATCCTCGACCAAAGAGACGAGGTCATAGCCGGGATGGCCGTAAGCTGCGTCCTGGAAATCGATGATGCCGACGCGCCGGACCCCGTCGCGCTCGGCGAGCCAGAACAGATTGCCGGCGAAATAATCGCGATGGACGAGCCCCTTCGGCGCCGCATCGAGAGGGACGAGGAGGGCCGCGAGCGCCGCCATGAACGCGGCCCGCACCGTCGCCGCCGGGCGGGTTCCGAACGCCGCCGGCCACCACCAGTCGAGAAACGTCGCCGCCGCCGCCGCCGCCATCGCCGCCGCGTCCCATGCCGGGAGATCGGCGGGGACGGGAATCGCCTGAAGCGGGGGCAAGGCGTCGGTCGCGGCATCGTAACAGGCGATGGTGTTGGCGGCGTTCAGCGTCTCGGCGTAAAGGTGCTTCCCGAAATCCTCGACCAGCGCGCAACCTTCCCCGGGGTCGGCGGCGATGATCGCGGGGACGCTCAACCCGGCGCCCGCGAGGAGCCCGGCGAGGCGGAGAAACCCGCCGAGATCCTCGCGATCGAGCGGGGCGTGCAGCAGCAAGGCCGGGCGCGGCCCGCCATGGAGGCGGAAATAGCGGCGGAAGCCGGCATCGCCGGGAAGCGCCTCGATCCTGGCCGTGGCGAAACCGTGTGCGGCGAGAAAACCGGCGAATTCGGACATCATGCGAACGGGGCCCCGGGCGCGGCGGTGGGCGCGGCGGTGATCCGGGCGGCGCGGCTTTCCGGCCCGGTCGGCGTCAAGGTCACGGTGAGCGCCGCCGGCGGGACGAGCGGGCCGAGCCGGTCCGGCCATTCGATGATCAGCATATCCGCGAGCAGCTCCTCGAAGCCGAGTTCGGCGAACCCGCCCGGCCCCTCGATCCGCCACAGATCGAGGTGGTGGACGGGGCCGCGGGCGGTATCATAGCTCTGCACCAGGGTATAGCTCGGGCTCGGCACGTCGAGCGCCGGATCATCGCTCAGGGCGCGGAGAACGGCGCGGGCGAGCGTCGTCTTGCCGGCGCCGAGCGGCCCCGCGAGCAAAAGCGCGCGGCCGGGCGCGAGCCAGGCGGCGAGTTCGGCGCCGAGCGCCGCCGTCGCGGCGAGCGTGTCGAGGGGGCGCAGCAAGCCGGTTCTATTCCCCGGCGGCCGGCGCCACCAGCATCCGCCCGAGCGGCTTTCCGGCAAAGACATGGACGTGGAAATGCGGCACTTCCTGGCCGCTCGATGGCCCCATATTGGCGAGCAGACGATACCCCTCCGCCTCCAGCCGCAATTGCCGGGTGACGGCGCCGACGGCGCGGAAAAACCCGGCGATCATCGCCGCGTCGGCGGTGGCGGAAAAATCCGCGAAGGAGACGAAGCGGCCCTTCGGGATCACCAGCACATGCACCGGCGCCTGTGGAGCGATATCGTGAAAGGCGAGGGCGCATTCGTCCTCGAAGACTTTCCGGCAGGGGATTTCGCCGCGCAGGATGCGGGCGAAGATGTTGTCGTCGTCATAGGCGCCAAGGCCGCTCACCGGCATCGTCTCTCTCCACCCGGGCTGTTTCAGGGGATTTTTGTCGTCCGGAGGCCGAAGGCAAGCGGGAGACTCCGCCCAGGGCTGCCGCGCGCACTCTTTTCGGCGATGCCGCTGATCCCCTCGCGGCGCTGCAACTCCGCCCAGACCTGCTCCGGATGCACGCCGCTCGCCACCCACAGCACGAGAAGATGATAAAGCACATCGGCGCTTTCGGCGACCACCGTCTCGCGGTTCCCGCCCACCGCCTCGATCAGGCACTCGACCGCTTCCTCGCCGAATTTCTGCGCGACCTTGGCAACACCCCGCGACAGCAGGCGCGCCGAGTGGCTGACCGCGGGATCGGCGTCGCGGCGGCTTTGCACGACACTATAGAGCCGGTCGAGCACGCTCGCGCTCAAGCCGAGGGCGAGCGGCGGCGGCGGCGCGATCGCTGGGGCGGCAAGGTGGCGGCGCGGCTTCTTCGCCGGCGCCTTGGCCTTGGCGGATTTCGCCGCCTTTTTCTTGACCGGCTTGGCCATCAATCGGGCTCCTCAGGCCAGCACGCGGGGTTTCCGCACCGGGAAGCCGGCGGCGGCGAGCGCGTCCTTGACCTCCTCGATGCGGAAAGTGCCGAAGTGAAAGACACTGGCGGCGAGCAGGCCGGTCGCCCCGGCCTCGGCGCCGGCGACGAAATGGCCGAGTTCGCCGACCCCGCCGGAGGCCACCACCGGCACCCGCACGGCGGCGCAAACCCGGCGCAGAAGCGGGATATCGAAGCCCTTTCCGGTGCCGTCGCGATCCATGCTGGTCAGCAAGATCTCGCCGGCGCCGAGCGCCGCCATGCGCTCGCACCAGCCGACCGCGTCGATCCCGGTCGCGCGGCGGCCGCCATGGGTGAACACCTCCCAGCGCCCGGGCGCGGTCTCTTTCGCGTCCACCGCGACGACGACGCATTGGCTGCCGAATTTGCGCGCCGCCTCCGCGACCAGCTCCGGCCGCGCGACGGCGGCGGAATTGATGCTGCATTTATCCGCCCCGGCGAGCAAAAGCCGGCGCATGTCGTCCACACCGCGCACCCCGCCGCCGACGGTGAGCGGCAGGAACACGCGCGCGGCGGTGCGGGCGACGACATCGAGCAGCGTGTCGCGATTCTCGTGGCTCGCGGTGATATCGAGGAAGGTCAGCTCGTCGGCGCCGGCCGCGTCATAGATCGCCGCCTGCTCCACCGGGTCGCCGGCATCGCGGAGCGAGACGAAATTGACACCCTTCACCACCCGGCCATCCTTGACGTCAAGGCAAGGGATCACCCGCAGGGTCAGCACGGCCGAATCGTCCCGCTCTGTTGCATCGCGCGATTGTTGTCAGGCTTTCCGCCCGGGCAGGCAAGTGGGGCCAGGCGGCAAGGGGGTGGCGCGTTATTCCGGGCGGTGCTCGGGATGGCGGAGCATCCATAGCCGCTCATGCGCCGCGACCAGGCTCTCGATGGTGCGGCGGCGATTCCCCTCCGTCGGGGAGGGGCGGCGGGTCAGCATCAGCTCCAGCACGTGGAGAAGTTTTTCCGCGATCTCATAATCGCCTTGATCGCAGGCGTGATGGAAAGCGATCAGGATTTTGTCCGATAACCGACGGCTATAGCGTGGCGGGCCGATTTCGGATTTGCTGTCATTCTCACTTTCGCTCACGACGCGCTCGCCTGTTTCTTTTAAGCCTGCCAAATTTCCGCCTCATCGATCGGCGGCGATAAGACCATGTCTGAAGTCACTTGTCTTGTCCCAATTTTTGTCCGATCGCGGCGGCAAGTTCGGTCGCTGTCGCTTGCGGCCCGAACAAGGCGGCGAGACGGCCTTCAGGGTCCATCAGATAGATGAAGGAGGAGTGGTCCATGGTATAGGCGATTCCGTCCTTGGGTGTTTCCTTGGCGTAATAGACCCGGTAGGCTTTGGCGACCTCGGCGATTTGCGGCTCGCTGCCGGTGAGGCCGATGATTCGGCTATCGAACTGGCGAACATAGCGCGCCATCACCGCAGGCGTATCACGCGCCGGATCGACGGTGATGAAGATCGGCGTGATCCGGGCGCCGGTCTCGCCTAATGTATCAAGGGTGTCGGCGATGGTTTGCAAGGCCGTCGGGCAGACATCGGGGCAAAAAGTATAGCCGAAATAGACCAATAGCCAGTGGCCGCGATAGGTTTCGTCGGTGACCGGGCGGTTTTGATCGTCGATGAGGGTGAACGGCCCGCCGATCCGGGTGCCGGCGGGCAGCGCGATCGCCGACGCGGCGACGCCGCCGGGCTCGGGGCGGGTGAGCCAGAGGACCGCGCCGGCGAGCACCAGCAGAACCAGCACGCCGGAGAGAACCAGGCGAAGCGGGGCTTTCATGATCCCGCCGTCACCAGGATGGCATCACGACGGGAGGGAGATCTGTTCGGCAAACGCCTCCTCCCAACTCCCGGTGGTCGCGGCGCGACTATATTCGGTCGCGCGATTTTCGAAGAAATTGGCGTGTTCGACCGCATTCAGCATCTCGTCGAGCCAGGGAAGGGGGTTCGTCGCCTCGGTATAGAGGGGATCGAGGCCGAGCTGCGTCAGCCGGCGATCGGCGATATAGCGGATATAGCGCTTGACCGTCGCCGCATCGAGCCCCTCGACCGCCCCGCCCGCGAAAGCGAGATCGATGAAGGCGTCCTCATGCGCGACGATGGTGGCGCAGACCGCGATCAGATCGCTCTTCAGCGCGTCGTTCCAGACCTCGGGATTTTCGGCGACGAAATCGCGGAACAGGCGGATGATGGAGAGACAATGGAGGGTCTCGTCGCGCACCGACCACGAAATGATCTGGCCCATGCCCTTCATTTTGCCGAAACGCGGGAAATTGAGCAGAATCGCGAAGGACGCGAAAAGCTGCAACCCTTCGGTAAAAGCGCCGAACGCGGCCATGGTGCGCGCGATCTGGTATTTATTATCGACGGTAAATCCCTGCATGTAATCGTATTTGTCCTTCATCTCCTTGTATTTGAGAAAAGCTTGGTACTCTATCTCGGGCATGCCGATGGTGTCGAGGAGATGGCTATAGGCGGCGATATGGATGGTTTCGGTGTTCGAGAACGAAGCCAGCATCATCAGCACTTCGGTCGGCTTGAATACCCGGGCGTAGTGCTTCATGTAGCAATTATTCACTTCCACGTCCGCTTGCGTGAAAAAGCGGAAAATCTGCGTCAGCAGATGGCGCTCGCTCGCGCTGAGATTGCGGTGCCAGTCCTTCACGTCATCGGCGAGCGGCACTTCCTCGGGCAGCCAGTGGATGCGCTGCTGGGTGAGCCAGGCATCATAGGCCCAAGGGTAGCGGAACGGCTTATAGACCGGGTTCTCGGTCAGAAGATCGAAGCGGATCGGGGTCTCGGCGGCGTGGCTGGTCATGCGCGGTCCTTTCGATCCAAGCATCCTCGGCAATTCCATCCCCCAGCCGGGCCGGTCGGGTCAAGCCCGTCGGGTCAAGCCCGCCGTCAATTTACTTTCCATAATATAAATTATACGATTTTAAGCGGTGCGGAATGGCGGAAATCCGGGGCGCCCGGCCCTCATCCCGGCGGCGCCTTCGCCGGGCTCTCCCCGCTCTGCCGGGCCGCGTCCAAGGTCTTGAGATAGGCGATGATGTCGCGCCGCGCCGATTCGTCGGGAACGGCCATCGGCATCAAGGCGCCGGGAACCAGCGTCTGCGGCCCGGCCAGCCAGTGATCGAGCGTCGCCTCCGTCCACACCAGCCCCGATTGCGCGAGCGCCAGCGAATACGGATAGCCCGACGCGCCCCCCGCCACCCGGCCGACCACCCCCGCGAGCGGCGGGCCGGCCTTGGCGGTCACGAGGCCGTGACACCCGGCGCACAGGCGCTCGAACAGCGTCTTGCCGGCCTCGGCGCTGGCAACCTGGCCGAAACGCGCCAGGTCTTCGGCGCCTTCCGGCCGCGCCGAGCGGAAAAACGTATAGGACAAGGTGATCTCATCGACATCCGCCGTGCCGCGATCGGTGGCGAGGCGCGGATCGACGAAAAACGTCACCGGCATCTCGACTTTCTTATGCGCTTCAAGACGTTCCTCGGTGAAGCAGAAGCATTGGATCTTCTTGAAATAGACCCCGACCTTGTCCGGCGTCACGTTGAAGGTGGCGTGGCCGACGATATCGGTGTCGGACAGGTTTTCCGCCTCGAAATAGACCAAAGCCTGCTGCCCGAGATGCACCTTGATCGATCTTTGCAGCGGCACGAAGCGCCAAGGGAGGCCGGGCGCGACGTTGGTGTCGAAATACACCGTGACCTCGCGCGCCAGCGTCGGCCCGCTATCGGCGCTCACGCGCTGGGTGGTGCCGCCGGCGCCGGTCACCTGGCAGAACAGGCGATAGATCGTCACCGAATAGGAGACCAGCCCGGTCATCACGCCGATGATCGCGAGAAGAAAAACGATGGTCAGCGCGCGTTTCATGCCACTCGATCACTCCTGTTGCGCGGGGAATGTGGGCGCGGGCATGGGCGACTGTCCAGGGCGGGCGGCCCGAATTGATCGGTTCACGCGGCCCGTCACGGCGATAAAGCGAATGTCCGGTATTCATGGCCTTGACCCGGAAGCGGAAAGGCTGCTCCCCACCCAACCGAGCCGTCGATCGTTGCGTAACTCGTAAAACCTGGACGCCTTTGGCCCACCTGAAATCACCATTCAGAACAGGGGCGCCGGTGACCAGCGCATGGCGCTTGCGCCCACGCGCGCACGGCGGCGGCAGGAACGGCGCCAAAATCGCCCACTCGGGATCCGCGGAACCGGATGACGTAGCCGAAGCCCAGATCGTCGAGGAAGGCAAACAATTTGTGGTCGCCGAAGCCAGGTGACCCGCCATGAGACAGTTCCGCCGCGTCGTCCAAGTCGCTCCCCGCACATCGCAGCCAGCGCGTTAACCTGAGAAAATGGCCCTGGCGCTACTCCGCCGGCGAAACCGCTTGTCCAGCAGATCTGGTGATCCGCTCCTCGCGATCTCGGGCCATGATCAAACCGATCTGCTTCAGAGCATGATCAAATCGTCAACCCGCCGCCGCCGGTAGGTAAAAATTCACCAATTCATCATGCGCCATTTCCCGCTCTGCCGCTGAGCCGCCGCCCCCGGCGGGGCGGCGTTCCGTGCTGCGTTGCGCCGTAATCTCCGCACAGCGCGTGGTTAGAGCCGTCAGCCCTGTTCGCCACGGTCATTCTGCCATTCTGCCGCGTCGCCGCAGCGCCCTTGGCACAGGTTATGCAGAAAGATCACTGGCCAACCCGGGAGGAAACCAAAAAATGAAATTTCCGAATCCGCATGACGTCAAGGCGAAGACGATTCCAGGCACCGAGGGCTGGGAGAGGATGTATCCCTACCAGTACCAGTTCGTCACCGATGATCCGGTGCGGAACCAATACGAGAAGGACACCTTCTGGTTCAACGACGGGTTGCATTATCCCGAGCCGCTTTACCCCTTCGACACCATCTGGGACGAGGCCTGGTACTTGGCGCTCTCGCAATACAACAACCGCATTTTCATGTTGCCGCCGGTACGCGGCGTCGACCATCGCATCATCAACGGCTATGTCTACATTTCGCCGGTGCCGGTCAAGGATCCCAACGAGGTCGGAAGCCGCGTGCCGCATTTCATGGAGCGCGGCGGTCATTACTTCAAGAACTGGGATGCGCTCGAAGCCAAGTGGAAAGTCAAGCTGGAAGCGACCATCCGCGAACTAGAGGCGCTGAAAATCCCCACGTTGCCGGAGATGGAGGCCCTGAGTGTGGTTACCGACGCCGTCGGCGAATCGCAGGGCTACCATCTGCTAAAGAACTACGATGATCTGATCAATCTCGGTCTCAAGTGCTGGCAGTATCACTTCGAGTTCCTCAACCTTGGCTACGCCGCCTACGTCTTTTTCCTCGACTTCGTGCAAAAGCTCTTTCCGAGCATGCCGACGCAGCGCGTCACACAGATGATCTCGGGCATCGACGTCATCATGTACCGGCCCGACGAGGAACTGAAGCGTCTGGCCAATCTGGCGATCGAATTGGGCCTGGATCCGGTGCTCACCTCCAGCCCGGAATGGCCGGTGGTGGAGGTGGCGCTGCACAAGGCCGCGCGTGGCGGCGAGTGGCTGGCGGCGCTGGGCAAGGCGCGGGAGCCCTGGTTCAACGTGTCTACCGGCACCGGCTGGTTCCACCACGACCGCAGTTGGAACGACCAGATGAACATCCCCCTCAGCGGCATCGCCACCTACATCGGGAAGCTCAAGCAGGGCGTTTCGATCGAGCGGCCGACCGCGAAGGTGCGCGCCGAGCGCGACCGCATCACGGCCGAGTACCGCGGCCTGATCGAGAAGGAAGAGGATCGCAAGCAGTTTGACGAGTTGCTCAGCTGCTCCAAGACCGTGTTCCCTTACATCGAGAACCACCTGTTCTACGTCGAGCACTGGTTCCACTCGGTGTTCTGGAACAAGATGCGCGAGGTTGCGGCGATCATGAAGGAACATGGCATGATCGAGGATATCGAGGACATTTGGCTGCTGCGCCGCGACGAGATCAAGCAGGCCTTGTGGGATCTGGTCACTGCCTGGGCTACCGGCGTCACGCCGCGCGGCACCAAGGTCTGGCCAAAGGAGATACGCTGGCGCAAGGGTGTCATGCAAAAGTTCCAGGAATGGAGTGCCCCGCCGGCCATCGGTACCGCGCCGGCGGTGATCCAGGATCCCTTTACTATCGTCCTATGGGGCATCACGAACAAATCGCTGGCCGACTGGTCCAACGTGCAGGAGGTAAAGGATCCTTCGAGTATCAGTGAGCTGAAAGGCTTTGCTGCCAGCCCTGGCATTGTCGAGGGTCGCGCCCGGGTGTGCAAGACGGTGGCCGAGGTCAGCCAGGTGCTGGAGGGAGAGATCCTCGTGGCGCCAACGACGTCGCCATCCTGGGCGCCGGCGTTCGCCAAGATCAGGGCCTGCGTCACCGACGTCGGTGGGGTCATGAGCCACGCCGCGATCGTCTGCCGCGAATACGGCATGCCGGCGGTGGTCGGTACCGGCTATGCCACCAAGACGATTAAATCCGGCATGATGCTGCGCGTCGACGGTTCCTCCGGCGTCATCTCCATCGTTCGTTGAGGGGAGGTCATCATGGCAGCGGCAGCGTTCTGGGGGCGGGATCAGCCGGAGCAACGCGCGCCGCTGGTCTGTTGGTTTGAGGACTGCGACAAGAACTCGGTGTCGCTCGTCGGTGGCAAGTGTTCGTCGCTGGGTGAATTGATCCACGCCGGCGTGCGCGTGCCGCCCGGCTTCGCCCTGACCACCGAGGGCTACCGCGCCTTCATGGCACCATCCGGTATAGAGCGGGAAATGAAACTCCTGCTGCAGAATCTTGATTGCCAGGATCTGGAGGCGCTGGAGCGAGCCAGCGCCTCCATCCGCGCGGCCATCGAGGCGCAGCCGTTTTCGGCACAACTGGAGGACCTGGTGGCGGAAAGCTACCGCCAGCTGTCGGTGCGCTGCTGCCTGCCGGCGGTACCGGTGGCGGTGCGTTCCAGCGCTACGGCCGAGGATTTGCCGGGCGCCAGCTTCGCCGGCCAGCAGGACACCTTCCTCTGGATCCGCGGCGCCGACGAAGTGCTCGAGTACATGCGCCGCTGCATCTCCAGCCTGTATACCGGCAGGGCCATCGCCTACCGCGCAAACCGCGGCTATGACCACGAGCAAGTGGCCATCAGCGTCGGCGTGCAGAAGATGGCCAATTCCTACACCGCCGGGGTGATGTTCACCGTCCACCCGGCCAATGGCGACCGTTCGGTGCTGGTCATCGATTCCAATTTCGGCTTCGGCGAATCGGTGGTCTCTGGCGAGGTGACGCCCGACCATTTTGTGGTGAATAAGGTGACCCTGGACATCATCGACCGCACCATTTCGCAGAAGCAGATCTGCTACACGGTCGACCTGCAGAACCAGGTCTCGCGCGCCGTCGAGGTGCCTTTCGAGCGGCAGAACATGCAGTCGCTGATCGATGACGAGATCACCGAGCTCGCCTGGATGGGCAAGCAGATAGAGACGCACTACGGCCGGCCAATGGACATCGAATGGGCCGTGGATAAGGACCTGCCCTCCGGCGGCAACATTTTCATCCTCCAGGCGCGACCGGAAACGGTCTGGAGCGAAAAAAAGAGCCAGGCGCCGCTCGCCGCCGCCGGCGCCGGCGCCTCGGCCATAGACTACATCCTCGCCGGCTTGCTTGCCGGCAAAGAAGTTAACTAGTTTTCTTAACAACACCTAGTGGAGTGATCATGGACGCACTTATAGAAGTACCGGTCATCGACGATCTGCGCGGCTTCATCGCTGCCCTGGAAAAGGCGGACGAACTGCACCATGTCACGGCAAATGTGGATTGGAAGTTCGAGTTGTGCCACATCTCGAAGGTCAACGAGGAGCGGAAGGGACCGGCGCTGCTTTACGAGAACGTCAAGGACTACAAGATTCCGGTGTTCACCAGCGCCTTCACGACGCCGCGACGGATGGCCATCGCCCTCGGGCAGGATCCCGGTCTTCGGATGTCGCAGCTGTCCAGGAAGTGGATGGAGCTGACCACCAAGCAGATGATCAAGCCCAACTTCGTCGACAACCCGCCGGTGATGGAAAACGTCATCACCGGCGACGAGGTTGACATCGAGATGTTCCCCTCGCCCTGGTTCTATCCCGACGACGGCGGTCGCTTCTTCTGTACCTCCGGCTTCCTGGTGACCCAGGATCCCGACACCGGCTGGACCAACCTCGGCACCTACCGTGCACAGATCCTGGGCAAGAACATACTCGGCTCGCAGATCATCAAGGGCAAGCATGGCGACATGCATCTGAAGAAGTATGCGGCACGCGGCGAACTCATGCCGGCCGCTTACGTGGTCGGCACCGACCCGGTGCTCTTTCTCGCCAGTTCGACCCTTGTCAGCGCCCAGATCGATGAGTACGAGGTGGCCGGTTCGCTGCGCGGCCAGCCGGTGCCGGTATTCAAGTCCGATCTCACCGGACTGACGCTGCCGGCGCGGGCGGAGATCATCGCCGAAGGCTGGATCGATCCCAACGAGCTGTTGGAAGAAGGCCCCTTCGGTGAATACACGGGCTATTACTCGGGTAACAAGGGTAAGGACTATCCTAAGCCATTTCTGCGCATCAAGCGCATCCTACATCGCAACAAGCCCATCATGTGGTCGACCACCGTGGGCAAGCCGATCAATGACATCCACATGATCCAGTCGCTCAACCGCACGGCGACGCTCTGGCATGACTTGGAGACGATGAAGGTGCCGGGCATCCAGAGCGTCTATTTCCCGCCCGAGGCGACCGGCCGCTTTTGGGTAGTGGTGTCGGTGAAGCAGATGTACCCTGGGCACTCCAACCACGTCGGCAACGCCGTGATCGCCTCGACCACCGGCCACTACGGCGTCAAGGGAGTGATCACTGTCGATCACGACATCGAGGCCGACGACTGGGACCGCGTCTGGTGGGCGTTGGC
>JAJZBV010000053.1 GCA_021851785.1 Pseudomonadota bacterium
GTTTGCGGAACCCTATCGGACAGGCCCCAAGCAAGAGGGGAGGGGAGGGGACGATTTTCGCCGCGATGCCGTCTGAGCCGTATCCGTCGTTTTTTCTCTCCCGCGATGCGGGCCTCGCGGCGCCGGCGCGGCCGGAGCCGGTGCTTGGCTGGCCGCCGCCGCGGGCGGGTGAAGAGCGCGAACGCTGGACGCATCCCCTCCTGATCAGGGCGCCGCTTGGCCGATGGGGCGGGGTTTCGACGGTATTGCACCTCCTCGCCCTGGCCGCGACGCTGCTTTGGGCCTCGCGGTTCATCCCGCCCGCGCCGATCGATGCCGGCGACGCGGTCGCCATGGTGTTCGCCCCGGCCGAGCGCCCGGCTCTGCCGCCGGCGGTGCCGACCGATCAGACCGCGGCGCCCTCGCCGCTCGCGCCGCCCGCCCCGGCCATCGCCGAAGCCTCTCAAGCGCTGCCGCTGGCCGCGCCGGCGCCGCCTGCCGAACCGGTCCAGGCCCTGACCCCGCCACCACCGGCGCCACCGAAACCGGTCGAGCGCCCCCGCCCGGCGCATCCGGCCCCGACCCGCATGGCAAAAGCGAACCCAAGCCAGACATCGGCGGCAGCCCGCGCCCCGGAGGCCGCGCCGTCACCGCCGGCCGATCCGCCCGCGGGCCCGCAACTGGCGACGGCGGCGCTGGTGCCGCCGCATCCCCTGAGCGCCGCCGCCGGCAATCATGCGCCGCTTTATCCGGTCTCTGCCATGCGCCGGCGTGAACAGGGACGGGTCGTGCTCGATGTCGATGTCACCGCCGATGGCCGTGCCGATGCCGTGCGGATCGCGATCAGCAGCGGCTTTCCGACGCTCGACCGCGCCGCCATCGAGGCGGTGCGGCTCTGGCGTTTCCACCCGGCGACACGCGGTGGAACCCCGGTGCCGGCCGTCGCCGAGGTGCCGTTCAATTTCACCCTCTCGGATTGAGCGCCGGATTGCGTCAGGCCTCGTCGCTGACCGGGGAGGTGACGACGAGGAAGACGAGATTGCCGGTGCCGGTGTTCTCCAGCCCGTGCGGCACGCCGGGGGGGAGGAAGATCACGTCATGGCGGCGCACCACGCGGCGCTCGCCGGCGATCTCCATCAGCCCCTCGCCCTCCAGCACGTGATAGACCTGCTCCTGGATTTTATGGGAATGGAGGGCGACCCGCGCCATCGGCGCATAGCAGGAAATGCGGTGATCGATCTGGCGCGCGCCCGCGGTTTCGGGATGGACGAGCAGTTTCGAGAGCGCGCCGCCGTGATGGCCGGGCAGCTCCTGCCAGGGAATTTCGGCGATGTTGCGGATGAAGGCAGCGCGTTCCATGGGGGGTTTCCTCTCTGAATGGCCTTGGGATCAGTCTTCGCCGGCTTTTCGCGCCGCGATCCAGGCGGCGAGCCCGGCGCGGATGTCAAAGCGCGGCGCATAGCCGAGATCGGCGCCGGCGCGGGCGATCGCGAGCGCGCCCTTTTGCACCACCGGGACACCGGCGGCGAAGGCGTAATTCCCGGGCCCGACCGAGAGATCGGCGCCGGGGACGAGAGCGCGCAGGATGGCGACGATCTCGCCGAGCGTGGGGGCGGCGCCGCTCGCGATGTGATAGGCATCGAAGCGCGGCTGGGGCGCATCGAGGGCGCCGAGAATGCCGGCGACGAGGTCATCGATATAGACGTGATCGACCCGGAAATCGGCGCCTTCCGCGAGATGCAGGGCGCGGCCGGCGAGCGCCGCGTCGAGCAGGGTCTTCGGCACCCGTGGGCGCGGCAGACCCGGCCCATAGACCCAGCAGGTGCGGAGATGGAGGATCGAGAGCCCGTGCTGGCGCGCCTCGTCGCGGGCCAATTGCTCGATCGCGAATTTCGAGATGCCATAGGGGGCGACCGGCGCGCAGGGGTGGGTCTCGTCGATCTCGGGCGCCTGGAACGGGCCGTAGATCTCCTCGGTCGAGAGATTGATCACCCGGCGCGCGCCGAACAGGCGGCTGGCCGCGAAAACAGTGAGCGCGCCCTCGACATTGACCCGGAAGGTCGCGGCGGGGCTCGCCTGCGAGGCGACGACGCCGACGATCGCCGCGCAATGCACCACCGCCTCGGGGCGATGGGTGAGACAGGCCTCGGCGAGATGCGGCCATTCGGTGATGTCGCCGGGAAGGAAGGTGATCCCCGGAAAGCGCGCCCGGTGCCGGGCGAGGGCGGGGCTGTCGCCGCGGTCGAAAGCGAGCACCTGATCGCCGCGGGCGGCCAGCGCCGCGCAGACGGCGGCGCCGATGAAGCCGGCGCCACCGGTGACCAGAATGCGTGCCATGATCGCGCCTCCTCCGTCCCGGAAGGAAACCTGCGGCATTGACAAATGTCAACCGATATTACGAGATGCGGGCGGAGAGAGCTTAGGGCATGGAGGGCGCGTGAGCGAGGAACGGGTTGATGTGATCGTTGATGTGATCGTTATCGGGGGCGGCAATGCGGCGCTGTGCGCGGCGCTGGCGGCGGCGGAGACTGGCGCCCGGGTCGTGGTGCTCGAACGCGCGCCGGAGGCCGAGGCCGGCGGCAACAGCGCCTTCACCGCCGGCGCCATCCGCTTTGCCTATCGCGGAATCGAGGATCTCCGCGCCGTCATGCCCGATCTCAGCGAGGAGGAAATCGCGCGCACCGATTTCGGCACCTACACCGAGGATCAATTCTTCGATGATATGTTCCGCGTGACACAAAACCGCACCGACCCAAGGCTTTGCGAGACGCTGGTGCGTTCGAGCTTCTCGACACTCACCTGGATGCGCGGGAAGGGCGTGCGGTTTCAGCCGATCTATGGCCGCCAGGCGTTCAAGGTGGACGGAAAATTCAAATTCTGGGGCGGCCTCACGGTCGAGGCCTGGGGCGGCGGGCCGGGGCTGGTCGCGGCGCTGACCAAGGCGTGCCGGGCGCAGGGGATCGATATCCGCTATGAAAGCCGCGCCGTCCGGCTTCTATCCGATGGCCGGGGGGTGCGCGGCGTCGAGGTCAAGACGCCGGAGCGGCGCTATTCTCTCCATGGCGCGACGGTGATCCTCGCCAGCGGCGGGTTCGAGGCCGATCCCGAGATGCGGACGCGCTATCTCGGCCCGGGCTGGGATCTCGCCAAGGTGCGCGGCTCGCGTTTCAACACCGGCGACGGCATCAAAATGGCTTTGGCGATCGGCGCCGCCCCGGCCGGCAACTGGTCGGGCTGCCACGCCGTGGGCTGGGATTTCAACGCCCCGGAATTCGGCGATCTCGCGGTCGGTGACGGGTTTCAGAAACATTCCTACCCGTTCGGGGTGATGGTGAACGCCGAAGGCAAGCGCTTCGTCGATGAGGGCGCTGATTTCCGCAACTACACCTACGCCAAATATGGCCGCGTCATTCTCGCCCAGCCGGGCAATTTCGCCTGGCAGATCTTCGATTCCAAGGTTCTGCACCTGCTGCGCGACGAATATCGCATCCGCCAGGTGACGAAGCGGCGGGCGGAGACGCTGGAGGCGCTGGCCCCCCAGCTCGACGGCGTCGATGAGGCGGCGTTTCTTGCCGAAATCCGCGCCTACAACGCCGCCGTGCGGCGCGATATCCCGTTCAACCCCAATGTCAAAGACGGGCGCCACACCGAGGGATTGGCGGTTCCCAAAAGCAACTGGGCCAATCCGCTCGAAGATCCGCCATTCGAGGCCTATCAGGTCGGCTGCGGCGTCACCTTCACCTTCGGCGGCTTGCGCATCGATGAGGGGACGCGCGTGCTCGATCAGGATCTGCGCCCGATTCCTGGACTTTACGCGGCGGGCGAGCTGGTCGGCGGGTTGTTTTATTTCAACTATCCGGGCGGCACCGGCCTCATGAGCGGCGCCGTGTTCGGAAAACTCGCCGGCACCACGGCGAGCGCCGATCTTCCGGCGCTGCGCCAGAACGAACCCGCCGCCCCTTTGCTTTCCACCCCCAGCCTCGCCTGATGCCGGGGGGCGCCCCCGATCGCGTTGACGTCGTGGTGATCGGCGCCGGCGCCGCCGGCATGGCCGCCGCCGCCCTCTGCGCGGCGGAAGGGCTTTCGGTGGTGCTGATCGAAAAGACGGCTTCGGTCGGCGGCACCACCGCGACCTCGGGGGGCATGGTGTGGGCGCCGGAGGATATCGCCGCCGCCCGGGCCTATCTTGACCAGGTCATCGGGCAGGGCATCGGGGCCGAGGATCCGGGCGGGCGGCGCGAGAGCTTCCTCGCCCACGCCGCCGCCGCCATGGCCGCGCTCGCGGCGCGCACCGAACTCCGCTTGCAGCCGGTCGCGCGCTATCCCGATTATTACCCCGATCTGCCGGGAGCGACGCTGGGCGGGCGGGTTCTGGAGCCGGTTCCCTTCGATGGCCGCGCCTTGGGCCGGCATTTCGCGCTGCTGCGCCCACCCATTCCCGAATTCACGCCGTTCGGCGGCATGATGATCGCGCGCGCTGATCTCGCGCATTTCCGTAAATTCACCCGCTCGCCGCGTTCGGCCATGATCGTCGCGCGCCGGCTGGCCGCCTATGCCTGGCAGCGTCTGACACGGCCGCGCGGAACGACGCTCGTGCTCGGCAATGCGCTGGCCGGGCGGCTGCTGTTGTCCCTGCTCCGCCTGGGCGTCGATCTCCGCCTCGAAACTCCGGCAACAAAGCTGATTTTCGCCGAAGGACGGGTGCAGGGCGTGGTCGCCGGCGGGAAGACGCTCTCCGCGCGGCGCGGTGTCGTGCTCGCGAGCGGCGGGTTTTCCCATGATCCGGCGCTCCGCGCGGCGCTCCTGCCGGCGCCGGCGCGGCGTTTTTCCGCCGCCTTCGCTGGCGATAGCGGCGATGGCATTCGCCTCGCGCGTGCGATCGGCGCGGCCTTCGAGCGGCGCGGCGCCGATGCGGCGTTCTGGGCCCCGGTCTCCTCCTTCACCCGCGATGATGGCAGTGTCGCGATTTTCCCCCACACCGTCACCGATCGCGGCAAACCCGGCAGCCTTGTGGTCGATGAGCGCGGCCGGCGCTTCGTCAACGAGGCGCTCTCCTATCACGAATTCGTCCGCGCCATGCTCGGCGCCGGCATGGCGCGGGCGTTCCTGATTTGCGATCATGCGTTTCTCCGCCGCTACGGGCTTGGCCCGATCGCGCCGATTTTCCCCCGCCCGCGGCGCTGGATCCGGCGCGGCTATCTCACCGCCGCCGGCGATAGCGCCGAACTTGCGCGCGCGCTCGGCCTCGATCCCGCGACGCTCGCGGCGACCATCGCCGGCTTCAACGAGGATGCCGGGCGCGGCGAGGATCGGGCGTTCGGGCGTGGCGGTGATGCCTATCAGCGCCATCTCGGCGATCCCGAACGGCGCCCCAATCCCTGTCTCGCGCCGCTCACCACGCCGCCGTTTTACGCGATCATCCTCTATCCCGCCGATCTCGGCACCAGCGCCGGGCTCGCGACCGATGCCAGCGGGCGCGTGCTCGATGCCGCGGGCTTGCCGATCGGGGGGCTCTATGCCGCGGGCAATGACATGCAATCGGTGATGGACGGCGCCTATCCCGGCCCCGGCATCACCCTCGGCCCGGCGCTCACCTTCGCCTATCTCGTCTGCCGAACGCTATGCGAGAATGATGGTCACAATAAGTAAAATTCTTCTTTTGACTTCCGAAAAAGAAGCAAAAAGACTTTTATCCCGTTTTCTCGGAGCGGCGGCTTCCTCGGAGCGGGCGGTGCCGCAGGCACTGCCCAACGGGAGAAAGTTTTTTGGTTCTTTTTTACAAAAAAGAACGATTTTTTTCTTATTTCGGCGCGCCGATCGCGCGGGCGAGGCTGGCGGCGGCGTTTTTGACGCTTTCGCTGTGGCGCTGGAGGACCGGGAGCGAGAGCCGCCAGAGCGGGCCGGAGACGCCGATGGCGCCGATCACGGTGCCGGTGAAATCATGCACCGCGGCGGCGAGGCAGCGGATTTCGGCGTCTAATTCGCCATCGTCGAATGCGATACCATCTTCACGGATACGTTCGATTTCACGCCGCAGCCATTCCGGGTCGGTGATCGTCTTGGGCGACAGCGCGGTGAGCTTGGCCTGGGCGAGATAGCGTTCGAACCGGTCCGGCGGCAGCGCCGCGAGCAGCGCCTTGCCGAGCGCCGTCGCATGCGCCGGGCGCACGACGCCGACCCGGTCGGTGAGCTGGAAGGCGCCGGCGCCCGGCGTCTTGGCGACGACGACGACCTCGCCGCCGCCGGAGCGGACGCCGAAATGCGCGGTCTCGCCGGTGCTCGCCGACAGCGCTTCGAGCACCGGCGTCGCCAGCGTGGTGAGTTCGATATCATCGAGGCAGGCGCTGGCGAGGGCGAAAACCGGCCGGCCGATGCGGTAGCGCCGGCTGTCCGGCATCTGGCGCACATAGCCGAGCCCGACCATGGTCTGCACGAGATGGAAGGCGGTGGAGCTGTGGAGGCCGAGCCGCTTGCTCAATTCGGCGAGGCTGATGCCGGCGCGGTGGCGGGCGATTTCCTCGAGGATCGCGAAGGCGCGCTCGATCGACTGGATGCCGCCGCGCTCGGCCTTCTCCTCGGCCGGCGCGGCGGCGTCGGGATCGGAGGGGGGACGATCGAAAAGCGGACGGTTCTGGGCCATTTTGTCCTCGCACGGGCAACGGAGTTTAATCGTATCTCACCATCTTGCAAACATTCCAATAATGCCGGATGATCGTCCGAGCCGATAATCGGATCCAAGGGGAGGGGCCAGCCGTGCCACGCATGAAGGGCGGTGATCTGATCGCCGAGTTCCTCGTCCGCGAGAAGATTTCGCATGTTTTCGGCATTTGCGGGCATGGCAATGTCGGCATGCTCGACGCGCTTCACGGCGTGCGGGACAAGGTGACGCTGATCTCGCCGCGCCATGAGCAGACCGCCGGCCACATGGCCGACGCCTATTTCCGCGTCAAACACCATCCGGCGGCGACGCTGACCTCCTGCGGCCCGGGCTCGGCCAATCTGGTCATGGCGCTGGCCAACGCGTTCGCCGATTCCTCGGCCTTCCTCGCGATCACCGGCGATGTCCCGACCCAGCAATTCAACCGCGGCCCGTTCCAGGAACTCTATCGCCACAAGGAAGCCGATTTCCCCTCGGTCTGCCGGCCGGTGGTCAAGCGCAGCTTCCAGCCGACACGGGTCGATATGCTGCCGCACACGCTGCGTCTCGCCATGGACACCATGCTCGGCGGCAGGCCGGGGCCGGTGCAGGTCGATGTGCCGTTCAATGTCTTTCAGGAAGAGGCCGAGATCACCCCCGAGCCGAACCCGGCGCCACGCGCGCGCCGCGCCGGCGCCGCGCCCGAGGATGTCGAGCGGGCCTCTGCGATGCTGGAGGCGGCAAGCGCGCCGGTTCTTTTCATCGGCCATGGCGTGACCTTGGCCGAGGCGTCCGGCGAACTCACGGCGCTCGCCGAGCGTCTTGCCATTCCGGTGATCGCGTCCCCCAACGGGATGGGCTGTCTGGCGATGAGCCATCCGCTCTCGCTCGGCTTCATCGGCCGCAACGGCGCCTATCCCGCCAATCAGGCCGGGCGCCACGCCGATCTCGTGCTCGCGATCGGCGCTCGTTTCGATGACCGCTCGGCGTCCTCCTGGATGGAAGGGTATTCGTGGAATTTTCCGGCGACCAAGCTGATCCATGTCGATGTCGATGTCAGCGAGATCGGCCGCAACTATCCCGCCGATCTCGGCATCATCGCCGATGCCCGGGTGTTTCTCCGCCAGATTCTGGCCGAGATCGAACGGCGCGCCGCCGCGCGGCCCGAGCGGCGCGAATGGCTCGCCGAGATCGACCATTGGCGGGAGGAATGGGACGCTTTCGTCCGCCCCAATTTCGCCCTCGACACGACGCCGCTCCGCCCCGAGCCGGTGGTCGCGGCGATCCGCAAGGTGCTGCCCGATGACGCCATTTTGTCGCTCGATTCCGGCGTCCATCACAACTGGTTCATGCAGTTCTGGGAAGCCCGCCAGCCGCGGACCATGCTCAACGCCTGGGGATTTTCCGGCATGGGGTTCGGGGTTTCCGGCATTCTCGGCGCCAAACTCGCCGCCCCCGAGCGGGTGTGCGTCTCGGTCTGCGGCGATGGCGGCTTCACCATGACCCCGCATGTGCTTTGCACCGCGGTCGAATACGATATCCCCTGCATCTGGGTGATCTGGAACAACTTCGCCTGGGGCGCCATCCGCGACATCCAATACGGCCTGTTCGGCGGGCGCGAGATCGGCACGGCGTTTTATGCCGGCGAGAACCGCGCCCCCTACAATCCCGATTTCGCCGCCCTCGCCCGCGCCCATGGCGTCGAGGGGGTGACCATCACCCGCATCCAGGATCTCGCGCCGGCGCTGGCGCACGCCATCGCGACCGGAAAACCGTATGTGCTCGACGTCCATGTCGATGCCGAGGTGCGCCCGCCGGCGACCGGCGCCTGGGCGCTGCCGCCGGTTCCGCACAAGGAGCCGGCGTTCGGCCAGCGCCTGCGCGCGGCCGAGATTTTTCCGGGCATGGGCGGCGAAGCGCGTCCATGATGGCGAAATCATAATAGCTCCGGCTGCAACCGGAGCGCGACCCAGGGGAGGGATGAGAATGGCAAAGAACGGATGCGCCCGAACGATGGGACGGCGGGCCGCGGGCATGGCAACCCTCGCCGCCATGTGGCTCGCCCTTGGCGCGGCCCCGGCGGCGCGGGCGGCGGAGGACGGGCCGATCCGGATCGGCTGCTCGATCACCGAGACCGGTCCCTATTCCCCGCCCGCCGTTTTCGAGTTGCAGGGCTACCGGCTCGCCGCCGAGGAAATCAACCAGGCTGGCGGCGTGCTCGGGCGCAAGGTCGAGATCGTGAATTATGACGATCAGGGCAATCCCTCGACCGCGGTGCAGCTCTATCAGAAACTGATCTATTCCGACCGCGTCGATCTGCTGCTCAGCCCCTACGAGACCGATCTGATGTCGGCGGTGGCGCCCCTGGTCACGCGGGCGAAGAAGGTGATGCCCTCGCTCGGCGCCAATGTCGATGCGTTCCAGGGGCAATTCCCCTATCTCGTGCAGGCGATCACGCAAACGCCGCGCTACATGGGCCCGGCGATCGATCTCGCCGCGAGCCGTGGCTACAAGACCATCGCCCTCCTCATCCAGAACACGCAATTTCCGCAACAACTCGCCCGCGGCATCGAGGCGGAGGCGACGGCGAAGGGCATGCGCGTCGTCTTCAAGGAAAGCTTCCCGCCGACCACCACCGATTTCAGCGCCCTCGTCCTCAAGGCCGCCGAGACGCATCCGGACGTGATCGTCGGCGCGACCTATCTCGCCGATTCGGAAGGCATAGTGCGCGCCGCCAAGGCGCAGAACATCAACGCCAGGATGTTCGCCTTCAGCATCGGCCCGGTCGAGCCGGAATTCGGCCGCGGTCTCGGCGACGCGGCGAATGGCGTGTTCGGCACCACGCTCTATTTCCCGACCCTGCACACGGCGGGGAATGCCGAGTTCGTCGCCGGATTCCAGGCCAAATTCGGCCGCGCGCCGGATTATCACGCCGCCGTCGCCTATGGCAGCCTCAAGGTTCTGGCCGAGGCGGTACGTAAAGTCGGTAGTCTCGATCAGGATAAAATCCGCGATGCCCTGCTTGCGACATCGGTGGATACGGTCGCCGGGCATTTCCAGTTGAGCCCGACCGGCCTCCAGATCGGCTATACCAGCTACGTCCTGCAATGGCAGAACGGGCGACAGGCGCTGGTCTGGCCCGCCGATCAGGCGAGCGCCGCGCCGGAATTGCCGCATGGCGCCTGGTAGCGGCGCGCCGTGGCCAGCCCAATGGTCAGTATCATCGCCCTGGTCCTTCTCGGCCTGCTCTGGGGCGGCGTCTATCTGCTGATGGCCGAGGGGCTGAACCTGATCTATGGCGTGATGAAGGTGGTCAATCTCGCCCATGGCGATCTGATCGTGCTCGGCGGCCTGCTCGCCTATACCTTGTTCGCCCATGTCGGGCTCACGCCGATCACCGCCCTGCTGCCGGTCGCGCTGGTCTTGTTCGCGCTGGGGGCGGCGGTTCAGTGGGGCATCCTCGAGCGCATTCCGCTCGGCGGCGCGGAGGGCGAGCTGCGCACCCTGCTCGCCACCTTCGGCCTTTCCTACGTGGTTTCGAACACCAGCTTCCTGCTCTGGGGCGGGCAGTTCCAGTCGATCCCGTTTCTCCAGGGCGCGCTCCGGCTCGGTCCGCTCGCGATCCCCGAAGGGCTGCTCGCCTGCTCGCTCGCCGCCTTCGCCGCGGCCTTGCTGGTGCATTTCTGGCTGCACCGGACGATCGCCGGCAAGGCGCTGCGGGCGACCGCGGAATCGCCGCTCGGGGCGGCGAGCTGCGGCCTTGAGATCCGCCGTATTCGCATCATCGCCTTTGCCCTGGGGGCGGCGATGGCTGGCGGCGCCGGGGCGCTGGTGATCGCGCTGGTGCCGTTTCAGATCTCGAGCGGCGGCGATCTCACCGTGCAATCCTTCACGCTGATCGCGCTCGGCGGGCTCGGCAATTACCTCGGCGCCTGGATCGCCGCCGAGATCCTTGGTCTCGCCGAGGTTTTGTCGCAATATTATCTCGGTCCCGATATCGCCAGCGCGACCATCTATCTCCTGTTCATCGCCGTCTTGCTGTTCCGCCCGCAGGGCCTGCTCGGCCGCCTGGGGCGGATATGAGCGCGCCATGACGCGGCTGATCATCGAAAGCGCGGTCCTCTCCGGGCTCGCCCTCGCCGGGCTCATGATCGCCGCCGGGGCCAACGCCTATGTCGTGCAATTGCTGTTTTCCACCGCGCTCGCGGTGACGCTGGCGGTGGGCTGGAACCTGATCGGCGGCATGGCGGGCTATGTCTCGTTCGGGCAGGTCGGGTTCTTCGGGCTCGGCGCCTATGCCGGCGCGCTGGCGATGCTGAAATGGGCGCTGCCCTGGCCGCTCGCCATCGTCCTCGCCGCCTGCCTCGCCGCCTTCCTCGCCTGGCCGCTCGGGCGCATCATGCTGCGCCTGAGCGGCATCTTCTTCGCGCTCGGCATGTTCGGCCTCGCCCGCGTTTTGCAGATCATCGTCAATGCGCTCGAGATCACCGGCGGACCGATGGGCACCTCGATCCCCACCGCCGAAGGGCCGGGGGCGACGGCGATGGCGATGGTGGCGCTGGCGACCGGTGCGGTCGCGCTGATGATGGCGATCAGCCGCTCGCGTTTCGGGCTGCGTCTCGCGGCACTCCGCGATGATGCCATCGCCGCCGCCGCCGCCGGCGTCGATACCAGCCGCGTCAAGGTCGCGGCGTTTTGCCTGAGCGCCGGCCTCGCCGCCGCCGCCGGCGCGCTTTATGCGCGCAATGTCGGCTATATCGACCCCGCCAGCGGCTTTGCCGGCACCATCGAGTTGCAGACCGTCTTGATGGTGCTCGCCGGCGGCATCGGCACGGTTTGGGGTCCGGTGCTCGGCGGGATTGTAATCTCGCTGCTCAGCACCGCGCTCTGGGCGCGGTTCCCGACCGAGCAGCAGATCATCCTCGGAGCACTCACCCTTTTGCTCGCGGTCGCGATGCCGGGGGGGCTCGCCTCGATCCCGCCGCTCAGCACATGGCTCCGCCGGCCGATGCTCGGCGCGTTCACGCCGGGGGCGGCGACCCCGGCGCCGGCGCCGGCGGCCGTGGCGGCCGATCACGCGGGCGCGGTTTTGGCCTGCCGCGGGCTTGGCAAGCGCTTCGGCGGCGTCGTCGCCGTCGCCGGGGTCGATCTCGCGGTCGCGCCGGGGGAAATCCTCGCCGTGATCGGCCCCAACGGCGCCGGCAAAAGCACGCTGTTTGACATGATCTCGGCGTTTTCCGCGCCCACCAGCGGCGAGATCCGCTTTCGCGGCGCACTCTGCGCCGCCATGCCGCCGCATCTTCTCGCCCGCGCCGGCATCGCGCGGACCTTCCAGACCAGCCGGCTCTTTCCTCATCTGACCGTTTTCGAAACGGTTTTGCTCGCCGCCGCCTCCCGCCAGCACCGCTTTCGGGACGCGCAGCAAGCGGCGAGTGCCCTGCTCGCCGCGACCGACCTTGCCGACGATGCCGAACGCTTTCCGGACGCGCTGCCGCCGGGGCGCCAGCGTCTGCTCGAGATCGCCCGCGCGCTGGCGCTCGCGCCGGCGGTGCTGCTGCTCGACGAGGCGATGGCGGGGATGACGGCGGCGGAGATCGCGCGCGTGCATGCGGTGCTGCGCGCGGCGACACGGCGCGGCACCGCGATCGTCGCAATCGAGCATGTGCTGCCCGCGATCGCCTCGCTGGCCGCGCGGGCGCAGGTGCTGGACAACGGCCAGACCATCGCCGAGGGTCCGCCGGCGCAGGTGCTCAGCGATCCGATGGTGATCGAGGCCTATCTCGGCGGCGACGAGATGGCGCTCGCGTCATGAGCGAGGCAGTGCTGCTCGACGTCGCCGGGATTTCCGCCGGGTATCGCCGGGTTGCGATCCTGCATCGGATCAGCCTCGCTCTTGCGGCCGGCGAACGCCTCGCCGTGGTCGGTGCCAATGGCGCCGGCAAGACCACGCTGCTGCGGGCGATCATGGGCCAGATTCCGCTGAGCGCCGGGCGGATCCGGTTTGCCGGCGAGGTGCTGGACGGCGCCTCGATCGCCCGGCGGGCGCGCGCCGGTCTGGGCTATTGCCCGGAGGGGCGGCAGCTTTTTCCGCTGATGAGTGTCGCGGAAAATCTCGAACTCGGGGCGGCGCGCGTCGCGGCGGCGGAGCGGAGGCTGCGACGCGAGGAGGTGCTGGCGATTTTTCCGCGCCTTCGCAACCTGCTCAGCCGCGAGGCCGGGCTGCTTTCCGGCGGCGAGCAGCAGATGGTCGCGATCGGCCGCGCGCTGATGGGAAGGCCGCGGCTGTTGCTGCTCGACGAACCCTCGACGGGATTGGCGCCACGGATCGTCCATGAACTCTACGCCGCCCTCGCCGGCCTCGCCGCGGTCGCGATCCTGGTGGTCGAACAGAATGCCCGCGCCGCCTTGCGCTTTGCCGATCGCGCCATCGTGCTCGCCGACGGCGCGATCGTCGCCGCGGCACCGGCGGCGGAATTGCTGAATGATCCGCGGGTGGTCGAAGCCTATGTCGGCGCCGGACGGATGGCGCCGGCGTGACATTGGCGGTGACCGAGACACAGCCGGCGCCGCCCATCGCGCGATACGCCGCCGCCGTCGCGCCAGGGTCACGCCGTAATTCCGTCACGCCGTAAGTTCGCCGCGCCGTAATTCCACCACTCCGTAATTCTACTGATCGGATCATTCCTGATTTCGTGACCTGGCCGCGGTTTTTATCATGGCGT
>JAJZBV010000019.1:0-29768 GCA_021851785.1 Pseudomonadota bacterium
GCGTCCGTTCCGCCCGGCGCGCCCGCCCGCCTTGCGTCCGGAGGAGGCGCCGCGCGGCACGCTCTGGCTCTCGGGGGCGCACGCCGTCGCCGCGGCGCTCGCCAACCCGGCAAGGCGCCTGCGTCGCCTGTTGCTGACCGAGGAGGCCGAGGCGGCGCTGGCGGCGCGCCGGCCGCCGCCCTGGCCGCTTGCCGCCGAGCGCGTCGAGCGCGCCCGGCTCGATCAATTGCTCGGCCCGGAGGCCGCGCATCAGGGTGCGGCACTGCTCGTCGATCCGCTGACGCCGCCGCCTCTGGCCCGGGTGCTGGAACGGCCGGGCCCGATCCTGGTCCTCGATCAGATCGCCGATCCGCGCAATATCGGCGCCATCCTCCGCGCCGCGGCCGCGTTCGCCGCCTGTGGCGCCATCGTCCAGGAGCGCCATGCCCCGGGCGAGACCGGGACCATGGCCAAGGCCGCCGCCGGGGCGCTGGAAACCGTGCCGCTGCTCCGCGCGGTGAACATCGCGCGCACCCTGGTCGCGCTCAAGGCGGCGGGATTCTGGGTGGTCGGGCTGGATGCCGGCGGCCAGGCGCTCTCCGGCCCGGCGCTCGCCGGGCGGCGGGTGGCGCTGGTTCTGGGCGGGGAGGGGGCGGGTCTCCGCCGTCTCACCCGCGAAACCTGCGACGAGATCGCGGGGCTCCCGATGCCGGGGGCGATGGAGAGCCTCAACGTCAGCGCCGCCGCCGCCGTCGCGCTCTACGAAATTTCCCGCCCCGCAATTTTTTCGCCCGTGCAAACTCGGAATTAACGCCCTCGGGCGAAACTGACGCGATCCCGGCGGTCCGCCTCCGCGGCGCCGAACCGAAAGACGCCAGAATGGCTAACCCCCGAATGGCTAACCCCCGAATCGCTAACCCGAGGTGCTTCGCGTCATGCTGTGCGAGTGGAACCTGCTTTCCGACGACATGCAACTGATCCTCTCGCGCGAGGCGCTGCGCCGCGCCGTCGAGACCGTCGCCAGTCAGGCCGAGATCCTGGCGGCGGAGATGGAAGACGGCGGGCTCGCCAATCTCGGCGGGCCGGAAGCGCTTCGCCTGCTCGCCGCCGTCGCCCGCGCCACCGGCGAGGAAAGCCTCGCCGCGCCGGCCGCCGGCCGCGCCTGAGGGCCGCCCCCGGTTTCAGCCGCCCGGTTTCAGCCGCCCGGTTTCAGCCGACCGTGCCGCTCTCGCCGGCCAGCCGCCGCACGGTATAGGTTTTCGCCAGGGCGGCGACGATCGCGTCGCCATGCTGCGTGTCGCGCGCCTCGACCATCAATTCCAGCCCCGCCGATTGTACGCTCGGCGAGGCGAACAGCCGGTGGTGCGAGACATCGATGATGTTGCCGCCGGCCGCGCCGATGGTGCCGGCGATATCGGCGAGCACCCCGGGCCGGTCGGGGATTTCGAGGCTGAGGCGGAGCAGGCGGCCGTCGCGGAGCAGATTGCGGAGCAGCACATTGGCGAGGATGCGCGGATCGATATTGCCGCCGCAGACCGGAACGCCGACCCGCCGCCCGGCAAAGCGCTCGCGATAGGCGAGCACCGCGGCCAACCCCGCCGCCCCGGCGCCCTCGGCGATCACCTTGGCGCCCTCGGCGAGCAGCGCGATCGCCTGCTCGATGGCGCGTTCGGGGACGACCAGCACATCGGAGACCAGTTGCCGGATCAGCGCCAGCGGGATTTCGCCGATATCGCGGACGGCGATGCCCTCGGCGATGGTCGGGCCGCCGACCGCGACCGTCTGGCCGGCGAGACGCTGGGCGAGGGCGGCATAGGCGGTGACCTCGACGCCGATGATCTCGATCCCCGGCCGGAGCGCGCTCGCCGCGACGGCGCAGCCGGCGAGCAGACCGCCGCCGCCGACCGGGACCACCAGCACGTCGAGATCGGGGATTTGCGCAAGAAATTCCAGCGCCAGCGTGCCCTGGCCGGCGATCACGCCGGGATCGTCATAGGGATGGATGAAGACCAGGCCATCGCGCTCGGCGAGGCGATGGGCCTCGGCCGCCGCCTCGGCCAGGGTCTCGCCATGCAGCACCACCTCGGCGCCCCAGCCGGCGGTGCGGGTGACCTTGGTCGCCGGGGTGAAGCGCGGCATGACGATGGTCGCGCGGATGGTATCGAGGCTGGCGTGGCGGGCGACGGCCTGGGCGTGATTGCCGGCCGAGACCGCGATGACGCCGCGCCCGCGCTCCTCGGCGCTGAGCAGGGCGAGACGGTTGGCGGCGCCGCGCTCCTTGAAGGCGCCGGTCGCCTGGAGATTGTCGAGTTTGAGGAAAACCCGCGCCCCGGTCACCCGCGAGAGCGTATCCGCCGCCAGCGCCGGGCTTGCGAGGACGCGCCCCTTGATGCGCGCGGCCGCGGCCTCGACATCGGCGAGGGTGACGGCGGGGAGGGACACCGCGCTCAGCCGAAACTGACGGCGAGGATTTCGTAGCTGCGATCGCCGCCCGGCGCCGGCACCGACACCTGATCCCCCGGCTTCTTGCCGATCAGCGCCTTGGCCAGCGGCGACGAGATCGACAGGCGCCCGGCCTTGATATCCGCCTCGTGCATGCCGACGATCTGGTAGGCCGCCTCCTGCTCGGTTTCCTCGTCGATCAGGCGGACATGGGCGCCGAATTTCACCTGATCGCCGGAGAGCGAGGCGGGATCGATCACTTCCGCCGCGCCGACGATCTCCTCGAGTTCGGCGATGCGCCCCTCGATGAAGGATTGGCGCTCACGCGCGGCATGGTATTCGGCGTTCTCCGACAGATCGCCGTGGCTCCGCGCCTCGGCGATGGCGCGAATGACGCCCGGCCGCTCGACCGATTTGAGATGACGCAGCTCCTCCTCCAAGCGTTGCAGGCCGGGGGCGGTCATCGGGAACTTCTGCACGTCGTTGACCCTCGATCTCACGATCATTCGAGAAAAGATAAGGCCGGCTGTCCGGTTGCGGACCCCGGCGTCGGACCCAGTGTCAAGAAAACCCCGCCCCGATCCCGGCGAGCGCGCCCGGAACGGCTCGCCCGCCCGGACCGCGGCGGTTCAGAACGATCCGTGAAAATACCCTTGCAGCGGCGCGACTTCAAGCTCTCCCGCGCGGAGGGCGGCGATCGCGTGCACGGCGGCGCGGGCGCCGGCGATGGTGGTGTAGTGCGGCACGCCATGGGTCAGGGCGCTCCTGCGGATATCGAAGCTGTCATGCACCGATTGCGCGCCGGAGGCGGTGTTGATCACCAACTGCACCTCGCCGGAACGAATGGCATCGACGCAATGCGGCCGGCCTTCGAGCACCTTGTTGACCACCGCGACCGCGAGCCCGGCCTCGCGGAGCCGCGCCGCCGTCCCCCGCGTCGCCAAAATGCGAAATCCCATCTCGATCAGGCGCCGGCCGAGCGAGACCACCGCCTGCTTGTCGCCATCCTTGACCGAGAGGAACACCGTCCCCGCCGCCGGAAGATTGACCCCGGCGCCGAGCTGGGCCTTGGCGAAAGCGCGCTCGAAGCTGACATCGAGCCCCATCACCTCGCCGGTCGATTTCATCTCCGGCCCGAGAATGACATCGACATCGGGGAAACGCGCGAACGGGAACACCGATTCCTTGACCGCGACATGAACGCCCGCCGCCGGCGCGAGCAGGCGGGCCGGATCGAGCCGGCGGCCGACCATCGCCAGCGCGCCGAGCTTGGCGACGGCGATCCCCGTCGCCTTGGCGACGAAGGGGACGGTGCGGGCGGCGCGCGGATTGACCTCGAGGACGTAGATCGCATCGCCCTGGATCGCGTATTGCACGTTCATCAGCCCGACGATTTTGAGCGCCCGGGCGAGCGAGACGGTTTCGGCGCGGAGTTCGGTGACGATCGCCGGCGGCAGCGAATAGGGCGGCAGCGCGCAGGCGCTGTCACCGGAATGGATGCCGGCCTCCTCGATATGCTCCATCACGCCGGCGACATAGACGGTTTCGCCATCACTGATGCAATCGACATCGACCTCGATGGCATCGGCGAGATAGCGGTCGATCAGCACCGGGTTGCTGCCCGAGACGCGCACCGCCTCGCGCATGTAGCGGGCCAGCGCCACGCGGTCATGGACGATTTCCATCGCCCGCCCGCCGAGCACATAGCTCGGCCGGATCACCACCGGATAGCCGATGCGCTCGGCGATCGCCTCCGCCTCCGCCGCCGAGCGCGCGATGCCGTTTTCCGGCTGCAACAAAGCGAGGCTCTGCAACAGCTTCTGGAAACGCTCGCGGTCCTCGGCGATGTCGATCGCCTCCGCCGAGGTGCCGAGAATGGGAATGCCGGCGCGCGCGAGCGCCTGCGACAGCTTGAGCGGCGTCTGTCCGCCATATTGCACGATGCAGCCGAGCAGTTTTCCCGCCGATTGCTCGCGCCGGACCAGGGCGATGACGTCTTCCGCGGTGAGCGGCTCGAAATAGAGCCGGTCGGAAGTGTCGTAATCGGTGCTCACGGTTTCGGGATTGCAATTGACCATGATGGTCTCATACCCCGCCTCGCGCAGCGCATAGGCGGCGTGGACGCAGCAATAATCGAACTCGATGCCCTGGCCGATGCGGTTCGGCCCGCCGCCGAGAATGATGATTTTTTCCCGCGTGCTCGGCGCCGCCTCGCAGACCGGGGCGCCGAACCCGCCCTCGTAGGTCGAATACATATAAGGGGTCGCGGAGGCGAATTCGCCGGCGCAGGTATCGATCCGTTTATAGACCGGGAGAACGCCGAGCCGGGCGCGAAGTTCGGCGACACTCGCCTCACCCCGGCCGGCGAGTTCGGCGAGGCGGGCGTCTGAAAAGCCGAGCGCCTTGAGCCCCCGGAGCGCACTCGCGCTCTCCGGCAGGCCCGCCTCGCGCACCAAGCGTTCGGCGGCGATGATGGCCTCGATCTGGCGCAAAAACCAGGGGTCGAATTTGCACGCCTCATGGATGTCCGCGACCGAAAGCCCGGCCCTGAGCGCCTGTGCCGCGACCAAAAGCCGGTCCGGGCGCGGGGTCGAGAGGGCGGCGCGGAACGCATCCGCCCCGCCATCGCCGGGAGGCGTGATTTCATCGAGGCCGGAGAGCCCGGTCTCCATGCTGCGGAGACCCTTTTGCAGCGCCTCGGCGAAGCTCCGCCCGATCGCCATCGCCTCGCCGACCGATTTCATGCTGGTGGATAGCAGCGCCGGGGTGCCGGGGAATTTCTCGAAGGTAAACCGCGGGATCTTGACGACGACGTAATCGATGGTCGGCTCGAAGCTCGCCGGCGTGGTCTCGGTGATGTCGTTCCCGAGTTCGTCGAGCGTGTAGCCGATGGCGAGCTTCGCCGCGATTTTCGCGATCGGGAAGCCGGTCGCTTTCGAGGCCAAGGCCGAGGAGCGCGAGACGCGCGGGTTCATCTCGATGATCAGCATCCGGCCATCGGCGGGATCGAGCGCGAATTGCACGTTCGAGCCGCCGGTATCGACGCCGATCGCGCGCAAACACGCGATCGAGGCATCGCGCATGCGCTGATATTCCTTGTCGGTCAGCGTCAGCGCCGGCGCGACGGTGACGGAATCGCCGGTATGGACGCCCATCGGATCGACATTCTCGATCGCGCAGACGATGATGCAATTGTCCGCGCGGTCGCGGACCACCTCCATCTCGAATTCCTTCCAGCCCAGCACGCTTTCCTCGATCAGCACCTCCGAGACCGGCGAGGCGGCGAGGCCGCCTTGCGCGATCTGGTCGAATTCCTCGCGGTTATAGGCGATGCCGCCGCCGGTGCCGCCGAGCGTGAAGCTCGGCCGGATGACGGCGGGGAGACCGATTCCGGTGAGTGCGGCGCGCGCTTCCTCGATGGTGTGGGCGATCGCGCTCCGTGGGCTTTCGATGCCGATCGCCGCCATCGCGTCGCGGAATTTGAGCCGGTCCTCGGCGCGGTCGATGACCTCGGCGCGGGCGCCGATCAGCTCGACCTCGTATGTGTCGAGAACCCCGCTCTTGGCGAGCTGCATCGCGACATTGAGCGCGGTCTGCCCGCCCATGGTCGGGAGCAGCGCATCCGGGCGTTCGCGGGCGATGATTTTTGTGACGATCTCCGGCGTGATCGGCTCGATATAGGTCGCATCCGCCAATTCCGGATCGGTCATGATCGTCGCCGGATTGGAATTGACCAGGATGACGCGATAGCCCTCGGCGCGCAGCGCCTTGCACGCCTGGGCGCCGGAATAATCGAACTCGCAGGCCTGGCCGATGACGATCGGCCCGGCGCCGATGATCAGGATCGAATGGAGATCGGTGCGTTTGGGCATTAAAGTTCAGCGCCGCCGAGACTGTGTTGAAACGTTAGCTTCATTGGTTGGATCTTGTTCTTTTTCGCGCCGCTTGATCCACTCCCAAGCCCGTCGGGGCAGGAATCCATCCGATTGAGCGGGATCAACCTCGATCACCAGAAAACTTGCATTATGGGACACTTCCTTGAGAGAATCGGCAAGTTCTCGCGGCGTCATATCTGTTTTAACCAGGAAAACAAACGGGATATAATTCCACCATGAACTAAAAACATTTCCATTCCTTATAAAATCTTTGATTCTGTCATAATTGCCTTCATGGCCCAATCCATCAAATGCGAGGAGAAAGATTTTTTTATCCATCGGTCTCTCCATTATCTTTGCGCTTTCCGTCCGATTTATCATTCGAGTCAGCGGGTTTCGGAATGTTTTCCAGATAGACAGATGTTTGGCGAAAGGCGAATTCTTTTTCCTGAGGGTTAAAGTGATCGTCACCCAAAATATCGAACCCACGCATCGCTATCTCAAATCGTTCTGATCTCAACAGATTGGGGCGTAAGAACACCCCGTAAAGGATTATGAGAAATGCGATGCAAGAACTCAAGCCGCCCAAACCCGCCAAAACGACCTGCAACCAGCCGCTGGAGAAAAACGCACCTGAAAAGCCAAAGAGACCAAATGCCAACAGGCAGGCAAAAACAAAAGGAATGGGATACGAGACGTGAACTGTCTTCAAAACCTCCCGGAAGCTGCCTGAATCCATACTCAGCGGTCCATCAGCGCCGCGAAGCGGCCAAAGAGATAATGGCTGTCGGAGGGGCCGGGGCTGGCCTCGGGGTGGTATTGCACGCTGAACACCTTCTTGCCGGTGAGCGCGATGCCCTCGTTCGAGCCGTCGAAGAGGCTGGTATGGGTCACCACGACGCCGTCCGGGAGACTCGCGGGGTCGACCGCGAAACCGTGGTTCTGGCTGGTGATCTCGACCCGGCCGCTGCGCAAATCCTTGACCGGCTGGTTGGCGCCGCGATGGCCGCGCGCCATCTTGTAGGTGCGCCCACCAAGCGCGAGCGCGAGGAGCTGATGGCCGAGGCAGATCCCAAACAGCGGCAGACCGGCGGCGAGCACGCCCTCTATCGCCGGCACCGCGTATTCGGCCGTCGCCGCCGGGTCGCCGGGGCCGTTCGAGAGAAAAACGCCGTCCGGCCGGAGGCGGAGAATGTCCTCGGCGCGGCTGGTTCCCGGCACCACGGTGACGCGGCAGCCGGCGGCGGCGAGTTCGCGGAGGATGTTGCGCTTGGCGCCGTAATCGACCGCGACGACATGGTGCCTCGGCGCCATCTGGCGGCCGTAGCCCCGCCCCCAGGCCCAGACGGTCTCGTCCCATTCATAGCTTTGGGGGCAGGTGACGGTGCGGGCGAGGTCCATCCCCTCAAGGCCCGGCCAGGCGCGCGCGGCATCACGAAGGGCGGCGAGATCGAAGCGGCCATCGCGCGGATAGGCGAGAACGCCGGCGGGCGCGCCGTGGTCGCGGATGCGAAGGGTCAGCGCCCGCGTGTCCACCCCGGCGATGCCGGCAACGCCGCGCGCCGCGAGCCAGTCCCCGAGATCCTCGCTCGCGCGCCAATTGGCCGGCGCGGTGATATCCTCGCGCAGAACCAGGCCACGCGCGGCGATCGTCGTGGCCTCGACATCCTCGCCATTGGCGCCGACATTGCCGATATGCGGAAAGGTGAAGGTGATGATCTGGCCGGCATAGGAGGGATCGGTCAGGGTCTCCTGATAGCCGGTCATGCCGGTATTGAAGCAGACCTCGCCGACCGGCGCCGGATCGGCGGTCGCAGCGCCGAAGCCGCGTCCCCAGAACACCGCGCCATCGGCGAGGACGAGGGCGGCGGTGGCGCCGGCGGGAGGATCGTTGGGCTGGGGCATGGGGTCACTCCGCACAAAGGCGCCGGGCAGATCGGTGAGGTCGAGCCCGGTCGCGGCGAGCAGCGCCGGCCAGTGGCGCGCCGGGAGGCTCCGCGCCTGGCGCCATTTGCGCAGCGCTTCGGTGCCGACGCCGAGCCGCTCGGCGGCGGCTTCGGCGCCCCCCAGGCGGGCGATCAGATCTTCGACGGTGAGGGCCATGCGGGAATGATGTGGGAAATAATTTCCCAGAGCAACGAGAAAAACGGATTTGAGAAAAAAAATCTCGCGGCGCTCTGCCGAAGGGGCCTCGGCTGATGGCCCTCCCGCCCGGTTTTCTTGAGGAATTGCGCACCAAGACGCCGCTCCCGGCGCTGATCGGGCGGCGGGTGCGCCTTACCCGCTCGGGGCGGCAATGGAAGGGCTGCTGTCCGTTCCACGGCGAAAAAACGCCGTCCTTCTACGTCTATGACGATCATTACCATTGCTTCGGCTGCGGCGCCCATGGCGATGCGATCAGCTATGTCATGCAGGCCGAGGGACAAAGCTTCATCGAGGCGGTGCGTGGCCTCGCCGCCGAGGCCGGGCTCGCGGTGCCGGAGGAGGGGCCGGATCAAGCCGTCGCCGCGCGTGCCGCGCGCGATAGCCTCGCCGTGCTCGAACACGCGGCGGAAAGCTTCCAGCGCCGTCTCCGGCTCCCCGAAGGCGCCGCCGCGCGCGCCTATCTCGGCCGACGCGGCCTCACCGAGGCGACCATCCGCCGCTTTCGCCTCGGCTTCGCCCCCGGGCGCGGCGCGCTCGCCGCCGATCTCGCGCGGGACGGGATCACGCCCGAGCAGATGATCGCCGCCGGCCTGCTCCGCCCCGCCGAGGATGGGCAGCCCGCGCGCGAATTCTTCACCGGCCGGGTGATGTTCCCGATCGGCGACCGCCAGGGCCGGGTGATCAGTTTCGGCGGCCGGCGGCTCGATGACAGCCAGACCAGCGCGCCGAAATATCTCAACGGGCCGGAAACCGCGGTGTTTTCCAAACGCCGCACCCTCTACAACCGCGACCGCGCCGCCGCCGCCATCCGCGCCGGCGCCGAGGCCCTGGTGGTCGAGGGCTATATGGACGTGATCGCGCTCGATCAGGCCGGATTTCCCGGTGCCCTCGCGCCGCTCGGCACCGCCCTCGGCGCCGAGCATCTGGAGATCCTATGGCACGCGACGCCGCTCCCCCTCCTCTGTTTCGACGGCGACGAGGCCGGGGCGCGGGCGGCGCTCCGCGCGATCATGCTCGCCCTGCCGCTGATCACCCCCGAGCGCAGCCTCGAAATCGTCCCCCTGCCGCCCGGCGAGGATCCCGATACCCTGCTCGGGCGGGCCGGCGCCGGCGGTTTCCGCGCGGAGGCCTTGGCCCGCCGCCAGCCGCTGATCGCCGCTCTCTATGCGCTGCTGCGCGCCCAGTTTCCGGGCGCGACGCCGGAGCGCCGGAGCGCCTTTTTCGACGCCCTGATGGCGGCGGCGGAGAGCATCGGCCATCGCACCCTCGCCGGTGAATATCGCCGCGCGCTGCGCGATCGTTTTTACGAGGAATTCCGCCGCCCGCTGGCGCCCCGGGGAAAGCCGATCGGGATGTCGCGGGGGGCGTCATTCCGGGCGGTGCCCCCGCTCCGCGCCGCGCCACGCCCGGGCGATCAGTTGCGCGGGCGGGTTCTGCTCGCGGTTCTTCTCCATCATCCGGCGCTGGCGCTCGAAGTGGAGGAGGCGCTGGGCGGCTTCGCGCTGCCGGCGCCCCTGATCCGGCTGCGCGATGCCGTGCTCGCCTGGGTGCATGCCAAGGTGGCAAAGAGCGGGGCGGAGAGCGGGGGGCGAGGGGCTGGGCTAAATTCGCATCCGGCGCTTGACTCGCCTGCCCTCTTCGACCATCTCGCGGAGATCGGGCTCGGCGAACAGGTGGCCGAGGTGCGGGCTTGCGCGCCGGCATTTGCCGCGCCCGGGGCGCCGCTGGCGGAAGTGGCAGAGGGGTGGTGGCATTTTTTCGGCTTTTCGCATCGCGAACGGCTCGGTGAGGAATTGGCCGCGGCGCAGCGGGACTTCGCCGCGAACCCCGATCCGCGGACCGAGCGCCGTCTGGTCGCCTTGCGCGAGGCGCAGAACAGCCTGGCCGCCGGCGATCCCGGCGAGACGCGCCCCGACCAGGGCGGCAAGGGAGATGGTGGCGCGGAAGATGGCGGCGCGGAAAAACATGGCGCGCGCGCAGGCGATGCCGCCGCCGGGATGGTCGAGATTTGAGATATCACGCCGGCCGCGCGGGGTTTGTCCCCCCGGGCCGCGTTGCGGGGAGTGCTTGATCTGATGGCAACCAAGACCAACGTCGCCGAGGCGCCGGCCGCCGAGACCGATCCCGACACCAATCTGCTCGATATCCAGTCCGCCGCGGTCAAGCGGATGATCGCGCGCGGCAAGGAGCGCGGCCATATCACCTTCGATGAATTGAACGCCGTGCTGCCGCCCGATCAGAACAGCTCCGAGCAGATCGAGGATGTCATGGCCCAGCTCAACGAGATGGGCATCCAGGTGGTCGAGAGCGAGGAGACCGAGGAGGCCGATCCGGTCGCCAAGCCCGAGCGCGAGGAGGAGGACGCCGAGGAGCCGGGCGGCAATGTCGACGAGGAGAGCCTCGGCCGCACCGATGATCCGGTGCGCATGTATCTGCGCGAAATGGGCAGCGTCGAGCTGCTCTCGCGCGAGGGCGAGATCGCCATCGCCAAGCGCATCGAGGCCGGGCGCGAGATGATGATCGGCGGGCTGTGCGAGAGCCCGTTCACCATCCGCGCCATCATCGCCTGGCACGACGCCTTGAAGGCCGGGCGCATGCTGCTCCGCGACATCGTCGACCTCGAGGCGACGCAGGGCGGACCGCCGGCCACCGGCGGCGATCCCGCCGCCGACGAGGTCGCCACCGAGGCCGAGCCGGACACCGTGCCGGGCTTCGCGGCCGGCGAGGAGGCGGACGACGACGAGGAAGGCGAGGGCGCCGGTCTCTCGCTCTCGGCGCTGGAGGAAAAGCTCAAGCCCGAGGTGCTGGCGAATTTCGAGGAGATCGAGGCGCTTTATAAGAAGCTGCAGAAGATGCAGACCCGTCGCCTCGGCGCCATCACCGGCGGCGAGGCGATGAGCGCGCGCAGCGAGAAATCCTATGAGAAGCTGCGCGACGAGCTGGTCCAGAAGGTCGAGCAGGTGCGGCTCCATAACAACCGCATCGAAGAGCTGGTGATGCAGCTCAAGGAGCTGAACAAACGCCTGATGGCGCAGGAGGGGCCGCTGATGCGGCTCGCCGAATCCTGCAAGGTCAGCCGCGAGGATTTTCTCGCCCAGTATCACGGCCAGGAGCTGGATCCGAACTGGCTGGAGCGGGTCGGCAAGCTTGCCGGCAAGGGATGGAGGACTTTCGTCGCCCGCCATGCCGGGACCAGCACCGAACTCCGCGCCCGCATCGCCGAGGTCGCCAATGACGCCGGTCTGCCGATCAGCGAGTTCCGCCGCATCTACGCGACCGTCAGCCGCGGCGAGCGCGATTCGGCGCGCGCCAAGAAGGAGATGATCGAGGCCAATCTCCGTCTCGTGATCTCGATCGCCAAGAAATACACCAATCGCGGCCTGCAATTCCTCGATCTGATCCAGGAGGGGAATATCGGGCTGATGAAGGCGGTGGATAAATTCGAGTACCGCCGCGGCTACAAGTTCAGCACCTACGCGACCTGGTGGATCCGCCAGGCGATCACCCGCTCGATCGCCGATCAGGCGCGCACCATCCGCATTCCGGTGCATATGATCGAGACCATCAACAAGCTCGTCCGCACCTCGCGCCAGATGCTGCACGAGATCGGCCGCGAGCCGGCGCCCGAGGAGCTGGCCGAGAAGCTCGGCATGCCGCTCGAAAAAGTGCGCAAGGTGCTGAAGATCGCGAAGGAGCCGATCAGCCTGGAGACCCCGATCGGCGACGAGGAGGACAGCCATCTCGGCGATTTCATCGAGGACAAATCGGCGATCATCCCGATCGACGCCGCGATCCAGGCCAATCTCCGCGAAGCGACGACGAAGGTTCTGGGCAGCCTCACCCCGCGCGAGGAGCGGGTTCTGCGGATGCGTTTCGGCATCGGCATGAACACCGATCACACGCTCGAAGAGGTCGGCCAGCAATTCAACGTGACCCGCGAGCGCATCCGCCAGATCGAGGCCAAGGCGCTCCGCAAGCTCAAGCACCCGAGCCGGAGCCGCCGGCTGCGCAGCTTCCTCGACGACTGAGCGGCGCCGCGCGGGCGACGGGGCACGGCCGATGGAGCCGGTGACACGGGTATCGGTGCGGGTCGCGTTCCTCCGCCTCGATCAGGCGCCGGCCGGCCCGCCGCCGCCGCTGCCCGAATCCGCCCAGGTGGTGACGCTGGCGGCGCCGAGCGTCCCCTATTACCGCTTTCTCTATGACACGGTCGGCGCCGATTATCTCTGGTGGCTGCGCCGGGTGACGCCGGATGACGAGTTGGCGGATTATCTGCGCACCCCCGGCATCAGCGTTCATGTGCTCTATGCCGGGGGCGAGCCGGGCGGGTTCTTCGAACTCGACGCGCGGCCCTGGCCGGTGGTCAATCTCAGCTATTTCGGCCTCATGCCGCGCTTCATCGGCCGTGGTTTCGGCGGCCCGTTTTTGCGGAGCGCGATCGATCTGGTCTGGCGCCACCGGGCGCGGACGATGACCCTCAACACCTGCACCGCCGACCATCCGCGGGCGCTGCCCGGCTATCTCGCCGCCGGTTTTTCCGTCTATCGTGAGATCGACGAGGTCTGGGACGTGCCGCGGCGCCTGGGCATGAAAATCCCGGCGCGGCTGCGGGGCTGACCCCGTTCAGTAGCGCTTATAAGGCAGAAACTTCCCGCTCAGGGTGAGCTTGACGCGATCGCCTTTCTGGTCGGGCTGGCGTTCGAGCGTCATGTCGAAATCGATCGCGCTCATGATGCCGTCGCCGAATTCCTCGCCGATCAGTTCCTTCCAGGTCGTGCCATAGACCTGAATCAGCTCGTAAAAACGATAGATCAGCGGGTCGGTCGGCACCGCCGTCGGCAGTGACCCACGATAGGGGATCTCGGTCAGGAGCGCGGTTTCCTCCGCGTCCAGCCCGAAGAGAGCGGCGGCCTTGTGCGCCGTGTCCTCGGTCATCGACATCTGGCCGAGACAGGCGGCGCAGACGAAGGCCGGCGCGTGGCCGAGGCGGGTTGCGATCTCCGCCCAGCTCAGCCCCTTGTCCCGCTTGATGCGGAGAATTTTCTGCCCGAGCGCGGTTTTGGCGTCGTTCATGGCGAACCCGCCGCCCTTCAGCCGAGTCCGGCGAAAAGCGGGGTCGAGAAATAGCGCTCGGCGAAGGAGGGCGCGATGGCGACGATCAGCTTGCCGGCATTCGCCGCCTCGCGCGCGGTCTCGATCGCGGCGTGGAGCGCGGCGCCGGAGGAGATGCCGAGCGGGATGCCATCGGTCGCGGCGGCGCGGCGGGCCATGGCGATCGCCTCGCGCTCGGTGACGCGCAAAATGCCGTCCATCAGCGACATATCGAGGATGCTCGGCTTGAACCCGGGGCCGATGCCCTGGATGCCGTGCGGCCCCGGCTCGTCCCCCGAGAGCACCGCGCTCTCCGCCGGCTCGACGACGAGGCAGCGGAGCCCCGGCTTCCTTGGCTTCAGCGCCCGCGCGATCCCGGTCATGGTGCCGCCGGTGCCGGCGCCGCCGATGACGATATCGACGCCTCCGGCGCTGTCGGCCCAGATTTCCTCGGCGGTGCTGGCGGCATGGATCGCCGGATTGGCGGGATTGTCGAACTGGCGCGGCATCCAGGCATGCGGCGTCGCGGCGAGGATGTCCTCGGCCCGGGCGATGGCGCCGCGCATCCCCTTCGCCGCCGGCGTCAGTTCCAGCTCGACCCCCATCAGCCGCAGCATCTTGCGCCGCTCGATCGACGCCCCCTCGGGCATGGTGACGATCAACCGGTAGCCCTTGGCGACGGCGACGAAGGCGAGCCCGATGCCGGTATTGCCCGAACTCGGTTCGACCAACACGCTGCGCCCGGGCGTGATCAGCCCGTCCGCCTCCGCCTGCTCGATCATCGCGAGGCCGATGCGGTCCTTGACCGAGCCCAGCGGGTTGAAGAATTCGAGTTTCAACGCGAGATCGGCGGTGATTTTTTCCGCCGCCGCGAGACGCGGCAGCCGCACCAGCGGCGTCGCGCCGACGGTCTCGAGGATGCTGTCATAGATCCGCCCGCGCGCCGGCGGGCGCGGCAGGGTGAGGGGGGTGGGGTTTGCTTTTTCCATGCCCGCCACTATATCGGCCAAATATACGCTAAACAACGGTGAAATGTCGGGACGAAGGAGGCGTGATGCTGCTCCGCCATGATCGCGGCATGCTGGCGGTGACGGTGATGCTCGATATCGCCTTTCACGGCGGCTGGAGCGTCGCGGTCAGCGCCGCCGACATCGCCGAGCGGCTCGGCCTCGCCCGGCGCGGGATGGAGCCGCTGTTGCAGGCGCTGTCGCGCGCCGGCCTGCTTTTGAGTGTGCGCGGCCCGCGCGGCGGCTATCGCCTCGGTCGTTCGCCGCGCGATATCTCGCTCGCGGAAATTCTCGCCGCCGCGCATGAGGAGCAGGCGGAGGCGGAGGAGGCCAATGGCGCGCTGACCAGCGCCGTCGTCGCGCCGCTCTGGGCGGAGATGGAGGCGGTGCTGGCCGGGCGCCTCACGGGCATCTCGCTCGACGACCTGCTCCGCCGCGCCGCCGCCGCCGGCCTCAGACGCCCGGCGCCGGAGCCGATCAGCTTCGTGATCTAGAAATAACGTTTTTTTCGTGTATATTCGTATATACATCAAAAAACGTCGATTATTCGCAGCCACGCAAAGGACACCGCCATGAGCTTGCAACTCGGCCAGATCGCCCCCGATTTCGAGCAGGACAGCACCGAAGGCCGCCTCCGCTTCCATGAATGGCTCGGCGATTCCTGGGGCATCCTGTTCAGCCACCCGAAGGACTACACCCCGGTCTGCACCACCGAACTCGCCGAGGTGGCGCGCCTCAAGCCGGAATGGGACAAGCGCCGCGTGAAGCCGATCGGGCTGTCCGTCGATCCGGCAAGCTCGCATAAAGGCTGGGAGAAGGATATCGAGGAGACCCAGGGCCAGGCGGTCAATTTCCCGATGCTCGCCGATGCCGACCGCAAGGTCTCCGACCTCTACGGCATGGTGCATCCGGCCGCCGACCCGCTGGTGACCGTGCGCTCGGTCTTCGTCATCGATCCGGCCAGGAAGATCCGCCTGATCCTGATCTATCCGCCCTCCACCGGGCGGAATTTTCAGGAAATTCTCCGCGCCATCGACAGTCTCCAGCTCACCGACCGCCACAAGGTCGCAACCCCGGTGAACTGGAAGCAAGGCGAGCCGGTGATCATCGTCCCGAGTCTCTCCGACGAGGACGCGAAGCAGCGTTTCCCGCAGGGCTGGAAGACCCTAAAACCCTATCTCCGCATCGTCGAGCTGCCCAAGGAATAAGGGCAGGGCGGCAGCCGGCGCCGGGTGGGAGGGCTCCCACCCGGCATTTTATTTGTGCAATAAAATTTCTCCTTTTAAAAATTGTAATTCATCGCTATCAACGACTCCGTCCGGACTATCAGCGCCCGGATTCTCAGCCGCCGGATTCTCAGCGATGGAGTCGCGCATGCCCCTTACCGCCCCGCCGAGCGGCGTCGAACGTCTGAAGGAAGCGAGCCGCGGCCTGCGCGGCGATCTCGCCTCCGAACTCGCCGGCCCCGGCCGCGAGGTCAGCGAGGACGCCTATAACCTGCTGAAATTCCATGGCACCTACGAACAGCACGACCGCGACACGGCGACCGAGCGCAAGCAGCGCGGCGAGGCCAAGGATTTCTCCTTCATGGTCCGCGTGCGCATGCCGGGCGGGGTCTTGACGGCGGCGCAATATCTCGCCCTCGACGCCCTCGCCGACCGCTACGGCAATGCGACACTCCGCATCACCACCCGCGAGGGGGTGCAGTTCCACGGCGTCATCAAGCAGGATCTCAAGGGCACCATCGCCGCCATCAACCACGCCCTCCTCACCACCCAATCGGCCTGCGGCGATGTCGTGCGCAATGTCACCGCGACGCCGGCGCCGCGGCGTGACGCGGTGCATGCGCGCATCCGCGCCGATGCCGCGATGCTCTCGAGCGCGCTGTTGCCGGCCAGCCGCGCCTATCACGAACTCTTCCTCGACGAGGCGGCGCAAACCGCGCTCGGCGCCGAGCCGGAGCCGCTGTTCGGTCCGACCTATCTGCCGCGCAAATTCAAGATCGGCATCGCAGCCCCCTCGGACAACACCATCGACGTGCTCACCAACGATCTCGGCATCATCGCGCTGTTCGAGGGCGAGCGATTGGTCGGCTATGATTTCGCGCTCGGCGGCGGGCTCGGCATGACGCATAACAAGCCGGCGACCTACCCGCGCCTGGCAACCCCGCTGGTCTTCGTCGGCCCCGATGATCTCCTGCGCGGCGCCGAGGCGGTGATCGCCTTGCAGCGCGACTGGGGCAACCGCGGCGACCGCCGACGCGCGAGACTGAAATATCTGCTCGATGATCAGGGGCTGGACTGGGCGAAAACGGCGCTGGAGGGGTATTTCGGCGCCCCTCTCGCGCCCGCCCGGCCGCTGCCGCCGCTCCAGATGCCGGAAATCCTCGGCTGGCACGCGCAAGGCGATGGAAAATTCTGGCTCGGCGTGCCGGTGCCGGCAGGGCGGATCGAGGATCGCGGCGAGTGGCGGCTCCGCACCGCGCTCCGCGCCATCGTCGCCCGTTTCGGCGCCGATCCGGTGCTGACCGGCCAGCAGGATATTCTGCTCTCCAACCTCGCGCCCGAGGATCGCGGCGCCGTCGAGGCGCTGCTCCGCGATCATGGCGTGGCGCTGGCCGAGGATCTGACCCCGCTCGCCCGCTGGTCGCTCGCCTGCCCGGCGCTGCCCACCTGCGGCCTCGCTCTGGCCGAGGCCGAGCGGGTGCATGCGCCGATGGTCGCCGCGATCGAGGCCGAGCTTGCGCAGCTCGGTCTCGCCGATGAGCGGATCAGCCTCCGCGTCACCGGCTGCCCGAATGGCTGCGCGCGAACCTATGCCGGGGATATCGGCATCGTCGGGCGGATGCCGGGGCATTACGCGCTCTATGTCGGCGGCGATTTCGCCGGAACCCGGCTCTCCTTCAAGCTCCATGACAAGATCGCCGAAGCCGATCTCGCGGCCACCCTCGCCCCGCTCTTCGCGGCCTTCGCCGCCGGGGGCAGGAGAGGGGAGGGGTTCGGCGATTTCTGCGCCCGGCTCGGCGCCGAGGCCCTCCGCCAGCTCACCGCCCCGGCGCGCGACGCGGCCGCCGCTTGAGGCGGCCGGCCCAAGGGGGGTCAACCAGGGGAGATCAAAGGGAATCACACCCTCGCGCTCGGGGACGGGAGCGCCTATCCTGCCGGCATGAGCGAAATCCCGGCTTTCCTGGATAGCGAGCGCCCGGACGTGCCCGACCTCGTCGTGCCGCGCGGGGTCATCCCGTTTCATCTCGTCGACGCCCCGGTGCGCGGGCGGCTGGTGCGGCTCGGTTCCCTGGCCGAGGCGCTGCTCGCCCGCCACGCCCATCCCAGCCCCGTCGCGCGCCTCGCCGGCGAGGCGCTGGCTCTCGTCGCCTGTCTCGCCGGGGGGCTGAAATTCCGCGGCTCCTTCAGCCTCCACGCCCGCGGCGACGGGCCGCTCCGCACCCTGGTCGCCGATTGCACCGAGGCCGGCGCGCTCCGCGTCTACGCCGCCCTCGCCGAGGGCGCGCCGCCGCTCACCGGCGCCGCAAGCGAAGCCCGCGCCTTGCTCGGCGACGGGCATATCGCCTTCACCATCGACCAGGGCGCCGACCGCGAGCGCCATCAGGGCATCGTCGCGACCAGCGGCGAGACGCTGGCGGACATGGCGCGGCATTACTACGCGACCAGCGCCCAGCTCGCCGCCTCCCTCCATCTCGCCTGCGTCGAGACCGCTTCCGGCTGGCGCGCCGGCGGGCTGATTTTGGAACGCATCGCCGACCCGCCGGGCGCCGAGACCGAAGCCGCCGAGGAGGGCTGGCGCACCGCGACCCTGCTCGCCGCGACGCTGACCGACGCCGAACTGCTCGACGATCTTCTCGCCCCCGAGACCCTGCTCCATCGCCTGTTCCACAGCGTCGGCATCGCCTTCGGCCAGCCCCGCCCGCTCGCCTTCGGCTGCCGCTGCTCGCGCGCCCGTCTCGCCGCCATTCTGGAAGGGTTTCCGCCGCGCGATCTCGACGACATGGTGGTCGACGGCGATATCGTCATGACCTGTGAATTCTGTGCCATCGATTTCCGCTTCCCGCGCGCCGCCTTGGGCGGCGGAGAGGCTTGACCGAGCCCGCCCGGCTCGGCCATTTTCTCTCGCCCGGCTCAGCCCTGCCCGTCCGCTCCCCGGGCTTCGTTTCCGCTCCTCGTTCTGACGGCAGGATGACCCCGCCCCATGCCATTTTCCCCGCGCTCCGCGCTTCGCCTCGCTCTGGTTCTGGTCCCGCTCTCGCTGCTCGCCGCCTGCGCCCATGAGGCGCCGGGCCCGAGCTACCCCTTGCTGCGCTATAACTACCTGACGCAGCTTCATCTCAACGTCGCCAGTGTCGAGATCGACGATAGCTGGGTGCCGGAGGATCCGTCCGACGTCGCCCGCCTCTCGCCCGAATCGCCCGAGGACGCGCTCAAGCAGATGGCGCATGACCGGCTGATCGCCAGCGGCGGCAGCGGGCGAGCGGTGTTCAAGATCGAGGATGCCTCCATCCGCCGCGAGGGGCCCTGGCTCTATGGCCATCTCGCGGTGCAGCTCACCATCACCGGCAGCGGCAACCAGCCGAGCGGCTTCACCGATGCCGCGGTGGCGCGCAACGTCGCGGTGCCGGAGGAGGGGGGCGACGCGGCGTTGCGCCAGACCCTCTATGACATGACCAAGGCGATGATGGACAACATGAACGTCGAATTCGAGTATCAGGTGCGGAAATCGCTCCATGACTGGCTACAGGATACCAGCCCCTCCTCCACCGCCGTGCCGCCGCCGGTCACGCAGCAGCCTTTGAATTGAAAAAAAGAACGATTCTCTCCGTTGGGCGGTGCCGGTGGCACCGTCGCCGTCATAGCCAGAGCACGTCGTTGATGTCGCTCGCGCCGGTGGCGATCATCGCCAGGCGATCGAGGCCGAGGGCGATGCCGGCCGCTGGCGGCATGCCATGGGCGAGGGCGGCGAGAAAATCCTCGTCGAGCGGCCAGTCCGCGCCTGTACCGCCGTAAAGCGCCGCGCGGCGGGCGCGGTCGGCGAGGAAGCGGGCGCGCTGTTCGGCCGCGTCGGTGAGTTCGACAAAGGCATTGGCGAGTTCGATGCCACAGACGAAAACCTCGAAGCGCTCGGCCACCCGGGGGTCGGCCGGGTCGCGGCGGGCCAGCGCCGCCTGCGCCGCCGGCCAATGGGTGAGAAAACTCGGCCGCGCCCGGCCGAGATGGGGCTCGATCCGGCCGAGCAGCAGGCGGAAAAACAAATCCTCCCAGGACTCTCCGTCCCGCAGCCGCTCACCCGCGGCCGCCGCCAGCGCCGCGGCATCCTCCCCGCAGGCGAGCACATCGGCGCCGACATCGCGGGCGAAGGCTTCGGCGACGGTGATCCGCTCGTAATCGGCGAGATCCGTCGTCACGCCCCGGCACTGCACGACGGGTGGCAGTACGGCGCGCAGCAGATCATGCGTCTCGGCGATCAACCCGTCGAGCGAGGCGCCGGGGCGGTACCATTCGAGAAGGGAGAATTCGGCGGCGTGCAGCTTCCCGCCCTCACCGTTCCGCCACACCCGGGTAATCTGGAAAATCGGCCCGGCGCCGGCCACCAGCAGGCGCTTCATGGCGAATTCTGGGCTGGTGTGGAGAAAAAGCGGCTCGCGCCTTCCATCGGGATGCAGGCGCTCGGTCGCGAAGGCGCAGAGATGCACCTCCTCGCCCGGCGCCTTCACGGCGTAGGGGGTTTCGACCTCGCAATAGCCGCGGGCGTGGAAAAACGCCCGGATCGCGGTGATCAGCCGGGCGCGGCGGCGAAGATGGGGCAGCCGGTCGGCGAAGCGGTCCGGGTGCCAGCGCGGCGCCATGCCCCCGGAAAGCCGCCCGCCGCTCGCTCAGGCCGCCGGCTCGGGCATTTCGCCGTCTTCCTCGGCCGCCAGATCCACCTCGGCATCCCTCTCGGCATCCGCCTCGGCATCCCCCTGGGCGCGGGCACCGGCGCCGACCGCTTCGCCACGAAGCTGCTTTTCCGCTTCCTCGGGGCTCCGCGCGACGTTCACCGTCACCGTGATCGACACTTCCGGATGCAGCGCGACCTTCACCGGCTTGAGGCCGATGGTCTTGATCGGGTGTTCGAGCACGACCTGCGAGCGATGGAGGGAGAGCCCGCTCTCGCCGCAGGCATCGGCGATGTCGCGCGCCGAGACCGAGCCGTAGAGGCTGCCCGAATCGCCGGCCTGGCGGACCACCATGACCCGCAGCCCGGCGACGCGCTCGGCGATGCGCTCGGCCTCTTCGCGGCGCTTCAGATTCTGCGCCTCCAGCTCCAGGCGCTGGCTCTCGAAGCGGGCGAGATTGTCCTTGGTCGCGCGGAGCGCCTTTTTCTGCGGCAGCAGGAAGTTGCGGGCATAGCCTGGCCGCACCTTCACCACCTCGCCCATCTGGCCGAGCTTTTCCACCCGCTGCAACAGGACCAGTTCGATATGTGCCATCCTCGCCTCCTCAGCTCAGCACGTAGGGCAGCAAGGCGAGGAAGCGGGCGCGCTTGATGGCGCGGGCCAGCTCGCGCTGCTTCTTGCCGGAGACCGCGGTGATGCGGCTCGGCACGATCTTGCCGCGCTCGGAGAGGAAGCGCGAGAGCAGGCGCACATCCTTGTAATCGATCTTCGGCGCGTTGGGGCCGGAGAACGGGCAGGCCTTGCGCCGGCGGTGGAAGGGCCGGCGGGCGCCGACGGCGGTGCGGCGGGCGGCGGGGTTGGTTTCAGCGCTTTCGGACATCGCTCTCACTCCTCGCCACGGCCGGAATTGTCGTCCACCAGATCACCATCGCCGCGGGCGCGGTATTCCTCGCGGTCGTCGAAGCCGCCGCGCCGGCGGCCGCTATCGAAGCGCCCGGGCGGCTTCGGGCCACGGAAGCCGCGCTCGCGGTCACGCTCCTCGCCGCGCCGCGACAGAATAGCCGAGGGCGCGTCCTCGATCGCCTCGATGCGGATGGTGAGAAAGCGCAGCACGTCCTCGTTGAGGCGCAATTGCCGCTCCATCTCGCCCACCGCCGCCGGCGGCGCGTCGAGGCCGAGCAGCACGTAATGGCCCTTGCGATTCTTCTTGATGCGATAGGAGAGGCTGCGCAGGCCCCAATATTCGCGCTTTTTGACCGCGCCGCCATCGCTCTCGAGCTGGGCGACGACCTGATCGGCGAGGCCGTCCACCTGTTGCTGCGTGACTTCGCTGCGCGCGATCAGCACGCATTCGTATAACGGCATCCTGTTCTCCCTATGGATCCTCGGCCCGCACGACGCGAGCATAGCCGGCGGAGGTGCCACCCCACCGGCAGGGTCGGCGAGGCGTTTCGCACACCCCGCCCCATCTGGCAACCGGAAACCGGCGCGCCGGGCGACGCGGCGTTCACCCGACCTTGGTGATCGCCCATTTGACGAGCTGAGGCCCGTCCACCCCGCTGGTCAGCACCACCTGCTCGGCGCGCCGCGGCGCCTCGCCGCCGAGATAGACGCTTTCGTCCAACGCGATCCGCACGCCCTCGGCGCGGAGCCGCCAGAAACTGCCGCCGGGCAGGCGGATCAGCACCCCCTCGCCATCCTGTTGCAGGCTCGCGGTGACGCTCGGATGGAGATGGAAACGAATGACGAAAGGCTGCGGGCTGGCCGCTTCCACCGCGTCCTCGCCGCGCAGATCCTCGCCGCTTTCGGCGAGATAGAGGCGGCGGCGATGCAGCGCGCCGAAGATCCGCCACCAGCCGTCATGGCTCGCCGCCAGCCAATGCGCGCCGGAGGCTTCCTGACGCTCGACCTCAACCCGTTCCGGCCGCCGGCCGAGCCCGCCGGGGCTCAGCTCGGCGGAGCTGGTATCGGCGATGACCAGGGTGGAATGGGCGGCGCTGGCGCGGGCGGCGTCGAACCATTCGCCGCCGGGGGGAGCGGCGCCGCAATTGACGATCATGCGCTCGCGGCCGACCGAGAATTCGAAGGCGAGGGTGCCGGCATGGGCGCGGCGGTCGATCCCCGCTGGCGCCGGCTTGCCGCCATCGAGGAGAACCAGGCCGCGCCCGGCCTGCAAGCGGTGAAACCCGCCCTCGAACAAGGTCGCGACCGGCCGCCCGCCGCGTCCGGCCTGGGCGAGGACGAGTTCGATCAGCGCCGGGTCGCCCTCGCCGGCGCCGTTGAACAGCGCGAGCCCGCCATCGCCGTGGCGGAGCGTGCGGAGCCCGACCGCGAGCCGCTCGATCGCCGGCGCCAGCGCCGCCGGCGGCAGCACCTGCGCGCCCTGGAGGAGGGCACGGATTTCGGTCAGATCCTGCAACGCGCGGAGCTGTGCCGCCGGGCTCCGCTCGACATGGCAGCCATCGCCGAGCATCTGGCGGCCGATCTCGGCGGGCAGGAAGCGAAGCGCGCGGCCGAGAAAGCCGAGCGGTTCGGGGAGCGCGACCCCGGCCGCGACCAGCCCCTTGAGCGCGGTCAGGGCGCGGCCGCCCATGTCCTCGGCCGGGAGATCCCGGGCCAGCGCGCGGGTATCGGCGAGGAGGCGGGTCATCAGGCGCTGGCGGAATTCATCCTCGGCGCTGGCGGCGAAGAAATCGTAATGGCCGAGCCAGGCGGCGATGCGGGCGCCGGCGAGATCGGGGCGGCGGGCGAGCGGATCGGCGGGATGGGCGGCGATGAAGGCGCTGGTCAGGGCGCGGGCGCGCAGACGCGCGGAATCGGTGCCAAGCGCGCGGAGATCGCGCAGCCAGGAGAACCCGGACGCCTCCGCGCCGAGCGCGCTCCAGGCCGTGGCGGCGGGGCCGTGACCGTCGCTTGCGCCGCGCAGCAGCCGCGCGCCCCGCCCGGCATCGCCCGGCCAGGGGTCGCGCACCGGCAGCAGCGGCGCGTCCGGCACCCGCATCGGGCGCAAATGCGGCAACGTCGCCATCGCGCGCCGCGCCTCGCGCAGCCAGCGCCACGGATCGAGCCCGCTCATCGCGAGAAATCCGCCATTCCGGAAAGAGAATCGGGCCTGCTCACAAGGGCATCATAATCGGATCAGCCGCGCCGCAAAGAAGCCATCCATGCCGCCCTGCGCCGCCCACAGCCCGGGATGGGTGCGCAAATCCCCGGAAGCGGTCACCGCTTGCGGCAAAGGCGGCAATTCATCGGCGGTGATCGGCGCGCGGCGGAGCGGGAGACGCGATAGCGCCGCCGCGATCCGCGCTTCCCCCTCCTCGGGCTGGAGCGAGCAGACGGCGTAGAGAAGCCGCCCGCCCGGCTTGAGCAAGGCGCTGGCCGCGGCGAGCAGCGCGTCTTGCGCCGCAATCAGGGGCGCGAGATCGCCGGGGCGGCGGAGATGCGGGATTTCGGGGTGGCGGCGGATGGTTCCGGTCGCGCTGCACGGGGCATCGAGGAGCACCGCATCGAAGCGCCGCCCGGGCTGCCAGGTGACGGCATCGGCGCCAATCAGCTCGGCATCGAGGTGAAGGCGGGCGAGGTTTTCGGCCAGGCGCCGCAAGCGCGCCGGCGCCCGCTCGACCGCCGTCACCCGCGCCCCGGCAAGCACGAGCTGCGCCGTCTTGCCGCCGGGAGCGGCGCAGAGATCGGCGACCTCTTGGCCGGCGAGCGCGCCGAGCAAGCGGACGGGAAGGGCGGCGGCGGCGTCCTGGACGAAAAAATTTCCCGCCTCATACCCGGGAAGCGCGGTGACCTCGCTCCCCGGCGGCAGCCGGAGACTGCCCGAGGGCAAAACCGTTCCGGCAGGCAAGGGCGCGGCGCCGGGGAGGGGGGTGAGATCGAGCGGCGGGTCGGCCTGATGGCCGAGCGCGATCGCCCGCACCGCCTCGCCCCAGCTCGTCCAGAGCCAGGGCGGCGTGTCGAGGCGTGGCGAATCGAGGGATTCGAGCACCCCCGGGCCGTCGGCGGCAATCCGGCGCAAGACCGCGTTGACCAGCCCGGCGAAGGGGCCGAAGCCGGCGCGCCGGGTGAGCGCGACCGCGGTCGAGACGGCGGCGTGCGGCGGGGTCGCAAGGAGCAGGAGGGCGGCGGCGCCAAGGCGGAGCACATGCCGCACCGTGACCGGCGGGGCGCGGCGGAGATGCGGCTCGAGCACCGCATCGAGCGTCCCGAGCCGCCGCAGCACCGCCGCCGCCAGCCGATGCGCCGCCGCCCGATCGCGCCCGGCGGCGCCGGGAAGCCCCCCGGGGAGACTATTGAGCGCCGCGTCCAGGGTGCGGCGGCGGTCGAGAGTCTCGGTCAACAGCAGAAGGGCGCTGTCGCGGGTCGGATCCGGCGGGAAGGTTGCGGGCATGACCCGTTCATGGCCCGGTTTTGCGCGCCAGGACAAGAGCCGCGAGGCGCGGTTTTTCCCCGATCGCCACGCGGAGACCGACGGTACTATGAAAATCGTTGAAAATCAGTTTATCAGGGGCGCATTCTGACAATTCGGACGGTCCCTGACGCCCGCCTCAGACGGATAAAAACCAAGATTTGCTTCGATCACAAGGCGAAATAGCGGAAACTTCATCAACTCTCGTTGGTCAGGGATTTGATCAGCTCGAACACGCGCTTTCTGACCGCGGGATCGGAAATGCGATAATAGGCGCGGACTAGTTCCAGGGTCTCGCGGCGAGACATGGTATCGTCGCCGAAGCCTTCCTGCGCCTCGGCGAAGCCGAGGGCGCGCCGCGCCGCCGGCGAGCCATAGCTCGCGGCCAGCGGTTCGGGCATGTCGTCGAAGAAGTAGCTGATCGGCACATCGAGGACGCGGGCGAGATCGAACAGCCGCGACGCGCCGACCCGGTTCGCGCCGCGCTCGTATTTCTGGACCTGCTGGAACGTCAGGCCGAGCGCCTCGCCGAGACGCTCCTGCGACATGCCGAGCAAGGTGCGGCGTAGGCGAATGCGCGAGCCGACATGGACATCGATCGGGCTCGGCTTGCTCTCTTTCTCGCTATGTCCAGAAAATTCATCAGACGGCATATCGATGGCACCCCTGGCGGCGGAAATTGGCGTTGCCGATCCGTTGATCCGTTCACCCGCGGCCCGTTTATCCGGGCCGGTTTATCCGGGCCGGTTTATCCATGGCCCGCTACGAACAGCCGGTTTCACCGAAAACGGGCTAGCATTTTGTCAAACATGACTTTCGTAAACATGACGGGTGGAAGGCGCAGGATTTATGCTCTAAGTTAACTGTTTATTAACAGTGTGGCGAGGCAAGGTCAATATGATATGATCAATTCAGATAAAATTTAACGAAAAAAGCGACGCGATATCACGTTTTGAGTTTATCCGTGGATATTTCCCATTTTCGCGCCAAAGCTGCGGCAATGGCCATGACGGCGAGCAGCAGCGGCACGGCGAGGCCGAAACGCGCGAACGGCGGCGGCGGCAGGGCGCCCGGCACCGCGACCACCTTGACCCCGGTTTGCCCGAGGCCGAGCCGCGTCAATTCCCGGCCATGGCCATCGAATGCCGCCGAAATCCCGGTATTGGCGGCGCGCATCAGCGGCAGCCCCTCCTCGATCGCGCGCATCCGCGCCGCCGCGAGGTGCTGGCGCGGCCCGGAGGAATCGCCGAACCAGGCATCGTTGGTGACGTTGACGAGGAGGCGTGGCCGCGCCGCCTCGTCGACGATGGCGTGGGGATAGATCGCCTCGTAGCAGATCAGCGGCGCCACCGGGACGAGCCCAGGAAGGGTGAGGGTTTTCGGCCCGCTCCCTGGCGCGAAGCCGCCACCGGGGACGATATCGACCGGCAGCGGCAGCCATTTCGGCTGATATTCGCCGCCCGGGACGAGGTGATATTTGTCATAGACGCCGATGACCCGGCCCTCGCCGTCGAGCGCGATCAGGCTGTTGCGCGGCTTGCCATCGGCGCCGCGGCGGACACTTCCGACCAGCGTCGGCGCGCCATCGGCGGCCAGCGCGATCGCTTGGCGCGCGTCGGGATCGTCGAGCAGCGGGTAGGGGCTCGCGGTCTCCGGCCAGATCACCAGCTTCGGCCCGGCCCCGGCGTGCCCCATGTCGGCGCGGTAGACCCCTTCGCTGGTGAGATCGAGATAGCGGCGGAAAATGGCGAGGGCGCGCGCCTGGCTCCATTTATCGCCCTCGGCGACATTGCCCTGGACCAGGATCGCGGTGAAACCGGGCGGAGGGCCAGCCGGGCGCGCGCGCCAAGCGGCGCCGAACCCGGCCCAGAGCGCGAGCGAAATCGCGCCGAGCAGCCATCCCCGCCGCCCGAGCGCGGGCAGCCCGGCGAGCAGAACGGTGAGCCCGGTCACCCCCGGCGTGCCGAGGATCGCGACCGGTTGCAGCATGATCTCCCCGGCCAGCCCCGGCAGCGCCCAGACACTGGCCCACGGGTTCCACGGAAACCCGCCGCCGATGAATTGCCGCGCGAGATCGCCGAGCATCCAGACCGCGGCGAACAGCAAAACCCGCCGCCAGCCTTTCGGCGCGAACCAGGCCGCCAGCGCCGCGACGCCAATGAAGGGCGCGAGAATGGCGGCGAGCCCGGGCACCGCGATCGGCACGAACCACCAGAAATCGGCGGCCTCGATCAGGATCGCATCGGTGATCCAGTAAAGGCCGAACAAATGATGGCCGAAGCCGAAGGCGCAGCCGAGCCAGAACGCCTCGCGCGCCCGGGCGCTGGCGCCGATCAGCGCGAGGAGGCCGGGAATGGCGATGACCAGCGTCGGCAAGACGAAGAGCGGCGGCAGCGCGGCGGCGGCGAAGGCCCCGAGAATCCCGGCCGCGAGCAGCACCCGCCAGAAGCGGCGCGGGCGCGCGCCGCCGGCCGCCGATGCGCGCCTCACCTTCCGGCCACCCGCGCCTCCGGCACGGTGACGACCCGCGCCTCCGGCCTGACGACGACCCGCGCCTCCGGCACGATGCCGCCGGTGAGCGCGGCGACGATGCATTCCGCCGCCATCACCCCCATGCGCTCGAAGGCGAGCGGTGTCACCCCGGCGACATGGGGGGTCGCGATCAGGCGCGGATGATCGCGGAGCGCGGCATCGGCCGGCGGCGGCTCGTCCTCGAAGACGTCGAGGGCGGCGCCGGCGAGATGGCCGCGATCGAGCGCCTCGCGGAGCGCCACCTCGTCGATCAGCCCGCCGCGCGCGGTGTTGATGACGAAGGCGCCGGCGGGAAGCCGCGCGATCGCCGCGGCGTCGATCAGATGCCGGGTTTCCGGGCGCAACGGGCAATGGAGCGAAAGGATATCGGCGTTGGCGAGGAGGCTCGGCAAATCGGCGACCCGCTCGGCCCCGGCGAGCGGCGCCGTCCCCGGGGTCTGGGCGAAAACCCGCATCCCGAAGGCGCCGGCGAGCCGCGCGACCTCGCGCCCGGTCGCCCCGAATCCGACCAGGCCGAGGCGTTTGCCGGCGACATCGCCGACCGCGCCCGCCGCCCCCCGCCAGAAGCCGCCGGCGATCACCGCGCCGAGCGGCTTCAGCTCTTTCACCAAAGCAAGAATGAGGGCGAGCGTGTGCTCGGCGACCGCGCACGCGTTCGAGCCCGGCGCGTTGGTCACGAGAATCCCCCGCGCCTGCGCCGCCGCGACATCCACCTCATCGACGCCGACCCCGTGGCGGGCGATGATCTTGAGCTTCGGCGCCGCCGCCATCACCTCGGCATCGACCCGTCCCTGGCGGCAGAGAATGGCATCGGCGCCGATCTCGCGCGCCAGCGCCGCGATCGCCCGCGCGTCCGGATAGGGCGGCATCAGATGCACGGCACAACCGGCCGCCTCCAAGAGCGCGCGTGCCGCCGGCGCGAGGCCGGGCGCGGTCATGATCACCTGAAAACGCGCCATCGCCGGTCTTTTCGCCTTCAGATCAGGGCGTCGCGCAATTGCCGCTCGTAATGGCGGTAATATTTGTCGGTGACGAGATCGGTCTTGACCAGCACGATGACATCGGTGGTGTTGAACTGGTCGTCGATCACCGCGCCGTCGCCGACGAAGCCGCCAAGGCGCAGATAGCCCTTGATCAGCGGCGGCAATTGCGCGGCGATGCGGCGGGGATCGATCTCGCCGACCGGCCAGCGGCGCATCTCGACATAGCGATGCGGCAAGGCCCGCGGACGCAAGGCCGGCGGCGCGAGATGGTTGTCATAGAGATAGGTGAGTTCGGCGCTCAGCGCCGCCGGCACGGTACCGGGCAGGCTCGCGCAGCCGAACATCAGGTCGATCCGATGGAGGAACACGTAAGCGGCGATGCCGCGCCAGAGCAATTGCATCGCGGCGCTGCCGCGATAACCGGCATCGACGCAGGAGCGGCCCAATTCCAGGATGTGCCCGGGAAAGGCGATGAGCCTCCCGATATCGAACTCGCCCGCCGAGTAGAATCCGCCGGCGGCCTCGGCGGCGGCGCGGGTGATCAGCCGGTAGGTGCCGACCACCCCCTCCGGCCCCGGCCCGATGGCGTGATCGACGACGATGAGATGGTCGGCGACATCGTCGAACCGGTCGCGGTCGCGGTGCCGGGCGGCGATTTCGGGGGCGGGACGGGCGCCCATTTCCTGGAAGAAGATGCGAAAGCGGAGCGCCTCGACGGCGTCGATCTCGGCCGCGGTGCGGGCCAGCCGGACGCCGAGATGGCCGCTTCGGAGTTCGCCGAAACCATGGACGGGATTGCCGCGGACGGGGAAGGGCGCGGTCATCGCCGGTGCTCGGCGTCGGCGTGGTCGGCGGCATCGCCCGCGGTCACGGCGCGGCGGCCGAAAAGCTCGAGTCGCATCGAGACGAGATCGAAACCGAGCCGGCCGGCGAGGGCGTGCAGCATGGCCTCCAGGGCGGGATCGGTGAACTCGATCACGCGGCCGCTATCGGCGTCGATCAGGTGATAATGGTGGCCATGCGCGGTCGCTTCGTAGCGGGCGCGGCCGCCGCCGAAATCGCGGCGCTCCAGAATGCCTTTCTCCTCGAGGAGACGCACCGTGCGGTAGACGGTGGCGATCGAGATGCGGGCGTCGAAGGCGCTGGCGCGGCGGTAGAGTTCCTCGACATCCGGGTGGTCTTCCGCCTCGGAGAGGACGCGCGCGATGGTCCGCCTCTGGCCGGTCATTTTGAGGCGACGTTCGATGCATAGGCGTTCGATACGCGATTCCATCGGATCCTCGGTCACCCGCCATCCGGAAGCGGCCGCGCGGAAAGGGCGGTCCGGCCGGGAGCGGAACAGGATGCCGGAGACGGGCCCCGGGCGTTCGGCCATGGTCGTAGCCGATCCGCCCCGCCCCTGTCGACCTCATGCCC
>JAJZBV010000019.1:29868-57241 GCA_021851785.1 Pseudomonadota bacterium
CGCCATCCGGAAGCGGCCGCGCGGAAAGGGCGGTCCGGCCGGGAGCGGAACAGGATGCCGGAGACGGGCCCCGGGCGTTCGGCCATGGTCGTAGCCGATCCGCCCCGCCCCTGTCGACCTCATGCCCGGCCTTACGCCCTCATCTCATGCGTCCCCACCTTATTGCCCCACCTTATGCGCGGGCGGGAAGCGGGTCGGCAAGGCGCCTGCCGGCCATGCGCGATGGGCGTCTCAGCCCTGATCGCGCGCCTTGGTGCCGAGGCCGATCTTCTTGGCGAGGCTGGAGCGGTGCTGGGCGTAATTCGGCGCCACCATCGGGTAATCCTGCGGCAAATTCCAGCGCTCGCGGTATTGTTCCGGGGTCATGCCGTAGGATGTCTTGAGGTGTCGGCGCAACATTTTGAGCTTCTTGCCGTCTTCCAGGCAGACGATATAATCCGGCGCGATGGATTTCTTGATCGGCACCGCCGGTTGCAGCTTCTCGACCTCCGGCTGCTCCTTGCCGATATTGGTCAGCGTTTTATAAACGTCTTGAATCAAATTCGGCAGCATGTCCACCGAAACCGAATTGTTGGTAACATGCGCCGAGACGATTCGCGCCGTCAGCTCCAGCACACCGGGCTCAATTTTAGACTCCATGGCAGATCTTTCCCTGATTTGTAATTATCCTACCTGTATAAATGGTTCGCCGATACTTCGCAATGGACATATCGCCGATGACTGAAGAAAAAACGCCAAAAAGCAATCCCACCCCCGACCATACCCTCGATATCACGCGAGATCTTTGTCCCATGACGTTCGTCAGGACACGACTGGCGCTCGATCGCATGGCGGAAGGGGAGACATTATTGGTGTTATTGAAGGGCGCCGAGCCGATCGCCAATGTTCCCCGCGCCGCGGCCGCGCTCGGGCATGGGGTTTTCCTCGAAACCGCGGACGAGCACGGGGTCGCGCGCGTTTTTATCAGGAAAGCCGGGAATTTTGGCTCATGAGCCGGCCGGTTCGTCACTGACCTCAGGGCCCGATGCCACCTCGCGTGCCGCCGTGCGTGCCGCCGTGCGTGCCGCCGTGCGTGCCGCCTCTGGGCGGCTGGCGTCGAGCGCCGCCTGCAGGAGATAGGCGGCGGCGACCCGGTCGACGCTGGCGGCGCGCTTGCGGCGCGAGAGATCGGCCTCATTGATCAGCATCCGGTTGACGGCGGCGCTGGACAGCCGCTCATCCCAGAAGGCGAGCGCGAGCCCGGCCGCCGCGGCCAAGGCGCGGGCCCAGTCCCGCGCCGCCTGCGCCGCCGGGCCCAATCCGCCGTCAAGTGAAAGCGGCAGGCCGACGACCAGCCCGCCGACGCCCTCGCGCGCCGCGATCGCGGCGATCTCGGCGGCGTTGTCGGCCAAGCGCCGGCGCCGGAGGCTGCCATAGGGCGAGGCGAGCAGCAGCGTCACGTCCGAGAGCGCGAGGCCGATGGTCTTGCTTCCGGGATCGATGCCGAGCAGCCGCTCTCCGGGCGCGAGCGCCGCGCGGAGGGCCCGGAGTTCGGCGAGCGGGTTCGGGTTGCTGCGCGCCATGGCGGCCGTTATGGTCCGCCACCGCGCTGAGACCAAGTCAGAAGTGACCAAGAGAGAATTTTCCCCATGCCGCTCGCCCCCGCGACCGTCCGTCGCATCGCCCATCTCGCCCGTATCCATATCGCCGACGATGACATTCCCCGTCTGCAAGGCGAGCTGAACGGCATCCTCGGCTGGGTCGAGCAATTGGCCGCGCTCGATGTCGAGGGCGTGCAACCGCTCACCGGCGCCGCGCGGATGGCCTTGCGGCTGCGCGACGACGCGGTGACGGAGGGCGGCATCCCGGAAAAAATCCTCGCCAACGCGCCCGAGCGCGCCGGCGATTATTTCGTGGTGCCGAAGGTGGTGGAATGAGCCTCACCGATCTCACCCTGGCCGACGCGCGTGAGTTGCTCGCGCGGCGCGAAATCTCCGCCCGCGAGCTGTCCGAGGCCCATCTCGAAGCGATCGAGAAACTCAACCCGCGCCTCAACGCCTTTATCACCGTGACCCCCGAGCTTGCGCTGGCCCAGGCCGAGGCGGCGGACCGGGCCTATGCCGCCGGCGAGGCCGGGCCGCTCGCCGGCCTGCCGCTGGCGATCAAGGATCTTTTCTGCACCGAGGGCGTGCGCACCACGGCCGCGAGCCTTATGCTGGAGAATTTCGTCCCGCCTTACGAAAGCACGGTGACGGCGAGGCTGCGCGCCGCCGGCGCGGTGTTCGTCGGCAAAACCAATCTCGACGAATTCGCCATGGGGTCTTCCAACATGACCTCGGCCTTCGGCGCGGTGGCGAATCCCTGGACGCGGGCAGGGGACGCGGCGGCCCTGGTGCCTGGCGGCTCCTCCGGCGGCTCGGCCGCCGCCGTCGCGGCGCGGCTGGCGCTCGGCGCGACCGGGACGGATACCGGCGGCTCGATCCGCCAGCCGGCGTCGTTCTGCGGCATCGCCGGCATGAAGCCGACCTATGGCCGCTGCTCGCGCTTTGGCATCATCGCCTTTGCCTCGTCCCTCGATCAGGCCGGGCCGATGGCGCGCAATGTCGAGGATTGCGCCATCCTGCTCACCGCCATGGCCGGGTTCGACCCCAAGGACAGCACCTCGGCCGACCGACCCGTTCCCGATTTCCATGCCGCCTGCACGCGCGGCGTCACAGGCTTGCGGATCGGCGTGCCAAAGGAATACGCCGCCCCCGGCATGCCGGACGAGATCGCCGCCCTCTGGCAAGCGGGGCGCGACTGGCTGCGCGCGGCGGGGGCGGAACTGGTCGAGATCTCGCTCCCGCACAGCGAATACGCGCTCGCGACCTATTACATCGTCGCCCCGGCGGAGTGCTCCTCCAATCTCGCGCGCTATGACGGGGTGCGCTTCGGCCGGCGCGAGGACGGTGCCGATCTGATCGAGATGTATGAGCGCACCCGCGCCGCTGGTTTCGGCGCGGAGGTCAAGCGGCGCATCCTGATCGGAACCTACGTGCTCTCGGCCGGGTATTACGACGCCTATTATCTCCGCGCGCAGAAGGTTCGCTCGCTCATTCTCGGTGATTTCACCGCGGCCTTCGCCCGGTGTGACGCGATCCTGACGCCGACCGCGCCCTCGGCCGCCTTCGCCCAGGGCGAGAAAATGGATGATCCGGTCAAGATGTATCTGAACGACATCTACACCGTCCCGGCCAGCCTCGCCGGGCTGCCGGCGATGTCGGTGCCGGTCGGGCTCAACCAGGAGGGTCTGCCGCTCGGCTTGCAGGTGATCGGCAGGCCGTTCGACGAGGAAACCGTGTTCGCCGTCGCCGACAAAATCGAGAAGGCGGCGGGATTTTCGGCGCGGCCGGCGCTCCGCGCGGGGGGCTGAGATGACCTACACGATCGAGGGCAAAACCGGCCCCTGGGAACTCGTCATCGGGCTCGAAGTCCACGCCCAGGTGATTTCCGAGGCCAAACTTTTCAGCGGCGCCGCGACCAGCTTCGGCGCCGCGCCCAACCATCAGGTGAGCTTCGTCGATGCCGCCTTTCCCGGCATGCTGCCGGTGATCAATCGCGAATGCGTCGCCCAAGCCGTCCGCACCGGGCTCGGCCTCGATGCCGAAATCCATCTGGAGAGCCGCTTCGATCGGAAAAACTATTTCTATGCCGATCTCCCGGCCGGCTATCAGATCAGCCAGTATCAGCACCCGATCGTCGGGCGCGGCGTGATCGAGATCGAACGCGCCGACGGTTCGATCCGCGCGATCGGCATCACCCGCCTCCATCTCGAACAGGATGCCGGCAAATCGCTGCACGATCAGCATCCTTCCAAAACCTATATCGATCTCAACCGCGCCGGGGTCGCGCTGATGGAGATCGTGAGCGAGCCCGATCTCCGCAGCCCCGAGGAAGCCGGCGCGTACCTCCGCAAGCTTCGCACCATTCTGCGCTATCTCGGCACCTGCGACGGCAACATGGATGAGGGTTCGATGCGCGCCGACGTCAATGTCTCGGTGCGCAAGGCGGGAGAGCCGTTCCGCACCCGCTGCGAGGTGAAAAACGTCAATTCGGTGCGCTTCGTCATGCAGGCGATCGAGGCCGAGGCGCGGCGCCAGATCGCGGTCTGGGAAGAAGGCGGCGTCGTCTCGCAGGAAACCCGGCTTTTCGAGCCGGCGCGCGGCATCACGCGGAGCATGCGGAGCAAGGAAGACGCGCATGATTACCGCTATTTCCCCGACCCCGATCTTCTGCCGCTGATCCTCGATCCCGCCTGGGTCGAGGCCTTGCGCGCCGGTCTTCCGGAATTGCCGGACGCCAAGAAGCGCCGCTTCATGGCCGAATACGGGCTTCCCGCCTATGATGCCGGGGTGCTCGTCGCCGAGCAGGCGAGCGCCGAGTATTACGAGGCGGTGGCGCGCGGGCGCGATGGCAAATTCGCCGCCAACTGGGTGATCGGCGATCTGTTCGCGGCGCTGAACCGCACCGGGCGCGCGATCGAGACCTCGCCGGTCTCGCCGGCGGCGCTCGGCGCCTTGCTCGATCTGATGACCGACGGCACGATCAATGGCCGCATCGCGAAAGACGTGTTCGAGGAGATGGTGGCGAGTGGTGATCCACCGGGCGAGATCGTCGCGCGCAAAAATCTGCGCCAGGTGACCGATACCGGCGCGATCGAGCAGGCGGTCGCCGGCGTGCTCGCCGCGAACGCCGACAAGGTCGCCGACTACAAGGCGGGAAAAGACAAACTCTTCGGCTTTTTCGTCGGCCAGGTGATGAAGGCGATGGCCGGGAAGGGCAATCCCGCGCTCGTCAACGATGTTTTGCGCCGCCATCTCGCCTGACCCCCGAGCATGGCGCGCGCCCCGAGGCTCGCCCTCCGGCTGATCGAGGCCATCGCCGCGACGCTGGTTGTCGTCGAGGTCGTGATCCTCTTCGCCGGGGTCGTCGCGCGCTATGTTTTCGCGGCGCCGCTGTTGTGGTCGGATGAACTCGCCGGGGCTCTCTTTTTGTGGCTCGCGATGCTCGGCGCCGCGATCGCCCTCTGGCGGGGCGAGCATATGCGCCTTGCGACCCTGGTCGGGCTGGCGTCGCCACGGTGGCGGGCGCGGATGGAAGTCTTGGCGAACGCCATCGTCATGGTGTTCGTGCTCGAAATCATCGGCCCCGCCTATGCCTATACGATCACCCAATGGCCGGTCACCAGCCCGGCGCTGGAATTTTCCGATGGCCTCCGCGTCGCCGCCCTCGTCGTCGGGGCGGGTCTGATGCTCCTGATCGCGGCGTTTCGCCTGTTCGACGCGGGTGGCTGGCGGGGGGGCTTGGCGGCGCTCGCGATGATCGCCTTGGCCGCCCTCGCGCTCATCCCGCTGCATCCGCTGTTTCTCGCGCTCGGCAACGGCAATCTGGTTCTCTTCTTCGTCGGTCTGGTTGCCTTTTCGGTGGCGATCGGGGTGCCGATCGCCTTTGCCTTCGGCATCGCCACACTCAGCTATCTCGCGCTGACCACGCATATCCCGCTCGGCATCGTGGTCAGCCGGATGGATGGCGGCATGTCGGGGATGGTGCTGCTCGCGGTGCCGCTGTTCATTTTTCTCGGGCTCCTGATCGAGATGACCGGGCTCGCGCGGGCGATGATCGATTTTCTCGCGGGTCTCCTCGGCCATGTCCGCGGCGGCCTCGCTTATGTGCTGATCGTCGCGATGTATCTGGTCTCGGGCATTTCCGGCTCGAAAGCCGCCGACATGGCGGCGGTGGCGCCGGCCCTGTTTCCGGAAATGCGGGCGCGCGGCGCGCGGCCGGGCCAGCTCGTCGCCCTCCTCGCCGCCTCGGGCGCGATGGCCGAGACGATCCCGCCGAGCCTGGTGCTGATCACCATCGGCTCGGTCACCGGGGTATCCATCGCCGGCCTCTTCAATGGCGGTGTTCTGCCCGCCGCCTTGGGCGCGCTCGGCCTCGCCGTGGTGGTGTTTTTCGAGGCGCGCGGCGAGACTCTCGCCGCCGTTCCCCGGGTGGCGCGGCGCGAGGTCGCGCGCCGTTTCGTGATCGCCCTGCCGGCGCTGGTGCTGCCGTTCCTGATCCGGGCGGCGGTGGTCGATGGCATCGCGACCGCGACCGAGGTCTCCACCGTCGGCGTCGTCTATGCCATTCTCGCCGGGCTGTTTCTCTATCGCCGGTTCGATCTTCGCCGGCTTGGCGCGATTCTGGTCGAGACCGCGTCGCTCTCGGGGGCGATCCTCTTCATCATCGGCACCGCGACGGCGATGGGCTGGGCGCTGACCCAATCCGGCTTCGCGCGCGCCCTGGTCGCCGCGGTCACCGCCATGCCGGGCGGGCGGGCGGGATTTTTCGCCGCCTCCATCGCCGCCTTCGCGGTGCTCGGCTCGGTTTTGGAGGGAATTCCGGCGATCATCCTGTTCGGCCCGCTGCTCTTTCCCGCCGCCCGCGCCCTCCACATCGCCGAAATCCATTACGCCATCGTCGTCGTGCTGGCGATGGGGCTCGGCCTCTTCGCGCCGCCCTTCGGGGTTGGCTTCTATGCCGCCTGCGCGATCGGAAAAGTGTCCCCGGACGCGGCGATCGCGCGCATCTGGACCTATCTCGGGGTTCTCTTGGTGACGGTGGTGCTGGTCGCGGCGTTTCCGGCGCTCTCGCTCGGCTGGCGGTGATGGGGCTGTCGTGCGGGGCTGCCTTGCCGGGCGGCGGCCTTGCGGGATGGGTGGTTTGGCGGGATGCTGGCCGCAAGCGAAGAACGAGGCGCCCATGCGCCGGGTGAGGTGAGGACATGCAGGCGTTCCGTTTCGATGCGATCGATCTGCCGCAAGAGGCCATCGCGGCGCGGGCGCGGGTGCGCGCGTTTCTCGCCGAGGAGCAGACGCGGCGCGATTTCGTCGCCTATCGCAATTCCTGGAACAGCTTCGATCCCGATTTCAGCCGCCGCGCCGGCGCCGCCGGGTTGATCGGCGTCACCTGGCCCGGCGAGTATGGCGGCGGCGCGCAATCCTCGCTCGTCCGTTTCGTCATCACCGCCGAGATGCTGGCGGCGGGCGCCCCGTGCGGCGCCCATTGGATCGCCGACCGCCAATCCGGGCCGCAAATCCTCCGCCATGGCAGCGCCCGCGCGCGGCGGGAAATCCTCCCGCGCATCGTCGCCGGGGAATGCTATTTCGCGATCGGCATGAGCGAGCCCAATTCCGGCTCCGACCTCGCCGCGGTGCGCACCAGTGCTAAGCGCGACGGCGATGAGTGGGTGATCAACGGCCAGAAAATCTGGACCTCCAACGCCCATCGCGCGCATTATCTGATCGCGCTCACCCGCACCGGCGAGGCCGGGCCCGACCGCCATGGCGGTCTCACCCAATTCATCGTCGATCTCGCGCGCCCCGGCGTCACCGTGCGGCCGATCCGCAACCTCGCCGGCGGGCATGAATTCAACGAGGTGTTTTTCGACGATTACCGTGTGCCCGACGATAGGCGGGTCGGCGGCGTCGGCGAGGGCTGGCGGATGGTGACCTCCGAACTCGCCTTCGAGCGCTCCGGGCCGGATCGCTTTCTCTCCGATTACCGGCTCCTGGTCGAGCTGATCGAACGGCTGCGCGAAAACCCCGATCCCCGCCCCGATTCCCGCCCCGATTCACGTCAGGAAATCATTATCGGCCGGCTGGTTTCCCATCTCGCGGCGCTTCTCCGCATGTCGACGGCGGTTGCCGGGCTTCTCGATCGCGGCGAAAACCCGGCGCTGGAGGCGGCTTTGGTCAAGGATGTCGGCACCGCGTTCGAGCGCGAAATTCCCGAACTCGCGCGCCTTCTGGTCGCGAGCCAGCCGAGCTTCGACGCCGAGGATCCGTTCTCGCAGGCGCTCGCGCAAGTGATGCTGCATGCGCCGTCATTCACGCTGCGCGGCGGCACGCGCGAGATCCTGCGCGGGATGATCGCCCGCGGCCTTGGGCTGCGGTGAGGAAGAGCGCGATGGCAAGCAACGAAATTTCCGCGATCCTCCGCGAGCAGACCGACCGGCTGCTCGCCGAGCACGCGACCCGGGAGGCTTTGGCCGCCGCCGATGGCGGGGCGTGGCCGGCGGCGTTGTGGGAGGTGGTGAGCAAGGCTGGCCTTCCGCTCGCGATGGTCGCCGAGGAGAAAGGCGGCGCCGGGCTCGCGCCGGCCGCGGCGCTCGCGCTCCTCCGCCGCGCCGGCTATCACGCGCTGCCGCTGCCGCTCGGCGAGACCATGCTCGCCAACGCGCTCTGGGTCGCCGCCGGCGGTGAGCCGATCGCCGGGCCGGCGACGCTCGCGCCGACGATGCCGGGGGCGGCGATCGAAATGACCGGGACCGGCGGAAAAACCGCTTTGCACGGCCGCCTCGCCGGCATTCCCTGGGGCGAGCGCGCGACGCTGATCGCGCTGGTGCGCGATGCCGATGGCGGCCAGCATCTCGCCCTGCTGCCGCCCCCGGCGACGGCGCCTTCGCCCCTGCGCAATCTCGCCGGCGAGCCACGGCCGACCCTGATCCTCGATGGCGCCGTCGCGGACATCCGCCCGGCGCCGCCGCTCGCGAAATCCGGCATGTGCGCGCTCGGCGCCGCCTTGCGGGCGCAGCAGATGGTGGGCGCGATGGAACACGCGCTCGACCACGCCCTCGCTTATGCCAATGAGCGCCAGCAATTCGGCCGCCCGATCGGCAAGTTCCAGGCGGTGCAGCATATGCTCGCCGAGGCCGCCGGACACTTCGCCGCCGCGACCGCCGCCGCCGATGGCGTTCTCGCCGCGTTCGGCGAGGACGACATGCTGCTCGCGGTCGCGATGGCCAAGGCGCGAATCGGCGAGGCGGCGGGCAAGGTCGCCGAAATCACCCATCAGGTGCATGGCGCGATGGGCTTCACGCAGGAACACACGCTCCATTTCCTCACCCGTCGCCTGTGGTCGTGGCGCGACGAATTCGGCAATGAGGCGGAATGGCAGCGTCTGATCGGCCGCCACGTCCTGGATGCGGGCGGGGCGGCGCTGTGGCCGATGCTGGCCGGCGCATGAGTGGGGAAGACCAGCCGCCGGCGCCGAAACCGGGGGCGCCGCTCGCCGGGGTCAGGGTGCTCGATCTCACCACCGTCATCATGGGCCCGTTCGCGAGCCACATCCTCGCCGATCTCGGCGCCGACGTGGTCAAGATCGAGAGCCCGGAGGGCGATCTCCTCCGCCAGTACCGTCCCTCGCGCTCGCCCGGGATGAGTGGCGTTTTCCTCAATCTCCACCGCAATAAACGGAGTGTGGTACTTGATCTCAAACGAGACTCTCATCGCGCCGCACTCGATCGGCTGATCGCCGGGGCGGATGTCTTTCTCCACAATATCCGCCCGCAGGCGATCGCCCGGCTCGGCTATACCTATGACCGGGTCAAGGCGCTCAACCCCGACATCGTCTATTGCGGCGCCTATGGTTTTTCCGCCGCCGGCCCCTATGGCGAGAAAGCCGCCTATGACGATCTGATCCAGGCGGGCTCGGGGATCGCCGGCCTGTTCGCCGCGATCGACGGCGTGCCACGCTATGTGCCGACGGTGATTTGCGACAAACTCACCGGCCAGGCGATCGCCACGCCATTCTCGCCGCCCTCTTCGCCCGCGCCCGCGGCGCCGGCGGCCAGGCGATCGAGGTGCCGATGTTCGAGACCACGGTCGAGTTCAACCTGGTCGAACACATCACCGGCGCCGCCTTCGTGCCCCCGCTCGGCCGCGCCGGCTTCGGGCGGCTCTTGGCCGCGCGGCGCAAGCCCTATCGCACCGCCGACGGCTATGCCTGCATCCTCCCCTATTCCGACCGCAACTGGCAGGATTTCTACGATTTCACCGGCCGTGGCGAATTCAAGACCGATCCCCGCTTCGCCCGTCTTGCCGAGCGGGTGCAAAACATCGATATCCTCTACGCCATGATCGAAGAGGAAGCGCCCAAGCGCGACACCGCCGAATGGGTCGCGTTCTGCGACCGGGTCTCGATCCCGTGCATGCCGGTCTTGAGCCTCGATGAACTGGAAGACGACCCGCAAATCGCCGCCTCCGGCCTGTTCGCCGAGGCCGAGCATCCGAGCGAGGGGCGCTATCGCAGCGTGCGTCGGCCGGTGACTTTCAGCGCCGATCCCTTCGAAATCCGCCGCCACGCGCCGCGTCTCGGCGAGCATACCGAGGAGGTTCTGGCCGAGGCCGGGCTCGATCGCGCCGCTGTCGCAGCGATCCTCGACGATCTCGGCGCCGAGCCGCGAGCGGACGCCTCGACGCCGGTGCCGGCGGGCGAAAGCTGAGCATGGCACAGCACGGCGCGGTGGCCGGCCGGCCGCTCATCGTCGGCCTCGGCGGCACGACGCGGCCGGGGTCGGTCACCGAGCGGATCCTGACGATCGCCCTCGATTGCGTCGCCGCCCTCGGCGCGGAGACGGCGCTGATCGGCGGCGCCGAATTGCAGATGCCGATGTATGATCCGGCCGAGACCGATTTTTCTCCGGCGGCGCTGCGCCTCGTCGATCTGATCCGGCGCTGCGACGGTCTGATCATCGCCTCGCCCGGCTATCACGGCACCATCTCCGGCATGATCAAGAACGCGATCGACCATATCGAAAGGCTGCGCGACGATCCCCGGCCCTATCTCGAGGGCCGCGCCGTCGGCTGCCTGGTCTCCGCCCATGGCTGGCAGGCGACGGGGACGACGCTGGTCGCCTTGCGCTCGGTCGTGCATGCGCTGCGCGGCTGGCCGACGCCGTTCGGCGCCGCGATCAACGCCGCGCAACCCTTGTTCGACGAGTCCGGGGTTTGCACCAACGCCGTGGTGCGCGGGCAGATCGAGCTGGTCGGGCGGCAGGTGCTGGAATTCGCGCGGATGAGGGGCTTGCATGGACACGGGTGACGAACCGGCGCTGCCGCGCAGCATTCCGCTCGAGGGCGCGAGCAATGTCCGCGATCTCGGCGGCTATCGCGGCGCCGGGGAGCGGCGCGTGCGCTTCGGCATGGTGTTTCGCTCGGCGAGCCTCGCGCGGCTCACCGCGACCGATCAGCAGCGCCTGGCAAATCTCGGGATTCGCAGCATTTGCGATTTCCGCGGCCGGCGTGAGCGGGCGCATGCGCCATCACGGCTCAAGGGGCTGCGCGGCGTTCAGGTTCATTCCCTGCCGATCGAGCCACGGGTCGGCGCCTCGCTCGCCGATATCGTCGCCACCGGCCGGGCGAGCGGGGAGGACGTGCTGGCGATTTTGCGCCGCGCCTATCTCGCCTATGTCGGCGATCACGCGGCGAGCTATCGGGCGCTGTTCCAGCTCCTGCAACAGCCCGGCTTCACGCCGCTTTTGTTTCATTGCTCGGCCGGGAAGGACCGCACCGGCTTCGGCGCGGCGCTTTTCCTCGCCGCGCTCGGGGTTTCCTGGGCTGAGATCCTCGACGATTATCTCGCGACCAACCGGCTCTGGGAAGCCGATAGCGCGCTTGCCCGCGATTTGCCGCCCGAACTCGCCGAGCCTCTGCTCCGCGTCCATCCGGAATTGCTGACCGCCGCGTTCGACGAGATTCGCGGCCGTTTCGGCTCGCTCGAACATTATTTCGCGGCGATGCTCGGCCTCGACCGGGAGGCGCGGGCGCGGCTTCAGGCGCGGTTTTTGGTGTGAACGCCGGCTCGCTCACACTTCGATAACGAATTCGTGGTTTCCTTCCCGCTCCGCAGGACCGAAAAGCGAGCGCCGGCCATGAATGCCCATCTCAACGTCCAACCCGGCACGCGCCGCCCGTTCGCCGGCATTCTGGAAAATTTCGTCGGCGAGATCGACGCGACCATCCGCGCCAACGGGCTCGCGAACGGGCTTCGCGCGGGGCTCCGCGAAGCCGTTCTCGATTGCCCGCGGCATCTTTTCGTCCAGCGCTACATTGCCCACGCCGGCGGCAATGTGCATGACCTCGCGCGCGGCCCGGCGGAGGCGCATCTCGGCGCGATCTATCGCGACGCGCCGCTCGGCCATGTCGATGCCGCCGGGCGGCCGATGGCGTCCACCAATTCGCAGCCCTCGATCGTGCTCCATCTCCTCGAACTCCTCGATCTCCGGCCCGGCCAGCGGGTGCTGGAGATCGGCTCCGGCGGCGGCTGGATGCTCGGGCTGATCGCCCGCGCGGTGGGGCCGTCGGGCGAGGCGGTCGGGGTCGAGATCATTCCCGAACTCGCCGCGCAAAGCCGGCAATCGCTCGCCGCCGCCGGCATCACCAACGCCCGCGTCCACGCGGCCGACGGGCAGGCGGCGCTGGCCGGTCTCGGCCGCTTCGATCGCATCATTTTCACGACCGGGCTGTTCGAGCTGCCGGCGCCGTTTTTCGACGCCGTGGCACCGGGCGGGCTGTTGCTCGCGCCGTTCCAGATCAAGGGGCTGGGGAACGACGTTCTGCTGCTGCGGCGGACCGAGGCGGGCGGGTTTCGCGCGGAGGCGTCGCTCGCCTGCTGCTTCATCTACCCGACCGGGGCGCTGGCCGCCCCCGATTACGCGCCGCGCGCGCTCGCCGAGGTGCCGCTCTGGCAGGAGGTCGCGCTCGCCGAGGTGGTCCGGATCCCGATGCCGCTCGGGCGCACCCGCTATGCGACGACGCCCTTCGCGCTCGCGACCATTCCGTTCCGCTCCTTCCTCACCAAATGCGAGCCGCGCTTCACAGTGTTCGGTCATGGCGGGGCCGGGGAGGGGGTGAGCCCGCAAATCGCCGGCGCCGCCGGGGGCAGTTTCGATGTCGCCGGGATCGGCCTCGTCGATGCGCCGGGCGGGTCGCTCGCGCTCTGCAACGGCGCCGAGCTGATCGGCTTCGGCAACCCGGCGGCGGCGGATGCGCTGCTCTCCGCCTATCGCGACTGGGCGCGCTGCCTGATGCCGGGGATCGAGGCCTTCGATGCGACCCTCTGGCGGAAGGGGACGGCGCCGGCCGGCGCGGTTTGGGCCGAGCCGCGCGGCGAGACGGTGTTTCACTGGTCGATCAAGCCGGATTGGCCGCGCCTCGCCTCTTCTCCCGGCTGAGCTTGCGGTCTAGGCTTTCCCGGCACCAACACCGGAGGAAGCCGATGAACGATCTGATCGAAAGCGTGGCCGCGGGCATCGCGACCTTCACCCTGAACCGGCCGGACCGGCTGAACGCGCTTTCGGCGGAGATGCTGGACGGGCTGATCGCGGCGCTGCAGCGCGTCGCCGTCGATCCCGCGATCGCCGCGGTCATCCTCACCGGCGCCGGGCGTGCCTTCTGCGCCGGCGGCGATGTCAAGGCGATGGCGGCGCGCAGCGATGACGGCATGGAGCGTCGCGCGGCCGAGCTTCGCCTCCGCCACCACCTGATCCTGCTCATCCGCCAGTCGCCGAAAATCATCATCGGCGCGATCAACGGCCCGGCCTTCGGCGCCGGGCTCGGCATCGCGCTGGCCTGCGATCTGCGGCTCGCCGCCGAGAGCGCGCGCTTCGGTACCGCCTTCGCCGGGGTCGGGTTTTCCGGCGATTTCGGCGGATCCTACCATGTCACCAAGCTCGCCGGCCCGGCCAAGGCGCGCGAATTCTATCTGCTCGGCGAGCCGATCGACGTGCGGGAAGCCCATCGCCTCGACCTCGTCACGAGCGTCGTCCCCGATGGCGCGTTGATGGCGGAGGCGGAAAAACTCGCCCGCCGCTTCGCCGAGGGGCCGCGTCTCGCCTACGCCTATATGAAGCGCAACCTGCTCGCCGCCGAGACGAGCAGTCTCGCCGATGTCCTCGACATGGAAGCCTTCCACCAGGCCCGCACCGGCATGACCGAGGATCACCGCGAGGCGCGCGAGGCGTTCGTCGAAAAACGCAAGCCGGCGTTCAAGGGAAGGTAAGGCAAAACGTTCTTTTTTTGTAAAAAAGAACCAAAAAACTTTTTGCCCGATCCCTCGCAGTCGCAGTGCCGCAGGCACTGCGTCACGGGAGAAAGTCTTTTTGCTTCTTTTTCGGAAGTCAAAAGAAGATTTTTTTAATTTCAATACCTTACGCCATGCGCCTCTCGCGTTCCAGCGCGCCGGCGATGAGGTCGATCTGGCGGGCGATGCGCCCGAGGGCCTCGGCGAGGGCGGGATCGGCGGGCGCGGCCGGCGCCGGGGCGGAAAGCGTGGCGCCGGCGGCGAGCGCATCGAGGGCCTGCCCGATCCACTCGCGCCACGCGGCCAGCGTCGCGCGATCCCCGGCGGCGAGCGACACCGGCGCAAGGCGCATCGCGACCAGCCGCCCGGCCAGGCGGCGGAGCGCGGCATCGGCGAGCAGCGCGATCTCGAGGCGCTCGCGCTGCCCCCGATGGGGCTCGTGCAAAGCGCGGGCGAGGGAGGCCTCGAGATTGTTGCTGGCGATTCCCGCCGCCCGCCGCGCGGCCTCGGCGCGCGGGTCGTCGCCCTCGGCGAGCAGCAGCGCGAGAATCGTCTCGGCATAGCGGGCATGGGCGCGAAGGGCCGTGGTGAGTTCGCCGCGCACCCGCTCCGGCTCCCAGCTCGGCCATAGAACCACCACCCCGGCGAGCGCCAGCAGCCCCCCGAGCAGCGTATAAAGCGCCCGCATGAAGGCGATTTCGAGCCCGCTGACGCCGGCATGGCCCAGCTCCGAGAGCAGCACGATGAGTGGCGTGAGCAGGGTGATGTAAAGCCCGAAGCTTGCCATCCTGACCGCCATCGCGGCGATGGTGAGCGGAAACAGCGCGCTCGCGAGCTGCCAGGGCGAATGGAGGGCGAGCGCCAGCAGCGAGGCGAGGAAACCGCCGGCGACGGTGCCGGCGATGCGCTCCAGCGCGCGTTGCAGGGTCAGCGCGAAATAGGGCTGCATGGTCAAGATCAGGGTGATGGTCAGCCAGTGCTGATAGGTGCCGTTTTCGCGAAAGGTGATGGCGAGCGCCGGCGCGGCGACCAGGGCGGCGCGCGCGGCGTGGCGGAGCGGCGCCGAACCGGGGGTGAGATTGGCCGAGAGCGGCCCGCGAATGCGCGCGATGAGCGGCGGTTTCGTGCCATCCGCTTGCGTCCCCGGGCTGAGCCCGGCGGGGAGGGTGACGGTGAGCGCTACCCTGAGACGATCGGCGATACCGGCGCTGATGCGGGCGAGCGGATCCTCGGCCGTGATCCCCGCCATCGGCGCCGCGAGTGCTGTGATGGCACGCGCGAGGCGGGCGGGAGCGGCGATACGGTCGCGGACGATGGCGACGGCAAGGGTTGCCAATAACGGCGCGAGACGGCGGAGCAGCCGGGACGCCGCCTCGCGCCGCGCCGGCGTCGCCGTCGATTGCAGGGTCTCGTCGAGCGCGATGAGGGCGGCGAAAATCTGCTCCGCCGCCTCCAGCCGGATCAGGCTTTGGGCGCCGCGCGGGCTTTGCGCGCCGCGCTGGCGAAGCGTCGTCAGCACCACGTCACGCGCCTGCTCGATCGCGTCCCGCACCGCCCGCCGATGCGCCCGCGCATGCGCGTCCCAAAGGGCGGCGTCCTCGCGGGCGAGAACGCGGCGGAGATCGGCGGCGAGCAGAGCGAGGGCACGGTAGGTTTCGGCGACCGCGCGCCGCGTCGGGCGATAGGGATGGAGCCGCCAGATCACCAGCGTCAGCAGCACCGCCCAGAGACCGCCGGCGACGAACAGCGCGAAGCCAGAGAAGGCGGCGGCGGCGTCCGGCCACGGGCGATCGAGGGCGAGCACCAGCACGACCGTCGCCAGCGCCCCCACCTGCTGCGCCGCCTGGCCATAGATGCGGGCCATGCTGAAGGCGAAAATGGCGAGACAGGCGAACGGGATCGCGGCGTAGCCGACGGCGCGGAGGAACCCGAAACCACAGAAAACCACCGCCCCGAGCAGGGTGAAGCTGAGCAGCGCCGGCACCCGCCGGCTGACCGGCCCGCCGGGGTCGCACATGCAGGTAAACAGCGCCGCCAGCGCCGCTTGCATCAGCCCCGGCCAGGCGAGCCAGCCGGAGAGGGCGACGATGACGGCGACCGCCAGCGCCGCCCGCACCCCCTCGGCGATGCTGATGGCGCGGAGATCGAGCGCGATCGGCAGCCGGCTGAGATCCGCCCCCGGCAGCGCGCCAAACCGAAAGTCGCCCAGATTCGTAAGCGTTGCCCTCAGGTCCACCACTCTAGCCGGTGGGTGACGGCGGCTGGTCCGTCGATCTCGCATCCCATAATTCGAGAAACCTGTCCGCGAGAGAGCGCCGTTCCAACCAGTTGGAGACAGAGGCTTCGACGTCGGTTGCTTCCCACTTAACCGACCCGTTCTCCGAAACGCCGGCGGGCATGATGTGCGCGCGCCGGGGATTACTCATATTATAGACGTAGGTATTTGAAGCGTTATCACGCGGCGGGCGCCGCTGCATTGTCAGCGGATCTTTTAGTTTCCGGTCTCCCGCCAGCTCGTGCTTTTCGAGCGGAACCCGGATCAGTCTCAGGTCGTGATGCAGAGCTTTAAGCCCCTCGGCACCGGATTCGAGTTTTCTACTCTGGTCGTCGAGAAGCCGGACGATCTCGTACACGCCGCCAACCCAGGCTTGAGAGAGAATGACCTGAAAGTCGCACAAGTTCAGGTCAACCCCATCGTCTCGGAAACAACGACGTTCGTCTTCCATGCATCGAAGCAGCATGTCGAGCTTGCCCATATGCTGCACGGAAACGACCAGAAGCGACTCAGGGAGGTGGTCACCGATCTTGTGCGAAACGGTGACCCACCTTTGCCAAACGTCGCGGTGTCGTGACTGGACAAGTCCCAAGGCGGCGGCGATGTAGGGAGAAACACACATAAGCAACTCGCCCCCCTGCATCGCTCTGCGCCGGTTCAGGCCGCCATGCCGCGGAGAACGTAGGGCAGGATGCCGCCGTGACGGCAATAGGCGACCTCATCGACGGTATCGACGCGGCAGAGCAGTGCCACCTCGTCGGTCACGCCGTTCGGGCGATGGATCTGGAGGGTCAGATCCATGCGCGGACGGAGCCCGTCGAGGCCGAGGAGAGCGAAGGTTTCCTCGCCGGTGAGCGCCAGCGTCTTGCGGTCCATGCCGTCCTTGAAGGTGAGCGGCAAGACCCCCATGCCGACGAGGTTGGAGCGATGGATGCGCTCGAAGCTTTCGGCGATGACGGCGCGGATGCCGAGCAGCATCGTGCCCTTCGCCGCCCAGTCACGCGAGGAGCCGGTGCCGTATTCCTTGCCGCCGAAGACCATCAGCGGCACCCCCTCCTTGGCGTAGCGCATCGCGACGTCATAGATCGGCGCTTGCTCGCCGGAGGGGAAATGCTTGCTATAGCCGCCCTCGACGCCGGGCAGCATTTCGTTCCTGATGCGGATATTGGCGAAGGTGCCGCGCATCATCACCTCGTGATTGCCGCGCCGCGCGCCATAGGAGTTGAAATCCGCCTCGCGCACCTGATGGGTGAGGAGATACTCGCCGGCCGGCGACGATTTCTTGATGCTGCCGGCCGGGCTGATGTGATCGGTGGTGATGGAATCGCCGAAAATCGCCAGGGCGCGCGCCCCCTCGATGTCCGCGACCCCCGGCGGCGTCTTGCTGATATCCTTGAAATAGGGCGGGTTCTTGACATAGGTCGAGCCGTCGTTCCAGCGATAGGTCGCCTCGTGCGCGGCGACCTTGATGCGCTGCCACTGCTCCGGCCCCTTGAAGACATCGCTGTAGCGGGCAACGAATTTCTCGCGCGTGACATGCTTCCCGACGGCTTCGGCGATCTCCGCCGTGCTCGGCCAGATATCCTTGAGATGGACCGGCTTGCCATCGGCGCCGGTGCCGAGCGGCGCCGTGGTGATGTCGGCGCTCATCGTGCCAAGGAGGGCGTAGGCGACGACCAGCGGCGGGCTCGCGAGGTAATTGGCACGCACATTGGGATGCACGCGGCCCTCGAAATTGCGGTTGCCGGACAGCACCGAGACGGCGACCAGCTTGTTGTCCTCGATCGCGTTGGCGATCGCCTCGTCGAGCGGGCCGGAATTGCCGATGCAGGTGGTGCAGCCGTACCCCACGGTGTTGAAGCCGAGCGCGTCTAGATCGGCGTCCAGCCCGGCGCTTTTGAGATAGTCCGTCACCACCTGCGAGCCCGGCGCGAGCGAGGTTTTCACCCAGGGTTTCGGCGCAAGCCCGCGCGCGCGGGCCTTCCGCGCGACCAGCCCGGCGGCGATCAGCACCGCCGGGTTGGAGGTGTTGGTGCAACTGGTGATCGCGGCGATGACGACATCGCCATGGCCGATCTCGTAATTCCTCCCCGCCACCTGGACCTTTTTCCCCGCCGCCTCGGCGCTGACACCGAAATTCTTGGTGAGTTCGGACGAGAAGGCGCCGGCGGCCTTGTCGAGCGCCACGCGATCCTGCGGCCGTTTCGGGCCGGCGAGCGAGGGGACGACGCTGCCGAGATCGAGGTCGAGCGTGGTCGAGAACACCGGCTCCGGCGTCGTCGCGTCACGCCACATTCCCTGCGCCTTGAGATAGGCCTCGACCAGCGCCAGGCGGTGCGGATCACGGCCGGTCAGACGCATGTACTCGAGCGTCGTGCGGTCGATCGGGAAGAAGCCGCAGGTCGCGCCATATTCCGGCGCCATGTTGCCGATGGTGGCGCGATCGGCGAGCGGCAGATGATCGAGGGCGGGGCCGTAAAATTCGACGAATTTGCCGACCACGCCCTTTTTGCGCAGCATCTCGGTGACGGTGAGGACGAGATCGGTCGCCGTCACCCCCTCTCGGAGCCGGCCGGTCAGGCGGAAGCCGACGACATCGGGGATCAGCATCGCGATCGGCTGGCCGAGCATCGCCGCCTCGGCCTCGATCCCGCCGACCCCCCAGCCGAGCACGCCGAGCCCGTTGACCATCGTCGTGTGGCTGTCGGTGCCATAGAGCGTATCGGGATAGGCGAAGGTTTTGCCCTCGGCCTCGGCGGTCCACACCGCTTGCGCGAGATATTCCAGATTGACCTGATGGCAAATGCCGGTGCCGGGCGGGACGACGCGGAAATTGCCGAACGCCTCCTGCCCCCAGCGGAGGAATTCGTAACGCTCGCCGTTGCGCTCAAACTCGATCGCGACATTGCGCGAAAGCGCGTCCGGCCGGCCGGCGACATCGACCATCACCGAATGGTCGATGACGAGATCGACCGGGACCAGCGGGTTGACGCGGGCGGGATCGCCATGGAGGCGGGTGATGCCGTCGCGCATCGCCGCGAGATCGACGACGGCGGGAACACCGGTGAAATCCTGCATCAGAATGCGCGCCGGGCGGAACGGCACCTCGCGCTCGGAATGGGCGTTTTCCAGCCAGCCGGCGATCGCCTTGGCGTCATCGACGGTATAGGTCTTGCCGTCCTCGAAACGAAGGATGTTTTCGAGCAGGATCTTCAGCGTGACCGGGAGGCGGGAGATATCGCCGAGCGTTCGCGCCGCCTCGGGGAGGGAGAAATACTCGTAAGCCTTGCCCTCCACCGTCAGGGTGCGGCGGGTTTTCAGGCTGTCCTGGCCGATTGTTTTCATGCGCGCGCGCTCCATCTGCCCAAGCGGCGATCGCGATGATCGCCCGCATTGCATGAGGCGCGGGCTTAGACCATACCCCGCGCAGCGACAAGCGGGCAGGGCAGGGGATGGCGCGATCGGCGGCGCATGAGGGAGCGGGTTGGTTTGAGGCGCGTGGTCTGGCGGCGTTTCGTGGCGAGCGGCTGGTGCTGGAGGGGGTGTCCTTCCGGCTCGAGGCGGGGGGCGCGCTGTTGCTGCGGGGGCCGAACGGGGCGGGAAAATCGACGCTTCTGCGCGTGCTCGCCGGCCTCATTCCGCCTGCCGCCGGCGCTTTGCTGTGGCGGGGGGAGGACGCGCTCGCCGATCTTTCGTATCACGCCCGGAGGCTCGCCTATCTCGGCCATCAGGACGCGGTGAAGCCGGGGCTTTCGGTTGCCGAAAACCTGGCTTTCGCCGCGAGCGGCGGCGGCGATATCGATGCCGCGCTGGCGGCCTTGGGCCTGGCCCCGCTCGCCGATCTGCCGGCCCGCTTCCTCTCCGCCGGCCAGCGCCGGCGGCTGGCTCTGGCGCGCCTCCCCCTCGCTTGCGCCCCGCTCTGGCTGCTCGATGAGCCGGGAAACGGGCTCGACGAGTCTTCTCTCGCGTCCCTCGGGGCGCTTTCGGATCGGCATCGCGCCGCCGGCGGCATGGTGATCGCGGCGACGCATCACGATTTGCCGTTTCCGGGCGCATCTCAACTTTCTCTCACATGACATTGTTTTTTTCGCTCATTGCGCGTGAGCTTCGGCTTTCGCTGCGTCACGGCGCGGATACCCTGGCTGCGCTGTTGTTCTTCTTTCTCGCCGGCACGCTGTTTCCGCTCGCCATCGGCCCGGCGCCGGCGGAACTGGCGCGGATCGCGCCGGGCATCGTCTGGGTCGCCGCCCTGCTCGCGGCCTTATTGCCGCTCGACCGGCTGTTCGGCGCCGATTTCGAGGATGGCGCGCTCGATCAATTACTGCTCTCGGGCCTCCCGGCCGCCGCGATCGCGCTCGCCAAGGCGTGCGGCCACTGGCTGACGACGGGCCTGCCGCTTTTGCTCGCGGCGGCGCCGCTGGCGCTCATGCTCAGGGTGCGGGCGGAGAGTCTGCCGGTGCTGCTCGGCGGGCTTTTGCCGGGGACGCTGGCGCTCTCGCTTCTGGGGACGGCGGGCGCGGCGATCGTGCTCGGGGCGCGGCGCGGCGGCGTCCTGCTGCCGCTCCTCGTCCTGCCGCTCGCGGTGCCGGTCTTGATTTTCGGCACCACCGCCAGCGCCGCCGCCGCCGTTCATCTGCCGGTGCGGCCGCATCTCCTGCTTTTGTTCGCGGTGCTCGCGGTGCTGCTGCCGCTCGCGCCGCTCGCCGCCGGGGCGGCCTTGCGCGCGGCGGCGGAGTAGGGACAACCTGTGCCGCGTGGCATACCAGACGAAAGGAGACGGCAATGGAACTGGATCTTGCGGGAAAAAAGGCGCTGATCACCGGCGCGAGCCGGGGGATCGGCCGCGCCATCGCCGACGTGTTCGCCGCCGAGGGTTGCGCGCTGGCGCTCGCGAGCCGCGACCGGGGCGCGCTCGCGAGGGCGGCGGCGGAACTCCGCGCCGCGCATCAGGGCATCGACATCACCCTCCATCCCGCCGATCTCGCGCGCGTCGCCGATCAGGAGGGGCTCGCCCGCGCCTGTCCGGAGATCGACATCCTGGTCAACAACGCCGGCGCCAACCCGCCCGGAACCCTCGCCGAGAGCGATGACGCGACCTGGCGGACGGCGTGGGATTTGAAGATGTTTGGCTTCATCAACCTGACCCGCGCCTGTTACGCCGGGATGGCGGCGCGCCGGCGTGGCGTCATCATCAACGTCATCGGCGCCGCCGGTGAGCGGCTCAACGCCCAGTATATCATCGGCAGCACCGGCAATGCCGGGCTGATGGCGTTCACCCGGGCGCTCGGCAGCGCCTCGCCGGCGGATGGGGTGCGCGTCGTCGGCATCAATCCGGGCCTGACCGCGACCGAGCGCGCGACGATGCTGGTGGAGAGCTGGAGCCGCGCCGCCTTCGGCCGCCCCGATCGCTGGCAGGATCTGCCGCAAATCAAGACCCTCCCCTTCGGCCGCATGGCGGCGGCGCGGGAAGTCGCCGATCTCGCCGCCTTCCTCGCCTCCGACCGCGCCGGCTATATCAGCGGCACCATCGTCACCATCGACGGCGGCGCCGCCAACCGGCACTGAAGCCGGATCGGCGGGCGGCACTGCGCCAGGAAATTTTAACCCGCCGGTCATTCCTTCCTGCCAGAATCGTCGCTTCGGCGCGGAGGGGCGAGGGCGAAATTGATCTCGCAGGCGATGGACGAGCGGATGGCGGGCGAGGGGGCGGCGTCGCTCCCGGCCGAGCGCGCGCTATTGGAGACGGTGCGGCGGGTGATGCGGCGGCCGGCGGGGTGGCGGGCCTTGGCCGTGCATATCTCGCGCCTGCCCGAACGCCGCCCCTATCACGGCCGGATCGCCCGCACCCTGCTCGAGGAAGCCGCGCCCCGCGTCGATGGCCAGATCCACGCCCTCGGCAACGGCGATCTCCTGCTCTTCTGCCGCCAGGGCGCGCGCGCGCTGCATGGCCTGGTTGCGGTCCTGGAGCGGCTCTTTCCTGAAACCCTGGTCTCGCTCTGGTCGCTCGAGAGCGAGGCCTTGCATCTCATCGCCTATGCCGCGGGCAGGCTGACGGAAGCCGTCAGCGCCCCGTCGCCTCCGCCGATGGCCGGAAAAATCCAGAGCCTCGGCCGATTATTCGACCCGCCGGCGCCGTCGGCGGCCGAAACCCCGCCGCTCGGCGCCCTGATGCGGCGCGAAAGCGGGATCCGCCTGGCGCAAGGACGCATGGAACTCGCGTTCCGGGATTGGCGGGTCGATCCGGCGCGGCTCATCACCTGGGACGCGACGGGGGCGGGCGCCGATCCGGCGCTGCTCCGCCATCGCCTCGGCAGCCTCGACGGCGATGTGCTGGCGGCCCTTGGCGGCGCGGCCGGAACCGGGCTGCCGCTCGATCCGGTGCCCCATCGCGCCAGCTTTCCCGCCTGGCCGGGCGACGCGCCGCCACCGCCGCTCCACCTCCATCTCTCGCTCGCCGGCGTGATGGCGGCGGATTTTCCGCCGCTCGCTTCGCGCTTGCGCGAAAGCGGGGTTGCCCTCGCCATCGTCCTCGCCTTCGAGGAGGCCTGCGCCGACCCGCCGATGCTGGCGGCGGCGCGGCGCGTCATCGCCGCTTCCGGGGCGCTCTTCGTGCTCGGTGGCATCCATGCCGAGACGTTTTCCTGCGCCACCCCGGCGGCGCTCGAGCCCGATGTCCTGGTTCTCGATTTCAGCCCGGCGCTCGCCGAACGCACTTCACGCGACTGCGCCCGTCTTTTTTACCCCCTCGGCAGCGATCAGGTGGTGCTCCGCGGCGCCGATGACGAGGCGGCGCTCGCCTGGGGTGTCGCGCGCGGGATCACCCTGTTCCAGGGCCGCCATGTCGCGGCGATGGCGGCGGCGGCGCGCATGTTCGCCTGCCCCTCGGCGCGGAACTGCTCCCTCGGCCAATGCATCGCCCGCGCCGCCGCCGCCGATCCGGAAGGCCGCTTCGGCTGCGCCGAGCCGGCCTTGCTCGACGGCGCCCGTCCGCCACACGAGTCAGAAGGCGGCCAAGCGGGCGAGGATCAGGCGACGTGAGCGCGTTCAATTTCTCCGCCTGGACCAGTACCGCGGATGCCGCCGATAGTCTCGCCGGCGTCGTGCAATCCTGCGTGACCACCGCGACCGAGCGCCACGGCCTCAGTCTCCGGCTCGATCTGCTGCCGCCGTCCTGCGCCAAGCCGCATCATTTCCGCCTGTTCCGCGCCGCCCTCGACCCTCTGCTGGAGGCTGACCGCGCGAGCGCCTTCCGTCTTCCGAACGAGGCGGTGGTGGTGATCTGGCGCGGCCCTGGCGGGCATCACCTGGACCGCGCCCTGGCCGTCATCCGCCATCTTCTCGCCGATCTGCCCGAGCGTCTGCCGGAATGGGAGAGGCTGGCCGAGACGTTCCGCCTCCCCGAGGCGGCCGACACCCTGCTCGGCCTGATCGCCGCAAGCGAGCCCGCCTCACGCGCCGGGGCGTTGGCCCGGGACGGCGCCACCGCGCCGCTCGGCGCGATCGATCCGGCGCTATTGCCGCTCTTGGAGCGCAACCTGGTGCAAGCCGATCTCTCCTCCTTCATCCGCCGCCGCCCGGTCTCGCGGCTGGAGGAGAGCGGACGGATGGCGCGGCAATGGGAGGAGCGGGGGCTCGCCTTCGGTGATCTCGCCGCCATGCTGGTGCCGGGGCGAAGCCTGACCGCATCGCCCTGGCTGCTCCATTATCTGAGCCGAATTCTCGACCGCCGCGTCCTCGCCCTGCTCACCGCCCCCGATGAACTCCGCGAAGCGCCGCCATTCGCGCTCACTCTCCGGGTGGAGAGCCTGTTGTCGGCGGAGTTTTTGCGCTTCGACCGGGCCCTGCCGGCGGGGCTCCGCGGCGAATTGCTGATCAATCTGCGGCCGGCGGATATTCTCGCCGATCCGGCGGCGTTTCGTTTCGCCCGCGAATTCGCCCGCGCGCGCGGCTATCGGATCGTACTCCGCGGCCTCTCCCGCGCCCTGCTGGCGGCTTTTCCGCTCGGACCGGAGGGGGCCGATCTGCTGCAATTCCGCTTCCAGCCGGCCTATGCCGAGGCCGGGCTGCCGCGCGGGATCGATGCGCGGCGCCTCATTCTCGCCGGCGTCGACGGGCCGGCGGCATTGAACTGGGGCCGGGCAGGGGGGATCACCTTGTTCAAGGGCAATCTCGCCCGCCCGCTCGTCGCCGCAGCCATGATCTGAGGCGAACCCTTCTTACGCCAATCCTCAGCGCCGATATTGCGCCTCGGTGACGTGTTCCAGCCACGTGACCGGCGAGCCGTCGCGCCTTTCCTGGATGGCGATGTGGCTCATCGCCGTCGTCGCGGTCGCGCCATGCCAATGCTTTTCGCCCGGCGCGAACCAGACGACATCGCCCGGCCGGATTTCCTCGACTTCGCCGCCGTCACGCTGCGCCCAGCCGCAGCCCGCGGTCACGATCAGGGTCTGGCCGAACGGGTGCGTATGCCAGGCAGTGCGGGCGCCCGGCTCGAAGGTGACGAGGGCGCCGCCGGCCCGCGCCGGGTCCGGCGCCGTAAACAAGGGATCGATCCGCACCGTTCCGGTGAAATAGTCCGCCGACCCCTTGCCCGAGGGCTGCGAGCCGGCGCGTTTGATGTCCATCGAAGGTTTTCTCCCGTGAAACTGGGCGTTATGGCTCCAAAAGCGAAGTGCTCCGCGAGGGCGTGCGGTTGATACAGGATCGCGAAGCACAGATCGCCGCACTTCCGCTGGCAATCCTCCGTTAGAGACACAACACTAGAACCTGTTTCATTCTCCCGTAATTTCGTCACGCTGGCCGAAGCCGATCGAGTTGTCGATGAAAAAGAGGCGCGTTGGCGCCAAGCGGTACCAGCGCACCCGTGCTAGGGCGGTGACGATGGCAGCCGGCGCCTGCCCCAGCTTGCCGACGAGCGGGAATTTTTCTGTGTAGAGCCGGCGCGCCAGATCTTCCTCCGCGCCGCACAGCAGGCTCACCTTGCCTTCCAATTGCACGCCCTTGATCTCCGGCCAGTCGTCGTAGTCAGCCTGGATGGTGGCAGCGGCGCGCGCATCCTGTTTCAGGTTGCAACAATGGCGACTGTTCGGCGAGGAGAGAAAGTACAGCGTGTTGCCGTCGTTGACATAGAACACCGCCGCTGCCCAGGGACCATCGACTGCCATCGTCGCCAGCGTGGCCACGTGATGGGTGCGCAAGTAGTCATGCATCCGCTGACGCAAATCCGCGCTCATCGCGGCAGCGGCATTTCCGGGTTTGCAGCCGCCGCCCCCGCCTCTCGCGTTGCATATTCCTCGTGCCGCCGCTTCAGGCGGTAAGCCAATTGCGGCCGAGTTAGGCCGAGCATGCGGGCGGCGGCAGAGAGATTGCCGCGCGCCCTGTCAACTGCGGCATCGAGGAGCATGGCTTCGATCTGGTCGAGCGTCATGATGCCGTTGAGCACCGAGTCGCAGAGCGTGTCGGCGTTCTCGCTGCGGCTCCCGCCCAGATCGCCGTTGATGTCCAGGCCGATCTCACGCGGCTGCTCCGCTCCGCGGGAAGAAAATAGGTGGTCGACTTCGACGCGGGAACCGCTGGCCGCCAAGATGACGCCACGCTCTACCGTGTTTTGCAGCTCGCGAATGTTGCCCGGCCAGGGATAGGCGAGCAGGCTGTCCTTGGCCTTGTCGCTGAAGTCGCGCAGCTTCTTGCCATGCCTCGCTGCGTATTTGGCGAGGAAGCTCTTGGCCAGGAGGGCCACGTCTTCCTTGCGTTCGCGCAAGGGCGGAATGCTGATCGGGTAGGCGTTGAGCCGGTAGTACAGATCAGCGCGGAACCTCCCCTCCCGCACAAGTTGCTTGAGGTCGAGGTTGGTGGCGGCGACCAAACGCACGTTGACCTTGCGCACCTTGTCATCGCCGAGCCGCTCGATCTCGCCTTCCTGCAGCACGCGCAACAACTTGGCCTGAGTGGACGGGGGCAGGTCGCCGACCTCGTCGAGGAAGAGGGTGCCGCCGTTGGCCCGTTCGAAGCGGCCGGAACGCGACACCAGGGCGCCAGTGTAAGCGCCTTTCTCGACGCCGAATAGTTCGGACTCTACCAGATCGAGCGGGATGGCGGCGCAATTGATGGCGACGAAGGCCCCCTTATTGCGGGCGCTGCGGTCGTGCAAGGCCCGCGCGAACAGCTCCTTGCCAACGCCCGTCTCCCCCAGCAGCAGCACGGTGATCTGACTCTTGGCGGCCTGCTGCAACAGTTCGTACGCGGCACGAAAGCCGCGCGAGGTGCCGACCATGTCCGCAGGCAGCCTGTCCTTCTCGTTGATCGACGAACGCAACTGCACGACCTGGGTCTGTAGGTCTATCAACTGGTCGGCGATCGACTCGCGGTCGAAGATGCGATCGTACTCGGAGGCGTCTTCCCATTCTTCGACCGGCTTGCCGATGATGCGGCAGTTATTGTCGCCCATGCCGACGCATTCAACCTCCTTGTAGAGCACCGGGCGGCCCATGAAACTCGAGGTGTAGCCGCAGGCGTAGCCTATCTGCGACCAACATACCGGCTCGCTATGGGTGCCATAGTACTGCTTGTGCCATTGGCCCTCCCAGGAGCTTTCCCAGAGAAACTCGCCATAGAACTTGCCGGCAGCGCGATTGAGTTCCAGCTTGATCGGGCTCACATTGACCACACCCTCAAGCGAGTGCAACTGAGGCCCTGTCATGAAGGCCTCCTCGTCGCTGGCGTTTTCGGCGCGCGTATGCACCAACTCGGCGTCGCGCACGCCGGCGCTGTAACCCATGCGCATAAACAGCGACTGGGCGCGAACCATACCGAGGGCGTCGATCAACTCCTTGCGCAGCGATGCTAAGGCCTCAACGTGGACCAGCAGCATGCGATACTCGTGCAACCAGATTCGGCCGCTTTCGGCCGAGAAATGCACGCGCGCGCGCAGATCGTCGCCAGCGCCGCTGCAGCCTCGTCCGACGCTGCGCAATCTGGATCTCATTATTTCCTCACGTTTCCCATTGGGCGGTCCATCCGCTCTCGTTTGGGTGTATTTCAAGTGTATATATAGTCCAATCGACGGGTTCCGTAAAGCGGGATGGTAATTACTCACCCCTCTTGCCAGCGCTACGGCAGTCACGCATTTTGCTTGCGCTGATGGCGCGCGTCTGATTCTCCATGATTTTTGTATTGATGGGGAACGAGATGGCGGTTCGGGGTGGAGCTTTGGGTCATTTTGGTGATGCGCGCCGT
>JAJZBV010000054.1 GCA_021851785.1 Pseudomonadota bacterium
ACCCCATCGCCTGCCTGACCCACTCCGCCCAGGCCAAGGTCGCGGAATCGTCATCGAAGCGGCCGACGATCTGCACCCCGAGCGGCATGCCGTTCGGCCCCTTGCCGGCGGGAACGGTCACGCACGGGAGATGGAGGCTGGTCCAGAGATAATTGAACGCCGGGTCGCCGGTGAAATCGAGGCCGAGCGGCGCCTCGCCGGGGGCGGCGGGGGTGAGGAGAATGTCGAGGCCCTCGATCGCGGCGGGGAAGGCGGCGCGGCATTGCCGCAGCGTCGCGCGCGCGGTGAACAGATTCTCGGGGGCCGAGGCCATGCCGGCGGTGAGCCGCTCGGTCAGCGCCCGGCTGAGCTTGGCGGGATGGGTGAACAACTCCCAGGCCAGCGCCCGCGCCGCCTCGGCGTTCATCACCAGCGGATGCGCCTCGGTCAGTGCCCCGAAATCGGCCGGCAATTCGCGCTCCTCGACATGCGCGCCGGCGCGGCCAAGCCGGGTCGCGGCCTCAGCGAGGAGGGCGACGGTCTCCGGCGCCGCCTGCGGCCAGGACGGCGAGCGGCAGAGGCCGATGCGCGGCGCCCGCTCCGGCTTGCGGTCGGGATCGCCCAAAGCGCGCGCGCCGAGCGTTCCGGCGAGCAGCGCGCAATCGGCGACGCTGCGGGCAAAGACGCCGATCGTGTCGAGGCTCTCGGCGAGCGGCTTGAGCCCGGCGCGGTTGATGGTGCCGAAGCTCGGCTTGAAGCCGACGACGCCGCAATAGGCGGCGGGGCGGATGACGCTGCCGGCGGTTTGTGTCCCGAGCGCGAAGGGGAAATAGCCGGCGGCGACCCCGGCCGCCGAGCCGCTGCTGGAGCCGCCGGGGGTGCGCGCGGGATCATGCGGGTTGGCGGTGGGGCCGGGATGGCGATAGGCGAATTCGGTCGTCACCGTCTTGCCGATCACCACAGCACCGCTCGCCCGCGCCCAGGCGACGGCGGCGGCATCGGCGCGCGGGCGATGGCCGTGCCAGATCAGCGAGCCATAGGCGCTCGGCATGTCGGCGGTGTCGAACACATCCTTGACCCCGAGCGGCAGGCCATGGAGCGGCCCCGGCATCGGCGGCCGCGACACCGCTTCGGGAGCGAAATGGGCGTAGATATGGAGACGCGCCTCGCGTTGCGCCGCGCGGGCGACGCAGGCTTCGCGGAGCGCCTCGGGCTTGAGGCTTCCCGCGCGGAGGCGCCGCGCGGCTTCCTTGGCGGTGAAATCGGCGGGATCGGACATGCAGGGCTCTCCTTCCGCGGCCGGTATCATGCCGCGTTCCTTGTTACGCCGCATCGTCAGGCTGGCGCAACGACGCGCCAAGGTCCATCTTCGGGGGATTGGCGGTTGCGTTTCCACCGGAGATTTTCGCATCATGATCACGTCGCTGCGTGTTTCGGCGCCGATCCTTCTCTTTCTCGCGCTCGGCGCCTGCGCCACCCACCGGCAAAGCCCCGCCGAACAGGCGGCGATCGCCGAATGCCGCAAGCAGGTCGACAAAGCGTATATGCAGCAAAATCCCGATGCCCTTTACAAACAGGACATGTATGCCAACAGCACCCGTGACGCGCCGAACGCGACCTATGGCTTGATGGGCGTCTCCGGCGCCGGCCTCGGCGCCGCCTATGACCGCAATCAGGCGCTGGAAAACTGCCTGATCGAGAAAGGCGTGCCGCCGCAGGCGCCGAGCGTCCAGCCCTGGCTGCCGGTCGCGCCATAAGCTCTCACGCCATCGCCGGGATCAGTCACGGCGCGAGGGTGATGCGCGCGGCGACGGTCTCCGGGGTCGCGGGGATGGTGAGGGTGGCGCCGTCACGCCAAAGCGCGAGCAGATCGGCCGCGTTGCGGCTCAAGAGATTGCCGGACTGGCCGGGCGCGATCATGAAGCGGCTGTTTTCCGGGTTGGCGAGGTCATAGACACCGCGAAAGGAAGGGCCGTGGACGGCGTCGAGACTCTCCGGCGCCATCGCCGCGCGGTCGATGGTCGCGTCATCACCGCCATCGGCGATGCGCAACGTTGCGAGCCGCCTGATCACCGGAATTTGCGAGAGCAGCGGATGGGCGAAGACCGCCTGATGCGCCGCCCCCCAGCGCCAGGTTCTGGGGTCCGGCCCGAACGCGCGGGCAAGATCGCCGGTCGCGCCATCGAGCGCGCGCAGGAGAAACGGCCCGCAATCACCGCCGCACCAGGTCGCTGCCCCCGCCGGCGTGAACAGGGAGGCGGTGAATTCGAGGAAAGGCGCCGCCGGATTGCCCGGCGCGATGCCGGCCCCGGCCAGCACCGCGGCACTGAAGCGGCGCATCCAGGCGTTGAAGATCAGCGGCTCCGGCCGCGCCGCGTCCATCTCGCCCGGCCAGTTCGCAAGCAAGGCAAGCGCCGTCGCGGCAAGGCCGGGCGCGGGCTTGAGGGCGCGGAGCGCGGGCAGGATCTGGGCCGCGAAAGCGCTGGTGGTATCGGCCTGCATTGCCGTGAAATCGGCGATGGTGAGCTTATCCCTGGCCGCGAGCAGGGCGCGGATGCGCAGCCCCCGCCAATCCCCCGGCCAGTCGCTGCCGAGGAAGGCGCCGCCCGGCAGCGGCGCGATCTCCTCATTGGCGTTGACGAGGCGCCCGCTCGCCGGGGCAACGAAGTGCGGCAGCGCCTCGCCCTCGGCCCAGCCGATCCAGTCATGCGCGGCATCGGCGCCGTTCTGCGGCGGGAAATCCTCGGGATGACGGCGGATCGGCACCCGTCCGGTGACGAAAAGGGCGATCCGGGCGCGATCGGCGACCATGAGATTCTGCACCGGGGCGCTGATTTGCGGCGCCGCCGCGCCCGCCTCGGCGACCGATTGCGCGTGATCGAGGGCATAAAGCCCGCTGGCGGCGGTGCCGGGGCTCGCGAGATTGGCCATCGCGACGGCAAGGACGCGCGTCTCGCCCGGGATGAGGTCGCTGATCACCGGGCCGTGGCGGGTCGCGCGGACCGTCAGCATCACGTCCGGCGCGCCACGAACCTTGATCCGCTCCTCGCGGAGCCCATAGGCGAGGGGGCCGGTCGGGCCGAGATAATGGCCGGCATCGATCGGGGTTTCGAGGAACACATCCTCGGTGTCGGCGCTGTTGGAGGTGAAGCTCCAGGCGATATGGCCGTTCTGGCCAAGGACGAGGAACGGCACGCCGGGGACGGTCGCGCCGGTCGAGCTTCCCGCCGGCGTGGTGACGCGGGCGAGATACCAGAGGCCGGGGAAACTGAACCCGAGATGTGGATCGCCGGCCAGGAGCGGCGCCCCGGTCTCGCTATGCGCGCCATCCACCGCCCAGGCGTTCGATTCTTCGGCGGGGGCGTTGAACGGCGCCGGCAGGAACGCCATCGCCGTCAAGACTTGGCCGGCGAGCCCGGCGAAGCGGACCTCGCGCGCCACCGCGTCGGGCCGGCCGGCGGTGCCTTGCGCCGGCCACAGCGCCTCGATGCGCTCGGGCGTGAGATGGGGGTCGGCGGCGAGCGCGATGCGGGCCAGCTCCGTCCGCTCATTGGCGGCGAGATACCAGCCCATGAGATGGCCCCAAAGCAGCGAATCGACCGGGGTCCAGGGCTCGAGAGGGCGGAAGAAAATGCACTCCAAACAGGCGTAGCGTCCGCGCGCGGCGAGCCAGGCATTGACGCCGGCGGCATAGGAATCGAGCACGGCGCGCACGGCGGGCGGCAGCGTCTGATATTCGACCAGCGCGCCCTGGCGGAGGCCGAGGGTGCGCATCAGGCGGTCGCTCTTGAGGCCGGCGGGCCCGACCCACTCCGCAAGCCGGCCGGAAACCGTCCGCCGCATCAGCTCCATCTGGAACAGCCGGTCGCGGGCATGGACATAGCCGAGCGCCAACGCCGCATCCTCCTCGCGCCCGGCCTGGATGCGGGGAATGCCGTGGCGATCGAAGCTGACCGTGGCCGGGGCGCCAAGCTGCGCGACCCGCGCCGTTTCCTCGGCCGGCGGCAAAGTCAGCCACATCATCCCGCCGGCGATGACGACGGCGAACAGCACCAGCGCCGCGACGCCGCCGATCAGCCGCCGCGCCAGACGCGCTGCCTTCTTCATCGTCCCCCGCGTGGCGGCTCGGCTGGGGTCAGCCGTAATTCACCATGATCGTCTTCTTGTGGGTGAAGTGCTCCTGCATCGCCTCCAGGCTCGCCTCCTTGCCCAAACCGGAGCTTTTCACCCCGCCATAGGAAAGATTGGCCTGGACGACGAGGTTCTGGTTGATCTGCACCAACCCCGCTTCCAGTCGGTGGGCGAGATCGAGGCCACGCTTCAGATTATTGGTCCACAGCGAGGCGGCGAGGCCGTATTCGCTGTCATTGGCCTCGGCCAAGACCGCTTCCGCGTCATCGAAGGGGAAGACGCAGGTGACCGGGCCGAAGATTTCCTCGCGCACCAGGCGGCTTTCGCGGGTGAGGCCGGTGAAGATATGCGGCTGCAAGAAAAGGCCTTTCTTCAGGGTCGGATCGGTCGGAAGCGCACTGCACACCAGCGCCTTCGCGCCCGAGGTTGCCATCCCTTCAGCGACGAAACCCTTGACCTTCTCGAACTGTCCCTCGCTGATGATGGTGCCGATATCGGTTTTCTCATCGAGCGGGTCGCCCATCACCATGGCGTTCACCTTCTCGGCGAGGGCCGCGACGAAGCGGTCGAAGATCGGCCGCTCGACATAGATCCGGCTCGCCGCGGTGCAGCTCTGGCCCTGGCGCGTGAAGCGCATCGAGGTGATCGCGCCCAGCACGGTTTTCTCGAAATCGCAATCCGCGAAGACCAGCATCGGGCTCTTGCCGCCGAGTTCCAGCGTCACCGGGATCAGCTTCTCCGCCGCGGCCACGGCGACGATGCGCCCGACCTCGACGCTGCCGGTGAAGGTCACCTTGCGCACCTTGGGGTGGGCGACGAGCGGGGCGCCGCATTCGGGGCCGAAGCCGGAGAGCATATTGAAGCAACCCGGCGGCAGGATGCGGTTCATCAGCTCGCAAACGCGCAGGACGGCGAGCGGCGCTTCTTCCGCCGATTTCACCACCACCGTGTTGCCGGCGACCAGCGCCGGGGCGATCTTGAGCGCCATCAAGAGCATCGGCACGTTCCACGGAATGATCGCGCCGACCACGCCGAGCGGCTCGCGCACCGTGACCGAGAGCACATCGGGCGCGAACGGCACGCTCTCGCCCTTCAATTCGCTCCCGAGGCCGCCGAAGAAGCTGAAAATATCGGCGACGACATTGGCCTCGACCCGGCTTTCGGTGCGGAGCGCCTTGCCGGTCTCGAGCGCGATGAGGCGGGCAAGCTCCTCGGCATGCTCGGCGATCAGGGCGGCGCACTGGCTGACGAGCGCGCCGCGCTTGCGCGCCGGGAGCTTCGCCCAGCCCTTTTGCGCGACCGCCGCATTCGCAACCGCGGCGGCGACATCGGCGGCGTCACCCTCGGCGGCGCGTGCCACCTCGGCGCCGGTCGCAGGATTGTGCACCGCGAAACTGCGCCCGGAGAGCGCCGGGACGAACCGTCCGCCGATGAAATGATGGCCGGAAAGCGCCCGCGCCAGCGCATTTTGGTCGAGCGTCGGCGCGGCCGGGGTGGGCATGGGCTGGTCGAGCATCGGGTTTTCCTCCCGTGATTGGGTCTCTATAAGCGGTAGCCGAAGATGAACCGAGTGCCGGCGCCCTGCAAGCGGCGAACGCCGCGCGGGCGGCGGTTTGAAGGCGCGGAGAAGCGAGGATGGCGACCATGGCGGCAAGCGGTCCCTTGGCGGGTTTGCGCGTGTTCGATTTGACCCGCGTGCTCGCCGGGCCGACGGCAACGCAGATGCTCGGCGATCTCGGCGCCGAGGTGATCAAGATCGAAAAGCCTGGCAGCGGCGACGATACCCGCGGCTTCGCCCCGCCCTTCATGCCGGGCAGCCGGGAAAGCGCCTATTTCACCGGCGTCAACCGCAACAAGCGCTCCGTCACCCTCGATATCGCGACCGAGAAGGGTCAGGCGCTGGCCCTCGCCCTGATCGCGCGCTGCGATATCCTGGTGGAAAACTTCAAGGTCGGTGCGCTCGCCAAATACGGCCTCGGCTATGCGCAGCTCCACGCCAAATTCCCGCGCCTGATCTATGCCTCGATCACCGGCTTCGGCCAGACCGGGCCCTACGCGCCGCGTCCCGGCTATGACAGCCTGATCCAGGCGATGGGCGGGGTCATGAGCCTGACCGGCGAGCCCGAGGGGATGCCGCAGAAGGTCGGCGTGCCGGTCGCCGATCTCTTTGCCGGGCTCTATGGCTGCATCGGCATCCTCGCCGCCCTTCGCCATCGTGAACGGACCGGGATCGGCCAGCAGATCGATATCGGCATGCTCGATACCCATGTCGCCTGGCTCGCCAATCAGGGTATGAATTATCTCGCGACCGGCGAGAACCCGCCGCGCCTCGGCAACCAGCATCCGAATATCGTACCCTATCAAGTCTTCGCGACCGCTGACGGCCATATCGTGCTCTCGATCGGTAATGACCCGACCTTCCAGCGTTTTTGCGGGGCCTTCGCCCTCGAACACCTCCTCGCCGATCCGCGTTTCGCGACCAACGCCGCGCGGGTCGAAAACCGCGCTTTGGTCACCGAGACCCTGGCGCCGGTGATGGCCGCGCAGCCGACCGCGTGGTGGGTGACAAAACTGGAGGCGCTCAAGATCGGCTGCGGGCCGATCAACCGTCTCTCCGAGGTGTTCGCGGATCCGCAGGTCGTGGCGCGTGGCGCGGTGGTCGAAATGGCGCGTCCGGGCGCCGAAAACGATCGCGTCAAGGTGATCGCCAACCCGGTGCGGCTCGATGTGACGCCGGTCGATTATCGCCTGCCGCCGCCCTTGCTCGGCGAGCATACCGAGGCCGTGCTCGGCGAGCTGCTCGGCCTCGATGCTGCGGCGGTCGCCGGGCTCAGAGCCGAAGGTATTGTTTGATGCGGCCCCTTCTGGGGGAAATCCGTTACTTTCTCGCCGGCAGCTTCTATCGCCTGCGTTATCACGAGGTCGGCAGCCGCAAGAACCCGACGGTGATCTGTGTCCATGGCCTGACCCGCACTGGGCGCGACTTCGATGCACTCGCCGCCGGTCTCGCCGATCGCTTTCATGTGATCAGCCCCGATCTCCCCGGCCGCGGCGCCTCCGACTGGCTGCCGGATGCGAGCCTCTATCAGCCGCAATCCTATGTCACCGCGCTGGCCCATCTGCTCGCGACTTTGGGCGAGCGGGTGAGGTGGGTCGGCACGTCCTTGGGTGGCATTTGCGGCATGATGATCGCGTCCGCGCCGGGGGCGCCGATCTCGCGTCTCGTGCTGAATGACGTCGGGCCGATGGTGCCGGGGCGGGCGATCGCGCGGATCCGTGATTACATGAGCGTGCGCCCGGAATTTCCCGATCAACTGGCGCTCGAGGCCCATCTCCGTCACGTTCATGCCGGCTTCGGCCCGCTTTCGGACGCGCAATGGGAACATCTCGCCAAAACCTCGGCGCGGCCGATGCCGGATGGACGTGTCGCGCTGCACTACGATCCCGGCATCGCCAAACCGATCCGCACCTCGCTCGCGATCGATACCGAACTCTGGCCGTGGTGGGAGAAGATCAACTGCCCCGTGCTTGCCATACGCGGCGAAAACAGCGATCTCCTGCTGCCGAAAACATTCGAGCGGATGGTCCAATCGGGGGCCAGTCCGCACGTGGTCAAGGATACCGGACACGCGCCGGCGCTGATGGATGCGGAAAGCATCCGCGCGGTGCGGACGTTTTTACTGGAACAAGACTAAATAATGGCGCTCGCTTCAGGGGTTAAGCTTCAGGGGTCACATCGACAATGATCAAAAGATTCTCCCGCATTCTTGGCGTTGCAACGCTGTTCGCCGTGGCGCTCGCCGGCCAGCCGGTGTCATCGGCGAGCCAGCCGCTGGCGCTGGAAGCGACGATCCCGCTGCCCGACACGCTCGGGCGGATCGACCATCTCGCCCTCGATCCCAAGCGCCAACTGCTGTATGTCGCTGAATTCGGCAATAACTCGGTCGATGTCGTCGATTGGCGGAAGCGCCGCGTCACCCGCCGCATCTCCGGCCTCGACCGGCCGCAAGGGGTGGGATTCTCCGCCGCCACCGACACTCTCTTTGTCGCCAATGGCGGCGATGGCAGCGTGCGCCTGTTCCGCGGCGACAACGCCAAGGAAATCGGCCGCATCAAGCTCGGGAGCGATGCCGACAACATCCTCATCGACCCGCGCAATGATCACGTCGTCGTCGGCTACGGCCATGGCGGGCTCGCGATCATCGACGCCGGCACGCGCAAGGTGGTCGCCGATGTCCATCTCCCCGCCCACCCCGAGGGCTTCGCGATCGATCCCGCCAACGGGCATATTTTCGTCAATATCCCGGATGCGCAGGAGATCGATGTCGTCGATATCGATGGCGGCAAGATGATGGGGCGCTGGCGCAATCTGCGCGGGGCGGATAATTATTCCCTGGCCATCGACCCCAAGGGGCCGCTGCTCGCGACCATCTTCCGTAATCCGCCGGTGATGGTGCTCTATGACCGCAACAAGGGTGAAGTGCTCGGCACCTCGCCCGCTTGCCGCGATGCCGATGGCGTGTTCTTCGACCCCAACCATCAGCGGATTTATGCCTCCTGCGGCGCGGGGGAAATCTCGGTGTTCACTATCCAGGACGGCCAGCCCGGCGGCTACCTCGCCGCCCCGCCGGTCGCCTCCGACTCCGGGGCCCGCACCAGCCTGTTCGTGCCCGCGCTCGACCGCCTGTTCATCGCGAGCCCGGCCGGCACCTTCCCCGGCACCTTGCCGCACGACATCGCCGGCTACGTCCTCAACCAATCTCTTCCCGGCCCGAACGGCATGTCCAACACCGCGACCGCGGCACTCCTGGTCTATCGGCCGGAGAATTGATAGAACCTCGCAACGGGATTTCAGGAACGAGGGGAACGTCATGACGCTCGGGCAATTTCCGGCGCGGCGCATGCGGCGCAACCGGGTGGATGCCGGCACGCGCCGGCTGGTCGCCGAAAATCGGCTCACGGTCGACGATCTGATCTGGCCGGTGTTCGTGATCGAGGGAAGCGGCGAGACCACCGCGGTCGCCTCCATGCCCGGCGTTGAGCGCGTCAGCCTCGATCGCCTGGCCGCCCATGTTGCCCCCGCCGTCGCCCTCGGCATCCCGGCGGTCGCGCTGTTTCCGGCGACGCCGGCCGAGAAAAAGGACGCGGAAGGGAGCGAGGCGACCAATCCCGACAACCTCATGTGCCAGGCGGCGCGGCTCCTGAAGTGCGAATTCCCCGCCCTCGTCCTGGTCGGCGATGTGGCGCTCGATCCCTACACCGATCATGGCCATGACGGCGTGATCCGCGACGGTTATGTCGCCAATGACGCCTCGCTCGCCGTGCTCACCCGCCAGGCGGTGGTGCAGGCGGCGGCCGGGATCGACATCATCGCGCCCTCCGACATGATGGATGGCCGGGTCGCAGCGATCCGCGCCGCGCTCGACGCGGACGGTCTGATCCACACTCGGATCATGAGCTATGCCGCGAAATACGCCTCGGCGTTCTACGGCCCGTTCCGCGACGCCGTGGGCTCCGCCGGGGCGCTGGTCGGGGACAAGAAAACCTACCAGATGGACCCCGCCAATAGCGACGAGGCCCTGGCCGAGGTCGCGCTCGACCTCGCCGAGGGCGCGGACATGGTGATGGTCAAGCCCGGCCTCCCCTATCTCGACATCGTGCGACGGGTGAAGGCGCGTTTCGGGGTGCCGACTTTCGCCTATCAGGTCTCCGGCGAATACGCGATGATCATGGCGGCGGTGGGAAATGGCTGGCTCGACCACCATCGCGCGATGATGGAGAGCCTGCTCGCCTTCAAGCGCGCCGGGGCGAACGGCGTCCTGACCTATTTCGCGCCCGAGGCGGCCCGTCTCCTCAAGGAGGGATGAGGCCAAAGCGCCAGGGCGCCGCCCCACGCACCACCCTGGCGACAGGATTGCGGTCGCATTCGCCGCCCACTACAAACCTCCCGAGCAACAGACGGAGCCGACGATGTCCGCCGAAACCGACGCCCTGGTCCAGCAGATCCAGCAGTCGCTCGCGCTGCTGAGGAGGCATCTTTGACTGGGAGGCAGCCCTCGCCCGCCTCGATGAACTGAACGCCCGCGCCGAGGATCCGGCGCTGTGGGAAAACGCCGCCGCCGCGCAAAGCCTGATGCGCACCCGCAACCACCTCGCCGCCGGGGTCGAGGGCGTGCGCCGGCTGGAGCGCGAAACCACCGATGCCAGCGAGCTGATCGAACTCGCCGAGGCGGAATCGGACACCGCGATGATCGCCGAGGCCGAGGCCAGTCTTCGCGCCCTCGCCGAGGAAGCCAAGCGGCGCGAGATCGAAAGCCTGCTCTCCGGTGAAGCCGACGGCAATGACGCCTATGTCGAGATCAATGCCGGCGCCGGTGGCACCGAGGCGCAGGACTGGGCGGAAATGCTGCTCCGGATGTATCTGCGCTGGGCGGAAAAACGCGGCTACAAGGCGGAAATCATCGACCGCAACGACGGCGAACAAGCCGGCATCAAATCCGCGACCATCCAAGTCTCCGGCGCCAACGCCTATGGCTGGCTGAAAACCGAGGCCGGCGTGCATCGCCTGGTCCGCATCAGCCCGTTCGACGCCAATGCACGGCGCCAGACCAGCTTCGCCAGTGTCTGGGTCTATCCGGTGATCGACGACACCATCACCATCGACATCAACGAGGCCGATCTTAAGGTCGATACCTATCGCTCCTCCGGCGCCGGCGGCCAGCACGTCAACAAGACCGAGAGCGCCATCCGCATCACCCATGTCCCGAGCGGCATCGTCGTCGCCTGCCAGACCGACCGCAGCCAGCACCGCAACCGCGCCAAGGCGATGGAGATGCTGCGGGCCCGGCTCTACGAGGCGGAATTGCAGAAGCGCGAGGCGCAATCGGCGCTGGTGGAGAGCGCGAAAACCGATATCGGCTGGGGCCACCAGATCCGGAGCTACGTCCTCGCCCCCTATCAGATGGTCAAGGATCTGCGCACCGGGGTCGAGAAATCCAACCCCGACGCGGTGCTCGATGGCGATCTCGACGCCTTCATGGCCGGGGCGCTGGCCGCCCGCGTCGGCGCGACCCGGAGCGAGGCGAGCGCCCAGGCCTCCTGAATCGGTGGCAACTCAGCGCCTCGCGTGATCAAGCTCATATGAATCCACCCGCAGGGCTCACGCTTGCGGCGCCTCGGCCAGCGCCTTGTCAGCCCAGTCGCGGAGCCAGGTCGCGCGGGCATTGAGCCCCGAGACCCCGCCGGCGAGCTTGTCGAGTTCACCCTGATAGGTCGAAACACGGCCGCCGAGCCCGGCCATCGCCTCGCGCAGATCGCCGAGCGCGCCACGCCAGGTGGAAACCGCTTGGCGTTGGTCGGACAGCGCCCGATCCAGCGCTGCGAGCGCACGGCGCAGGCGCTCGGCATCCGCCGCCGGCCGCGCTGGGAAGGGAATGACCTCCGCTGACCCTTCCCGCGCCTGTCCGTGTTCGGTCTCGTTCGACGACACGCTCATGATCCGCTCCATGCGTCCGCTGATTGCTGTTTGGTTAATTAATCAGAAATTTTTTGCGAAAACAAGAAAATTCTTATAAAATGCTAACGTGCCACGCCGCGCGTCTGGAATTTAACAAATAGGTCTGGCGCCGAGGCCTATTCCGCCGCCATGCGGGGTGGATCGACCAGTTCGCCGGCGCGCACGAGATCGACCGAGAGCAGGCGGGAGACGCCCCGCTCCTGCATGGTGACGCCAAATAGCCGGTCCATCCGCGCCATGGTGAGATGGTGATGCGTCACCACCAGAAACCGCGTCCCGGTCTCGCGCACCATGTCTTCGAGCAAGGTGCAGAAGCGCTCGACATTGGCGTCGTCGAGCGGCGCATCGACCTCGTCGAGCACCGAGACCGGCGCCGGGTTGCAGCGGAACACGGCGAAAATCAGGGAAAGGGCGGTCAAGGCCTGCTCGCCGCCGGAAAGCAGCGACAGCGTCACCAGCTTCTTACCCGGCGGCTGGACATAGATCTCGAGCCCGGCGAGCAGCGGATCATCCGAGCCGACCAGCGCGAGATGCGCCCGCCCGCCGCCGAACATGCGCGCAAACAGCGCCTGGAAATGGCGGTCGACCTCGGCGAAGACGGCCCCGAGACGCTCGCGCCCCTCGCGGTTGAGATGGCCGATCGAGCCCCGCAGCTTGGCGATGGCGGTGGTGATCTCGGCGCATTCGCGGGTGATCGTTTCGATCCGCGCCTCGATCTCGCCGGCCTCGATCTCGGCGCGGAGATTGACCGGGCCCATCTCGTCACGCTCACGGGTCAGGCGCTCGAAGCGCCTGCGCGCTTTCTCCTCGGCTTCGTCGTCGATCGGGTCGGGAAGGGCTGGGAAATCGGGCTTGACGCCGAGGCGCTCCAGCACCCGCTCGGCGATCAGGCCCCAGGCGTGATCGGCCGTCGCGACCTCGCCCTCCGCCCGCACCATGGCTTCGCGGGCGCGTGACAGCGCCGCCTCGGCCTCGCGCGCGGCGCGCGAGGCCGAGGCCTCGTCGCTCTCGGCGGCGGCGAGGGCGGCGGCGGCACGGCGATGCACCGCTTCCGCCGCCGCCAATGCCGCCGCGAAACCGTCGCGCGCGGCGGTGAGGCGCGCCGGCTCCGCCTCGCGTTGCGCCAGTGTCGCCTCGCTCTCGGCCTCGCGCGCGGCATAATCGGCGCCGCGCGCCTCGGCATCCCGCGCCCGCGCCCGCGCGTTTTCCTTTTCGGTCGCGATCGCGGCGAGGCGGCTGGCACGGAGCGTCGCCTGGCGCTCAAGCATGTCATGCGCGTGCCGCGCCGCGCGCTCCCCCTCGCGGGCCGCCGCCAGCGCCGTCCGCGCCGCCTCGCGCGCGGCC
>JAJZBV010000020.1 GCA_021851785.1 Pseudomonadota bacterium
CTCGGTGGCTGGAATTGCCACTACAAGCCACAGGGACCAAAAACCATGCGAGCCGGATGGGCACGGTTCGCCTCAATGGCCGCAGGCTTCGTCCTCGCTACCCAGGCAAATGCGTGAATCCCGTAGGGCGTAATCCCCGATCACAACGCACGGTCACCCGAAAACCGTAGGGGGTGGGTAATTGCTGGCGAGGCGCAAAATGAAGCAGACGGCGGCCTGTTCGCGACAAGCCCGATGTGCGAGGGGCGGCGTCGGCGCGGTGGTGGTGCCGGTCGATCTCTGGGCCGCCGGCTGCCCGCCAACGCCGCGCGATTTGCTCAAGGGGCTGCTGATGCTTCTGCCGCCATAGGCGAGGGTTTCGCCGCGATGGCAGGATGCAGCACCCTGCTCTCCGGGCATCAGGTCTCGACCCCGACGGCGAGGAAGCGCTGGCGGGCGGCGTCGTCGGCGGCGAGGGCGGCGAGGCTTCCGGCCCACACCGCCGAGCCTTTTTCGATCACCACCGCGCGATCGCCGAGGCGCTCGGCGAAATGCAGATTCTGCTCGGCGAGCACGATCCCGACCCCCTCCGCCTTCAGCGCGAGAATGGCCGCCGCCATGTGTTCGACGATCAGCGGCGAGAGCCCCTCGCTCGGCTCATCGAGCAGGACCAGGCGCGGATTGCCCATCAGCGTGCGGGCGATGGCGAGCATCTGCTGCTCGCCGCCGCTCATCTGCCCGGCCGCGCGGTCGCGGGCGGCGGCGAGATTGGGGAATAGCGTGTAAAGCCGCGCCGGGGTCCATGGCGCGAGCCCCGGGCGCGGCGCCTGACGGCCGATATCGAGGTTTTCGGCGACCGAAAGCCCGGCGAAGACGCGCCGCTCCTCGGGCACATAGCCGAGGCCGAGGCGGGCGATCCGGTGCGGCTCGGCGCCGGTGATGTCGGTGCCGGCGAAAGTGATCCGCCCTTGCGCCGGGCGCAGCAGGCCGATCAGCGATTTCATCGTCGTGCTTTTGCCGGCGCCGTTGCGTCCAAGCAGCACCACCACCTCGCCGGCGCCGCAGGTGAAGGCAATCCCGTGCAGAATCTGCGCCCGGCCGTAGAAAGTGGCCAGATCCTCGACCGCGAGCAGCGCCGTCTCCGCCGTCATCCCTCAATGCCCGCCGCTGGTCGCGCCCGAGCCGAGATAGACCGCGCGCACCCGGGCATCGGCGCGGATCTCGGCGCCACTCCCCTCCGCGATCAGCCGGCCGCGATCGAGCACCAGGATGCGGTCGGCGACGCCGAACACCACGTCCATGTCATGCTCGGTGAACAGAACCGCGATCGCGCGCTCGGCGGCGAGGCGGCGGGCGAGCGCCATCAGCCCGCCGCGCTCGGCCGGCGCCATCCCGGCGGTGGGCTCGTCCATCAGCAGGAGACGCGGCGCGTGGGCGAGCGCGATCGCGAGTTCGAGGCGCTTCAAATCACCATAGGCGAGTTCGCCGGTGGCGCGCCCGGCCTGATCGCGCATGCCGACCGGATCGAGCAGGACGTCGGCCTCGGCGGCGAAATACTGCCGCGCCGGGCGGCGGAAGCGCCAGACCCGGCGATGATGCGAGATCAGCGCCATTTGCACGTTTTCGCGGACAGTCATCGAGGCGAAGGTCGCGGTGATCTGAAACGTCCGCCCGACGCCGCGGCGCCAGATGGCCCGCGGCGAGAGGCCGGTGACGACCTCGCCATCGAGAAAAACCGCGCCGCGATCAGGGCGGATCTGGCCGCTCAGCAGGTTGAAGCAGGTCGATTTGCCGGCGCCGTTGGGCCCGATCAGGGCCAGCATCTCGCCGCGCGCCACCGCGAAGCTCACCTCCCGCACCGCCGCCACGCCGCCGAAGCTCTTGGCGAGGCCCGCGACCGCGAGCACCGGCCCCAATGGCTTCATGTTGGCTTCATGTTGGCTTCATGCTGGCTTCATGCTGGGCGGACCCTTTGCCAGAGTTTCAGCGCCCCGCCGGCGATGCCCTCCGGGGCCGCGAGCACGAGCACGATGATCGCCGCCCCCAAGACCAGCCGCCAGAGGCTGGTCGCGCTCAGCAGCACGTCATAGAGCCCGGTATAGGCGAGCGCGCCGACGATCGGCCCGCTCATCGTCGCGACCCCGCCGAGGAGGACCATGAGCAGCGCATCGACCGAGTGGCCGAGGCTGATATAGGTCGGGAAAACGCTGCCCTTGGCATAGGCGTAAAGCCCGCCGGCGAGCCCCGCTTGCGCGCCGGAGAGCGCGAAGGCGGCGAGCTGGATAGCGGTCACGGGCAGGCCAATCGCCTCGGCCCGCCGCCGGGAATCGCGCGCCCCGCGCAGCGCGTGGCCGAACGGGGCGGCGAGGATCACGCGCAGGCCGAGCGTGCCGGCAACCGCAAGGGCCAGCGCGAGCCAGTAGAACCCGCGCGGTCCCGCCGCCCACCGCGCCGGCCAGACCCCGAGGATGCCATTATCGCCGCCGGTGAGATCGACCCATTGAAACGCGATCGCCCAGACGATTTGCGCGAAGGCGAGGGTCAGCATGGCGAGATAGACGCCCGAGAGACGGACGACGAAGGCGCCGAAGAGGGCCGCCGTCGCGCCCGCCGCGAGCGGCGCGAGCAAAAGCCCGAGCGGCATCGGTGCCGCGAGCAGATGGACCGCGAAGGCGCTGGCATAGGCGCCGATGCCGAACCAGGCGGCGTGGCCGAAACTCGCCATGCCGCCCGGCCCCATCATGAAATGGAGGCTGGCCGCGAACAGCATGGCGATCAGCATCTCGGTCCCGACGGCGAGCGCGTAGGGGCCGAGAAAAAGCGGCGCCAAGGCGGCGAGCACGAGGACGGCGAGGCCGAACCGGCGGAGTACTGCCGGCGCCGGCCGCACCAGCGCCCGCGCCTCGCCGCCGCCGCCGTCCCGCCCCGGCGGCCGGCCGAGCAGGCCGTTCGGGCGCAGCACCAGCACCACCGCCATCACCACGAACACCAGCGCCAAGGTCGCGCGCGGCACCAGCATGATGCCGAACGCCTGCAACAGCCCGATCAGCAGGCTCGCCAGGGCCGCGCCCGGGAGGCTCCCGAGGCCGCCGACCACGACGACGACGAAGGCATCGGTGACCGTCGTCAGATCCATTCCGAGATTGGCCGAGGCGTCGGGCAGCATGAGCACGCCACCGAGACCGGCGAGCGCCGCGCCGAGCGCGAACACCGAGGTGAACAACAGACGCTGATCGACGCCGAGCGCCGCCACCATCTCGCGATCCTCGGTCGCCGCGCGCACCAGCCGCCCCCAGCGGGTGCGCGTGAACAATAGCCAGAGCAGGAGAAAGACCAGCGGGAACAGCGCGATGACGACGAGGTCGAAGCGCGGGAAGCGCGCCCCGCCGAGGGTCACGAAAGCGCGCAGCCAGGGCGGCCGGCGGAGCGCGAGATCCTCGACCCCCCACAGCCACTGCACAATGTCCTGGGCCATCAGGACGACGCCGAAGGTCGCGAGAAGCTGGAACAATTCCGGCGCGCGATAGACCCGGCGCAGGAGGCCGATCTCGAGCCCGGCGCCGATCACCGCCAGAATGGCCATCGTCGCCAGCGCGCCGAGCGCGAAACCGAGTGGGGTCGGCGGCAAGCGGCTGATCAGGCTCCAGCCGCAATAGGCGCCGAGCATGGTGAGGCTGCCATGGGCGAAATTCACCACCCGGGTCACGCCGAAAATCACCGTGAGCCCGGAGGCGACGAAGAACAGCCCCGCCGCGTCGGCGAGCCCGGTCAGCAGCGGGATGAGGATCTGGCCCGTCCCCGCCATCGTCAGCCGGCGCCGGGGCGGAGCTTGCGCACCTCCGCGTCCGGCGGCATGACCGCGGCGCCATCGACATAGCGCCAATCGACCATCACCCCCTTGCCGTCCCGGAGCGCGGTCTTGCCGAGGAAGGTGCCGAGCGTCGATTGGTGATCGAGGGGGCGAAACAGCGCCTGGCCGAAGGGCGTCTCGAACGCGGCGCCGGCGAACCCGCCGGCGAGCTGGTCCGGCGTCATCCCGCCGGCGCGGCTGAGGCCGGCGGCGATCGCCTGGATCAGCGAATAGCCGACCACCGAGCCCATGCGCGGATAATCGTTGAACTTCTTCTGATAGGCATCGCGGAACGCGACATGCGCCGGGGTATCAAGGCTCGCCCAGGGGTAGCCGGTGACGATCCAGCCGGGTGGTGTCTCATCGCCGAGCGGGTCGAGATATTCCGGCTCGCCGGTGAGCAGCGAGACCACCGAACGCCCCTCGAACAGGCCACGGGTGTTGCCCTGGCGGACGAAATTGGTGAGATCGGGGCCGAAGGTGACGTTGTAGATGGCGTCCGGCTTGGCGCTCGCCAGCGCCTCGGCGACCGCGCCGGCATCGATATGGCCGAGCGCCGGCCATTGCGCGGCGACGAACTCGACATCCGGGCGGCGGGCCTTGAGCAGCTCGGAGAACCATTTCACCGCCGATTGGCCGTATTCGTAATTGGGCGCGACGCTGACCCAGCGCTTGGCCGGCAGTTTCGCCGCTTCCTCGACCAGGATCGCCGCCTGGACATAGGTCGAGGGGCGGAGGCGAAAGCAGAATTTCTGCCCCTTCTGCCACACCAGGGCATCGGTCAGCGGCTCGCCGGCGATGTAGATCACCTGCTTCTGGGCCGAGAAATCCGAAAGCGCGAGGCCGACATTGGAGAGAAAGCCGCCGGCGAGGAGATCGACCTTGTCGCTCTCCAGCAATTCGCCGGCGAGACGGACGGCGTCCTGGGGCTTGCCGGCGTCATCGCGCGAGATCACCTCGAGCGTCCGCCCGCGGACGCCGCCGGCGGCGTTGACGTGTTCGAGCGCCAGTTGCCAGCCATTGCGATAGGGGAGGGTGAAAGCCGGGATGGCGCTGTAGGAATTGATCTCGCCGATGCGGATTGGCGCGCTGGTATCGGCGCGGGCGAGCCTGGGTGCTGCGAGCGCCGCGGTGCCGGCGGCGAGCAGCGCGCGCCGCGAGAGAGAGGTTTTGTTCATCGCAATCCGTCCTTGCCTTCGATCTCGTTGACCTGAAGCCCGCCGATGCGTGGCAGCGGCCGGCCACTATCCGTCACTACCACGACGACGACGATCTCGTCGCGCCGCGGCGCGTCGGGAACGCGCACCTCCATCGCATCGAAATGGCTGCGCACGAAGGCCGCGTCCTTGTGGCCGAGCGGCACGTCGATCGCGGTGCCCATGCCGCCGCGTTTTTTTGCGCTGGGGACGAGGGCGGCGCCCTTTTCCACCGCCCGCCGCAGCGGCGCGCCGAGTTTCGGGTGGAGGATGGCGGCGGCGTGTTCGAGTTCGCCGTCCTCCCCGACGATCGCCGCCTTGCCGTAGCTTTCGGCGGCGCCCGGCGCGATGCCGAGGGCGCGGACGGCGCGCTCGCCGAGCAGGCCGCCGAGCATCTCCCCAGCGGCGATCAATTCGCCGAGATCGGCGGCATGGCGCCCGGCGAAGGGATTGGCGATCACCGCGACCGCGGCGGCCTTGCGGGTCGGCGGCTTGATGTCGTGATTGGCTTCGCGATGCGTCTCCTCGACGATGGTCAAGAGCTTGCGGATCATGCGACCTCCAGGAAGGGAACGGCGTCGGAGCGGGCGGGCGGGACGGTCGCGATCATGCCGCGGAGCGAGAGCACCGCGCCCGCGATCAGCCCGGCGCGGCGGAGAGCATCGGCGAAGCGCCGCCCGGCGTCCAGCGCCGCCGCGATCTCCGCCGGCGTGAGATCGCCGAGCGCCGAGGTCACCAGGCGGTCGCCGAGATCGCTCGCGGCATCGATCTCGCGCGCCGGGCGGCGGCGGATGGCGGGGTGGTCGGGGAGATCGACTTCGTTTCCGATCATCGTCGCCGCCGCGTCCGCCGCCGCGGCATCGCGCGCCAGCACGCTGACCGCATCGGCGATGCCGAAGGAGAAGCTTTTGCCGCCCGCGCCCTTGCCCGCCCGCCCCGAGGTCGCAAGGCCGCGCGCGGCGAGGCCGGCATCGAGCAGAAAGACACCAGCGAGCGCCGGCGCCGCGAGATCGGCGACCAGCCCGGCCCGCAAGCGCTCGCCGGGGGCGAGAAAAAAGGCGATGTCGCCGCCATTATTGACGAAAGCGCGCCGGAGATCGCGCCCCTCGGTCATCGCCACGAGCACCGCATCGGCGACCGCCCCGGCAACCGCGGCCATCGGGGTGATGAAGCGCGCGGCGAAAGGGAGGGTTGCGGCATGCATCGCCCGCGCGATCGCGCCCGTGGGCGGCGGGCTCGGCAGCGGCGCGCGGAGATGCGGCAATTCCGCGCAGAGGGAAGGGAGAATGGCCGGAAACGCCGCTTGCGCCTGCGCATAGGCGCGGGCAACCTCATCGGCGTCGCCCTCGGCGCGGCACAGGCAATCGATCGGCCCATGCTGCAAATGCAGCCGTCCATCCGGCAGACGCACCGCGTGATGGCTCATGGCCAGGGCCACCCGACGCCGGCCGGCGGCGCGATCAGGCGTGGCCGCGCCGTCTCCAGCACCTCGGCGAGGGGGCGGATGCGCGCCATATGGCCGCCGATCGCGGCGTAGAGCGCGCGCGGCAGGGTGAATTCGATCGGCGCCACCAGCGCCGGGGTCGGCACCGCGCCGAAGGCGCCGGCGGGGAGAAGCGTGACATCGACCATGTAGGTGATGCCGCCGCCCGGCCACAGCATCACCGGCGCGCCGCCGGCGGTGACGCGGGTTTCGCCGCGATGGATGCTTTCTGTGAGCCGCACCGGATTTTCCGTCGCGCCGGCGCGGAGACTGCCGCCGGCGCCGGCCATGAACAGCACCGAGCACAGCGCCGGCTCGCAGTTTTCGCCGATCCGGGCAACGATTTTGGCGACCGCTTCCGGCATCGGCGCGATTTGCGGGACGAGCGCCGGGTCGAGCACGAACCACGCCGCGTGCTCGCCGGTGGTGGAGACCATGAGCAGCCGGAGACCCGGCCAGGCGAGGCGCGGGTCGATGCGCTCGATGATCGCGAGCGGATCGACGACATCGGTGCCGCCCCAGGCGAGGCCAGGGGAGGCGACCTGGAAATACCGCCCCGGCGTCGAGCGCCGGCCGCGCACCCGGATGCCGGCCGGGCGCAGGCCGAGGAAGCGCCCCGCCTGATGCTCGGTCAGAACCCCGGTGATGTGGTCATCGACGACGATCACCTCATCGGCGAGCCCCTGCCATTGCTGGGCGAAAATGCCGATCGTCGCCGAGCCGCAGCCGACCCGCATCCGCTGCTCGCGGGCGCCGTCGATGATCGGCGCCGTCCCGGCCTTAACGGTGATCGCGGCACCGCCATCGATGGTGAGATCCCGCGCCTCGCCATTGGCGAGCGCGAGCAGGGTTTCGCACGTCACCACCCCCTCGCGCTTGCTGCCGCCGGTGAGATGCCGCACCCCGCCGAGCGAGAGCATCTGGCTGCCATATTCGGCGGTGGTGACATGGCCGATCATCTCGCCCGCGGCCCGCACCGGGGCGCATTCCGGGCCGAGATGGCGGTCGGTGTCGATTTTCACCTTGAGGCCGCAATAGGAGAAAATCCCCTCGCTCACCACCGTCACCATATCGACGCCGTCGATCTCGGCGCCGACGATGAAGGGCGCCGGCTTGTAGTCGGGATAGGTGGTGCCGGCGCCGATGGCGGTGACGAAAACCTCACGTGACGCAACGGGACGCGCGGCCAGCGGATCGCCGTCATAGCCGGCGCCGAGAAAGCGCACGCTCTCGGGGTTGCGCGCGAGAACCGTGAGCGGGTCCATGCGCGCAAGCCGCCCCTCGACATTGCCGTAGCGATCGCAGGCGCCGGTCTGGCCGGCGCGGATGCGGCAGAGCACCGGGCAGGCATCACAGGTGACGATGCCGGGATCGGTCTTGCCGGCCGCGGCGAGTGCCGAGGCAGCCGGCGCATCGGTGCTGGCGTGGGTGTGCGGGTTCATCGCGCGGTCTCCGATGTGCTGGCGTGCAGCAGCGCCAGCAAACGGTCCGGGGTGCAGGGGGCGGTGGTCGGGCGCACGCCGGTCGCATCGGCGATGGCGTTGAAGATCGCCGGCGCGGTCGCGATCAGCGCCGGCTCGCCAACCCCCTTGGCGCCGAACGGGCCGAGCGGATCGGCCTCCTCGATCAGGATCACCTCGATCGGCGGCACGTCACCGATCGTCGGGATCAGATAATCATGCAGGTTTTCGGTGCGCCCGGGCACATAATCCTCCATCAGCGCGAGGCCGAGCCCCTGGGCGATGCCGCCATGGATCTGGCCCTCGACCAGGGTCGGGTTGATCGCGCGGCCGACCTCGTGGGCGGCGACGATGCGCTCGACGCGCGTCGTGCCGAGGGCGGTATCGACGGCGACGGCGGCGATCTGGGCGGCAAACGCATAGCTCGCGTAAGGGATGCCCTGGCCGTTCTCATCGAGCGCCGTGGTCGGCGGGTCGAACCTGCCCTCGCCACGCAGCACCAGCCCGTCCGCGTCCGCGTCCGCGACCATGGCGGCCGGAGCGAGCCGGGTTTCGATGCCGTCATGGCTGACCAGGATGGCGCCGTCGCGAAAGGCGAGCCTGGCCTCCGGCGCGGCGTTGGCGGCGCGGAGGATCGCGGCGCGCAGCGCCTCGGCGGCGAGGCGCGCGGCATTGCCGCTGACGAAGGTCTGGCGCGAGGCGCTGGTCTTGCCGGCATCGCGGGTGAGATCGGTATCGCCGGTGACGAGATCGATCGCGGCGGCCGGAACCCCGAGCGCCTCGGCGGCGATCTGGCGCAGGATGGTGTTCGCGCCCTGGCCGATATCGACGGCGCCGGAAAACAGCACCACACGCCCCGCCGGCGTGACGCCGATCACCATTTCCGAGGGATTGGACATGCCGGTATTGCCGATCCCGTACCACATGCAGGCGATGCCGACGCCGAAGCGGAGCGGCCCGCTTGCCGCTTCATTGCGGCGCGCGGCCGTGGCGCGGAGGGTTTGCCAAGCGGGCCTGAGCGCTGCGAGACAGGAGACCAGTGCCGCGCCGGCGCCGAGCACCTGTCCGCACGCCGTCCGATCGCCGGGGCGGAGCGCGTTCTTGAGGCGGAATTCGAGCCGGTCCGCGCCGAGCGCATCGGCGAGTTGGTCCATCAGCGCTTCCCCGGCCAGCGCCGCTTGCGGCACGCCGAAGCCGCGAAAGGCGCCGGCCGGCGGGTCGTTGGTGTAAAATGCCGCCGAATGCGCCGCGACATGCGGCACGCGGTAGGGGCCCATGGCGTGGACCGGAACGCGCCCGGCGACCGTCGGCCCCCAGCTCGCATAGGCCCCGGTGTTGAAATCGCCATCGAAGCGAAAGGCGGTGAGACGCCCTTGCGCGTCCGCCGCCGCCTCGGCGCGGATGCGGGCGGGATGGCGCTTGGTGGTCGCGGCCATGCTCTCGGGCCGCGAATAGACCTGGCGCACACTCTGCCCGGTGAGCCAGGCGGCGAGAGAGAGCAAGGGCTGCAAGGAGAGGTCGAGCTTGCCGCCGAAGCCGCCGCCGACCGCGCTCGGGATGACGCGGACCTGATCGGGGCGCAGGCCGAGGATGCCGGCCAACTCGTCGCGATCCATGTACGGCGTCTGGGTGCAGGCGAAAATCTCGATGCGGTCGCCGACCCTTCGCGCATAGCCGGCCTCGGGTTCGATATAGGCGTGTTCGACGAAGCTGGTGGTGACCGCGATTTCGGCGCGAACGGCGCTTCCGGCGAAGCCTTGCGCGACATCGCCGGCGACGACGCGGCCGCGGCAGAGCACATTGCCCGGCGCATGGGGGTGCAATTGCGCCGCCTCCGGCGTCGCGGCGTCGGCGAAGGTGACCGGGGGCAGGGGTTCCCAGCGGATCGGGATGTCGCGCTCGGCGATGTCGGCGAGGGTCTCGGCATCGCCGAGCAAGGCCAGAACCGCCTCGCCGCGATAGCGGGCGACACCCTCGGCGAGCACCGGCTGATCCTTGCCGGTCGGATAGATGCCATAGAGATTGCGCGGGATGTCGGCGGCGGTGAGGACGCGGGCGAGCCCGGGATGGGCCGCCATCAGCGCCGCCGTCGTGCCGAGCGCAAAACGGGCATGGGGGTGGGGGCTGCGGATCACGCGGAGCGAGAGGAACGGCGCCGGCGGCCGGCGATCGGCGCCGAAGGCTTCGCTGCCGGTGATTTTCGCCACGCCATCGATTTTCTCGGCCCGCGCCCCGACCGTGTCCGATGACATCGACGCGGTGACGGTGTCACCGGCGGCGGCGTCCAGCACCGCCTCGACGATTTTGCGATAGCCGGTGCAGCGGCAGAGAACGCCGCCGAGCGCGTCCTTGACCGCCGCCTCATCGGGGTGCGGGCGATGGGCGAGGAGGTCGGCGGCGGCCATCAGCATCCCCGGCGTGCAGATGCCGCATTGCGCGGCGCCATGGCGCAGAAACGCCGCCTGCAAGGCGGAAATCCGCCCGTTCTCGGCCAGACCCTCCACCGTCACCACGGCGCGGCCCTCGATCTGCCCCGCAGGGATGAGGCAGGCGCAAACCTGGCGGCCGTCGAGCAGCACCGTGCAGGCGCCGCAATCCCCGGCATTGCAGCCGATCTTGGTCCCGGTCAGATGCAGGTGATCGCGCAGCAGATCGGCGAGCCGCAGCATCGGATCGACGAGGGTCGCGACCGCGTGGCCGTTGAGGGTGAAGCGGAGACGGGCGGCCGGGAAATCCTTCATGTCGGGCTACCCTCCGGCTCACCGAGGCGCGCGACCGCCCGGCGCAGCAGGGTGAGGGCGGCGGCGCGGCGATAGGCGGCGCTGGCGCGCGCATCGTCGATCGGGCTCAAGGGGGCGAGATGCTCGGCCGCGACCAGAGCGGGGTCGGGGAACCGCCCGAGGAGGGCCGCCTCCAGCGCCGAAAGCCGCAAGGCGCGGCTCGCGCAGGCGCCGACGGCGGCGCGCAAGGCGGCGATCCGCCCGTCGGGCAGGAATTCGGCGGCGAGCGCGACCATGACGATCGAAATCACCAGATAGGCGCGGGCCCCGAGTTTTTCGAACACGCTCCGCGCCGGGCCGGCCGGACGCGGGATGTGAAGGCCGAGCACGAGTTCGTCCGGCGCGCGCGCGGTGCGGCGATTGCCGAGCACGAACTCGGCGACCGGCAGGCGCCGCCGCTCACCGAGGCGGGCCAGCTCCACCTCGGCGTCGAGGGCGAGAAGAACCGGAATGCCGTCGGCGGCCGGGCTCGCGTTGCAGAGATTGCCGATCACCGTCGCCGCGTTCTGCACCTGCTGGCCGCCGATCCCGCGTGCCGCCGCCACCAGGGCGGCAGCCGAGGCGGGCAGGCCGGCATCGATCACCGCGCGCCAGGTCGCCCGCGCCGGGATCCAGATCCGGTCCGCATCGATGCGGATGGCGGCGAGTTCGGCGAGGCCGCTGATGTCGAGAATGTCTTCCGCTGGGGTCGCGAGCACCCGCGCCGGGAAATGATCGGTCGCGCCGGAGAGGATGGTATAGCGCCCGGCGGCGAGCGCCGAGAGCGCGTCGGGCAAGGTCTCGGGGCGCAGATAGAGGCCCATGGTGCCGGCTCCGATCGTTCGTGTACTTACGATCTCGTAGCGCGGCGCGCTTGTCAACGCCCTCCTCGACGCTTTACCGGCTGGCGGTGGGCGGCGGCAGATGCATCAGCATGAGGGCCCGGCGCAGGCGGATGATGCCGCCCCGGATCTGGCCGGCATGGCACATCTGCTGCCCCCGCTCGACGAGGCTATCGACTTGGGAGGCGAGCGCGACCGGGGTCTTCTGCGCCTCGGCGCTGGCCTGGCTGTAGAGCTGGTTGCAGTAATCCGGCGTATCGGTGGTGACGCGGGTCGCGTCCTCGACCGGCAGGAGGCTGAGCGCGATGGCGGCGATCAGCACCAGGGCGCCACCGGAGGTGAGGAGAAGCGAACGCATACGGTAAGGTTTGCGCCCGCTGGCCTCACCCGGCGGTGGGCGGCGGATGAACACGGGGTCAGACATCCGAACCGGCGCGCCGGGCGGGAAGGGTGAGGATGGCGCGCAGGCCAGGCGCGTTATCGCCGAGGGTGAGGGTGCCATCATGCAGTTGCGCGACCGCGACCGCGAGCGCGAGTCCGAGACCGGAACCCGGGGTGTTGCGCGCGCTCTCGCCGCGATAGAAGCGCTCGACGACGTGGCGGCGTTCCGCCTCCGGGATGCCTGGCCCCTGATCGCTGACGATGATCCGCACGCTGTCACCGCCATTTTCGCCGATCAGGCTGATCTCGCCGCCCGGGGGCGAGAATTTGAGCGCGTTGTCGAGCAGATTGGCGACGGCTTGCTGGATCATGTCGCGATCGCCCGCGACCAGCAGCCGGGCCGGGCTGCGGGACGCGAAGGCGATCCCGCGTTCCTCGGCGACGGCGCCATAGAATTCGGCGAGGTCGGCGAGCAGCGGCGCGAGATCGACGGCGGCAAAGGCCGAGCGCCGGGCCCCGGCCTCGATCTCGGCGATCCGCAGAATCGCCTGGAAGATCGCGACGATCCCGTCGAGATCGGCCTCCGCGCGTTCGATCGCGGCACGGAGATCGGCGTCGCCCGCGGCATGCGCCAGCGCATCCTCGAGCCGGGCGCGGGCGCGGGTGATCGGGGTGCGGAGATCATGGGCGATGGCGTTGGAGACCTCGCGCACGCCATCCATCAGCCGGCCGATGCGCTCCAGCATGTCGTTGATGGTTTCGGCGAGATGGTCGAACTCGTCGCCGCGCCCGGCAATCCGCACCCGCCGGCTGAGATCGCCGGCGCCGATCGCCGCCGTGGTGCGCGAAATATCGGCGAGGGTGTTCTGGAGCACGCTCCGGACTAGAAGCGCGCCGGCGCCGCCGAGCCCGGCGATCACCAGCAGCGCCCAGAGCAGGGCATCGGTCAGCACATGGCGGAGCCTGACGCGCGCCTCGACGTCGCGCCCGACCAGGAGATGGAACCCACCGGGGAGATCGAAGGTATGCACCCGCGCCAGCGAGCGAATATTGTCGCGCACGATGGGCAATTCATACCAGTCGTCATTGGCGGCGACGCCCGGCGGCCAACGGTCGAGATTGCCGGCCAGCCGATGCCCCCCGGTATCGACCAGGAGATAGATCGCGTCGTCGTCGACATTCTCGACCAGCCGGTCGCGGATGGTCACGATCAGCGCCGGCAGCCCCCCCGCCTGCCAGCGTTCGTTCAAACCCTCGGCATCGGCGTGGATCGAGGCATCGACCTGGCGATCGAGGAGGGCGGCGGTGTCCCACCAGAGAAAGAAGACGAGGGCGAGCGCGCTCAGGCCGAACAGCGCCGCATAGAGCCCGGCGAAGCGCAGCCCCGCCGAGCGCAACAGCGCCGGCGGCGTCCAGCGCCCGGGCAGCCAATGCCCGGGGGAGCGGAGCCGGTGGAAAAAACGCCGTGGCCGCCAGGGGCGCGCGCGTGGCCCGGGGGCGAGGGTTGCAGCCGGGCCGGCCTCGCGCATGGCGCCCGCCTTATTCCGCTTCCGCCCGCAGCATGTAGCCGGCGTTACGGATGGTCTGGATCAGCGCGGTCGCGAAGGGCTTGTCCACTTTCTGGCGCAGGCGCGAGACATGCACGTCGATCACATTGGTCTGGGGGTCGAAATGATAATCCCACACCCCTTCGAGCAGCATGGTGCGCGTCACGACCTGGCCGGCATGGCGCATCAGATATTCGAGGAGGCGGAATTCGCGTGGCTGGAGGTCGATCTTCTGGCCGGCGCGCCGCACGCTCCGGGCCAGCAGATCCATCTCCAGATCGGCGACCGTGAGCTTGGTCTGCGGCCCCTCGTTCTTGCTGCGCCGGGCCAGCGCCTCGACGCGGGCGAGGAGTTCGGCGAACACGAACGGCTTGGTGAGATAATCGTCGCCACCCGCCTTGAGGCCGCGGATGCGGTCATCGACCTGGGCGAGGGCGGAGAGGAACAGGACCGGCGTGTGGTTGTTCTGCGTCCTCAGCGTCTCCAGCAGGCGAAGACCATCGACCCCGCCCGGCAACATGCGGTCGAGGATGATCGCGTCGAAATTCTCGCTGGCGGCGAGAAACAGCCCGTCGCGGCCATTATCCGCGTGCTCGACGACATGCCCGGCCTCGCGCAGCCCCTTGGCGACGAAGCCGCCGACGTCCTTGTCGTCCTCGACCAGCAGAATGCGCATGCCCGCCCTACCCCCCTCCGAGTTCCGGCCGCCGACCGACGATCACCGGCAATTCGATATTGCTGTTCTTGCGCCGCACCACCAGAGCCGCGGCACTCCCCGGCGGCAAGGCGGCGATGGCGCGCACCACGTCGCGCGGCGTGTCCACTTCCGCGCCATTGACCGCGAGGATGCGATCATGCATCCGCAATCCGCTGGCGGCGCCGGGCCCCCCCGGCTGCAAGGCATCGATCTCCACCCCGTCATCCTGCGCCGCCAGCGGGTTGCCGGTAAAGCGGACCCCGAGCCAGCCGCGCTCGATATGATGCTCGGCGCGCAAAGTGTTGATGATCGAGAGGGCGAATTCGCTCGGGATGGCGAAGCCGATGCCGACCGAGCCGCCATTGGGCGCCTCGGTCGCGGTGTTGATGCCGACGACGCGGCCCTTGGCGTCGAACAGCGGGCCGCCGGAATTGCCGGGGTTGATCGCGACATTGATTTGCAGGAAGTCGTCATAGGGATCGGCGCCGATATCGCGGCCGCGGGCGGAGAACACGCCGGCCGAGATCGAGGTGCCGAGGCCGAACGGGTTGCCGATCGCGATCACCCAGTCGCCCGGCCGCATCCCGGCCGAAGGCGCCCAGGTGACCACCGGCAGCGGGTGCGGCGGATCGACGCGGAGAATGGCGATGTCGCTGAAATCATCGGCGCCGACGACGCGCGCCGGCAGGATAGTGCCGTCGGCGAGCGTCACGTCGAGGGCGGCGGCCTTGGCGATGACGTGATTATTGGTGACGATCAGGCCGGAGCGGTCGATGATGAAGCCGGAGCCGACCAGCTTCACGTGCCGCGCCCGCATGCGCTCGCGAAACAATTTCTCCATCGGCGTGCCGTTCATGGTGTTCGGCATCGTCGGCATTCCGGTCGCGACGTTCGGCGTCCCGCTCACGCTCTTTTGCGGCGTGGGCGCGGCCTCGGCGGTTTTGGGCGGCGTCGCCATGCTGGCCGGCGCCATGGCGCCGGATGAATTGGCGGCTTCCTCGGTCACCGGATCGTCGATCAGCGCGGTGACGGCGATATTGACCACCGCCGGGCAGACTTTCTCGACGACATCGGCAAAGCTCTCCGGCATGCCCTCGGCCATCGCCCGCCCGCTAACGAGGAGAAACGAGAGCATCACGGCGACGAGCCCGGCGACACCGGCCTTGCGCCTGGAAAACAGCGGGAATCGGGGGTTTCGTGTCATGATTTTCGCGCCTTCAACGCCTCTTGCACTTCATCTGGCGCTTCATCTGGTCTCGCCATGGCGGAACATCCTGGCCGAGGTTGCGGGTAAGCTCGCGCCCTAGCAGCCTGCTAGAGCGTGATGACCGAAGGCGGAATCGCCGTAGGTCCGAATCACGCGATCAAACAAAAATTGAGAGGGGGATGGCTGAGCGAAAGCGATGTCATCCTCCTCTACTCGGCGCGCATCGGCGGGCGGTGGCCGACGGTGACGCTGATCTGAACCGCCTTGCCGGCGCGGAACACCGTCAGACGCGCGTTGCGCCCTGGCGGAATGGCGGCGACGCTGCGGATCAGCCCCTGAGTATTGTAAACCGGCTGGCCATTAACCGAAAGGATGATGTCGCCGCTCCGCACCCCCGACAGCGCCGCCGGCCCCGCTTGCACGATCTGGGTCACGGCGACGCCGGGATCATTGCCGTTATCGGGCAGATCCGCGAGCGCGACGCCGAGCCAGCCGCGGTCGATATGGCCATGGGCGACGAGCGTGCCGACGACGACGCTCGCCTCGTCGCTCGGGATGGCGAAGGCGATGCCGACCGAGCCGCCGGAGGGCGAGACGATGGCGGTGTTGATGCCGACCACTTCCCCCTTCATGTTGAAGATCGGGCCGCCGGAATTGCCCGGATTGACCGGCGCGTCGATCTGCAAAAAATCATCGAACGGCCCGGTCTCGATGTCGCGCCCGCGCGCCGAGACGATGCCGGCGGTGATCGAATTGGCGAGCCCGAACGGGTTCCCCGCCGCCAGCACCCAGTCCCCGACCTCGACCGCGCGCGAACGCCCCCAGGCGACGACCGGGAGGGTGCCCGGCGGGCGCACCTTGAGCACCGCGATATCGGTGAGTTCGTCGGCGCCGATGACGCGCGCGGGAAGGTTGGTGCCGTCGGCCAGGGTGACCTCGATATCCTTGGCGACGCCGACGACGTGGTTGTTGGTGACGATGAGGCCGCTGCCATCGATGATGAAGCCGGCGCCGGCATCGGTCGCCTTTTCGGGGCGGCGGCGGAGCTGTTCGCGGAACTGCTTCTCGAATGGCGTGCCGCGCAGCGCCGGCGGCAGGGCGTCCAGCGCCTCATTGGTGTTGAGCGGCTCGGTGACGGCGATGCTGACGACGCCGGGCAGGACTTTATGGACCAGCGGCGCGAAGGAAGGCGGGCCATCATCGGCCCGGGCCGGCAAGGCGGCGAGCGAGGACAGCGACGCCGCCAGCAGGGCGATGCCGGCCACGCGCCACTCGCCAGACATCTTCAAACACCCTCGCATACGATCCCTCCACGCCTCTCGCTATCCTCGCCGAAATGGCGTCGCACCGGGGGCGCGACAAGGTTCTGATATCACGATATCAGGCGGTTAGATCGGCTTATTATGGCCCGTTCGTGGCGCCGGCGGCGTCGTGGCGGGGTTTTCCGGCCAGGGGTGGCGCGGATAGCGCCCGCGCATGTCGCGCCTGACCTCGGCCCAGCCGCTCCGCCAGAACCCGGCGAGGTCGCCGGTGATCGCAACCGGCCGCCCGGCCGGCGAGAGCAGCGCGATCCGGAGCGGGAGGCGTCCGCCGGCCAGTTTCGGCGTGGCACCGAGGCCGAAGAAAACCTGCGCCCGCGCCGAGGCGAGCGGGGTCTCGCCGGTGTAATCGATCGCCGCCCGCCCGCCGGGAAGGTCGATATGCTCGGGCAATTCGCGCCCGAGTTCCGCCCGTTGCGACGCGGTGAGGCCGGCGAGGAGGAACTCGGCGAGATCGAAATCGCCGAGATCGGCGGCGCGTTCGAGCGTGACCCGCCCGTCGGCGAGGGCAGCCGCGAGACGCCGCGCGATCGCCGCGTCATCGCTCTCGGGCCAGGGGGCGGCACCGCTGTCGCGCCCCGCCAGCCGCGCCAGACAGCCGATCCGCGCCTGGGTCTGGCGGGCGCGATCGCGCCAGGGCAGCCGCGCGGGATCGGCGGTGATCCAGGCGCCGAGCCCGGCCGCGCGCGCATCGAGGGCGGCGGGGAGGGTGCGATCCTCGAGGATCAGCGCGCCGAGGCGGCGACGGCGGCGGGCGAAGACCTCGCCGGTCGCGGGATCGAGGCTGGTGTCTATGGTTTCGGTGACGCGCGCCGCGAGCGCCGGCGGCAGGCGCGCGGGATCGAGGGGGGCGGCGAGCCGGATCAGCGACGCCCCTTTGGCTTCGAGGCTGGCGACGACCAGAAGCGGGGCGCGGGCGAGCAGATCGCCGGCCGGGAGCCGCGCGCCGCCGCCGCCGGAGAGGCGGAAACTTCCCGGCTCACCGCGTCGCGCCGCGATGCGATCGGGGAACGCGGCGGCGAGCAGCCGCCCCAGGGTTTCACGGCCGGCTTCGTGATCGGCTTCGCGATCCATTGGCGCGTCTTTCTCGTCGTCCGCGGCGCCGAGCCGGCGGCGATACTGCCGAGCCGTCTGGCGGAGGCGCGCGATCACCCCGCCCCGCTCCCCCGATCCCCGCGACAAAAGCCCGAGACGAAGCCCGATATCGGCCGGGGCATTGGCGCCCCGGAGCGGATCGCGCTCCTCAAGTATCGCGGCAAGATCTGCCGCCAAGGCTTTCTCCATAGTGGTTTCTGCCGCCAGCATCATCGCCGCGAGCCGGGGCTCGGCGCCGAGTTCGGCCATGCGCCGGCCGGCCGGGGTGAGACGGTTCGCGCTGTCCAGCGCGCCGAGATCACGGAGGAGCGCCGCGCTCGCGGCGAGGGCCGCGGCCGGTGGCGGGTCGAGAAAGGGGAGGGCTTCCGGCGCGGTGCCCCAGGCGGCGCAGGTGATCAGCAGCGAGGACAGTTCGGCGTTGAGGATTTCCGGGGCGTCGGTCGGCGCCAGGCCCCGCTCCAGCGCCGCCGTCCACAGCCGGATCGCGCGCCCCGGCCCCTCCCGCCCGGCGCGGCCGGCGCGCTGGGTCGCGCTCGCGCGGCTGATCCGCCGCGTCACCAGCCGGGTGAGGCCGGTTCCGGGATCGAGTTCGGGCACGCGGCGGAAGCCGCCATCGATCACCACCCGCACGCCGGGGACGGTGAGCGAGGTCTCGGCGATCGCGCTCGCGAGCACGACGCGCCGCCCGGCGGCGATACTCAGCGCGCGATCCTGCTCGGCGGGGGAGAGGTCGCCGTGCAGGGCGAGCACCGTCGCCGCGCAGCCTTCCAGCAGCGCCATCACCCGGCGGATCTCCGCCATGCCGGGGAGGAAGGCGAGGATGTCGCCGCCAGTGGCATCGCCAGTGGCATCGCCGATGGCATCGCCGATGGCGAGCGCGCCCCGAATCGCCCGCGCCATCGCCTCGGGAAGGTCGCGCGGGCCGACGAGATCGCGGCCGGCATGGCTGATCTCGACCGGGTGCGGGCGCGCCGCGCAGGTGATCACGGCGGCATCGAGATGCGCCGCGAGGCGATCGCTCTCGGCGGTCGCCGACATTGCGATCAGCCTGAGATCGGGGCGGAGCAGGGTTTGCAGATCGCGCAGCAGCGCGAGCGCGAGATCGGCTTCCAGCGAGCGCTCATGGACCTCGTCGAGAATGACCGCGGCCACGCCCGCGAGCCCGGGATCGGCGAGCAGCCGGCGGAGCAGGAGCCCCTCGGTGATGACCTCGATCCGGGTCGCGGCCGAGATCGCGGCATCGACGCGGGTGCGATAGCCGACCACGCCGCCGACCGCCTCGCCGCGGAGCGCCGCCATGCGCCGCGCGGCGGCGCGGGCGGCGAGACGCCGCGGCTCCAGCATCAGGATCCGCCCGCCGCCTTCACGCCCGGCCGCCCACGGAATATCGAGCAGCGCCGGCGGCACCAGCGTGGTCTTGCCGGCGCCGGGCGGAGCGACCACAATGGCATTCGGCCGCAGGCACAACGCCGCGCGCAGCGCGGGCAGTGCGTCGGCCATCGGCAGTTGGGAGAAAGCGGTATCCATGCCGCGCTTCCTAGCATGCGCTTTGCCGCCGCGAGAGGGTGCGCGCGGCCATGCGATCGCGTGAAGTTCGGAAACCGTCATGAGGGATTGGGGAAGCTCGCGATGCGTTTTGACATGCGGTTGAGGCCGTTGGCGCTGGCGCTGGCGGTGGCAGCGGCGTTCGGCCCGCGCGCGGCGACCCCGGCGCGGGCGGCGGAAAGCGCTCCCTCCGTCACCCCGCGCGACACGGTGAGCCTGATCAGCGAAAGCGATTCCTACATCCCGGGCACGCCGCTTCGCCTCGGGCTCCGCTTCCGGCTCGCTCCGGGCTGGCACATCTACTGGAAAAACCCCGGCGCCGCCGGCGCGCCGCCGACGCTCTCGCTTTCCCCTGGCGGCGCCGGCGATTTCGTCTGGCCGGCGCCGGAGCGGATCACCGAGGGGCCGGTGACGGTGTTCGGCTATACCGGCGAGGTGGTGCTGGGCCAGCGTTTCACGCCGCCCGCCGGGCAAACCGGCCCGTTCGCCATCACCGCCCACGCCACCTGGCTGGTCTGCGCCAAGCTCTGCGTGCCCGAGGAGGCGCAATTTCATCTCACCCTCCCGCCCGGCCCGGCTCGGCCGGCGGCGGAGGCCCCCTTGTTCGCCGCCGCGCGCTTGCCGCACAGCCTCGGCTGGCCGGCGGTGATCACGCCCGAGGGAAGGCTCGTCGTCACCCCGCGGATGGCGAAAAACGACAGCGCGGCGCGGATTTTTGCCGGGCGGCCATATTTCTTCCCCGACCGTCCGGGGTTGATCGATCCCGATGCCGACGAGACGCGGATCAAAGGGGATGAGCGGTTTTTTCTGACGCTGGCGACGCTGCCGGGGTTTGATGCCAACGCCGATCTTACCGGCGTCGTCGAATTCGATGGCGATCCGGCGCGCGCCGTCGCCGTGACCGCCCATCCCGGTGTCGTGCCGCTTCCCTCCAGCACCGCCCTGCCGCTGTGGCAGAGCCTGATCTTCGGCCTGCTCGGCGGGCTGATCCTCAATTTCATGCCCTGCGTCTTTCCGGTCCTGGCGATGAAGGCGATCGGCCTCGCGCAATTCGGCTATGCCAGGCGGCGCGCCGTGCTCTCCCATGCGGCTTCCTATGCCGCGGGCGTGATGGCGACCTTCGTCGTGCTCGGCGGGGTGTTGATCGTGCTCCGCGCGAGCGGGGCGGCGGCGGGCTGGGGGTTTCAGTTCCAGTCCCCGGCCTCGGTCACCGCCATGGCGTGGCTTTTGTTCGGGGTCGGGCTCAACCTCTCCGGGGTGTTCTCGTTCGGCGGCGGCGTGACCGGATTTGGCCAAAGCTTTGCCGGGCGCCATGGCCTTCTCGGCTCGTTCTTCACCGGTCTCCTCGCGGTGCTGGTCGCAACCCCCTGCACGGCGCCGTTCATGGGGGCGGCGCTGGCGGCGGCGATGGTGGCGAAGCCGGCGGCGGCCCTCGGCGTCTTTCTCGCCATGGGGGTCGGGCTCGCGGCGCCTTATCTGCTGCTCGCGCTGCTGCCCGGGCTCGGGCGGGTCTTGCCGCGGCCGGGGCGGTGGATGGAAGTGCTGCGCCAGGGATTGGCGTTTCCGATGTATGGCGCCGTCGCCTGGCTCGCCTGGGTGGTCTCGCGCGAGGCGGGATCGGCCGGGGTGCTCGGGCTTGCCGCAGGATTGGTGCTGCTCGGCTTCGCCGGCTGGGTGCTTGGCGTGAGCCAGCAGGCGCCGACGCCGAGGCATCGCCGGATCACCCAATCGGTGGCTCTGACCGCGGTCCTTGCCGCCATTGCCATCCTCTCCGGCCTCGCCGCCGTCGCCCTGCCGGCGCCGCCGCTGGCCGAGGCCAATGCCGGAGAGGGCGGCGCGACCCCCTATTCCGCCGCGACCCTCGCCGCGCTTCGCGCAACCGGCCGGCCGGTCCTCGTGAACATGACCGCGGCCTGGTGCGTCACCTGCCTCGTCAATGAGCGCATGGCGCTGGATTCGGCGGAAATCCGCCGCGCGCTCGCCGATCGCGACGTCACCTACATGGTCGGTGACTGGACGCGCCAGGATCCCGAGATCACCGCCTTTTTGCGCCAGTTCAACCACGATGGCGTGCCGCTCTATGTTCTCTATCCCGGCGGCGACCATCCGCCGATCGTGCTGCCGCCGATCCTGACCGAAACCAGCGTGCTCGCCGCCCTCGAAACGGTTCGTCAGAAATCGGCGCTCGCGGCCGGCGCCGGAAACCCCTGAGTGCCGACCGGCGGGCTGCCGCTCGATGTCATGGCGGCGGTTCTCGGCGGCGCGTTGCTGCATGCGGGCTGGAATGTCGCGCTCAAGGCGGGGGCGGATAAAGCCCTCGAAACCGCGCTGCTGCTGGCCGGCGGGGTTGTGCTGGCACTCGCCTTGCTGCCGTTCCTGCGCCCGCCGAGCCCGGCGAGCTATCCCGCTCTCGCGCTTTCGACCGTTTTGCACATCGCCTATTTCTTCCTGCTGATGAAGGCCTATCAGACCGGCGAGATGGCGCATCTCTATCCCCTGATGCGTGGGCTGCCGCCGCTCGTGCTGGCGTTGCTCGGGCTGGTCTGGGGCGAGGCCTTGGCGCCGGCGCGCTGGCTCGGGGTCGCGCTGATCTCGCTTGGCGTGCTCAGCTTGGCGCTGACCCGTGGCGCCGCGCCGCATGGCCGGGCCAGCCTGTTCGCGCTTCTCAATATCGCCGTCATCGCCGCCTATACGCTCAATGACGGAATCGGGGCGCGGCTGTCCGGCGCGCCCTTCGCTTATACGCTGGTGATGTTTCTCGCGACCGGCAGCCTGTTTCTGGGCGGGACGGCGCTCTGGCGCGGGCGCGCGCTGGCGGCGCTGCCGCTCCGGCGCTGGGCGATCGGCGTGATCGCGGCGGCGAGCAGCATCGGCTCCTACGGGCTCGCGCTCTGGGCGATGACCCGCGCCCCGATCGCCGCCATCGCCGCCTTGCGCGAGACCGCGATCCTGTTCGGCATGGGGCTCGCGTGGCTGGTGGTCGGCGAGCGGCTCGGCCCGTCGCGTTTGGCCGCGGGCGCGCTCATCCTCGGCGGCACGGTGGTTCTGCGCGTGTTTTGATTCCCGGTGTTGTGACCGCTTGGCGCCGCGCCGCGCTTTGCCTCTCCGGCGTGGGCGCGCTATGGGAACGGCGATGGACGAGGGCATGATGGAAGACGATAGCGACACCGACGACCCAGGGACGACGCCGCCGGAAAGCCTGCTGCCCTACGATCTCTGGGCGGAAACGGCGCTCCGCGAGGTGGTGGCGCGCGCCCTCGAGCACGCCGAGCGTTATGGCTTGCCGGGCGCGCATCACTTTTTCATCACCTTCCGCACCGACCAGAAGGGGGTGGAGATGCCGGCCCGGCTCCGCGCGCAATACCCGCGCGAGATCACCATCGTGCTCCAGCATCAATTCTGGGATCTGGCGTTCGATCGTGCCCGCGCGCGGTTCAGCGTCGGGCTCTCGTTCGGCGGCGTGCCGAACAAGATCACCGTCCCGCTCGCCGCGATCAGCGCCTTTGCCGATCCCGCGGTGCAGTTCGGCCTGCAATTCCGTGTCCCCGAGGCGCCCGCCGAGACGGCGCCGGCGGACGTCATCGCCGAGGCGGACGCGGCGGAGAGCGAGACGGGAGCGGACGAGACGCCGCCGCCGGAGACGCCGCAGGTGGTGCAGCTCGCGGCGTTCCGCAAGCGCCCGCCGTCTGGTGGAAAGGAGTGAGATGATGGATACCCAAGCCGTCAAACCCGCCGCGCGGCCGACGGAATTCCTCTATTCGCCGATGTTTCCCCTCGCCGATGGCGAGGTGCCTTGGAAGCGCCTCGCGATCGCCGGGGTGAGCGCTGAGCGCTGCGCCGGGCGCGGTATCCTCCGCATCACCCCCGAGGCGTTGAGCGAGCTTGCCTTTCAGGCGTTTCACGACGTCTCGCATCTGCTCCGCCCCGGCCATCTCAAGCAATTGCGCGCGATCCTCGACGACCCCGAGGCGTCGGCGAATGACCGCTTCGTCGCCCTCCAGTTCCTGAAAAACGCCGCCATCTCCGGCCGCGGGATTTTGCCGATGTGCCAGGATACCGGCACCGCCATCGTCTTCGGCAAAAAGGGCCAGCGCGTCTGGGTGGATGGCGACGAGGAGGAGGCGCTCGCCCTCGGCGTCCATCGCACCTACACCGAGACCAATCTCCGCTATTCGCAGATGGCGCCGCTTTCGATGTTCGAGGAAGTGAACACCGGCAACAACCTCCCCGTGCAGTTCGACATCCTCGCCGCCCCCGGCGAGGCGCATGCCGAGGAATTTCATTTCCAGTTCATCGCCAAGGGCGGCGGGTCGGCGAACAAGACGTTCCTCTATCAGGAATCCCGCGCCGTGCTGACGCCCGAGAAGCTGCTCGGCTTCATCGAGGCGAAAATGAAAACCCTCGGCACCTCCGCCTGTCCGCCCTATCATCTTTCGGTGGTGATCGGCGGCACCAGCGCCGAGATGACGCTGAAAACCGTGAAGCTCGCCTCGACGCGCTATCTCGACGGGCTGCCGGTCGCCGGCGACCGTTCCGGCCACGCCTTCCGCGATCTCGAATGGGAAGCGAAAATTCTCGATCTGTCGCGGAAGATCGGCATCGGCGCGCAATTCGGCGGCAAGTATTTCTGCCACGACGTCCGCGTCATCCGCTTGCCGCGCCATGGCGCCTCGCTCCCGATCGGGATCGGCGTCTCGTGCAGCGCCGACCGCCAGATCCTCGCCAAGATCACCCCGGACGGCGTGTTCCTCGAACAATTGGAAACCGATCCGGCGCAGTATCTGCCCGAGATCACGGAGAAAGACCTCGGCGGCGAGGTGGTGAGGATCGATCTCGACCAGAAGATGGCGGAAATCCGGCGCACCCTCTCGCGTTATCCGATCAAGACCCGTCTCGCGCTCACCGGGACGCTGATCGTCGCCCGCGACATCGCCCATGCCAAGCTCATGGAGCGGCTCGAGCGCGGCGAGGCGCTGCCTGATTATTTCAAGAACCATCCGGTCTATTACGCCGGCCCGGCGAAGACCCCCGAGGGCTACGCGACCGGCGCCTTCGGCCCGACCACGGCGGGGCGGATGGACAGCTACGTCGCCGCGTTCCAGAAAGCAGGCGGCTCGCTGGTGATGCTCGCCAAGGGCAACCGCTCGCGCGCCGTGCGCGAGGCGTGCAAGGCCCATGGCGGCTTCTATCTCGGCAGCATCGGCGGCCCCGCCGCCATTCTCGCCGAGGAAAACATCAAGAAGGTCGAGGTTCTCGAATATCCCGAACTCGGGATGGAGGCGATCTGGCGCATCGAGGTCGAGAATTTCCCGGCCTTCATCGTCATCGACGACAAGGGCAATGATTTCTTCGATGGACTCGAATGATGCGTTTTACCGTCGATCGTCTCGATCATCTCGTGCTCACCTGCCGCGATCTCGACGCCACCGCCGCCTGGTATCAGCGCGTGCTCGGCATGGAGCGCGAAGAGTTCGGCGCCGAGCAGCGCACGGCGCTCAAATTCGGCGGGCAAAAGCTCAATCTCCATCAGGAGGGGCGCGAATTCTCGCCACGCGCCGCGCAAGCCGTGCCGGGCAGCGCCGATCTCTGCCTGATCACCGCGGTCAGCCCCGCCGATGCCGTCTCCCATCTTCTCGCCCATGGGGTCGCGGTCGAGGCGGGGCCGGTTGCCCGCACCGGCGCGCTCGGGCCGATGATGTCGGTCTATTGCCGCGACCCGGACGGCAATCTCGTCGAGATCGCGAGCTATCTGCCCGACTGACCGGTGAACGAGGCGGATTTCGATTTCGACCTGCCGCCCGGGCGGATCGCGCAGCACCCGGCGCGGCCGCGCGATGCGGCGCGCCTCCTGCATGTCGCGCCCGAGGGCCGCGCCGATCTCGTCATGCGCGATCTGCCGGCGCTGCTCGCCCCCGGCGACGTGATGGTCGCGAACGACACCCGCGTCATTCCGGCGCGATTGGCGATGCGGCGTGGGGCGGCACGGATCGGCATCACCCTCGACCGGCCCTTGCCCGACGGCACTTGGCACGCGCTGGCGCGGAACGCGCGCCGGCTCCGCAGCGGGGATCGTCTTCTCTCTGAGGGCGGGATGAGCGCCGAGGTGATGGCGCGCAATCCCGATGGCGGGGTCGTTCTGCGTTTCGATCGCGACGGCGAGGCGTTCGCGGCCGCGCTCCGTTCCGCCGGCGCCCTCGCTTTGCCGCCCTATATCGCCCGCCCCGACGGGCCGAGCCGGGAAGATGCGAGCGACTATCAGACGATTTTCGCCGCCCGCGAGGGCGCCGTCGCGGCGCCGACGGCGGGGCTGCATTTCACGCCGGACCTGCTCGCGGCGGTCGATGCGCGCGGGGTTGCGCGCGTCACCATCACCCTTCATGTCGGGGCGGGGACGTTTCTGCCGCTCCGTGGCGCCGATCTCGCGCGCCATCGCCTGCACGCCGAGCGCGGGGAGATCAGCCTCGCGGCGGCGGCGGCGATCAATGCGGCGCGGGCGCGCGGCGGGCGCCTTCTCGCCATCGGCACGACGACGCTGAGACTCCTGGAGGCGGCGGTGGACGAGACCGGCGAGATCCGGCCCTTTGCCGGCGAGACCGATATTTTCCTCCGCCCCGGCCACGTCTTTCGCACCGCCGATCTCTTGCTCACCAATTTCCACCTGCCGCGCTCGACGCTGTTCATGCTGGTCGCGGCGTTTTCGGGTCTCCCGCGGATGCGCGAAGCCTACGCCCATGCCATCGCCGCGGGCTATCGCTTCTATTCCTACGGCGATGCCTCTCTCCTCACGCGCGCATGAGTTTTTCCCTGACCCTCGCCGGACGTGATGGTGCGGCGCGCGCCGGGACGCTGGCGACCGCCCATGGCGCCATCGCGACGCCGTGCTTCATGCCGGTCGGGACGGCGGCGACGGTGAAGGCGATGACGGCGGATGCGGTGCGCGCGACCGGCGCCGGGATCGTGCTCGCCAATACCTATCATCTCATGCTCCGCCCCGGCGCCGAGCGGGTGGCGAACCTCGGCGGGTTGCACCGGCTGATGGACTGGCCGGGGCCGATCCTGACCGATTCCGGCGGGTTTCAGGTGATGTCGCTCGCCAAATTGCGCAAGCTCGACGCCGATGGCGTCACGTTCCGCTCGCATATCGACGGCAGCGCCCACCGCCTCACCCCCGAGCGCGCGATCGACATCCAGGCCAAGCTCGATGCCACCATCAGCATGGTGCTCGATGAATGCACCGCCTTTCCGGCGAGCCACGAGGCGGCCGCGGCCTCGCTCGCGCTCTCGCTGCGCTGGGCGGAGCGCAGTCGGGACGCTTTCCCCGCCCGCCCCGGCTATGGCCTGTTCGGCATCGTCCAGGGCGGCGTCTATCCCGATCTCCGGGCCCGCGCGAGCGAGGCCCTGATGGCGATCGACTTCGAGGGCTACGCCGTCGGCGGGCTCGCGGTCGGCGAGGGGCAGGCGATGATGCTTTCGGTGCTGGAGGCGACGGCGCCGCTATTGCCGGCGGAAAAGCCGCGCTACCTCATGGGGGTGGGGACGCCCGATGACATCATCGCCGCCGTCCTGCGCGGGATCGACATGTTCGATTGCGTGATCCCGACCCGTGCCGGGCGCACCGCGCGCGCCTATACCTCGCGCGGCGTCCTCAATCTGCGCAACGCCCGCTTCGCCGACGATCCCGCCCCGCTCGACCCCGCTTGCGCCTGCCCGGCCTGCGCGCGCCACGCACGGGCCTATCTGCATCATCTTTTCCGCTCGGGCGAAATCCTTGGGCCGATGCTGCTCACCTGGCATAATCTGCACTATTACCAGGCTCTGATGCGCAGCCTGCGGGCCGCGATCCTGGCCGGACGGCTGGGCGCGGCGGCCGATACGATCCGCGCCGGCTGGGCCGAGGGAGATGGGGCCGAGGGAGATGGGGCCGAGGGAGAAAGACGATGAGTGACCCCACGCCTGCCGCTGTCGCCGGCCTCAGCCAGCTCGGCGCGCCGACCCCGCTTCCTGCGAACCCCGAGGCGGCGGTCCTGGAGCGGGTCGCCAACCCGCATCCCGGGCGCGCCTATGTCGTCCGCTTCACCTGCCCGGAATTCACCTCGCTCTGCCCGATCACCGGCCAGCCCGATTTCGCCCATATCGTGCTGGAGTACATTCCCGAGGCGTGGATCGTGGAAAGCAAATCGCTGAAGCTTTTTCTCGGCGCGTTCCGCAATCACGGCGCTTTTCACGAGGATTGCACGCTTTCGATCGCCGGCCGCGTCGCCGACGCCATCGCGCCGCGCTGGCTGCGCATCGGCGGCTACTGGTATCCGCGCGGCGGCTTGCCGATCGACGTCTTCTGGCAGAGCGGCGCGCCGCCCGAGGGGATTTTTCTTCCGCCCCAGGGCGTCGAGCCCTATCGTGGACGCGGCTGAGGCGATCCGCGCCAAGGCGCTGGCGCTCGGCTTCGACGCCGTGGGGTTCGCCACGGCCGATCCGGATGCGGCGAGCGCCGACCGGCTCGCGGCGTTCCTCGCGGCAGGGTTTCACGGCGAGATGGGCTGGCTCGCCGCACGCGCGGGCGAACGCGCCGCCCCGCGCGCGCTCTGGCCGGCGGCGCGGAGCGTCATCGCGCTCGCCCTCAATTACGCGCCGGAGGGGGACGCGCTCGCGACCCTGGCGCGGCGCGCGCGCGGCAATATTTCGGTCTATGCCCGCAATCGGGACTATCACGATCTGATCAAGGGGCGGCTCAAGCATCTCGCGCAATTCATCGTCTCGCGCTTCGGGGCGGAGGTCAAAGTGTTCGTCGATACCGCGCCGGTGATGGAAAAGCCGCTGGCGGCGCGGGCCGGGCTCGGCTGGCAGGGCAAGCACAGCAATCTCGTCTCGCGCCGCTTCGGCTCCTGGCTGCTGCTCGGGGAGATCTATACCACGCTCGCGCTCGCGCCGGCGGCGCCGCACGCCGATCGCTGCGGGCGCTGCCGGCGCTGCCTCGATGCCTGCCCGACCGACGCTTTCCCCGCCCCTTATCGGCTCGATGCCAGGCGCTGTCTTTCCTACCTCACCATCGAGCACGCCGGCCCGATCCCGGAGCGGTTTCGCGCGGCGATGGGCAACCGCATCTATGGCTGCGACGATTGCCTCGCCGTCTGTCCGTGGAACCGCTTCGCCGTGGCCGGGCGGGAGGCCAAGCTCGCGGCGCGGGCGGATTTGATCGCGCCTTCTCTCGCCGATCTCGCCGGGCTCGGTGAAGCCGGGTTCCGTCGCCATTTCAGCGGCTCGCCGATCAAGCGGATCGGATGGAACAGATTTCTCAGAAACGTGCTTTATGCCATTGGTAATTCGGGCGATATCGGCCTCGCGGCGGCGGCGGCGGGGCACCGGGCGGCGTCTGATCCGGTGGTTGCGGAGGCGGCTTCCTGGGCGCTGGCGCGGCTTGCGGCATGAGCGGCCTCGTCAAACGCAGCATCACCCTCGCCGGGCACCGCACTTCCATCGCCTTGGAGGCGGAATTCTGGGCCGCTCTCGCCGCCTGCGCCGCGGCGCGGGGGGTGCCGCTCGCGGCGCTGGTGGCCGAGATCGATGCCGCCCGAGGGTCTGAGCCGAGTTCCGAACGGGCTTTGGCCTCGGCCTTGCGGGTCTTCGTTTTGCAGAATTTTTCCTGCCGTTAACGATTGGAAAAGGAGTTTACTTGACAATTCCGGTGAGGGTCGGGGAAACGCCTCGATCGCTAGAGAGGGGAAAATTCCGATGCTTAACCTGACCGCTGCCGTTGCCGTTCCCGCTTCTGCTTCCGCTGGGAAACTGAGCCCGCTGCTGATCGCCGACCGGCTGATCACCCTGGCCCAGGACGCCGATCGGGCCGGCTATTCCGCCACCGCGGAGCGTCTGATCCGGCTCGTCAACCGCGTGTTCGACGAGGAGTGCCGGGTGGGGCAGGCCTGACGAGTTCCCAAAATATAGCCTAAAAACATTGATTTTAAAGCGTTTTTCTGACCGAGCGGCGCGTCTCAGCCGCCGATGGTGATGTCTACGCGGCGATCGGCCTGGCCGCTGAGCAAGGCATCGCTGGGGCCGTTGGCGTTGTAGTGGATCCGCTCACGGGCGACGCCATCGGTCACGAGCTGCTCGGTGACCGCCTTGGCGCGGTCGGCGGAGAGCGTGGCGTTGGCGGCGGGGCTACCCGAGATGTCGGTATAGCCGTTCACCACCACGTTTTGGCGCGTATGCTGCCTGGCGTAATCCGCCGCGACCTGGATAACCGCTTTCGCGGTCTCGCTCAGCGCCGCCGAGCCGGGGCTGAAGAACACCGGATAATCGGAGGGGGTTTGGTACCACCAGGTATTGCACCCGACCAGACCGATGGCCACCGGCAGGAGCAGAGCGGCGCGCAGCAAGGACGAGCGCAGCAGCATGTTTTCCCCGGGGTCTTTCTTCTGATGTCGCTTGTGCGTGTCGTTCCGCGGGAAATTGCCCGGAATGCGTCGGCGCGTCAATCAATCAATCAGATGAACCGCGCCGGGTAGGCCCGGCCGCTCACCGCCGGCGGGCGGCGGTATAATTGCGCAATCGGATGCGTATTTCGATCGACAATCGGCGCCGTATCACGCAAAATCGGCACGCCGGGCGGGCGGTCCCTGGCCACACCCGGCCCCGCGACGAGGATGAATGGTGACCCATGGCGAATTTACGACACAGAGCCATTGATACGAACGCTCTCAATCATGAAACTGTTTGCAAGACGTGCTGGGCCAGGCGTTTCAGCTTCTGTGAAACCCTGCATAACAAAAACATGGATGAATTCTTTGGTTCCGCGTCCTATACCAAGGTCGATTCGGGAACCGTGTTTATCCATGACGGCGAAAAATTTCCCTTCTATTTCAATATAAACAAAGGAACGACGCGGTCGTTCAAAATTCTTCCCGATGGTCGCCGGCAGATTTTGAATTTCGGGGTTCCCGGGACATTGACGGGCTTCTCCGAGCACGCGAGCTTCGATTTCAGCATAGAAGCGATAACGGATGTTTCCTTGTGTCGCTTCTCAAAGGATAAAGTGGATTTCTATTCCAATAAACATCCCGAATTGAGAAAGGCGATCATGGACAAGATGGTGTCTGAATTGTCTGATTCATACGCGCATACTTTGGTGCTAGGCAAAATGAGCGCAAGGGAACGGCTGGCATTCTTTCTGATAAAACAAAATAAAATAGGCTTCAAGATTTACGGGCAGATGAATAAGATCACATTGCCGATGAACCGCTATGATATTTCGGACTATCTCGGCGTAACCACCGAAACGATTAGCCGCACCTTTACACAATTCGAGGCGGAGGGGTTGATAACGTCTCTCAAGGCCTCGGAAATCATCATTCGTGACCGACGACGTCTCGCGGCGCTGGCCAGCGGTGCCATCCGATTCGCAACGATCGGCTGAAATCGCTGCCTTTCCGCCGCCGCCGCGGGTTTGACGAGACGCGGCCCGGGCGGCAAAGTCACGCGGCACAGTCATGGTATTTTGCGGCGGGTTCCGCGCCATGACTGCCCGCGTTGCCCGCATCATGCAATAGCTGAAACGGAGTTCCCATGATTCCCGCCCTGATGCCGACCTACAACCGCGCCGACCTCGCTTTCGTGCGGGGCGAGGGCGCCTGGCTGTACACGGCGGATGGGCGACGATTCCTTGATTTCGGGGCCGGTATCGCGACCTCCTCGCTCGGCCATAACCACCCGCATCTCGTCGCCGCGATCACCGCGCAGGCGAGCCGGGTGATGCATGTCTCCAATCTCTACCGCGTGCCCGAGGCCGAGCGCCTGGCCGAACGCCTGGTCGCCGCGAGCTTCGCCGACAGCGTCTTCTTCTGCAATTCCGGCGCCGAGGCCAATGAGGGCATGGTCAAGATGATCCGCAAAACCATGGCCGAAACCGGGCAGCCGGAACGGTTTCGCATCATCTGCTTCGAAGGCGCCTTCCATGGCCGCACGCTGGCCATGCTGGCGGCGACCGGCAATGCCAAATATCTCGCCGGCTTCGGCCCCTGCGTCGAGGGCTTCGATCACGTGCCGTTCAATGATATCGCGGCGGTGCGCGCCGCGATCGGCGCCGAGAGCGCCGGGATCATCGTCGAGCCGATCCAGGGCGAGGGCGGCATTCGCCCGGCGCGGCTCGAATTCCTGCGCGCGCTTCGTGAGATTTGCGATGAGCACGGCCTCGTCCTCGGCATGGATGAGATTCAAAGCGGCATGGGCCGCACCGGCCGGCTGTTCGCCCATGAATGGGCCGGCATTACGCCGGATGTGATGTCGCTCGCCAAGGGCATCGCCGGCGGTTTTCCGATGGGCGCCGTGCTCGCCCGCGAATCCGTGGCCAAACACCTGACCGCCGGCAGCCATGGCACCACTTTCGGCGGCAATCCGCTCGCGTGCGCCGCCGCCAATGCCGTGCTCGATGTCGTGCTCGCCCCCGGCTTCCTCGCCGGCGTCGAGCGTATCGGCGATCGGCTGTGGCTGGCATTGTCCGCCGTGGTCGACGAATTCCCGACGATCTTCGAGGATCTGCGCGGCGCCGGGCTGATGCTCGGTCTCAAATGCCGCCTCCCGCAAACCGAGGTGCAGCAGGCGCTGCTCGCCGAGGGTCTGCTCGCCGTCAATGCCGGGGAAAACGTCGTGCGTTTCGTCCCGCCGCTGATCGTCTCGGCGGCGGAATGCGATCAGGCGGTGGCGATGATCCGCGCCGCTTCCCGCCGTCTTGCGTCCTCCGGCCTCGCGCCCTCCAGCGCGGCGGCGGCATGATGACCACCGCCCTCTCGCGGCCCAGCGCCGAGGACGCCGAGCGTCCGACGCCGCGGCATTTCCTCGATCTCCGCGATTTCGACACGGCGACGCTGCGCCACATGCTCGATGTCGCCGTCGGCTTCAAGCGCGCCGGGACGTCGTCGCGCCCGCTCGCGGGGAAGACGCTCGCGCTGATTTTCGAAAAGCCGAGCACGCGCACGCGGGTCAGCTTCGAGGTCGCCATGCGCCAGCTCGGCGGCGATGTCGTCGTTTTGTCGGGGCGCGAGATGCAGCTTGGCCGCGGCGAGACGCTGGCCGATACCGCCCGCGTGCTGTCGCGCTATGTCGATGCCGTCATGCTGCGCACCGACCGCGCGGCGAAGCTTCATGACCTCGCCGCCCATGCCAGCGTGCCGGTGATCAATGGCCTCACCGAGCTTTCCCATCCCTGCCAGATCATGGCCGATATCATGACCTTCGAGGCGCATCGCGGCGCCATCGCCGGGCAAACCCTCGCCTGGTGCGGCGACGGCAATAATGTCGCGCGGAGCCTGATCGAGGCGGCGGTGCGGTTCGGTTTCGCGCTCCGCCTCGCGACCCCGGCTGCTCTCGCGCCGCCCACGGCGCTTCTCGACTGGGCGCGGGCCGAGGGCGGCGAAATCATGGTCACCGAGGATCCCAGCGTCGCGGTTGCCGGCGCGCGGGCGGTGTTCACCGATACCTGGGTGAGCATGGCCGATGAGCGCGCCGATGAGCGCCGGGCCCTGCTTTCCCCCTATCAGGTAAACGGCGCCCTGATGGCCGAGGCGGCGCCGGATGCGCTGTTCCTCCATTGCCTGCCCGCCCATCGCGGCGAGGAGGTGACCGACGAGGTGATCGACGGGCCGCGATCGGTGGTGTTCGACGAGGCGGAAAACCGTCTGCACGCGCAGAAGGGCATTCTCGCCTGGGCGCTCGGCGCGGCGCGATAACGCCCGCTTGGGCGGAGGCTCAGAGATAGCCGGCGCCGGCTTCGGCGGCGAAACGATCGGGCGGGCCTTGCCAGATGATGCGCGCGTGTTCGAGCACGTAGACCCGATCGGCGTGGGGGAGCGCGAAGGTGACGTTCTGCTCGCCGAGCAGCACGGTGATCGGCGTCGTTTCGCGGAGACGCTCCAACGCCTTGGAAAGCTGTTCCAGGATCACCGGGGCGAGGCCGAGCGTCGGCTCATCGAGGATCAGAAGGCGGGGGTTCATCATCAGGGCGCGCGCGATCGCGAGCATCTGCTGCTCGCCACCGGAGAGCGTCCGCGCAAGCTGCTTGCTGCGGGATTTGAGGATCGGGAAGAGATCATAGAGCCAGGCGAGGCGATCGGCGCGCTCGGCGGGGGGCTGGCGTTGGCCGCCGAGATCGAGATTTTCCTGGACGCTCATATCGCCGAATAATTCCCGCGTCTCCGGGCATTGCGCGATGCCGCCACGGGCGATCGCGGCCGGCGTCTTCCCGGCGAGCGCGGTGCCCTGCCAATTGATCCCCCCGGAATAGGGGACGAGGCCGGAGATGGCGTTGAACAGCGTGCTCTTGCCGGCGCCATTGAGCCCGACGACGGAGACGAACTCCCGCTCATGCACTTCGAGCGCCACCCGCGCCAGAGCCTGCGCCTTGCCATAGAACACGGTGAGATCCTCGACCTTGAGCAGGGCGACGCCGCTTTTCTCCGGCGCGATGGCGCGGGCATGGGTCTCGATCGCGCCACCGAGATAGACCCGGCGCACCGTCTCATCGCGCATCACCGCCTCCGCCTTGCCCTCGGCGATGCGTTCGCCGAGATACAGGACGAGCACCCGATCGACCAGCGCCGCGACTCCCTTGACATTGTGATCGACCAGCAGGACGGCTTTGCCCTCCTCACGGAAGCTCCTGATCAGGGCGGAGAAACTTTCCACCTCGGCCATGGTGAGGCCGGCGAAGGGTTCATCGACGAGCACCACCTCGGGGTCGCGCGCGATCGCTTTCGCGAGTTCCATGCGGCGAAGATCGGCAAACGGCAGCGTCGTCGGGTGGCGATCGAGCACCGCGCCGAGCCCGACCCGCTCGCCGATCGCGCGCGCCCTGGCGTCCACCGATGTTTCGGCCGCGAGGTGAAAGAGGCTGTCGGGCAAAAGCGCGAGCTTGATGTTTTCGAGAACCGTCTGGCGATGGAGCGGGCGCGAATGCTGAAAGACGAGGCCGATGCCGGCGCGGGCGATGCGATGCGTCGGCCACGAGACGATCTCGCGCCCGGCGAGACGCACCGAGCCGGCATTGGCGCGCTCGATCCCCATGATCAGCTTCATCGCCGTCGATTTGCCCGAGCCGTTGGGGCCGATGAGGCCGAGGATTTCGCCCGCCGCGATCGCAAAGCCGAGATTTTTGACCGCGACCAGGCCGCCGAAACGCTTGGTGAGGCCGGCGACTTCGAGCAATGGGGTGGTCATGCGCGCTCTCCCCGGCGCAGCAGATAGCCGACCAGGCCATCGGGAAAGAACAGAATCACCGCGAGCGCGATCGCCGAGACGACGAAGGTGTTGAGCTGGCCGAGCGGGCGCAGGATTTCACCGGCGACGATCAGAAACACCGCGCCGATGGCGGCGCCGACGATGGTGCGCCGCCCGCCGAGCACGGCGGCGATGATGATCTGCACCCCGACCGAGATATCGACGACGGTATCGACGGACGCGGTGCCGAGATAAAACACCAGCATCGCCCCGGCGAGGCCGGAAAAGAGCGCGCTGACCGCGAAAGCGGCGAGCTTGTGTTTGGCGACATTGAAGCCGAGCGCCTGCGCCTCGATCGCATCCTGGCCGCAGGCCTGCAAAATCAATCCCGCCGCCGAACGCGAAAGACTATAGAGGATGACGCCGCTGACCATGAGAAACACCAGCGCCAGCCAGTAATTATGCCCGGGATCGACGGAGAGGACATCGTTGATGGTGAGCCCGATCTCGCCGCCGGTGACGCCCGCGAAGATCACGATCACCTGCTGCAACACCAGCACCGCGACCAGGGTGATGAGGCCGAAATAGGGGCCGCGCAAGCGCAAGGCGGGAAGCGCCAGGACGAGCCCGCCGATCACCGCGGCGAGCGCGCCGGCGATGACATCGAGCCAGACCGGAACCCCATGATTGTCGAGCAGGCCGGCGGTATAGGCACCGAGGCCGATGAGAAAGGTCGGCCCGAAATTGACCTCGCCGGCGAAGCCGAACAGCAAATCCCAGGCCATCGCGAAGACGCCGAAATAATAGGCGACGGTGAGCACCGCGAGGATATAGGCCGAAACCCAGAACGGCAGGCTCGCCATGACGAGAAGGACGACGAGAGCGAAAACGATGCGCATGATGGCAGAGACCTCAGCGTCGCCCGAATAGCCCTTGCGGGCGGAGATAGACCACCAGCACGAGCAGCAGGAGCGAGGGGATGGTGCGCAGGGTGGGGCTGATGAGATAGGCGGTGACGGTTTCGAGATAGCCGATGATATAGGCGGCGATCAGCGAGCCGGAGACGCTGCCGAGGCCGCCCAAGACGACGATCGAGAAGGCGCTGGCGGTGAGCACGCCGATATTATTCGAGCTGGTGCCGAGAAACATCGCCAGCAGCACGCCGGCGATGGCGGCGAGCACGCCATAGATCGCCCAGACCAGAAGATAGACCGAGGAAAGTTCAAACCCGAGCAGCGTCAGGGCGCGCGGATTGATGGACGCGGCGAGCAGGGTCTTTCCCGCCCGCGTGCGATTGACCAGAAGCCACAGGAGGCCGATCGAAACCCAGCAGATCGCCGCAGTCAGAATTTCATTCGCCGGGGTGCGCACGCCGAAAATATCGACCACGCCATTGATCAGCGGGCGGACGGTGATCGGGCTGTCGGTGAAGAAATAGGCGATCGCCTCCTGGATCATGATCCCCCAAAGCAGGGTCGCGGTGAGGACGAAAATCTCGGTCTCGTCATCGGGAATGGCGCGCGAGCGCTGGATCGGGCGGACGACGAGGCCGTAGGTCGCGAAGGCGAAGACAACGCCGACGCCAACGCCGAGAAGTGCTCCGACATATTGCCCGGCGCCGAGCGGGCCGGCGATGTACCAGGCGGCGACGGCGGCGGCGACCATGATGCCGCCATGGGCGAGATTGAGCACGCCGGAGACGCCGAAAATCAGCGAAAATCCGATCGCGCCGAGCGCGTAAAGCGTGCTGATGGCAAAGCCATCCACCAGGATCTGCAAGGCGCGCATCACGCGTCTTCAGCCATAGGGTGAAACTCCGGTCGGAAAATCACGCCGCCGGCCGGTGGCATCCGGCCGGCGGGGCAGATGTTATTGCGCGCTCGCGTGCTGGGTCGGGAGCTTGATGAAGCCCGGGAATTTCAGCGCGCCGTTGGCGACCCGCGCCGGCCACACCGTCACCTGCTTGCCGTCCTGCCACTGGATCATCAGGCCGGAGACGAAATCCGCGCCGTATTTCAGGCCATGCGGGAATTCGCTGTCCTGGCCATAGAAGGCGATGCGGCCGATGGTGCCGACGTAATCGGTCTTCTCCATCTCGGCGACGATCTTGTCGGCGTCATCGGCGCCGGCGCGGCCGACCGCCTCGGCGATGATGTGGACATCGTCATCGGTGGTATAGCCGGTATAGGCCGGCGTCACGCCAAAGCGCTTGAGATAGGCCGCGGCATAGGGGATGGTTTTCGCGGTGATCGCGACATCTGGGGTTGCCACCACCTGCGCGATGACGCCCTCGGTCGCGCCGTTGGTGTCGCGCCAGAACGAGGTCGAGGTCGCCTGCGAGCTGATCCCCGACATCGGCACCGGCACCTGCTCGCTATGCCATTGCACGGTCGGCTGCACGCCGACATGGCTGATCCCGGTGGTGATGACATCCGGGTGCTGGCCCTCGATCTTGTTGAAGATCGGCGTGAAATCGGTGGTATCGGGCGAGACGCGGACGGAATCGAGCACCGAGAGCCCGGCCTTGGGCAGGCAGCGCTGCGATTCCTCGTCGAGCGGCTTGGTCCAGGCGGCGTCCTCGCTCAGCATCACCGTGGTTTTCATCCCCAGCTTCTCGACCAGGAAATCATGGGTGAAATCGCAATTCGCGTCGGCGATCGCGGTCGAGGTCAGATAACCGTGGAAGGTGTATTTGTTGTGGGCGTAGTCTTCCTTGACGTGGCGGGTGATTTCGTTGCTCGCGGCACCCGGGGTGATGTAGGGCGTGTGCAGCCGCGCCGCCCAGGGCTCCAACGCCAGCGCCACCTCGCTCATGTAACTCCCGATCACCGCGACCACGTGATCCTGATTGACCGCGCGCTGGAAGGCGCGCACCGCGTCGGTGGCGGAATTGTGATCATCGTAATCGACGATCTCGACCTTGCGGCCATTGATGCCGCCGGCGGCATTGATCTCATCGGCGGCGATCATCGCGCCGTTGGTGATGGCGATGCCGGAGATGGCCGAATTCTCGGCGATCACGCCGATGCGGATCGGGTCCGCCGCACGCGCGGCGGGCGGCGAAAGAAGAAGGGCGGAGGCGCCGAGCGCGCCGAGAAGTGCTGCCCGCCCCTGTCCCAAGCCAAGCCGCGCCGTTGCTGTTTTCTTCATGGTTTCCTCCTGTCGCAAAATCTATCCCGGCATGATCATGAAATTGCCCCCCAACGCAAGAGGGAGTTAGGGTTTCGCCGGAAAGATCGCCCCGACCACCCGGTCGCCGACCCGGATATCGTCCTTCTCGGTGACGCCGGCGGCGAGTTCGAGGGTTGCCCGCACCGGGCCATGGCTCGCGATCACCGCGAGGCTGCGCGGGACGGTGTTCTCGGCGATGCCGCGGACCGAGCCGTCGGCGTCGATGAACACCATGTCGAGCGGCACCAGCGTGTTCCGCATCCACATCTGGCTCTCGCGCGGAACCCCCCAGTCGAACAGCATCCCGCCATCATCCGCGACGTGCGTTCGGAACATCAGGCCGATGGTTTGCTGGTCCGGGGTCTTGGCCATTTCGACAGTGAACTCATGCCGCTTGCCGTCATGGGTGATGATGGTCAGCTTCTCGCGCGGCAATTCCGGCTGGGCGTGGGTGATGGTCTGTTCCTGCGCCATGACGGAGAGGGGAATGAGGGCGAGGGCGGCGAATAGCGCGAAACGGCGGGGCATGGCGGTCTCCTCGAAAACGGCGCGCGTTCCCCTAACACGAAGGCGCGAGGCGTTCCAGGGTGAGGGCGGCGAGGGCGCGTGACGGTTGAGAAAGGCGCGGCTCACGAGCGTTGCGGCATGCCTTCGGGCACGATGGTCGTCACGATCGAGTGATCGAGCGCCTCGTATTCCTGATAGCCGATGGTGGCGTAAAGCTCGGCCCGGGTTTGCATCCGCTCGATCATGCCCTGGGTTCCGCCCTGATGGCGGATCGCGTGATAAAGCTCGGCCTGCGCCTTGGCCGCGACACGCAGCGAACTCACCGGCCAGATCACCATGCGATAGCCCATCTCGGCGAATTCACGGGCGGTGAAGAACGGCGTGCGGCCGAACTCGGTCATGTTGGCGAGCAGCGACGCTCCCTTCATGCGGGCGGCGAATTCGCGGAACATCTCGGCCGAGGTCAGCGCCTCGGGGAAGATCGCGTCCGCCCCGGCGCGGAGATAAAGCTCGGCCCGGGCGACCGCGCCATCGATCCCCTCGCTCGCCGCGGCGTCGGTGCGCGCGATCAGGAAGAGATGCCGCCGCGCCTGCGCCGCCGCCGCGACCTTGGTCGCCATGTCGTGCGGGTCGGCGAGCTTCTTGTCGTTGAGGTGGCCGCATTTCTTGGGCAGCAACTGGTCCTCGATATGGACGGCGCCGGCGCCCGCCTCCTCGAAGGCGCGGACCATGTGCATGACGTTGAGCGCCTCGCCATAGCCGGTATCGCCGTCGACCAGCACCGGCAGGCCGCTCGCGCGGGCGATCTGGCGGATGAAGAACACCACCTCATCGACCGTGATGATGCCGAGATCGGGGAGGCCCATCGAGGCCGTCATCGCGGCACCGGAGAGATAGAGCGCCTCGAACCCGACCGCCTTGGCCTGCTGGGCGGCGAGGCCGTTATGCGCCCCCGGCATCTGCAGGATGCCGCCGCGCTCGAGCAAGGCCCGAAAACGCTGCCCGGCCGGCAATTGCGGCAGATCGCTCGCCACCAGATACGGCATCGGAACCTCCCTTTTCGCCTCTCGCGGCGGTTCTCTAACAGGAAGCCCGGGCGCGGGGAAGGCTCGGCCTCCCGGCTCGCCTCGCTCAGCCTTTCGGCGTCGCTCAGGTCGCTTCCATGGCGTAGGCCCGCGCGGCTATGCTCGGCATGGGTGGCCGAGGTCCATATGTGATCTTCGGCAACGCTTCGAACACCTTCTGGGAATCACATCTGCCCCGACCTCCAACCCCTCTCGGCAAACGTTCCGCCATGATCCCGAAATGGCCTCTTACCTGCGCGGCGATGGACGGGCTGTTGCGCCATATCGCGGCGTGCCGGAATGCGCGCCTCCCGGGCGCGCGGCGCGCGTTCCGGCTCGGCGGCGTCGCCGTCGGCTGGGTTGCGCCGGCGCTCGCCGCGCGCCTGCTCGGCATCGCCTCGTTTCGTGCCCATGATAGCGGAATCGACCTCGCCGAGCCGGCGCGGCTGGCCGAAATCGCCGCCGCGCTCGCCGCCGAGGGGCTGTTCACCTGGCGGGGCGAAGCCTTCGACGTTCGCGCCGTGCCCGAGGGCGAGGTGCTGGCGCGCGTCGATCGCGGCGCCTTGCCGGTTTTCGGCCTCCGCGCCGAGGGGGTGCATGTCAATGGTTTGGTGCGGCGCGGCGGCGGGGTGTTTCTATGGGTCGCGCGACGGGCGATGGATCGGCCGCTCGATCCCGGCAAGCTCGACCACCTCGTCGCGGGCGGGATTCCGGCCGGGTTCACGCCATGGCGGACGCTGATCAAGGAAGCCGCCGAGGAGGCCGCGATCCCGGCGGCGCTGGCGGCGCGGGCACGCCGGGTCGCGGTGCTCGATTACGCGATGGAGCGCCCGGAAGGGCTGCGGCGCGATCGCCTGCATGGCTTCGACCTCGACCTGCCGGAGGATTTCGTGCCCCGCGCCGCCGATGGCGAGGCGGCGGGCTTCGAACTCTGGCCGCTCGCCGCGGTTCTGGACGCGGTCGTGGCGGGGGATGACTTCAAGTTCAATGTTAATCTGGTGCTGATCGATCTTTTTCTGCGCCGGAATCTGATCGATCCGCTGAGCCCGGACGGGCGCCGGCTGCGTGCGGCCTTGGCGGGCGCGGACGCGGCCGGCTAAGCGCTCCTTGGGCTTGGCCCGCGGCCCCGTGCGCGGAACGCGCTCGGTATAAGTTCAAGCACGCGGTCCTCGCTGTGGCGAAGCCTGCGCGCCGCCCGGCGCAGACGCTGGGCGAGCACGAATCGATGCGGAGAAATACCGACGACGCGCTTGAACTCGCGGAGGAAATGATAGGGGCTCATGCCCGCCCGCCGCGCGAGGCCGGCGAGCGGTAACGGCTGATTGGCCTCCCTTGCGATCCAATGCACGATGTCCTGGATGCGCTTGGTGTGCGAGGCACGACAAGGGCTTCCCACCGGCGCGTCGACCTCGCTGGGTATTTGATTCCCATCGGCCATCACGCGCCGACGTTGCCGCAAGGTCTCAGGCGGCGAATGCCTCCGCGAGCAGGGTGTAGGAAAGCCGCCGCGCGGCGGGATCGGCGATGGTCGAGAGGATGACGATCTCCGCGACGTCGTGGGTCTCGGCGAGGGCGCGGATGCGCGCCGCGGTTTCGGCCTTGGTGCCGTAGAGCGCGCGCGCCTTGATCCGCGCGACATGGGCGCGCTCGGCGTCGCTATAGGGGTAGGCGAGGGCTTCTTCGGGGGTCGGCAGCGGCGGGAAGACGCCGCGATCGCGCCCGAGCCGCCAGAGCGCGCGCGAGGCGAAGCCGTATTCGGCGTCCTCGGCGGTTTCGGCCGCGAACGCCCAGATGCCGAGCGCGGCCTGCGGCGCCGGGTGCCGCGCGCTCGGGCGATACCCCCCGCGGTAAAGCGCCAGCGCCTCCTCGGTGCCGTGGCCGTCGGTGATGAAATGGGCAAAGCAGAAGGGGAGACCGAAATAAGCCGCGACCTCGGCGCCGTAATGGGAACTCCCGAGCACCCAGACCTCCGGCGCGCCGGGGCCGGCGGGCTGCGCCGTCACGGTCCGGAAGGGATGGTTTTCGAGCAGGTCTTCCCCCCGCACCCAGGCGAGGAGATCGCGGAGCTGCGCCGGGAAATGCTCGGCGGCGGTCTCGGCGAGCGGATTCAGGGCGAACGCCGTCCGCCCGTCCGAGCCCGGCGCGCGGCCCACCCCGAGATCGATCCGCCCGGGCGCGATCGCCTCCAGCACGCGGAACTGCTCGGCGACCTTGAGCGCCGAATAATGCGGCAGCATGACCCCGGCGCTGCCGACCCGGATGTGGCGTGTGGTCGCGGCGATGGCGGCGATCAGCACCTCCGGCGCGGTGCCGGCCTGGCTCGCGGAATTATGATGCTCGGCGAGCCAGTAGCGGCCATAGCCGAGCGCCTCGCAATGCCGGGCGAGCGTGAGGCTTTCTTGGATGGCGGCGGCGGGCGCGCGTCCGGAGACCACCGTCGATTGGTCGAGGACGGATAATTTGATCATGTCGTCAATGGCTTCCGAACAAGGTGTCGATCACCAGATGGAGCACACCGCCGGCGAGGAAGCCGACGAGGGTGCCATTGATGCGAATATATTGCAGATCCTTGCCGATGCGGAGTTCGAGACGCGCGGTCAGCGTCGCGCTGTCCCAGCCGCCGACCACTTCGGCGATGAAGCGCGCGAGTTCGATGCGCGCCGAAGGCAGCAGCGCCGCCACCGCGCGCTCGGCGGCCCGGCTGACGGCGGCCCGGCTGGTCGGATCGGCGGCGAGCTGAGCGCCGAGGGAGGCGAGCTGTTCGGCGAGGAAGCTCGCGGTGCGGCCGTGGGGATTGGCGGCGTCGGCCTCCAGCGCGAGGCGGAGCCGCGCCCAGATATCCCAGAGCCAGGCTTGCACCGTCGCATGGGTGAGGACGCGGCGGAAGGTGGCGGCGATCTCGTTGGCGCGCGCCGGGTCGTCCTCCAGCCGTTCGATCTCACGGCGGATCCATTCATCGAAGGCGAGGCGCAATTCGGAGCCGTCGGGCCCCATCTTGTCGAGTTCGGCATTCATCGCCGAGAGCACCCGGCGCGCGATCGAGGCGCCGAGCGCCCAGCCGATCAGGCGCCCGCCCTGCTCGCGCACCCGCTCCTCGATCGCCTGGCGGAGCTGCTCCTCCTTGGCGTTGATCGTCCCCTTGAATTGTTCGAGCACGAAGCCGAACACCTCCTGATGGCGCCCGCCCTCGACCAGGGCGCGCAGCACGCGGGCGAGCAGCCCCGGCCCGCTGCCGGCGAGCAGGCGCGGAGCGAGGCGGGCGAGCAGCCGCCGGGCGCGTCCATCCTCGATGGTCGCGAGCAGGCGCGGCAGCATCGCCGCGAGCCCCTGCGCCGCCGGCCGCGCGGCATCGGGATCGGCGAGGAAACGGGCGAGAATGCCGGGGAGATCGAGGCGGCCGAGGGTGCGCGCCACCTCCGCCTCGGTGAACACGTGGTTGGCGACGAAATTGCCGAGGGCCTGGCCGAGCCGCGCCTTTTCGGTCGGCAGGATGGCGGTGTGCGGGATGGGAAGGCCGAGCGGGCGACGAAACAGCGCCGTCACCGCGAACCAGTCGGCGAGCCCGCCGACGAACCCGGCACTCGCCGCCGCCGTGAGCAGCCGGCTCGCCGCCGTGTCGGGCAGAAAGCGGCTGGCCAGCACCAGGGCCGCCATGAGCGCGAGAAGGAAGCTGGCGGCGGCGCGGTGATGCGAAAGCGTGCGCCGGGCCTTGGCATCGGGGTCCGGGGTCATGAAGGGGCGATCCATTAGCACGGGCGCGCCGGCTTGGCACGCAACCGTGGCGTCACGGCGTAGCGATTTGTTCACCAATCCTCGGGATAGTGGCGGGATAAACCCGCCGGTTAAGGATCCTGGAAGGCGCGCCGCATGCCCTTGTGCTCCCCTCCTTTTGAGTCGGAACATTGAAAATACTTGAGTTTCCGCCTTCGCCGTCGCGGCGGGCGCCGCCCGTCGCCGGTCGGGCAAAAAAAGAGGGGGGACGCAAGGAGAGGGACGACATGGCGCTCCGCGCCGCTCTCCTCGGGGTCGCGGAAGGGGTGATCCTGCTCGATCCCGATCTCCGCCTGATTCTCTGCAACGCGGCGGCGCGGCGCCGGCTCGGCTGGGTCGGAGGGTCGCCGCGGCGCGGCCTCGCCCTCACCACCATGCTCGAACATGCCGGCGCGCTCGATACCGCCGAACGCATGACGATCCGCGAACACTGCGCCGCTTTGCTGGCCGAGGGCGCGATGCCGGCGATCGGGCGCGACAGCGCGGCGGCGGAGAAGGAACTCGCCTTCGGCGATTTCGCGATGCGGCTCCGCTGGCTGGACGGGCAGGGGGTCATGCTCTCGATCCCGATGGGGGGTGATGGCGGGGAGGTGGCGCTCCGCGATCCGCTGACCGGGCTCGGCAATCGCCGCGCGTTCCAGGCGGCGCTGGCGGCGGCGCTGGCGCGGCCCGAGACCGAAGCGGCGCTGCTTCTTCTCGATCTCGACCGGTTCAAGCATGTCAACGATTCGCTCGGCCATCCGGTGGGCGATGCGCTGCTCCGCCTGGTCGCGCAGCGGCTCCGCGCCAGCCTCCGCGGGGGGGATACGCTGGTTCGCCTCGGCGGCGATGAATTCGCGATCCTGCTGCCACGCGCCGAGGGGGCGGAGCCGCTCGCGGAGCGGCTGGTCGATCTCCTGAGCCGGCCCTATCTGGTGGAGGGGCATCTCGCCAATATCGGGGTCAGCATCGGCATCGCGCGCGCGCCGGCGGACGCGGCCGAAGGCGGCATGTTGCTCCGCCGCGCCGATCTCGCGCTCTATGCCGCCAAGGCGGCGGGAAGGCGGCAATTCTGCCTGTTCCGGCCGGAGATGGATGCCCGCGCCCAGGCCCGGCAGGCGCTGGAGACCGATCTCCGCCGCGCCGTTGCCCTCGGCCAGTTCCATTTGCATTACCAGCCGCTGCTGGAGGTCGCCTCGAACGAGGTGATCGGGTTCGAGGCACTGCTGCGCTGGGAGCATCCGGCGCGGGGGATGGTTCCGCCGGCGGAATTCATCCCGCTGGCCGAGGAAGTCGGCCTGATCGTTCCGATCGGCGAATGGGTGCTGCGCCAGGCCTGCCGCACCGCCGCGAGCTGGCCGGAGACGGTTCTGGTCGCGGTCAATGTCTCGCCGGTGCAGTTCGCCGATGGTGCCCGCCTGCTGCGCGCCGTCGATGAGGCGCTGGCGAGCGCGGGTCTCTCCGGCACGCGGCTCGAAATCGAGATCACCGAGAGTGTTCTGCTCCGCGATGCGGCCGAGACGCTCGCCACTCTGCATGATCTGCGCGGCCGCGGCGTGCGCATCGCGATGGATGATTTCGGCACCGGCTATTCCTCGCTCAGTCAGTTGCGGAGCTTTCCCTTCGACAAGATCAAGATCGACCGCTCCTTCGTCAGCGAGATCGAGGGCGAGAGCGGCGGCAAGGCGGTGGTGCGCGCGATCGCGGCACTCGGCGCCAGTCTCGGCATGACGGTCACCGTCGAGGGCGTCGAAACCGAGGCACAGGCGGCGTTCGTCGCAACCAGCGGCGGACATCAAATGCAGGGCTATCTGATCAGCCGCCCGGTGCCTTCGGACGCCGTCGCGGCGCTGCTCGCCGGCCGGCCGGCCTCCGCCCGCGCCGGCCTCGCACGAACCGCTTCATCCGACGGGGCCTAAATTCATGACGAAACAGGAACTCCATCGCGTCGTCTATTGCAGCCGCGTGCGGCTTTCCGGGCCGCCGGCCGGCATTGCCCGGGAATTGCGGGACATTCTCGCGACCTCGCGGCGCAACAACATGCGCGCCGATCTCAGCGGGGCGCTGCTCTTCGCCAATAATTGCTTCGCCCAGGTGCTCGAAGGTCCGCGCGTCGCGGTCGAGCGATGTTTCGAGCGGATCCAGAACGACCCCCGCCATTCCGATGTCACGGTGCTCGCATTCAGCCCCGCTTCGGCGCGCGAATTCCCCAAATGGTCGATGGGCTTCGCCGGCGAGCCGGGAGCGGCGCATGATCCGCTGGCCTTCGTCGTGTTCGAGGGCGCTTTTGCCCGTGACCGGCCGGAATCGGGCTCGGCGGTGCTCGGCCTGCTGCATGGGCTGGTGCGCCGGGAGGAAGCCTGGGCGCTGGCCTGACGCTACCCGGCCGGCGCAGGAAAGCGTTGCGGGATTTTGTTCGCACATGCACAATGAACCGGCATGGACGAGCCCCCCTCCCGACCCGCGCAAGCCATCGCCGATGACTTGGCGGCGACGCTGGCCGCGATCCGCGCCCGCGCGGCCGAGGAACCGTTCGGCAATCCGGTCCTGGCGCTGGCGCTGGCGATCAGCCGGCGGCTCGATCAGGGCAAGCTCGACCTCGCCGCCCTCGCCGCTCTGGTGCGCGATCTCCGTGATGCCGCCTTCGCCGATCGCGCCCGGCGCCTTGCCGCCTATGTCGGCGGCACCGGGGCCGACGCCACCGCCGCCGCTTGCGCGAGCCTCGCCCAGCGCCTGATCCGCCCCGACCCCGCCGACAGCCCGCTCCCCTTCGCGCGGTTCCACGCCGCGATCACGCGCCCGCGCTTTGCCGCCGTGTTCACCGCCCACCCCACTTTCGCGCTCCCGCCGGAGGTCACGAAAGCGCTCGCCGAACGCGCTTGCGGCCGCGAAACCGCCGATTTCGTGACCCACCGCGCGGGCGCGCCGCCGACCCTGGCGCGGGAATTCGAGCAGGCGGTGGCGGCGATCACCCATGCCCGCGACGCGCTCGATCGGCTCAATGCCGCCCTCCTCGAGGCTGCCCGGGCAACCTGGCCGGATCGCTGGGCGGAACTGATCCCGGCGCCGATCGTGCTCGCGAGCTGGGTCGGCTACGATACCGACGGCCGCACCGATATCCAGTGGTGGGATACGCTGCGTCTGCGCCTGGCGATGAAGCGTTTGCAGCTCGCCCGCCTCGCCGCCCAGCTCGCCCCGCTCGCCGCGCCGGCGCTCGCCGCCCGGGTTGCCGCGGCGGAAGCGGCGGTCGCGGGTCAAATCGCGCTTTGCCCGGACCGCGCCGATCCCGATCAGGTGAGCCGTTTCGCCCATGCGCTGGTCGATGGGCGCGCGGTGGCGCTGACCACGCCGGCGCCGCTCCTCGCCGCTTTCGCCGAGGCCATCGCCGCCGCCCCGCCGGCCGAGGCGCGGGCCCTGGCGGTGGCGCGCGCCGGGCTGGTCTCGCACGGCCTCGCGCTCGCCCATACCCATCTGCGCCTGAACGCGGCGCAGATCCATAATTTCGCGCGCCTGCGCCTCGGCCTCGCCGACCCGCCCAATGATCCCTCGCGCCGGCGGGTTCTGCTCGCCGCGGTCAATGCCGCGCTCGATCAGGTCGTCGTCGAGCCGGTCGATTTCGGCGGCCTGCTCGCCGAGCGCGCCTCGGCGGCGCGGCTGATGATGGTTGCCGCGCAAATCATCAAGCATATCGACGGCGCGGTGCCGATCCGCTTCCTGATCGCCGAAACCGAAAGCGGCTACACGCTGCTCGCCGCCCTCTGGCTCGCGCGCTTGCACGGCATCGCCGAGCGGATCGAAATCTGCCCCCTGTTCGAGACCGCGGAAGCGCTGGAGCGCGGCGTCAGGGTGCTGGAGGAGGCGCTGCGCAGCCCGCATTGGCGCGCCTATCTCGGCGCGATGGGGCGGATTTGCCTGCAATTCGGCTATTCCGATTCCGGGCGCTTCGTCGGCCAGCTCGCGGCGAGCTATCTGATCGAGCGGCTGCGGCTCAAAATCGCCGAGACCCTGGCCCGGCACGGGCTTTCCGACCTCGAGATCGTGTTGTTCGACACCCACGGCGAGAGTATCGGCCGCGGCGCCCATCCCGGCTCGCTCACCGCACGGCTCGACTATCTCTCCCCGCCCGCGAGCCGCCATGCGCTCGCCGCCGCCGGTTTCCGCCTGCGCCAGGAGACCTCGTTTCAGGGCGGCGATGGCTATCTTTTGTTCGCGACCCCGGAACTCGCGGGGGCGAGCATCGCCCGGATCGCCGCGCACACCCTCGCCCCGGCGGGCGAGGAAAACGATCCGGTCTACGCCGAGGCGGATTTCGCCGCCGATTTTTTCGCGACCATTCGCGCCGCGATGGCGGAATTGCTCGAGGATCCGGGCTACGCCGCCCTTCTCGGCATGTTCGGCCCGGCGCTGATCGAGCCGAGCGGCTCACGCCCGGCGGCGCGGGCGGAGGACGGGCTCGCCGGGCCGGCGCGCATCCGCCATCCGCGCGAGCTGCGCGCCATTCCCAACAACGCCATTCTCCAGCAGCTCGGCTGGTGCGCCAATACGCTGCACGGCCTCGGCGCGGCGTTGGCGCGGCATCCCGAGACGGCGGAGGATCTTCGCGCCGCCAGCCCCCGCTTTCGCCGCGCCCTCGATCTTGCCCGCCATGCCCTCGCCCATTCCGATATCGACGTCCTCCGCGCGGTCGCGGCGCTGTTCGATTCCGGCGCCTGGCTCGATCGCGCCGCGCAATCGCGGTTTCCGGCCGGACGGCGGGCGCAATTGCTGACGGTCGCGCGCGCGGTCGAGCGGCTCGGCCAGACCGCGCCGGTGCAGCGGCTGTTCCGCCGCCTCCAGGCCGATCATCTGGCGCTGCTCGGGGTCTGGCCGGAGGCGCCGCGCATGGCCGAGCGCGAGATTCTGCTGCATGCCCTGCGCCTTGCGCTGATCAGCCGGCTCTGGCTGCTGGAGACCGAGATCCCCGATTTCGCGCCCCGCGAGGGGGTCACCCGCGGCGCGATCGAGGCGCGGATCCTGCGGCTCGACATTCCCGCCTCGGTCGCGCTTTTGGCGCAGATTTTCCCCCCCAGCGCCGATCCCGCGGGGGAGCGCGATTTCGCCGAGCCGCATGACCGCCACGCGCCCAGCGCCTATGCCCGCGAGCACGCCGAAATTTTTGCTCCGATGGCCGCGCTGTTCGGGCTGATCCGCGAAATCGGGGTCGCGCTCAACCACGAAATCGGCGCGTTCGGGTAAGCCAAATAAACAAAAACTTCTTTTTCTGAAGAAAAAAAAGCAAAAAGACTTTTGTCCTGTTTTCTTGGAGCGGCGGTGCCGTGGGCACTGCCGCAACGGATAAAAGTTTTTTGGTTCTTTTTTACAAAAAAGAACCTCTTTTACTGCGCCGCCTCGGCGTAATCGGAAAGCGGCGCGCAGGTGCAGACGAGGTTGCGGTCGCCATAGGCGTTATCGACGCGCCCGACCGGCGGCCAGTATTTGGCGTCAGTGACGAAGGGCAGCGGGAAGGCGGCTTGTTGCCGGGAATAGGGATGGGGCCAGTGCTCCGCCGTCACCATCGCCGCCGTATGCGGGGCGTTTTTCAGCGGATTGTCGGCGCGGTCGAGCGTGCCGGCGGCGATCGCCGCGATCTCGCCGCTTATCGCGATCATGGCGGCGCAGAAGCGGTCGATCTCGTCCTTGGGTTCGCTCTCCGTCGGCTCGACCATCAGCGTGCCGGCGACCGGCCAGGACATGGTCGGGGCGTGAAAGCCGAAATCCTGGAGGCGTTTGGCGATGTCTTCTACGGTGATCCCGGCCTCGGCCTGAAACGCGCGGCAATCGAGGATGCATTCATGCGCGACCCTTCCCGCCGCCCCGGTATAGAGAATCGGGTAATGGGCGCCGAGGCGGGATGCGAGGTAATTGGCGGAGAGGATCGCGATCTCGCTCGCCCGCTTGAGGCCGGCGGCGCCCATCATGCGGATATAGGCATAGGCGATGGTGAGGATCAGCGGGCTGCCGAAGGGCGCGGCGGCGACCGGACCGTAGCCGCTGGCCGGGCCGGCATCGATCGCCTGCGGGTGGTTCGGGAGGTGCGGCGCGAGATGGCGCGCGACCGCGATCGGCCCAACCCCCGGCCCGCCGCCGCCATGCGGGATGCAGAAGGTCTTGTGCAGGTTGAGATGGCAGACATCGGCGCCGATCGCGCCGGGGCTGGTCAGGCCGAGCTGGGCGTTGAGATTGGCGCCGTCCATGTAAACCTGCGCCCCGGCCGCATGAACACGGGCGCAGATCTCGCGGATGCCGGCCTCGAACACGCCATGGGTGCTGGGATAGGTTACCATCAGCGCGGCGAGGTTCGGGCCGTGCGCGGCGATTTTGGCGCCAAGATCGTCGAGATCGACATTGCCGCGTGCATCGCAGCCGACGACGACGACGCGATAGCCGGCCATCACCGCGCTCGCCGGGTTGGTGCCGTGGGCGCTGGCCGGGATCAGGCAGATATCGCGCCCGCTCTCGCCGCGCGCCGCGTGATAGGCGCGGATCGCGAGCAGCCCGGCGAATTCGCCCTGGGCGCCGGAATTGGGCTGCAACGAGACCGAAGCCATGCCGGTCAGCCGCGCGAGCCAGGCGGCGAGGCGGCGGATGAGGATCAGATAGCCGACGCTCTGGTCCTCGGGCTGGAAGGGATGGATATCGGCGAAACCGGACCAGGACATCGCCATCATCTCGGCGGCGGCGTTGAGCTTCATGGTGCAGGAGCCGAGCGGGATCATGCCGCGGTCGAGCGCGATGTCCTTGTCGGCGAGGCGGCGGAGATAGCGCAGCATCGCGTGCTCGCTGTGATGGCGGTGGAACACCGGATGGGTGAGGATCGGGCGCCGGCGCGGGAACGCGGCCGGGAGCGCCGCCGAGGGTGCCGCGAGCGTCGCATCGAAGGCGGCGGCGAGGCGGGCGAGTTCCCCCTCCGTCACCGTCTCATCGAGCGCGATCGCGACCCCCTCGGGCAGCGGACGAAGATCGAACCCGGCCTCCCGCCCGCGCGCGAGCAGCGCCCGGGCATCGCCGGGGATCACGATGGTATCGAAGAACACCTGATGGCGCGGGGGAAAGCCGGCCCGGGTCAGGGCGTCGGCGAGGCGGAGCGCCATGCCATGCACGCCCGCGGCGATCCGGCGCAACCCCTCCGGCCCGTGCCAGATGGCATAGAACGCGGCGATATTGGCCAGCAGAACCTGCGCCGTGCAGATATTGGAGGTCGCCTTCTCGCGCCGGATGTGCTGCTCGCGGGTCTGGAGCGCGAGGCGCAGCGCGGGGCGCCCTTCGGCGTCGATCGAGACCCCGACCAGGCGGCCCGGCATGTGGCGGCGAAAGGCGGCGCGGGTCGCGAAAAACCCGGCATGGGGGCCACCGAATCCCATGGCGACGCCAAAACGCTGCGCCGAGCCGACGACGACATCCGCCCCCATCTCGCCGGGCGGGGTGAGCAGCACCAGCGCCAGCGGATCGGCGGCAACGATGGCGAGGGCGCCGGCGGCGCGGGCGGCGGCGATCTCGGGGCCGAGGTCGCGGAGTGCCCCGGTGGTGCCGGGATATTGCAGCATCACCGCGAACGGCCGCGCCGCCGCGATCGCGGCCGCGTCCCCGGGCGCGAATTCGACCAGCGTCCAGCCATGTGGGGCCGCGCGTGTTGCCAGGACGGCGCGGGTCTGGGGGTGGAGATCGGCGGCGACGGCGATGGTGGTCGCGTCTTTCGCTTGCGCGACGGCATGCGCCATCGCCACCGCCTCGGCCGCCGCCGTCGCTTCGTCGAGCAGCGAGGCATTGGCGATCTCCATCCCGGTGAGATCGGTGATCATCGTCTGAAAGGCGAGCAGGGCCTCGAGCCGGCCTTGCGAAATCTCCGGCTGATAGGGGGTATAGGCGGTGTACCAGGCCGGGTTCTCGAGCACGTTGCGCTGGATCACCGGGGGCAGGAAAGTGCCGTGATAGCCTTGGCCGATCAGCGGCTTGCGCCCGCCGTTGCGGGAAGCGAGGGCGGCGAGTTCGGCGAGCACCCCGGCCTCGTCGAGCGGCAGCGGCAGGCCCGACGCCGCCGCTTCCGGCGCGATCTCGGCGCGGATATCGCCGGGGATCGTCGCGGCGATCAGATCATCGAGCGAGGCGGCGCCGATTTCCGCCAGCATGGCGGCAATGGCCTCGGCATCGGGGCCGAGATGGCGGCTTGCGAATCCGGCGTCGTCGGCGGCAACAGGCATCATGGGATCTTCTCTCACAGCGTCGCGACCAAGGCGCGATAGGCGGGCTCGTCGAGCAGGGCGGCGAAATCGTCGGGGTTGGCTTGGGTAAGGCGGAAGAACCAGCCCTCCCCCTCGGGGGCGCGGTTGACCAGCGCCGGATCCTCGACGATGGCGCCGTTCACCGCGGCGATGGTGCCGGCGAGCGGGGCATAGACGTCGGAGGCGGCTTTCACGCTCTCGACCACGGCGCAAGCCTCGCCGGCGGCAACCTCGCGCCCGGGCTCGGGCAATTCGATGAACACGAGATCGCCGAGCGCGGTTTGCGCGTGGTCGGTGATGCCGATGGTGAGGGTGTCGCCGTCGCGGCGCACCCATTCATGGTCCTTGGTATAGCGGATTTCGGCCATGGTTTCCTCAACTGGCATAATGATGGGGGATGAAGGGAAGGGCGGTGACGGTGGCCGGCAAGGCGCGCTCGCGCACCGAGACGGCGAGCGCCGTGCCGGGTTTGGCGAACGCGGCGGCGACATAGCCCATGGCGATCGGCGCATTCAGCGTCGGGCTGAAACTCCCGGAGGTGACGCGGCCGATCTCGCGCCCGTCGGCGAGGATCGCGGCCCCGGCGCGCGCCGGCGCCCGGCCTTCGAGGCGGAGGCCGACGCGCCTCCGCGTCGGGCCGGCTTGCCACTCGGCCCGGATCACCGCGCCGCCGGGAAAATCCCAGATCTCGCGCCGCCGCTTGGCGATGGTCCAGGCGAGCCCGGCGGCGACCGGCGTCGTGGTCTCATCGATATCCTGGCCGTAAAGGCAGAGCCCGGCTTCGAGCCTGAGCAGATCGCGCGCGCCGAGCCCGGCGGGCAGAACCCCGGGCAGCGCGAGCAGGGTCCGCGCCAAACCCTCCGTCGCCGTGGCAGGCAGCGAAATCTCGACCCCGTCCTCCCCGGTATAGCCGGAGCGCGAGACCAGACACGGGATGCCGGCGATCGCGCATTCCGCGACCGCCATGAAGCGCAGCGTGGCGAGAGCGGGGGCGAGGGGGGCGAGACGCGCCAGCGCCTTCGGCCCTTGGAAGGCGAGCAGGGCGCGCCCGGGCTGCTCGGTGAGCGTGACACTGGGCGGCATATGGGCGGTGATATGAGCAAAATCAGCCACTTTGCGCGCCGCATTGACGATCAGGAACAGGCGATCCTCGGCCAGCCGCGCGACCATCAGGTCATCGAGAATGCCGCCCGCCGCATTGGTGAGCAGCGTATAGCGCTGCCGGCCCGGGGCGAGACCGATGACATCGCCCGGCACCAGCCGCGCGAGGGCCGGCGCCGCCTCCGCGCCGCGCAATTCCGCCTGGCCCATATGCGAGACATCGAACAACGCGGCTTCCTCGCGGCAGGCGCGGTGTTCGGCGAGGATGCCGGCCGGGTAGGAGACCGGCATGGCATAGCCGGCGAACCCGACCATGCGGGCGCCGAGGGCGCGATGCAGGGCATCGAGCGGACTCACATGCAAGGCATCGGACGATTCGGTCATCTCAGGCTCCGCTGACGGTCGCGCCGACGCGCTGCCGGCATTTCGACCCCCCTCTGTCGCGGAACCTGAGAGATTGGGCCGCGTGCGGGCGGCCTTACCCCGTCGGTGCGGCGGGAGAGATCCCGCCGGCTTTCCAGAGATCCGAATTCCCGCGCGGCCCTTTTGCCTGAGCGTTTCCGGGGGCCGGTTGCGCCTTCGGCGGCGAGGCCCATCCTTTCGGGAGCCTCGCTCTCTCCCGCGCGGGTGGCGCGGACGGCGTCACCATGGCGCAACCGACGCGAAGGGGCAATCGGCAAATCGGAATCGGCTATCACAAACCAGGCAGGCGCCTCTGCGCCGGGTCTTGCCTTGGTTCGCGCAATCCCGGCACAAAGGCCCCATCCCGCCCACGCCCGGTGATCACGGGACAACCACGAGAGAGAGATCGCACCGCCGATGGCCGTCTATACCGAGGTTTCCGACGAGGCGCTGGCGGCGTTTCTCGCCGATTACGCGATCGGCGGGCTGGTCGCCTTCCGGGGGATCGCCGAGGGGGTGGAGAACAGCAATTATGCGCTCCGCACCGAGGCCGGGGATTTCATCCTCACCCTCTATGAAAAGCGCGTCGAACGGGACGATCTGCCGTGGTTTCTCGGCCTCATGGAGCATCTCGCCGACGCCGGCATTCCGTGTCCGCTGCCGGTGCATGGGCGGGACGGCGTGGCCTTGCGCGAACTCTGCGGGCGGCCGGCGGCGATCACCACGTTTCTTCCCGGCGTCTGGCCGCGCCGGGTCGATATCGCCCATTGCGGCCCGCTCGGGACAGCGCTGGCGCGGCTTCATCTCGCCGGCGAAGGCTATGCGCCGCGCCGCGCCAATGCCCTGGGTCCGGCGAGCTGGACGGGGCTCTTCGCCCGCGCCGCCGATGATGCCGATGGCGTCCGCCCCGGCTTGCGCGCCGAATTGCAGGTCGCACTCGCGGCCATTCTCGCCGCCTGGCCGGAAGGGCTGCCGGCCGGGCACATCCATGCCGATCTCTTTCCCGATAACGTGTTTTTTCTGGACCGTCGCATCTCCGGCCTGATCGATTTCTATTTCGCGGCGACCGATCTCCTCGCCTACGACCTCGCGGTCTGCCTCAACGCCTGGTGTTTCGAGACCGATTACAGTTTCAACGTCACCAAGGCGCGGGCGCTGATCCTCGCCTATGGCGCGGTGCGGCCGCTTGCCGAGGCCGAGCGGGCCGCCTTGCCGGTCTTGTGCCAGGGGGCGGCGCTCCGTTTCGCGCTGACCCGGCTTTATGACTGGATCAACACCCCGGCGGGCGCGCTCGTCACCCGCAAGGATCCGCTCGATTACGTCCGCCGTCTCCGCTTTCACCTCGCCGCGAGGGACGCCAGCGCCTATGGACTCTGAGCAGAAGACTGTCGAGATCTGGACTGATGGCGGCTGCAAGCCCAATCCCGGGCCGGGCGGGTGGGCGGCGATTTTGCGGTTCGGCGCGCATGAGCGCGTCTTGTCCGGCGCCGAGACCGCGACCACCAACAACCGCATGGAGCTGACCGCGGCGGCGGCGGCGCTGGAGGCTTTGTCCCGCCCCTGCCAGGTCGCGCTTTATACCGACAGCGAATATCTGAAAAACGGCATCACCCGTTGGAAAGAGGGCTGGGTGCGGCGCAACTGGCGCAATGCCGCCGGCGATCCGGTGGCCAATATGGATCTCTGGCGCCGGGTGCTCGATGCCGCGGCCCGCCATGAGATTGCCTGGCATTGGGTGCGCGGCCATGCCGGACATGCGCTGAACGAGCGCGCCGACCAGCTCGCGACCGAAGCGCGCGAGCGGCTCGGCACGGGAAAGGAGGCTAG
>JAJZBV010000021.1 GCA_021851785.1 Pseudomonadota bacterium
CCCATGCCGTTGCGCAGTTTCAACCGGTCCGGCAGGCGAAACACCGCGTCCGCGACGCCGCGATCGAGAAACGGCGTGCGTCCCTCGACGCCGTGCGCCATCAGGCAGCGATCGAGCTTGAGCAGAAGATCGTTCGGCAGCCATTCGGCGATGTCGCTCGCCTGCGCCGCCATCAGGCGGGTGCGGCCGGGGCTCGCGGCGGCGGCCTCGGCGGCGGCGATGCCGTCGCGCCAGGCGCCCGAGCGCTGGCGCAGAACGCCGGGGACGCGGTCGAAAATCCCCCGCCCGCGCATCACCCGCCCGCCCAGCCACCAGGGGCGCATGGCGCTGCGATAGCGGCCATAGCCGGCCAGAATCTCGTCCCCGCCCTCGCCCGAGAGCACCACCTTGACGACGCCGCGCGCGGCGCGGCCGAGGAACCAGGTCGGGATGATGGCGAAATCGGCCGCCGGGTCGTCCATCGCGGCGACGATCTCGGGCAGATGGCGCCAGACCATGGCGCGCGAAATCTCCACCGCCTCATGCCGCGCGCCGACCGCGCGCGCCAGAATCCGCGCCGCTTCCCGCTCGTCCGCCGCCCCCTCGACATCGAACCCGGCGGTGAAAGCGAGCACCGGCGCGCTATCGAGCCGGGCCATCACCGTGAGCAGGGCGGCGCTATCGATCCCGCCGGAGAGAAAGAGGCCATAGGGCACGTCGCTCCGCTGATGGAGGGCGACGGATTCGGTGAGCGCGGCATCGAGCCGGGCCAGCGCTTGCGCCTCGTCGATCTCCTCCGGCCCGCCGGCCGGCAGCGCCGGGGCATGGTGGCGCTCGATCACGTGGCCCTCGGCGGCGACCAGGATTTCTCCCGGCAGAACACGCTGGATGCCGGGATAGATCGTCGCGGCGCCGGTGGTGAATTGGAGTTGGAGAAGCTCCTCGCGGCTATCCGGGGCGACGGCGCGGGGTTTGCTGCCGGCGGCGAGCAGCGCCCGCGGCTCGGAGGCGAAAGTCAGCCCCTCCGGCCCCTGCGCGACATAGAGCGGCTTGATCCCGAACGGGTCGCGGGCGAGGACGAGGCGGCGGGTGGCGCGGTCATGGAGGGCGATCGCATACATCCCGCGCAACGCATCGACGAAGCGAAGCCCATCCTTGCGCCAGAGATGGAGCGGCGGCTCACAATCGCTCGCGGTCGCGAACTGCGCCGGCGGGTTGCCCTGGCCGAGGGCTGCGCGCAATTCGCGGTAATTATAGATCTCGCCATTGGCGACCAAAGTCGCGGCCCCCGCGTGGAGCGGCTGGCGCCCGCCGGCGAGATCGATGATCGCGAGCCTGGTCTGGACAAGCCCGACCCGCCCGGCGATCTCCTCGCCCATGCCGTCCGGCCCGCGATGGGCGAGGGAGGCGGCAAGGCGCGCGAGAAACCCCGGCTCCGGCGCCGGCGCGTCGGCGGCCGCTTGCACACCGGCGATGCCGCACATCAGCGCCTGCCCCGCCCGAGGGCGCGCGGGGCGGGCCGGAAACTCCGCGAACGCAACTGCTCCATACCCCTCCATCCCTTATTTTCGCCGCCAAGGCCAGAGGACGCCCGGCAGGGCTTGCCGCCCCTCGCATCGCCGCCCATGTTTTCGCTCATGACCCCATGCTTTCGACCATGACCCCCAGGTTTTCGACCATGACACAGATCGCCGAGCTTCCCGAACGCGGCGTGATCACCCTCGCCGGCGCCGATCGCGTCGCCTTTCTCCAGGGCCTGGTCTCCAACGACGTCGCTCTGGCGGCGCCCGGACAGGCGGTGTTCGCCGCCCTCCTCACCCCGCACGGCCGCTGGCTCGCCGATTTCCTGATTTTTTCCGATGGCGAGCGGCTTCTGCTGGATTGCGCGCGGGCGCAAATCCCTGATCTCCTCCGCCGCCTCGGGCGTTATCGGCTGCGCATGGCGGTGACGCTGGCCGAGGCGGGCCCGGAATGGCGCGTCCATGCCGCCTGGGACGGGCCGGCGCCGCCGTTTCCCGCCGCTGTCCTCGCCGCCGCCGATCCGCGCCATCCGCGGGCCGGAACCCGCCTCCTGAGCCCGGCGCCGCTGGCGACCAACGCGAGCCCCGATTCCTGGGACGCGCATCGCCTCCTTCTCGGCATCCCCGATGGCCCGCGTGACCTGGAGGCGGAAAAGACCCTGCTCCTCGAAGCCCGCTATGACGAGTTCGGGGCGATTTCCTGGGCCAAAGGCTGCTACATGGGCCAGGAGCTGACCGCCCGCACCCGCTATCGCGGCCTGGTCAAGCGCCGCCTCGTCCCGGTCGGGATCGAGGGGCCGTGCCCGCCCCCCGGCACCGCCATCCTCGCCGACGGCGAGGAGATCGGCACGCTGCGCTCCGGGCGCGACGGTTTGGCGCTCGCCATGCTCGCCCATCCGCTTGCCGCCGCCGGCCCCTTCACCTGCGCCGCGAGCGCCGTCATCCCCCGCGCCGATCCGGCATAAGAGCGGCGGGCGTGAGGACGCCGGATCGGCCGGGTTTCAGGCTTTCTCGACCTGGCTGTATTCAAGATCGACCGGGGTTGCGCGGCCGAAGATCGAGACGCTGACCTTGACCCGGCCCTTCTCCTCGTCCACCTCCTCGACCGTGCCGTTGAAGCTGGTGAACGGCCCGTCGGCGACGCGCACATTCTCGCCGACCTCGAACAGCACCGCCGGGCGTGGATGTTCGGCGCCCTCCTTGGTCTGTGTCATCACCCGCTCGGCCTCGGCGTCGCTGATCGGGCTCGGGCGCAGCCGGCCGCCGAGGAACCCGGTCACCTTCGGCGTGTCCTTGACGAGATGCCAGGCCTCGTCCGTAAGCTCCATGTGGACGAGGACGTAGCCGGGAAAGAATTTCCGCTCGGCGTTGACCTTCTGGCCGCGCCGCAGCTCGACCACCTCCTCGGCGGGGACGAGAATCTCGCCGAACTGATCGGCAAGCCCCTTCTGCGCCGCCTGCTCCTTGATCTGCTGGGCGATTTTCTTCTCGAAACCGGAATAGACATGCACCACGTACCAGCGCTTGGCCATCACGCAACCTCCATTCCGCAACGCTCAGTCATGCCGCCCTGCCGCCGCATCCGCGCGCTCACCCGCCAAACCCGAACAAAACCTTGACCCCGAGCCCGACCACCTGATCGATCACGAAGAAGAACAGCGCCGCCAGCGCCGCCAGCGCGACGACGAGGGCGGTGGTGATCACCGTCTCGCGGCGGGTGGGCCAGGTGACCCTGCCGCCCTCAATACGCACCTCGCGCAGAAACTTCGCCGGATTGACCGCCACGCCACCCATTCCCCTTGTCACCATACCCGACGCGCGAGGCCGGCACCACGCCGTTCCCGCATCACGCCGCCGCGCGGCGTGGCAGGGGTGGAGGGTCTCGAACCCCCAGCCTCCGGTTTTGGAGACCGGCGCTCTAGCCAATTGAGCTACACCCCTCCGCGCCGCGCGAAGGCGCTAGACACAATGCGGCGCGCCCCATGTCAAGAGCTTCCGCCGGCTTTCCCCGCGCTCATGCCACCCGTGGGGGCACCCGTGGGGGCGCCCGTGGGGCGCGTCGGCCGGGCGATGAGGGCCACCCCGCCCGCCGCCAGCGCCATCCCGAGCCAGGCGAACGGCGGAATCCCCTCCCCGGTCAAGAGCCAGGCGATCACCGCCGCCGCCGGCGGGACGAGGAAAAACAGCGCCGACACCCGCGCGACCGCCCCCCGCCGGATCATCGCCAGCAGCAGGCTGACGGCGACCAGCGAATTGGCGAACACGAGATAGCCGAGCGCGCCAAGGAGCGGCGCCGTCCAGCGCACCCGCATCGGCTCGAGGGCCACGGCGAAGGCCAGCGTCACCGCGAATCCGACCGCGTATTGCACGGTAATCGCGCTGAGCGGGTGATGCGCCGGGCCGGTGCGTTTTTCATAGAGCGTCCCCGCCGTCATCCCGGCGAGCGCGAGCCCGGCCCAGAACAGCCCCGCCGCCGTCACCTGCGCGACCCCGGCGCGCGAGACGATCACCACCACCGTCCCGACCAGCCCGAGCGCGAGCCCGAGCCCGAGCCAGTGCCGCGAGCCGACCGCGCCGCCGGTGACGCGCGGGGCGAGGAGCGCGACCAGAATCGGTTGCAGCGAGGTGATCAGCGCGAGCCCGCCGGCGGAGAGGCCGAATTCCTCGGAGAGATAGCAGCCGGCGAAATAGCCGAACTGGATGAGCAGCCCGACGACACAAAGATCCCGCCATTCCCGCCCGCGTGGCCGGCGCGGCCGCCAGAACGCGATCGCCGGGGCGAGAAACGCCAGCACCAGCGCGTAGCGGAGGGCGAGAAAGGTCAGCGGATCGGCATAAGCGAGCCCGATCTTGATGCAGATGAAGCCCGAGGACCACAGCACCAGGAACACCACCGGGGCGAGCAGGAAAGGATCGAACCCGACCCTCCCGGTGGATAGCGTCGGCGCCGTGGGCGGCCCCATGGAAGGTGGAGCGGGTGAGGGGAATCGAACCCCCGTAACCAGCTTGGAAGGCTGGGGCTCTACCATTGAGCTACACCCGCGCACTCGACCCCCACGCACCCCACCCGAAACAGCGGCGCCAGCCTCGCGCGCGGAGATCGAATCAAGAGAAAAAACAATGCATTAACCGGCGAGCGAAGTTTTTAGCACCCCCTGCCCGGGCCGGCAAGGTCCGGTGGGCGGGGCAGTGTTGCGCGCAAAAGCGCGACGGCCCATCCTTGGTGCCGCCCAGGCTGCGATTCGCAGGGTCTTTTCCCAACCGCTTTTGGCGTGGAGTGTCGCGCTGTGCCGAGAGATTTCACCCCCGACCCGGCTGCTGACCTGGCCGTCGCCGGCACGGCGTTCCGCACGGTGCTCGCCGACCCGGCCTGGCAGTTCACCAACCGGACCGGCAAGGTCGCCCCGGAGCATCGCCGTCTGGCACGCTACGCCACGATGACGGTCGACGAGATTTGTGCCTTGCCGGTGCCGGCGATCGTCGCCGAGACCGCCCACCTCTATCTCTGGGTGCCGAATGCTCTTCTGCCGGATGGCCTCCGCGTCATGGCGGCGTGGGGATTTACTTACAAATCGAATATCGTCTGGCATAAAATCCGCAAGGACGGCGGCAGTGATGGTCGGGGCGTCGGCTTCTATTTCCGCAACGTCACCGAACTGGTTCTGTTCGGCACCCGCGGCAAAAACGCCAGAACGCGCGACGCCGGGCGGCGGCAAGTCAACTATCTCGCGACCCGCAAGCGCGAACATTCCCGCAAACCGGACGAGATCTACGACCTCGTCGAGGCGTGCAGCCACGGCCCCTATCTCGAAATGTTCGCGCGCGGCGCGCGCCCCGGCTGGACGGTCTGGGGCAGCCAGGCCGACGCGACCTATGCGCCGACCTGGAAGACCTACGCGCATAACTCCGCCAGCGACCGGCGGCGGGCGCTGGACTACGCCGAATAAGACATGTTCGAGGCGCTCTGTGACCGTGGCTTCGACGTCGAATTCCTGAGCCATGCCGAAGCCATCCTGAGCGTCGATTTTCCCGACGCGGCCGACGACCTGGAGGCGGTCCTGCGCGATTTTTCCATCCCCATCGAGGAAATCATCGCCGGCGGCGGCGGTGAGGCCAAGGGCACGCAACGGCTTCGCAAGGCGTTGGCGGACCGCGGCTGGACCAAGACGACGTTCACGGTCGAGAAGATCATCAACGGCAAGCCACGTGAAAGTCAGTCCCACGAGGTCGATCACGTCAAGGAATACCCGTCTGGCGCACGGATCGCGCTGGAGATCGAATGGAACAACAAGGATCCGTTCTATGATCGGGACTTGGAGAATTTTAAGCGGCTCCATGCCGATGGGGCAATTTCGGTCGGCGTCATCATCACGCGGGGCCGGTCACTCCATGAGGCGATGCATGATTTCGTGAGACAGTTTCTCGATCAAAACAACATCAACGATATCAACTCCCTGGAGGCCTATGATTACGTGCCGACCCGCCATCAGCGGGCGGACATCGAGAAGCGGATAGCGAGGCCAAAAAACCCCATGTCATTCCGCGCCGCTTTCACCGACAAGTTCGTCAGTGACAAGTTCGGCGAGGCGACCACCCATTGGAAAAAGCTGGAGGATCGGGTCCATCGTGGCGTTGGCAACCCGTGCCCCTTGGTGTTGATCGGGTTGGCGTCGTCGATCATCACGTTCGGTTAGGCGATACTCCACCAGGACCACCGGCCAGCGCCGCGAGCGCCGTCTCGATGTCGAGGCGGCCATCGTAAAGCGCGCGGCCGACGATGACGCCCTCGATGCGGCCGTGTTCGAGGGTGCCGGCGGCATGGGCCAGGGCGATGAGATCGTCCGCCCCGGCGACGCCGCCGGAGGCGATCACCGGAACGGAGAGCCTGGCCGCCAGCGCCGCCGTCGCTTCGACATTGACGCCGGCGAGCATGCCGTCGCGGCCGATATCGGTGAAGATGATCGCGGCGATCCCGGCCTCCTGGACGCGGAGCGCGAGGTCTTCTGCGCGGAGGGTCGAGGTCTCGGCCCAGCCCTCGGTCGCGACCAGCCCGTCCCGGGCATCGATGCCGACGGCGATGCGGCCGGGAAACGCCCGCGCGGCGTCACGCACCAGGCCTGGGTTCTTGACCGCCGCACTCCCCAGAATGACGCGCGCGATGCCGAGCGAAAGCCAGCGTTCGACCGCCGCGAGATCGCGTATCCCGCCGCCGAGCTGCACCGGCACACGGCTCGCCGCCAGAATGGCCGCGACCGCCTCGGCGTTCACCGCGCGGCCGGCGAAAGCGCCGTTGAGATCGACGACATGGAGCCAGCGGCAGCCGGCGTCCTGGAAGGCACGGGCCGGCGCCACCGGATCCTCGGCATAGACCGTCGCCTCCGCCATCGCGCCGCGCCTCAAGCGCACGCACGCCCCGTCCTTGAGGTCGATCGCCGGATAGAGGGTCAGCGTCATGCGATTTTTCCGCCCGGCTGGAGCAGTTTGTAGAAATAAAACCCGCGCACCGTGCGCCCCTGGATGCGGGCATAGACCGGATGCGTGCCCCAGCGCGTATAGCCGAGCGATTCATAGAGCCGGATCGCCGCCTCTTGCGTTTCGCGCACGTCGAGATTGATGACGTGATAGCCGAGCGCCCGCGCCCCGTCCTCGGCACGCTCGGTGAGGAGGCGGGCAAGGCCATGGCCGCGCGCGAAGGGCGCGATGAAGCTATGCGTCAAGGTCGCCGCGAAGGCCTGCGCCTCGTTGTTGCGCGGCGGGCGGGCGAGCTGCGCCGAGCCGACGACGACGCCGTCGAGCCGGGCGATGTAAAGCTCGCGCTCCGGCACCAGGAGCAGCCCCTGAAAATAGCGCTGCAGCGCCGCCCGCCCCGGCGGGCTGACCCAGCCGAAGCCGCCGCCCTCGAGGATCGCGGCATCCGCCGCCTCGCACAAAGCCGCCAGATCATCCTCGCCGAGCGCGCCCGCGCGCTCGACCAGCAACTCCCGCCGGCGCTCGCTCATGGCTGCCGGGGGGGCTGCCAGCGGAGGAAATTCCCGAGAATGCGCAAGCCGACCTCCTGGCTTTTCTCGACATGGAATTGCGTGCCGGCGCGGTTGCCGGCGGCGACCATGGCGATGACCTCGCCGCCGTACTCGGTCGTCGCCAGCACCTGGTCGCGGCGGGCGCCGGCGAGGGCGTAGCCATGCACGAAATAGGCGTGATCGCCCGGCGCGAGCCCGGCCAGCAGCGGGTGCGCGGGCTGGACGAAAGCGAGCCCGTTCCAGCCCATTTGCGGCAGGCGCAACCCCGGCGCGTCCAGCGGCGCGATCTCGCCCTGGATCCAGCCGAAACCCGGCGTCACGCTATGTTCCAGCCCACGCTCGGCCATCAATTGCATGCCGACGCAGATGCCGAGAAACGGCGCCCCGCGATCGGTCGCGGCAAAAATCGCCTCCTTGAGACCCGGAATCGCGGCGAGGCCGGCGGCGCAATCGGCGAAGGCGCCCTGGCCGGGCAGCACGATGCGATCGGCGGCGGCGACGATTTCGGGCTCGGCGGTGATCCGCACCGAAGCCGCCAGCCCCTCGCGCTCGGCGACAACCGTGAGGGCGCGCGCGGCGGAGGCGAGATTGCCGCTCCCGTAATCCACCACCGCGATGTTCATGACCGGATGGCATCCGCGCCAAAAGCCGGCGCGAGTTCGGGTCGCGCCGCGAGCAGCCGGAAGAACGCCTCTCCCTCGTTCCGCGCGGCGATCACGGCAGTTTCGTCATAGCCGCGCCGGGCGAGGCCAAAGCGGCGCAAATCCTGCCCGAACAGGCCAAGCAGCCACGGGATCGCAAGGCCGAGCGGCCACAGCGCCGGCAGCCGCGCCAGCGCCGCCGCCGCCGCGATTTCCACCGCCGCCACCAGAACCCCGGCGATCCAGGCGCGATGCGCAAGCAGCCACAGCGGGCCGAACACCAGGGCGCCGATCGAGAACCCCTCACGCACCAGGACCGGCGCCCGATCGCGGGCGAGATGCGCGGTATAGACCCTCACAGGCTCTCCTTGGTGGACGGCACCGCCTCGCCGAGCCGGGGATCACGGGTCAGCGCCATGCGCAGCGCCCGCGCCGTCGCCTTGAAACAGGCCTCGGCGAGGTGATGGGTATTGCTGCCGGCGCGGGCGGTGAGATGCAGCGTAATGCGCGCATTGCCGGCGAGCGCGCGGAAGAACTCCTCGAACAATTCGCTGTCCATCTCGCCGACCTTGGCGCGCGGGAAGGCGACGGCGAAGGCGAGATGGGCGCGGCCCGAGCAATCCAGCGCCGCCTCGACCAAGGCCTCGTCCATCGGCACCAGCGCCTGGCCGAAACGCGCGATGCCACGCTTCTCGCCCATCGCCGCGGCCAGCGCCAAGCCGAGCACGATCCCGACATCCTCGACGGTGTGATGGAAATCGACATGGAGATCGCCGCGCGCCTTGATGCTGAGATCGAACAGCGCGTGGCGGGCGAGCGCGGTCAGCATGTGGTCGAAAAACCCGATGCCGGTCGCGATCTCCGCCCGCCCCGTGCCATCGAGGTCGAGGGTGAGGGCGATCTCGGTCTCCGCCGTCTGGCGGTTGAGCGTTGCGATCCGCGACATCGGCGCAGCACTAGCCCGAATGCGGGGGGAAATAAAGCGGGGAAGCGCGCCGCCGCCCGGGGGGCGCGCTTCCCGCGTCTCAGGTGGCGATGACGCGCTGATGCTGCTCGCCGAGCCCCTCGATGCCGAGCCGCATGGTCTGCCCCGGCTTGAGAAACACCGGTTCCGGCTTGATCCCCATGCCGACGCCGGGCGGGGTGCCGGTGGAGATGATATCGCCGGGGTGGAGGGTCATGAAGTGGCTGACATAGCTCACCAGCTTGGCGACACCGAAGATCATCGTCGCGGTGCTGCCGTTCTGCATCCGCTTGCCATCGACCTCGAGCCAGAGCGGCAAAGCCTGCGGGTCGCGGACCTCGTCGCGGGTCACGAGCCAGGGGCCGACCGGGCCGAAAGTGTCGCAGCCCTTGCCCTTGTCCCAGGTGCCGCCGCGCTCGATCTGGTATTCGCGCTCGCTGACATCGTTGACGATGGTATAGCCGGCGACATGCTCGAAGGCCGCGCTTTCGGGGACGTACGAGGCGGATTTCCCGATGACGATGCCGAGTTCGACCTCCCAATCGGTCTTTTTCGACCCGCGCGGGATTTTGACGTCGTCATTCGGCCCCTGGAAGGCGCCGAGCGATTTCAGGAAGACGATCGGCTCCTTCGGGATCGGCGAGCCGGTTTCGGCGGCGTGGTCGGCATAATTGAGGCCGATGCAGATGAAATTCAGCGGCCGCGCGACCGGCGGGCCAACCCGCGGATGGCCGGCAACGAGCGGCAGAGCCTTCCAGTCGAGCGCCCGCAATTTGGCCAGCCCGGCATCGAGCAGAACATCGCCGGCGATATCGGGAACGACGCCCGAAAGATCGCGAATTTTCCCCTCGGGGTCGAGCATCGCGGGTTTTTCAGCCCCCATCGGGCCGACACGCAGCAGTTTCATTGCGGTTTCCTCCTCATGCGAACACCAACAGCCACCGCCGGCTTTGCGCCAATCCGCGCGCGAAGGCAATAGCGTGTGAGAAAAAGTTTAGCAAATTTCTTCTTTTTCTGAAGAAAAAGAAGCAAAAAGACTTTCTTCCCGTTTTCTCGGAGCGGGCAGTGCCGCAGGCACTGCTCAACGAGGGGAAAATTTTTTCAAAAAAGAACGAATACTGTCTTTTCCTCCGTTTACGGCTTTTCCGGCCCGGCATCGAGCAGCGCCAGATTCTGCTCGGCGAGATCGCTGGTCGGGGTATCCGGGGCGAGCGCCATCGCCCGCTCCCAATCCGCCCGCGCGCCGCTCAAATCGCCGAAGCGCTGGCGCTGGATGCCGCGTTCCAGCAGGGCATCGGCATTGTCGGGATCGAGCGCCAGCGCTTCCTCCACATTCTCCGCCGCGCGCTCGAGCCGGTCGAGTTCCCGCCACGCCGCGGCGCGATAGACCAGGGCGTCCGGGCGCCGCGGATCGAGCGCCAGGGCACGATCGAGATCGGTGATGGCGTCAGCGTAATGCTCCGCCGTCGCGGCGGCGACGGAGCGGTCGATCAACAGATCGGGATCGTCGGGGGAAAGCATCAGCGCGAGCGTCGCGGCGCCATAAGCGTGGCCGGCATCGCCGGCCATCAGCCAGGCTTGCACCGCCTGGCCGAGGATCATCGCCCGCGCCGCCGCCGGCGCGGCGCTCTCGGTGCCGAGTTTTTCCAGGATTTCGGCGCCGCTCTCGGCATTGCCGAGGGCGATTTCGGCGAGGCCATAGCAATGCGTCGCGCCATCGCCGCCGCCGGTCGCCTCCCAGGCCTCGGCGAAGCCATGCGCGCCGAGCGGATCCTTGGCCAGCATGGCGAGGCAATCCTCGTAATCCTTGCCGGTCGCGAGGCGCGGCGGCACCGGCGGCACCGGCAGGGCCTCGGCCGCCTCCGGCGCCACGCCCTCGCGCGCGCGAAAGCCGGCGATGCCGCCCGCGACGGCGATCAGCAACAGCGCCGCCCCACCCCCGAACATCAGCCATCGCCGGTCCATGATGGCACCAATCTAGCCTTGCGGCCGGGGCTCGGGCAAACACCTCCGGCATGATGGGCAATGGCATGACGGGCGAGACTGTGTTGCTGATTTTCGGGCTCGGCTATTGCGGCCGGGCAGTGGCGCGGGCGGCGGCGGCAGCCGGGTTTCGCGTTTTGGGGACGACGCGGGCGGGTGGGGAGGGATCCCTTCCCTTCGCCGAAGCCGCGCCCGCGCTCGCCACGGCGACGCATCTCCTGATCACGGCGGCGCCGGATGAGGGCGGCGATCCGGTGCTCGCCCGCTACGGCGCCGAGATCGCCGCGGCGCCGCGTCTCCGCTGGATCGGCTATCTCTCCTCGACCGGGGTCTATGGCGATCACGCCGGCGCCTTCGTCGATGAGGCAACGCCGCCGCGCCCGGCCGCGCCGCGCGCGCGAAGGCGGGTCGCCGCCGAGCGCGCCTGGCAGGATTTCGCCGGGAGGAGCGCCGTCGATCTCTTTCGTCTCGCCGGCATTTATGGCCCCGGGCGCTCGGTGCTCGATGATCTCCGCGCCGGGCGGGCGCGGCGGATCATCAAGCCCGGTCAGGTATTCTCGCGCATCCATCGCGACGATATCGCGCGCGCCGTGCTCGCGGCGATGGCGAACGCCCCGGCGCGGGGCGCGCGGGTGTTCAATCTCGCCGACGACGAACCGGCGGCGAGCGCCGAGGTGATCGCGGAAGCCGCGCGCCTGCTGGGTCTTGCGCCGCCGCCGGAAATCCCCTTCGCCGCGGCGGCGCCGGGGATGAGCCCGATGGCGCGGAGTTTTTGGGCCGAGAATCGCCGGGTCAGGAATGACATCACGAAGGAAGCGCTCGGCCTCGCCTGGCGCTATCCGAGCTATCGCGAGGGCCTAGCCGCCATTCTCGCCGAGGAGACCTCCGAGAGTTTCGCCGAGCAAGGCGAGGTCGCTGGGCCGCGATAGCCGGTGATCGCCGTCCTTGACCAGGGTGACGACGACATCGCCGCCGGTGATCTGCTCGGCGAGACGGAGCGACACCTCCCACGGCACGTCGGCATCGGCCTGGCCATGGAGGAGGCGGACCGGGCAGGTGAGCGGAATCGGCTGCTCCAGCAGGAGATGGCGGCGGCCGTCCTCGATCAGCGCCCGGGTGATCGGCGTGGGCGCGCCATAGGGGCTCGGCGCCATGATCCTGCCCTCGCGCATCAGGGTCTCGCGCGCGGTGAACGGCATCGCCGACCACATCAGGATCTCGGTGAAATCGGGCGCGGCGGCGATGCCGATCAGCCCGGCGAGCCGCGGCGCGCGGGCGAGCGCGACCAAGAGCGCGAGCCAGCCGCCCATCGAGGAGCCGACCAGCACCAGCGGGCCATCGGTCAGCGCGTCGATGACAGCGAGCGCATCGTCGCGCCAGCCGCCGATCGTCCCGTCCTCGAAGCGGCCGCCGCTCGCGCCATGGCCGGAATAGTCGAAGCGCAGCACCGCCTGCCCGCGCGCGGCGCAGATCTGGGCGACACGGCGCGCCTTCTCGCCCTCCATGTCGCTCGCGAAACCGGGGAGAAACACCAAAGTCGGCGCCCTTCCCGCCGCGCGCGCATAGGCGAGCGGCGGCAATCCCACCCGTTGCAAGCGGCCGCGTTCTTCGTTCATGGGTTTTTTCTCCCTATCGGACCGGGCGCGCCAGCCTAGCACCAATCGCGCGGTTTCGCCGATCCCCTTGCGCGGCGCCCCGCCGGCCCATAGGTTCCGGCCGGCGGGGCGTGGCGCAGTCTGGTTAGCGCGCGTGTTTTGGGTACACGAGGCCGCCGGTTCGAATCCGGCCGCCCCGACCAGCGCGGGGCCGCCGCGCGCGAGGCGATATGCCGACGAGGAGAGAGAGCGATGACGCGCCGGGCACGGATCTATCAGCCGCCGAAAACCGCCATGCAGTCTGGCCAGGCCAGCACCCATGACTGGGTGCTGGAGTTCGAGCCGGCCGAACCGCCCCATCACGATCCGCTGATGGGCTGGATCAGCAGCGCCGACACCGAAACCCAACTCCGCCTCCGCTTCCCGACGCGCGAGGCGGCGATGGCCTATGCCGGACGGCACGCCCTCGCCTACGATCTCGAACTCCCCGCCCGCCCGCGCTTTCGCCCCAAGGTCTATGCCGAGAATTTTCAATACCGCCGGCGCGAAAACTGGACCCATTAGACCAAGCGGCGCCCTTAGCTCAGTCGGATAGAGCAACAGCCTTCTAAGCTGTGGGTCACTGGTTCGAATCCAGTAGGGCGCGCCAGTTCAGCCGCAGAACTCCGCCATTTTTGACCGCCTCGCAGTCGACGCTGAAAATACCCGCTGGAAAACAATGTAAAAAGTTTTTTGGTTCTTTTTTTCAAAAAAAACAATTCTTCCTAAATGTCGATGAGTTCCTTGATTTGCGCCGAGGTCAGCTTGCGCGTCTTTGCTCCGCGCAGCAGGAGGGCGAGTTTGGCGGCTTCCTCCAGTTCCTCGGCGGCGTAAACGGCGTCGCTGAGGCTGGCGGCCGAGACCACCGGGCCGTGATTGGCGAGCAGGACGGCGCGGGCGGTTTGTGCTTGCGCGAAAATCGCCGGCTCCATCGCCGGGTCGCCGGGGCGGAAATAGGGGATGAGCGGGAGGCGCGCCCCGATCCGCATGACGAAATAGGGGGTGAGCGGCGGGATCGGGTTTTCGGGGTCGGCGTCGGCGAGGCAGGCGATGGCGGTCGCCATGGGGGAATGGAGATGCACGACCGCCCGCGCGTCGGGCCGCGCCCGGTAGAAGGCGCGGTGCATGAACACTTCCTTCGACGGCTTATCGCCGGCACGGGGGCGGAAATCGGCGTCGAGCCGCGCGAGCCGCAATGGGTCGAGGCTGCCGAGAGAAGAATTGGTCGGCGTGATCAGATAGCCATCCTCGAGGCGGACGCTGATATTGCCGGCGCTGCCGACCGAAAATCCGCGCGCGAACAGGCCCGCGGCCAGCTCGACCAGCAGCGCCCGGGTTGCGTCCTCGCCGGCAGCGGCGCTCCCGGCAGCGTCGCTCATTGGCTCGAAGCGGGCGGCGCCGGCGTGGCAGGCGGCGCGCCAGGCGACGCGCCAGGCGACGCGGCAGGCGGCGCGGCATTGGGTGCCGGCTGATAGTAATTCGCCGGGGTGGGGCCGACCTGCTTCGGGCTCGCGGTCCCCGGCTTCAGCGGGTCGAGCATGATCGTCTGTTCGGCGCCGGGCAAATCCGCCATGCTCCAGCCGCCGCCGAGCGCGCGCACGAGATCGACATTGGCCTGCAACCGGCGCGTCTGCACCTGGATCGCCGAGGTCTGGGTATCGAGCCACTGGATGTCGTTGACCACGACGTCGAGGTAATTGACCCCGCCTTCCTGGAACAGCGAGGTTGAGAGCTGGAGCGAGCGCGCCGAATCGGTGACCGCTTCGCTGACCTGCTGGAATTCGGTGCCGAGATTATTGAGCAGCGAAAGATCGTCCTCCACCTCCTGGAAGGCGCCCAGCACCGTCGCGCGGTAATTGGCCACCGCCTCGCGGAGGCGGGCATAGGCCTGCGCCTCGGCGGCGCGGCGATAGCCGCCCTCGAACAGCGGCATGAGGAATTGCGGCCCGACCGCCCAGTAGCTGAGCGGGCTCGCGATCAGCGACTGGCCATAGCCGCCCGCCAGGCCGCCGCCGACCAGGCCGAGATTGAGGACCGGGAAGAAGGCCGCCTTGGTGACGCCGATTTCCTCGTTCGCCGCCGCCACCTGCCGCTCCGCCGCGGCGACATCGGGGCGCCGCTGCAACAGGTCGGAGGCAAGGCCGGTCGGGATATTGGGCAGCGCGATCGCCGTCACCGCCGGCGGGATCGAGAATGCCGATGCCGGCTGTCCGACCAGCGAGGCGATGGCATGCTCGACCAAGGCGCGCGAGGCGCGGACGTCCGATTCCTGGGCCTGGGCCTGCTCCAGCACCGTCTTGGCCTCGGCGATCTCGAGGCCGGAGGCGATCTGGCCCTGATAGCGGTTGACGGTGATCTGGACGCCGTCCCGATAATCCTTCACCGCCCGCGCGATGATGTCGATTTCGGCGTCGAGCCCGCGCAGCAGCATGTAATCGCTGGCGAGCTGCGCTTGCAGGCTGAGCTGGGCGTTGACCAACAGGGCCGCCGCCGCCTGGGACTGGTATTCGGCGTTCTTGACCATGTCGTGGAGCTGGTTCCAGAGATCGATCTCGTAACCGACGCTGCCACCGACGGCGTTATACTCGTACTGGTTGAACATGCCCATGTTGCGGCCGGGCGAAGGCTGGATGGCGTATTGACTGGGCGCGTTGAACCCTCGGACCGACGCGCCATGAGGCCGGTTGCCGACGCCGTTATAGCCATATTGCGAGGCCGCGCCACCGGTGCCAACCGAGGGGAACAGCGTCGAATTGATCTGGGAGACGAAGGCGCGCGAGGAATCGTAATGGGCGACGGCGGCGGCGATATCGGGGTTGGCCGCGTTGAGCTGCGCCTCCAACTTGTCGAGCAGCGCTTCGTGGTAGATCGACCACCACGGCCCGCGCGGCAGGCTGTCCTCGGGGTCGCCCTTCTGCCACTCCCCGGTCTCCTTGTAGGAGGCCGGGACGGCGACGATCGGGGCGTGGTATTTCGGCGCGAAATCGGCACAGCCGGCGAGAAGCGCGGCCAGGGAGGCCGCCGCGAGCCAGCCCGGATGGCGTCTCACTTGCCGGCCTCGGAGAGCTGCTCCGTGCCCTTGCCGTGCGGTCCTTTGGCGCCCTCTCCGGCGACATTGACGAGATCGCCGGGCGAGAGCGAATCCGGCGGGGAATTGATCACCCGGTCATTGGCGGCGAGCCCGGAGATCACCTCGACATCGGCGCCCATGTCGAGCCCGATGGTCACGTCATGCATCTTGACGTGACGGGTCGCGTCGACCACCGCGACCTGCAGCCCGTGCTCCTGGAACATCAGCGCGCTCACCGGCACGCGCACCGTCGAGGGGTTGGGCGCCAGCTTGAAATGGACATTGGCGTAGGTGCCGGGCTGGAGCTTGCCGTCCGGATTATCCGCCCAGAGTTCGACCAGCAGGGTGCGGGAATCCGGGCTCACCGCGTTGGCGGTGGTATTGAGCTTCGCCGGGAACACCTGGTTCGGGTATTCCGGCAGGTAGAGATCGGCCTCCATCCCGGCCTTGATCCGCGCGACATAGATCTGCGGGATGCGGACATAGACGCGCATCTTGTGGATGTCGGCGACGGTGAACAGCTCCGGCCCGGTGCCGCCGCCGGCATTGACCAGGGCGCCGATATCGGTGCGCCGCGCCGTCACCACGCCATCGAAGGGGGCGACGATGCGCTTGAAGGTTTCGAGCGCATCGAGCCGGCTGACATTGGCCTGCGCCGCCGCCACCACCGCGTGCTTGGCCTCGTCGTCATAGACCTTGACGTCGGTGTCTTCATGCGAGACCGAATCGGAAGAGAGCAGCCGCTTCCAGCGCTGGGCGGTGACGTCGGCGAGCTTCTGGTCGGCGACGGCGCGGGCGTAGGCGGCCTTGGCCTCGGCGTATTGCTGATCGAGATCGGGGGTGTCGATCTCGGCGAGGAGATCATTGGTTTTGACCCGCGCGCCGATATCGCGGTACCACATCTTCACGTAGCCGTTGACGCGGGCATAGATCGGCGCCTCGTACCAGGATTCGACATCGCCCGGCAGCACCAGCTCGTCGGCATGCTGATTGGGCACCGGCTTGATCACCGCAACCGTCGGAACGGCCGCCGTGTCGGTTTGCTTGACCAGTTCGGCCTCGGCCTTCTTGCGGTCCATGATGCCCGAGACGCCCAGACCCACGGCGACGGCAAGCACGATCAGACCGAAAATCAGCGGGCCGCGGCTCTTGCGGGGGGACGGGTTTTCGCTGCGATCCATGTCTTCTCCAAGCACTCACGCGTTGCACGCCCAGGGGGGAAGAATCTCGGGCAGAACCTCGGGCAGAGCCGCGCCGGCAACGCAGAATAGCACCCGCCGCGCAAGCCCGCGGCAAAAAACCACGCAGCACCAAACCACGCAGCATCCTACGGCCGCCAAAGCCCGTCCCAAGGCTGGCTGTCTCTATCGCCTGCCCTCCGGACGCTCAAGGACTAAACTCTAATGTTTGTTTTATTGCGCCAGTTTGTCGCGATGTGTTGATCTCGGCGGGCCTGGCGCGCGCCTGCCGGCCGCCCTGGCCGCGGCGGGCGGAAGCCGCTAACCTGCCTCCCGTTCGCGCCCGCGGCCAGGCAAAAACCGAGGCCACACCAAGCCCAGGCCGCGAGACCAGACGATCGGAGCCCCCATGAGCACCCTCCCCCTCGCCCGCTTCACCGTCATCGACCTCTCCCGGGTTCGCGCCGGCCCGACCGCTGTCCGCCAGCTCGCCGATTGGGGGGCCGAGGTGATCAAGGTCGAGGCGCCTTCCGCCGAGGAGGGTCTCGGCGGCGGCCGCGAGGGGGCGGATTTCCAGAATCTGCACCGCAACAAACGGGCGATCACCCTCGATCTCAAGCAGCCGGAGGGGGTCGCGCTGCTCAAGCGCCTGGTCGCCGGCGCCGATGTCCTGGTCGAGAATTACCGCCCCGACGTGAAACGCCGCCTCGGCATCGATTATCCGGCGCTCCGCGAGGTCAATCCGCGCCTGGTCTATGCCAGCATCTCCGGCTTCGGCCAGGATGGCCCCTACGCCTCCCGCCCCGGTTTCGACCAGATCGCGCAGGGGATGGGCGGGCTGATGTCGATCACCGGCCGCCCCGGCGAGGGGCCGATGCGGGTCGGCATCCCGGTCGCCGATCTCACCGCCGGCATTTTCTGCGCCATGGGCATCCTGATCGCGCTGCTCGAGCGCGAGGACTCCGGGCTCGGCCAATATGTCGAATCCTCGCTGCTCGCGGCAGAGATCGCCATGCTCGATTTCCAGGCGGCGCGCTGGCTGATCGAGCACGACGTGCCCGGCCAGGCCGGCAACAACCACCCGACCACGGTGCCGACCGGGGTGTTCAAAACCGAAGACGGGCACATCAACATCGCGGTTGCCGGCAATGCCATCTATCGCCGCTTCTGTGCCGCGCTCGGCGCCGAGCATCTGGCCGGCGACGCCAAATTCGCGACCGGTGCGGCGCGCCTCGCCCATCGCGACGAGATGAACGCGGCGATCGAGGCGATCACCGTAACCCGCCCCTCGGCGGCCTGGATCGCGGCGCTGAACGACGCCGGCGTGCCGGCCGGGCCGATCTATCGCATCGACGAGGTCTTCGCCGACCCGCAGGTCCGCCATCTCGGCATCGCCGCGCCGATCACACATCCCAAGCGCGGGCGGATGGAGCTGGTCGGCCAGGCGGTGTCGCTTTCGCGCACCAACTGGGCATTGCGGCGTGCGACCCCGGAGATGGGCGAGCATACCGAAATGGTGCTCGGCGAACTCGGCCTCGATGCCGGCGAGATCGCCGCCTTGCGGGCGAAAAAAGTGATCTGACGCGGCCTCACGCCTCGGGCGTCTCGGCGCCCGCCGGCGGGATGCCCCATTCCGCCTCATGGCGCGCGCGCGCGGCGCGCAATTCGCCGTCGCGCCGCTTGGCCGTCGCCTCAAGGGCGAGATAGACGCAGATCGGCGCCACCTCGGCGATCAGCCATCCCGCCGCCGTCGCCGCCCAGGCGAGGCCGACGGTCAAGACATCGGAGAGCAAATCGAGACTGTTCTCCATCGTCAGACCGTGGTCCCAGAGATGCCAGGCCGGCGAGACGCTGGCCGCGGCGCCGCACAGCAGCATGGTGCGCGCCACCGGCTTGCCCGGCATGCGGTCGATCAGCAAGACGCATAGCCCGGGCAAAAGCAAGGCGCCGAGCAGCACCGCGAGCGGCGTCGCCAGCGTCGCCAGCGCGCCGCAGGCGAGCCCTTGCAGCCAGACCAGCGAGCGCCCCGGCTTCGCGGCCCGGCGCGCGGCCGATCGCGCGACCGCTGGGCCAGCACCTGAAGCGGCTTTCATCCGAACACCAGCCAGCCGACGCTCGCCGCCAGCGCCAGCATGCCGCTGCCGAGGGCGATCTCATGGCCGATATGGGTCGCGCGGCGGCGGCGCTCGGCGGAAGCGGTGCGCAAGGCCGCGCGCTCGGCATCGATCTTGGCGACCGCGACGAGGGCCTGCTTCAGCCCCTGGGCATCGGCGGCCAGCGCATGACGATCGTCGAACAAAGCGAGCATCGGCAGCAATTGCCCGGCCTGGGTCAGGCGGCGGAGCTGCGCCAAGGTTTCGGCGCGGCGGGCACGGTTGTGCCAGCGCTCGATCAGCGGTTCGGCGCGCTCGACGAGCCAGGCGGCGAGGCCCGGAAGGGGCGTGGGAAACGCCGCCTGCAACCGCGAGAGCGCGCGGAGACTCGCGAGCTGCGGCTCCCCGCCCGCCGAATCTCCGGCAAAAGCGCCGAGATCGCCACCGAGCCGGCCATCCTGATGGGCGGCGATGAAGGCGGCGATATGGCTGTCCACCGGCTCGCCGCGCCGCCGCTCGGCCTGCTGCGAGACCGCTTCCAGCGCCGGCAGGAGATCGGCGAGGCGCGCGACCCAGCTTCCGGCGAGCAGCGGGCTGGCACAGGGTTGCAGCGGGTTGAGGGCGTAGCAGATCCGCGCGAGGCCGCCGCCGAGGCCGCGGATGCGCTGCCACATGCGGTGATGCTGCGCGGTCTGCCTGAGCGCCGTCACGTCGCAGAGTTCGGGGCGCATCAGCGCCCAGCCGGCGACCGCCTCGGCGGCGACGAGATCGTCGATCTTGGCGGCCAGATCGCTGTTTTCCTGCAAGCCCTCGGCGAGCACGCCGCCGAGCCCGTCCGGCCAGAGGGCGACGCCGCGCCAGCAGAGCGGCGCCAGCGGATCGAGGATCGCGATCAGGCGCATCGCCATCGTCGCGTCGGCCCGGGAATCCTCGGGCGGAAATTCGCTCCGCTGGCGCACGACGTCATCCGCCCGCCCCGCCAGCACGGCATCGCCGAGGCTCCGGCGCAGCCAATGGTCGAGATAATGGCTGCGCACCAAGCGTACCGCCTCCTCCGGCCGGCGGGCGAGGGCATGGGCGAGGGAGCGCGCGTCCCAGACCGGCTGGTCGGCGATCTTCAAGGCGCGCTGCGCCCGCCGCCCGGGCCGCGCCGCCAGTCTGCGCGCCCGCGCCGCCGAGGGGTCGAGATAGAGCTGCGGCGGCGGGCGGTGCACCGGATCCTCGGCCAGCATGCCGCGCAGAAGATCGGCGATCATCGCCGGCAACCGGGCCTCGCCGACCAGGGCGGCATAGCTCCCGAGATCGAGCTTGCGCCGGATGATGGCGGCGTCATCCAGCCCGGCGAGCGGTGGCCGCCCGAGTGCCAGCGTCAGCAAGGTGACGCCGAGGGCGTAGACATCGTCGGCGCCGCTGCCTTCGCCGCGGCCGGCGTGATGGCACATCGCGGCATAAGGCGGCTCGAACAGCGCCGGTTGCAGGCGCGCCGGCGGGCTGGCCCAGGCGGCGCCGAGGGCCACCGGCTCGCCGGCGCTGCCCTGGAAAATATTATCCGGCCGAATGGCGCGATGGGTGATGCCGCGCGTCGCCAGCGCATCGAGCACCATCGCCGCCGGGCGCAGCACGCAGTCGAGCAGCTCGCGCTCCCCCCAGGCGCGGGGGGCCGCGGCGAGAGAGGGGCCGGGAGGCGCCCCGCAGATGACGAACCCGGCCTCGCTGCCCTCCGAGGTGAAGGCGGTGCCGTGCGCGAGCGGCAGCAAGAGGCCGGGAATGGCGCTTTTGCTGAGGAGTTCGATGGCATGGACGCGGGCCGGGGCGCCCGGGCGGATCTGGAGCGCCATCAGCCCCGCCGCCGCGTTTTGCTGATCCCGCGCGACGAAGGCCATCACCCCGCCGCCGGCGCCGGCGAGGGGGGCCGCGAAATCCACCTGGTAGCGCCCGCCGATCAGCGCCGGCGCACCCCTTCCGCCCTCGCGCATCGCCGGTTTTTCAGCAGATTTTTCCGCCATCACGCCCGTTCCCATGGAAGCGGGCGATCATGCCGCGGGTAAGCTTACCAGACGGTAAAAACGCCGCGCTATTCCGCCGCCGCGGGGCGCGGACGCGACGCGGGGTGTGTCCTGGGGCGTGTCCTGGGGCGCACCGCCCGCGCGAGGCCCCAGATGGTCGCCAGGGTCACGGCATAGACGAGGAGCTGCAACCCGTCGGGCTCGGCGGTATAGCCGACCAGGCTATGCGCGAGCCGGCCGGCGATCGACTCGTCGCTGAGCACTGCCGCGGAGTTCCACACCGGCGCGGACAGCGCATCCGCGAACCCCGCCTGCTGCAGGAACGCGACCGCCTGCGCCGCCATGCCGGCCGCCATCAGCGTGATCAGCCCGCCGGTGAGCGAAAGCATGCGCCCGACCGGAATGACGATGAGGCCGCCATAGAGCAGCGCCGCGACGAGGCCGCCGGCGACGATGCCGAGCGCCCCGCCCGCCACCATCCCCCACCCCGAGGCGCCGCCCGAGAGCGCGATGCCGTAAAGGAACAGCACCACCTCCGAGCCTTCGCGCAGCACCGCGATGGCGACGACGACGCCGAGGGCGGCGAGCGGCCGGCGCCCGTCGCTCACCGCGCCGCCGAGGGCACGCATCTCCTGCGCGATGGCGCGGCCGTGGCTCGCCATCCAGATCGTGTGCCAGGCCAGCATCAGGGTCGCGATGGCGAGCACCGCGGCCTGGAAAACCTCCTGGCCATTGCCCGCGAACGCGGCGCCGAGGCGGCCGGCGCCGGCGGCGAGCAGACAGGCGCCGAACACCCCGGCGGCGATGCCGAGCAAGACCATCCGCCCGCGCCCCACGACGCCCTTGGTCGCCGCCAGCACGATGCCGATGATCAGCCCGGCCTCGATGACCTCCCGAAACACGATCAGCAATGCGGCGAGCATGGCGGTCTTTCCCAAATTACCGCAATATCTTACAAGGCAATGCTATTGGGCTATGACAACCCCTTGGGCGGTTTTTTCGTGATATTCGCCCTCGAATTTATAGCGCCCGGGGGCGAGCGGGCGGAGATGGACGGTGCCAGAGGCGCCGCCGGCGATCACTTTTTCGACCTTGAGCGCCGAGGAATCGAATTCCTCCGCCGTCGCATCCATGTTCTTGATGTGGATCGCGACCCGATGGCCGGCCGGGACGGTGATTTCGGCCGGAGAAAAGACATGGTCCTTGATCACCAGGTCGCGGCTCTCGGCGTCATCGGCGACGACGATCGTTTGTCCGGCGCTGGCGGCGAGGAGCAGGGCGGCGAGGGCAAGCGGTAGTAGGATGCGCATCGGTCGGTTCGCCTTGTTCGGAAGTTTTATGAGAGTTAGTCGCATTTGCAGAGACACCTATAGCCGCGCCGGCAGGCCGCGTCAACCGCCGCGCCGTCCCTCCCCTCCTCGCCCCTTTCTTGGCCCGATCGCGACCCTCGTTCTCATCGTCTCGCTGCTCGCGCCCCCTCTCGCATTCGCGGCCTGGGCCGATGACCCCGGGATCAGCATCCTCTCGGCGGGCATTTACCGCCCGGCGGCGGTCACCGGCGGCCTGCCGGCGGGGCTCCGCGACCAGACGCTGAGCGGCGTCGACCGCGTCACGCTCCCGACCCTGCTCGCCGCGACCGCGACCGTGCCGGCGGCGCCGTGCCGGAGTTTCGGGCTGATTTTCGCGCGCGCCGGCGCGGCGACGGCGCCGCTCACCATCCGCGTGCGCCATCCCCCGCTCCACCGCCCGGACGGCGCCGGCGGCAGCGTCGATATCTTCGAGATCCCGGCCGGGACCGGGCTCCGCTTCGTCGGCTTCACCTTCACCGAAGCCTGGGAGATGGTCGCCGGCGAGTGGGAGTTCACCCTCCTCGCCGGCGACCGCGAACTCGCCCGCCAGCGCTTCACCGTGCTGGCCGCGACCACGGCGACCGGCTGCGGCGCCATGGTCTCGGACGCGAGCCCGCCCGCGCGTCCGGCCGGCTGAACCGTTTTTTTTACGAAACGGTGTGCGCCGCCTCTTTTGTTTGGCCGCGCGGCTTGGCATCCTCCGGTGATGACCGCTCCCACCGCGCCCGCGCAAACCGCCGCCGCGCCGCCGCCAGCCGCGCCGGCGGTGCCGGCGCCGCCCGGCCTCGCCGCGGCACCACCGCCGCCCGCCTCGACCAGCGAGCGGAGCAAGGCGATTCACGAACAATTGCAGCGCGCCGAACAGGCGATGATCGGCAAGCGCCTCGGCGAGGCCGCCGGCATCTGCCAGGACGTGCTCGAAGCGGTCCCCGACCATCCCCCGGCGCTCGCCTTGCTCGGCGCCATTCTCGGCCATCGTGGCGATCTCGCGCGGGCGACCTCGCTGATCGAGCGGGCGCTCGCCAAGCAGCCGAGCGTCGCCGCCTGGCACAGCAATCTCTCCGGCCTCTATCGCCTGCTCTATCGTTTCGACGACGCCGTCACCGCCGCCCGCGAAGCGGTGCGCCTGCAACCCGCCATCCCGCGCTTTCAGGTCAATCTCGGTAAGGCGCTGATGGATCGCGGCGAGCGCGAAGCCGCGGTCGATGCCTTTCTCGCCGCGCTCGCCAAGGAGCCGACCCATCCCGAGGCGCATCTCGCCATCGGCCAGATCCTGCTCGCGCGCGGCGAGATGAAACCCGGCTGGCTGGAATATGAATGGCGCAACCAGCTCGACCAGGCCCGCGGCATGCTGCCGAAAATGGCGGCGCCGGCCTGGAACGGCATGCGCCTGCCGCAAGACCGCATCCTCCTGGTCGGCGATCAGGGCTATGGCGATACGCTGCAATTCTGCCGCTATGTCCCCGAGGTCGCGTCCCGCTGCCGGGAGGTGGTGGTCGGGTGCAGCCCCGATATCGCGCCGCTGCTGCGTTCGGTGCGGGGCGTCGCCGCCTGCCATACGCGCTGGGACCAGATCCCGCCGCACAAGGTTTTTTGCCTGATGTCGAGCCTGCCCGGGCTGTTCGCAACCGACCTTCCGACGATCCCGGCGCCGATCCCCTATTTCAGCGTCGATCCCGCCCTCATCCGCGCCTGGCAGACACGCTTCGAGCGCGATCTGCCGCGCGGGGTCTTGCGCGTCGGCGTCGCCTGGGCCGGGCGCGCGACGCACCCCAATGACCGCCGCCGCTCGATGCGGCTCGCCGATCTCGCCCCGCTGGGCAAGGCGGCCGGCGTCGCCTTCGTCTCGTTGCAGCAGAAATTCCCGCCGCGCGACCGCGCCACCCCGAACGTCCTGCCGGGCCTGCTCGATGTCTCCGAGGCGCTGACCGATTTTGCCGAAACCGCCGCCGCCATCGTCAATCTCGATCTGGTGGTGTGCGTCGATACCTCGGTCGGCCATCTCGCCGGCGCGCTCGGCAAGCCGGCCTGGCTGATGCTGGCGACCCCGTCCGACTGGCGCTGGCTGCTCGATCGCGGCGACACCCCGTGGTATCCCTCGCTCCGGCTCTTTCGCCAAAGCCGGGCCGGGGATTGGAGCGAGGTGACGGCGGCGATCGCGCAAGCGCTCGAGGCTCTGCCGCGGCGCGCGAAATAGGGCGAACCCGCCCCCCGCGCCGGCTTGATCTGCCTCAAGGCACGCCGGCCGAAAGACCCTAGGTTTCGCGGCATGGACATCGACGCCCTGATCGCCCGCCATGACCGGCGCGTGCCGCGCTATACCAGCTATCCCACCGCGCCGCATTTTTCCGCGGCACTCGGCGCCGGAACCGCGGCGGCCTGGCTCGCAGCCCTTCCCGGGACGGCGTCGCTCTCGCTTTATCTCCACGTCCCGTTCTGCCGGACACTCTGCCGCTTTTGCGGCTGCCATACCAGCGCGGTGAACAGCGAGGCGCCGCTGGTCACCTACGCGGCGGCGCTCCGGGCCGAGATCGCCCTGGTCGCGCAAGCGATCGGCAAGCGGCTCACGGTGCGCCAGATCCATTGGGGCGGCGGCACGCCGAGCATCCTGCCGGCGGCGGAATTGCGCGCGATCACCGAGACCATCCAGCGCTGGTTCCATCTCGCCGCCGACGCCGAAATCGCGATCGAGATCGACCCCCGCCGCCTGCCGCCGGACCGCCTCGCCGCCCTCCGCGAAATCGGGGTGACGCGGGCCAGCCTCGGGGTGCAGGATTTCGCGCCCGCGGTGCAGGAGACCATCGGGCGGCAGCAATCCTTCGCCGAAACCGCCGCCTGCGCCGACGCCTTGCGCGGCATCGGGGTCGGCTCGATCAATCTCGATCTGGTCTATGGCCTGCCCCATCAGACCGCCGACGGGCTCCAGGCGACGCTGCGCCAGGCGCTGACGATCGCGCCCGAGCGCATCGCGGTGTTCGGCTACGCCCATGTGCCGTGGATGCAGCGGCATCAGGCGCTGATCCCGGAGGCGTCGCTGCCGGATGCGCGGGCGCGGTTTCGGCTCCGCGAAATCGCCGAGACCGAGATCGCCGCGGCCGGCTATCTCGCGATCGGCCTCGATCATTTCGCCAAACCCGGGGACGGGCTCGCCCGCGCCGCAGCCAGCGGCCGGTTGCGCCGCAATTTCCAGGGCTATACCGATGATGACGCCGATGCCCTGATCGGCCTCGGCGCGTCGGCGATCAGCAGCCTGCCGCAGGGTTATGTGCAAAACGCGCCGCGTGTGCCGGCCTATCGCGAAGCGGTAGCGGCGGGGCGATCGCCGATCGCGCGCGGGGTGGCGCTCGACGCCGATGACCGCCTGCGCCGCGCCGCGATCGAGCAGGTGATGTGCGCGCTGCGGCTCGATCTCGGCGCTTTGCTCGCGGCGCATGGCGCGGCGGCGGATGCGCTCGACGACGCCCATCCGGCGCTCGCCGAACTCGCCGCGATCGGCCTGATCGCCTGGGATGGCCGCACCCTCGCCGTGCCGGCGGCGGCGCGGCCGTTTCTCCGCGTCGTCGCCGCCGCGTTCGACCGCTATCTGGACCCCGCGCCCGCCCGCCACGCGCCGACGATCTGAAGCGCCCTCCGGGGCTCGCCGCAGCGGCGCTAAACGGCGTTCACCGTATGCCCGCCATCGACGACGATCGTCGCCCCGGTCATGTGCGCGCCGGCCTCGGAGGCGAGGAGAAGCAACGGCCCGGCGAGGTCGCGCGGCGTCCCGAGCCGGCGCTGCGGGATGCGGCGGATCATCGCCTGGCCCGCTTCGGTCGCGAAAAATCCGGCATTCATCTCGGTCTCAATATAGCCCGGCGCGAGCGCGTTGACGCGGATGCGGTGGCGCGCGAGTTCGACCGCGAGGCTCTGGGTCAGATGCAGCAGCCCGGCCTTGGTCGCGGTATAGGAGGTGAGATGGGAGCCGACGCGGATCCCGAGGATCGAGGAAATATTGATGATGCTCCCCGGCCGCCCGGCCGCGATCAGGTGCCGCGCCGCCTCACGCGCGACGAGAAACGCGCCGCGGAGATTGACCGCGACCACCGCGTCCCAGTCCTCGGCGCTTTGCTCGACGGCGAGCTTGGTGGTCGCGATGCCGGCGTTGTTGACGATGATATCGGCGACCACCCCGCGCGAAGCGAGCCCGGCGAGGCAGGCGCCGATCGAGGCGTCATCGGTGACGTCGAGCCGCGCCGCCTCGGCCCGTTCACCGAACGCGGCGGCGGCGGCGGCAAGGCGCCGCTCGCTGCGGGCGGCGAGAACGACATGGGCGCCGGCGCCGTGGAGCATGCGCGCGAAGGCGAGCCCGAGGCCGCCGGACGCGCCGGTGATCAGCGCCGTGCGCCCGGCGAGCGAGAACAGGTCGGCCGCACTCGGGAAGGCCGTTTCCGGCGTTTTATCAGGCATGACGTGCTTTTCCTCGGCTTGAAAACGGCGCCGCGGCGAGGGTTTCGGCGCGAATCCCGAGCGGCGGCGCGGGAAAGGCGGCGAGCAGCCGCCAGCGGCGCAGCGTCGCCCCCCGGTTGAACCCGAGCACGAGGCTTGCCGCGCGGCCGAGGCCGCGAATCCGCCCCCTCGCCCCGGTTTCGATGTCATAGGGGTGGCAATAGGTCCACAGCGTCTGTCCGGCGAGGCGCCGCCAGAGGCGGCGGAGATCGCGGAGCGGCAAGGCGCGGAGATACATCCCCCCGAGCACCGGCAGCATCCGCCCGGCCAGCGGCGCGACCGGCACCGGCAATTCGAGCAGGCCGCCCGGCCAACGAAACGCCTCGCGCGGCGCCCCCGGCCAGCCGCCGACCCAGGCCGGGCCGGGGATGACGCTGGAGGAATAGACGAAACCGGCCGCGAGCAACCCCTCCACCGCCCACGCCGTCTCCGGCACGAGGGAAAAAAACGGCGCCCGGAACCCGGATACCGCAACCCCGCAGATATCCTCGAGCCGCGCCTTCGCCATCGTCATGCCGGCCGTGAAACCGGCCGGATCGAGGCCCTGGAGGCGGACATGGCAATAGCCGTGCGAGGCGATCTCATGCCCGCGCGCGGCGATATCGCGCAAAAGCCGCGGCGCGTGCCGGGCGATCTCGTCGGTCACGAAAAAACTGGCGGTGATCCCGGCGGCGGCGAGAAACTCGAGCAAGGTCAGGGTCAGCGCCTCGACCCGCGCCGGGCCCGCGGCCAAGGGCGCATGATCCTCGAGATCGACGGTGAAGCTGACCGGGCCGAAAATGGGCGCCTCTCCCCGGCCAGCATCGGCATGGCTGGACAATCGGGCGGCGAGCTTCACATAAGAGGACGAGATCATGCCGAAACGCTATGAACCTTATCGCTCCAGACCGTGGGAACCCATGAGCCAGCCTGACACCATCCCGTTCGCTGCCCCGCCGTTCGCGCTCGAGGCGGAGGTCGCGCGGCTCATCGTGACGGTTCTCCACCTCGAGAACAAGCCCGAAGAGATCGATCCCGCAGCGCCCCTGTTCGGCGAGGGCCTCGGCCTCGATTCGATCGACGCCCTCGAACTCGCGCTGGCGATCTCGCGCGAATACGGCATCGAGCTGAAATCCGACGACGAGCGCAACCGCCGGATCTTCGCCAGCTTGCGTGCCCTCGCCGCCCATATCGGCGCCGCGCGCGCCAGGTAAAGGGCGGAACGCGCCGCGATGCCGCCCATCCCCGCGCGTTTCCCGCTTTTGCAACGCGCAGAGACCGCGGCGCTGTTTCAGGCCCCGCGCGGCGTGATCCGCGCGGGCAGCTTCCTCGCAGCCTCCGCGCGGCTCGCGGCGGCGCTGCCGAACGGGGCGGTGGTGCTCAATCTCTGCGAGGATCGGCTTTCCTTCGCGCTCGGCTTCGCCGCCGCGATGATCGCCGGCTGCCGGAGCGCCTTGTCGAGCGACCGTTCGCCGGCCCGTGTGCGCGACCTTGCCACCCGCCTCGGCGCCGCCGCGATCCTGAGTGAGACCCCCCTGGGCGAAATCCCTCTGGGCGAAACCCCGACCGCGATCGCCCCCTGCCGGACGGTCATGGTCGATCCCGCGGCGCTGCTCGCCGGCGCGACGGCGGCGGGGGGGCAGGAAAGGGCGGCAAACCCGGAGATCGCCGGGGAGACGCCGGCGGCGGAGGTGTTCACCTCGGGCAGCACCGGCGAGCCGGTCGCCCACGGCAAGACCTGGGGGGCGCTGTTTGCCCGGAGCCTCGCCGCCGCTTCGCGCTTCGGGCTCGGGGCGGACGGCCCGGTTTCGGTGGTCGGGACGGTGCCGCCGCAACACATGTACGGCTTCGAGACCACCATCCTGCTCGCCTTTCATGGCCCGGTGACGAGCTGGTGCGGGCCGGCCTTCTTTCCCCACGACATCGCCGCCGCGCTCGCCGCGATGCCGGCGCCGCGCCTCCTCGTCACCACCCCCTTGCAGCTCCGCGCCCTGCTCGATGCCGCGCTCTCCCTGCCGCCGCTCGCTTTGGTGATCTCGGCGACCGCGCCGCTGGCGCCCGACCTCGCCGCCCGCGCCGAGGCGCGCTGGCGGACCCGGGTCGCGGAGATCTTCGGCGCGACCGAGGCCGGCTCGATCGCCAGCCGGATGACGGCGGCGAGCGAGATCTGGGAGGCCTATCCCGGCTTGCGCCTCGCCGCCGCTGCCGACGGGGTGGTTTCAGTCGCGGCGCCGTTCGCCGAGACGGTGGCGCTGGCGGACGCGCTGGAACTCGTCGCGCCGGCGCGTTTTCGCCTCCTCGGCCGGCGCAGCGACGTCGTCAAGCTCGGCGGCAAACGCGCCTCGCTCGCCGCCCTCACCCGCATCCTGACCGCGATCGAGGGGGTGGAGGACGGGGTTTTCATCGCCCCCGGCGATCTCGACGCCGAGCCGACCGCGCGGCTGCTCGCGTTCGTCGTCGCGCCGGGGCGCGAGCCGGGGGAGATCCTGGCGGCATTACGGCGCGAAATCGACCCGATTTTCCTGCCCCGCCGGGTGATCCCCCTGCCCCGCCTCCCGCGCAACGAGTTCGGCAAGCTGAGCGCCGCCCATCTCGCCGCCCTCGCCGGGCCGCCGGCCAGCGGCTAGAGGGCCGATGCCGCCCGCCGCCCCGGTTTCGGGAACCCTGACCATCGCCGCCGATCATCCCGCCTTCGCCGGACATTTCCCCGGCAACCCCGTGCTTCCGGGCGTCGTGCTGCTCGATCTCATCCTCGCCGCCGCCGGGATTGCGGCGATCGCCGGAATCACCCGGCTCAAATTCCTCCGCCCGGTGCGCCCGGGGGAGACCATCACCTACCGGCTGGAGCGGCCGGCGCCGGAAAAAGCCGCGATCACCGCCCGCGGCAGGGAGGGGCTGGCGCTGCGCGGCACCCTCCGCCTGGGAAGTCCCGAAGAGGCATGAGCCGGGAAACTTCCTCCCTCCCCGCCTGGCAGGCGCGGCGGCCTGCCGGGCAGGCGGGGATAAGGCTCATGGCCTGGCTCTGCCGGTGCTTCGGCTGGCGCTTCGGCGCGGCGTTGCTATGGCCGATCACGCTGGCCTTCGTCCTCAGGGACGGGGCGGGGCGGCGCGCCTCGCAACGCTATCTTTCCCGCGCGCTCGGCAGGCCGCCGGGATTCGGCGAGATTTTCCGTCATTTCCATACCTTCGCGCATACCCTCCTCGACCGGTTTTTCCTGCACGCTTCGCGCGCTGCGGCGCCGTTCGACATTCGTGTGGAAGGTCTGGAGCATCTCGCCGAAGCGGTGGCGGCGGGTAAGGGCGTCATTCTGCTCGGCGCCCATCTCGGCAGCTTCGAGGCGCTCCGTTTCGCCACCGGCGCGGGGGCGCCGGTGGCGATCCGCATGGTGATGCATCGCGGCGGACGCGGCGCGCTGACGGCGCTGTTCGAGGAGAACGACCCGAGCTTCGCCGCCAGCGTGATCGCCCTCCCGGCGTCGGGCGGCGACGGCATCGCGCTGGCCCTGGCGCTCCGCGAAACCCTCGCCGGCGGCGGCGTCGTCGGCCTGCTCGCCGATCGCGTGGCGGCGGGGCAGGCGGTGATGACGGCGGATTTCCTCGGCGCGCCGGCGCCCTTTCCGCTCGGCCCGTTCCGCCTCGCCGCCGCCACCGGCGCGCCGGTGCTGCTCGGCTTTGGCCTTCGCCTCGCGCAGCGGCGCTATCTCGTGCATATCGAGCCGTTCGTCGACGCGATCCCCCCGTGCCGCGCCGGTGACGCGGCGGGCGAGCGCCCGGCGGAACCCTGGGCGGCGCTTCGCCCCCATGTTACCCGCTATGCCGAACGCCTCTCTCATTTTTGTCGGGAACACCCCTATAACTGGTTCAATTTTCATGATGTTTGGGAAAACGACGACGAGTCCGGGCGGTCTCGCCGCCCTCCTCGTCCTGCTGCTCGCGCTTCCCTTGCCGGCGCCGGCGGAGACGCCGCCGCTGACCATCGCGGCGCTGATGGCTGAACTCGCCGCGGTTCCCGAGCGGCATGCGGCGTTCGTCGAAATCAAGACCCTGCACGCGCTCGCGGCGCCGATCGAGACCCATGGCACGCTCGCCTGGCGGCGGCCGGACCATCTCGAAAAAATCACTTCCCCGCCGCATCCCGAGCGCCTGGTGCTCGATGGCCAGACGCTCAGCCTCACCCTCGGCGAGCAGCCGGCGCGGGAGATCGCGCTGGCCAGCGCCCCCCCCATCGCCGGCCTGGTGGACGCGATCCGGGCGACGCTGGCCGGCGATCTCGCCGCCCTCCAGCGCTATTACAGCGTCGGGCTGGAGGGCGATCGCGCGAACTGGCGCCTGACATTGGTGCCGAGCGATCCGGCGATCGCGCGCTTTCTGCGTGTCGCCCGCATCGAGGGCGGCGGGCCGACGCCAAGCCTCGTCACGTTCGACCAAAGCAATGGTGACGCCAGCGTGATGCGCATCACCCCCTCCCCATGAACGGGGCTCCCATGAACGGCGCAAGCGCCCGGCTTCTCGCCACCCTCGCACTCGCGCTCGGCCTCGTCCTGCTCACCCTCGGGCGCGCCCATCTCAGCGCCGACATCGCCGATTTCCTGCCCCAGGGCGAGAGCGAGGGAGCGCGCTTCATGCTCGACCAGGTGCGGCGGGGGCCGGCGGCGAGCCTGCTCCTGTTCGGGATCGAGGGAGCGCCGGCGGCCGATCTCGCCGCCATCAGCCGCGATTTCGCCGCCCGCCTCCGCGCCTCCGGGCAATTCCGCCTGGTCCAGAATGGCGCTGGTCTCGCCGGCGGCGAGGAACAGGATTTTTTGTTTCGCCATCGCTATCCGCTGTCGCCGGCGACAAGCGCGGACGCCTTCACGGAGGCGGCACTCCACGCCGATTTCAGCGCGCTGCTGACCGCCCTCGCCTCCTCCGCCGCCCCGCTCGCGACGGAATTCGGCCTCGCCGACCCGACCGGGGCATTTCCCGCCCTGCTCGCGTTATGGGCCGGGCCGAGCCAGGTGCGCGAGATCGGCGGCGTCTGGTTCGCGCCCGAGCGTGACCGCGCCCTCCTCATCGCCCGCACCCGGGCGAGCGGCGTCGATCTCGCCGGCCAGCACGCGGCGGCGCGGGCGGTCGCGGCGGCGTTTCAGGCCAGCGCCCGCGGCCACGCGCGGCTGCTGGAGGGGGGGCCTGCGGTCTTCGCGCTCGCCGCCGAACACGCCATCCGCGGCGATGCCGAGACCATCTCGGTGCTGTCCGGCCTGTTGGTGCTCGCGATCCTCGCGGCATGGCTGAAAAACCCGCTGGCGCTCGCCGCCGTCCTGATCCCGGTGCTGTTCGCAACGGCGGCGGCCCTGGCGCTGACCACGCTGGTCTTCGGGCGGGTGCATGCGCTGACCTTCGGCTTCGGCATGACGATGCTCGGCGTCAGCCTCGATTATCCGGTGCTCTGGATCGGCCATCGCCGTCCCGGCGAGCCCGTGGCGGCGACCAGCGCGCGCATCGGACGCACGCTTGCCGTGACCGTCGCCGGCGCCGCCGCGGGTCTCGCCGGGATGGCGGCCTCGGCGTTTCCCGGCCTCGCCGAACTCGGCCTGTTCGCGGCGAGCGGGATCGTCGCGGCGGCGCTGGCGACGCGGCTGATCCTCGCCCCGCTCCTGGTCGCGGCCGCGATCGCGCCCGCCGAACGCGCCGCACCCTGGCTCGACCGGCTCGAAGGGCTCCGGCGCTATCGCGCCTGGACGATCGTCCCGATCGCCCTCGCCGGCGTCTCCCTGCTCGCGGCACCGCCGCCGCTCACGCGCGATCTCCGCGAGCTGAGCCCGGTTCCGCAAGCCGCCGGCGATCTCGACGGGGCCTTGCGCGCCGAGCTGGGGGCGCCCGAGGTCGCCCTCCTCGCCTGGCTGCAAGGCCCGGACGCGGAGGCGGTGCTGGCGCGCGAGGAGGCGCTGCTTTCGCGCCTCGATGCCCTGGTCGCCCAAGGCGCGCTATCCGGCGCGAGCCTCGCCGCCCGCCTCCTGCCGAGTGCCGCGACCCAGCGCACCCGGCAACAGGCCATCCCGCCCCCGCCCCTGCTCGCCGAACGGGTGGCGCGGGCAAGCGCCGGGCTCGGCTTTCGCCCCGATGCCTTCAAACCCTTCCTCGACGATGCCGCCGCCGCCCGGCAAGACCCGCCGCTGACCCTCGCCGCGATCACCCCGCCGCTTTTGGCCGCGCGGCTCGCGCCGCTGCTCTTCGTCCATGATGGGCGCTGGTTCGGCGTCATCGCGCCGAGCGGGCTCGCCGATGCGGCGGCGTTTCGTGCTGCTTTCGCCGATGCGCCGGACGTGCATGTCCTCGACATTCCCGCCGAGATGACGGCGCTGGTCGCAACCTACACCGGAGCGGCCTGGCGCTGGCTCGGCCTCGGCGCCGGCTGCGCGTTGGTTGCGCTGATCGTCGGGCTCGGGGGCGTGCGTTCGCTTCCCCGCGTGCTCGCCCCGCTCGCCGGCGCGGTCGTCGTGACCTTGGCGCTGCTCGGCCGGCTAGGCGTACATCTGTCGCTGTTTCACATCGTCGCTTTGCCGCTGATGGTCGGGATCGGGCTCGACTACGCCCTGTTTTTCGCCCGCCGCCAGCGCGATGGCGACGAGCGCGCGCGCACCTTCCGCACCCTCGTCCTCTGCCATGTCATGACGCTCGCGACCTTCGGCCTGCTGGTCTTCTGCCGCACGCCGCTTCTGCGCGGCATCGGCCTCACGGTCGCGATCGGCGTTGCCGCCGCGATGGTTTTCTCGTTTTTCCTCGCCGGGCGCCCGCCGCTCAGATCAGCACCTGCATGTCACCATCGATCGCCAGCGCCTGACCGCTGATCGTCGCCCCAAAGGGGCTCGCGAGATAGAGCGCCATGTTCGCGATGTCCTGTTGCGTGACAAAGCAGCGGAGGCTGGTCGTGGAGACGGCGCGGTCGGTCTGCTCGTTCTCGGACATGCCGGCCGCCACCGCCTTCGCCTTGATCACGGCGCGGATGCGCGGCCCATCGACGAGGCCGGGGAGAATGGCGTTGGCGCGAATCCCGTCCGGACCAAGCTCGATCGCCAGCGTCTTGGTGAAGCCGATCACCCCCCATTTCGCCGCCGCGTAAGGGGCGCGGAGGGGAAAGCCGAAGCGCCCGGCGGCGGAACTCAGATTGATGATCGCCCCGCCACCGGCCGCGCGCAGCGCCGGGATGGCCAGGCGCGCGCAGTGGAAAAAGCTTTCGAGATCGACCCGCAGCGTCTCCGCGAGTTCCTCCGGCGCGATCTCCTCGACCCGCTTGGTCGGCCCGGCGATGCCGGCATTGTTGACCAGAACATCGAGCCCGCCGAGATGATCGATCGCCGCCGCCATGAACGCCTCGACCTCTTCGCGCCTGCCGGCATCGGCGCGGATGCCGGGATGGGGGGAGGCCGCCACCGCCGCCGCGTCGATATCGGAGATGAAGACGCGCGCCCCCGAGGCGGCGAACCCATCCGCCATCACCCGCCCGATCCCGCCCGCCGCCGCCGAGATCGCAACCCGCATCCCCGCAAGATCGACCGGCAAAGCCTGCCGCGCGCCTGTCACCATGGCCTCATCCCTCCGCTGATTTGCCGGGAACCTGCCACGGCGGCGGCGGGAGGGAAAGTGGCGCGGGCAGAGCCGGGCTTGACGCCGGCCCCTGGGCCGACCACGTGTTTCCCGCCATGAAACCGCGCCGCACCGTGATCATCGACATGACGCCGGAGGGCGAATTCACCCGCCCGCCAGGCTCCCCCGGCCGCCTGCCCTGGCCCACGCCCCTACCCTGGCTCTTGCGTCTGGCTGTGGCCGGGGCGCTGGTGGCGCTGATCCTCGGCGCCGTCGCGCTCGCCGCCTTCGCCTTCTGGCTTGCCGCGACCCTGCTGCCGGTGGTGATCATCGCCGCCGTGGTCGCCTACGCCGCGTTCCGCATCCAGCTCTGGCGGGCCGGACGCGGCTTCCGGGGGTAGCGCCGCGCGCCCGCTGATCAGGCGCTATTTCCCCTCGCCGGGGAACAGATCGCGGCGGAGGCGGGCATGCACCCCCTGACGGCCATCGACGACCTGCGTCACCGTGAAATCGGCGGCGACGCTCATCAGCGAATAGGCATCCTCACGGCGCAATCCGAGCTGCTCGGTGAGAAGCCGCAGCATCTCGAGGCTTGCCGCGCGCATGGCGCCGTCGAGATCGTCGTCGAAGCCATGCGTGATCCAGCATTCCGGGGTTTCGAGCAGCGGCGAGGGAAACGCGAAATCGCGGCGCAAAAACACCTGGAACACGACATCGAGCGAGGCCTCGATGGCGGTGCCGCTGATTTCGCCGTCACCCTGGGAAATATGCGGATCACCGATCGAAAACAGAGCGCCGTCCACCGCCACCGGATAATACATCGTCGCCCCGGCGCCGATCCGCCAATTATCGATATTGCCGCCATGCCGCCCCGGCGGGATGGTGCTGACGCGCCCCGGCGCGTCGGGGGCGACGCCGGCGGTGCCGAGATGCGGGCGGACGGGGACACGCACACCGGCCAGCGCCGGCTCGCGGCAGCAGGCATCGCGCGCCATGATGCGCCCCGGGGTCGTGTATTTGTCCGGATAGTCATAGGCGAAAACGGCTTCGGCGATCAGCGCGCGGCGATCGAGACGATAGATGGTGACGCGCTCGCGCTCGCCGAATTCCCGATACAAATGTCCCCAATGGGCAGCGAGATTGGCGCCGTAGCGAAACCGCGGCGTCATCGCGAGATAATGCACCTCCAGCATGTCGCCCGGCCGCGCGCCTTCGATGAAGATCGGCCCGGTCATGATATGCACGCCAGGATGGCGGTCGGCCTCCGGAACGCCGCGGTAGAGCGCGATGATCGCGGCATCCATCATCAACTCCGGCGCGTCGCCGGCATGATGGGTGATCGCCTCGGCGTGGATGATGTCACCGCTTTTGACGCGGAGCGCGGGTGCGCGCGCGGCGTCGAAATAGCCCCAATGCACGTTCGCGGGGGTCGCTTTCAGAACATGAAACTCGGGCCGCACCTCGCGGCGTGCGGCGGCGCCGTCATCGGTAAGCAGAGTCATGGGTGGATGCTTCCTGTTTTCTTGCGGCCCATCAGCTATGCGCCATCACCGCGAAGCGGCCGCTCCGGATCGCGAGCCCGATCAGAATCGCCGCCGCGATCACCACCGCGGCACGAAGGATTCTGAGAGGCTTCGGGTAGCGCAAATCGTTGCGGAAAACCCGCGTCGGCGCGACGCCGAAGCCGCGCGCCTCCATCGAGAGCGCGGTCGCGAAACCACGCCGGAGCGAACGAAAGATCACCGGAATGGCGAGCAGGCGCAGGCCGCGGAGGCTCAGCCGGCGATACTGAACGCCGCGAATATGAAGGGCGTAGCCGCGGATTTGCGTCTCGTGCTGGACGATCGGGACATAGATCAGGGCGAGGAACACCGCCCAGGCGTATTTGTAGGGGGCGCGCAATTCCTGCACCAGGGCCTGCACGAGATCGCGCGGATGCGTCGTCCACAAAACCAGCAGCGAGGCGATGCCGATGACGCTGCCGCGCGCCGCGATCTTGAGCCCGTAGGTCAGGCCATAGCGCGAATAGGCGATGTCGTGGCCGAACAGAACCAGATGCGCGGTGTCATTGGCAAGGCCGAGAAAGCCGCGCTGGAGATGAAACAGCACCGGCGGCAGCAGGATGAACGGCACCCAGAGCGGAATGAGCGCCGACCACGGGCGGAGAAAGGTTTTCAGATCGACGCCGCTCGCCGGCGCGATCGCGAACAAGCCGAGCAGCATCCAGCCATTGTAGTCGATCGGCGCGCCGACCGCGAAGATGATGACGCCGATGAGCGCGATCAGCTTGGTCAGCGGATCGATGCGATGCAGCGGGGAATCGCCATCGTGATAGCCGAGAACAAGATCCCGTGCCATCGGCTAGCCTGCCGCCATGGCGCGGTGCAGCGTGCGGAGCGGTGGTTCGGCAAGGCCCAGCGCCGCGAGATCGACATCGCCGCCGAAGAATTCGGCATGCGACGAATCCATCGTGATTTCCCCGCGCCGCAGAACCATCACCCGCGTCGCCAGGCGATAGATCAGGTCCATGTCATGGGTGATGACGACGATGGTGGTGCCGGCGCGGTGGAGGGAAAGCAGATCCCCCTCGATCAGGCTGCGGTTTTTTTCGTCCTGGCCATAGGTCGGCTCATCGAGGATGAGAAGCTCGGGGGCGAGCAGCATGGTCGCGCGGACGCCCAGCCGGCGCTTCTCGCCGCCGCTCAATTCATAAGGATGCCCGGCCGGATCGCCGATCCCGATAGCGCCGAGGATGCGCCCCGCCTCCTCGTCGCCGAGATCGGGGCGGCCATGGCGCAATTCCGCGACGATCGTCTCATGCAGGAATTGATGCTCGGGATATTGAAAGACATAACCGATCGGCGCCGCGCTGCGGCCGATCTGGCGACCGCGCCGGTAGCGATAGGGCGTGCCGGCGACGGTGATGCGTCCGCTTCGCGGCGCAATGGCGCCGGCCAGCGTCAGCGCCAGTGTCGATTTTCCCGAGCCGTTGAAGCCGACCAGGGCAAGGATATCGTGGCGGTCGATGGAAAAATCGAGGCCGCGCAGGACGGTGTGGCGGCCGAAAGCCACTTCCAGCGCGCGGACATCGACCAAAACCCCCGCCGCCGCGGGCGGATCTGGACGGGCGAGGCGGAAAGCGTCGGGAAGGGCCGGGCGGATGCCGGCATTCGTAACCATCGCCAGCGCCTCGGGGAGCGAAAGCGGCGCCGATACCATCGCCGGCCCGAGCATCGCCGCCGCCCATTGCAGATAGAGCGGCACCTCGAGGCCGAGTTCGCGCAGCAGCGCGACATCGCATAAGACGTCGCGGATCGGGCCATCGCGCAGAATGCACCCTTCGGCGATGATGACGACGCGGGTGAACAGATCGGCAAAGGCCGCGAAATCATGCGCCGTCATCACCAGCGCGCTGCCCTCGCGGCACGCGGTCTCGACGATCAGCGGCATCACCTCGGCACAACCGGCGGGATCGAGATTGCTGAGCGGCTCATCGAGAATCAGAATTTCCGGCCGCCGTGCCAAGGCGCAGGCAATGGCGAGGCGCTGCTTCTGGCCGCCGGACAGCGTATAGACCAGCGTGTCGCGCATCCCCGCCATGCCGCAGCGCGTCAGCGCTTCCTCGGTACGGGCGATGATGTCTTTTTGTGGCAAGCCGAAATTCTCGAGCGCGAAGGCGATCTCGTCGGCCACCGTGAGGCAGGTGATCTGGCTTTCCGGATCCTGCATCACGATCGCGACCTTGGTGGAAAACGCGGTGAGGCTGGTTTCGACACGATGGGTATCGATCCCGCCGAGCCGCACGGCGCCAGTGACGACGCCGCCGACGATACGCGGGATGAGGCCGGCGAGCAGCATCAGCAGCGTGCTCTTGCCGCCGCCGCTCGGGCCAAGCAGCAGCACACGCTCGCCGGCGGCGAAGGCGAGATCGACGTCGCGGAGGATCTTGCGGTGTCCTTCCTCGAACGCGAAATCGACACCGCCGAGAGCGAGAAGCGGCCGCGCCGCCATCCGCTCCGCAGCCGTCGCGCTGGGGCGAGCGGCGAGATTCTCAGCGTCGCACGTCGAGGCGTTGCACATCAAGACATCGGACATCGCTGCGCCACCCATCAATGCGCCGCGCTGGGCTCGGCACCGAGGCTGGTCGCGCCACCACGTGCGGCGCGCGTCGGCATCCAGATCTGCTTGATCGCCCGGCTTCCCGAAAGCAGCTTGTAGAGCTGGATCTGTCCGATCGCGATCAGCGCCCCGGTGAGCAGGCTGGCGCCGCCATAGGCCCAGAGATAGCCATAAAGCATCGAGCCGCCGAGCGGCGCGATCCCAAGATAGATATAGAAAATGCCATCGACCAGAAAATGGCAAAGCCCGCCGATCAGCAGCCAGCGCGTGAAGCTGGTGCGGTATTCCGACCAGAACAGCGTCGAAAACCAGATTAGCGGCCCGCCGATGATATAGGCCTGAAGCGCGATGAACCCGAACGGATCGCCGGTGATCAGGCGCATCGAGGCCTGCACCAGCATGGCGACGACGAAGACGAGACCGCTTTTGCGGATCGGATAGCCGAGCGTGAGAAGAATGTAGAGAATGGCGAGCAGGAACGAGGCGAAGAAGAGTCCGATCGGCCCCATGCTCTGCGCGACGCTGTTGATCAGCGGCGAACCGACCAGCATATAGGCCCAGGCGACGACCCCGGTGATCACCCCGACGATCAGGTCGACGGCGCGAAAGGTTTTGATGTCATCGACCAGGTTCTTGATCATCGCGATATCTCCTTCATGCTCGCCCCCCATGCTCGGGCCCGGCGGCGGTGCGCCCGGGGGAAATCTGTGCAAAACCGATGCCAGAAAAAATCTCCAGAAAAACCCGCGATCTTACTGATGATCTTTCGCGAACTCTGCCCCGCTTGTAGCCACCTTCCGCGCATATGCCGCAAAATCGGGCGATCGTGTCGCGCTCGACCCGCCCGCCGCGCGCGGGCAGGCCCGAGTGAGCAGGCCCGAGTGAGCAGGATAGCGCCGATGACGGTGGTGCCGGCCACGCCGCGGCCCTGGCGAAAGCCGCCACCGATCGGCTAGACTGGCCGCATGCGCATCCGTCCCGCCGCACCGGCCGATATCCCCGAAATCCAGGCGATCTATGCCCATCACGTGCTCTCCGGCACCGGCACCTTCGAGGAGGTGCCGCCCTCGGTCGAGGAGATGGCCGGGCGGTTTGCAACCCTCACCGGCGCCGGGGCGATCTGGCTTGTCGCCGAGGACGCGACCGGCGTGCTCGGCTATGCTTACGGCGCGCGCTATCACACCCGCTCGGCGTACCGCTTCACCGTCGAGGACAGCGTCTATATCCGCGATGACCGGCGCGCGGGCGGCGTCGGGCGCGCGCTCCTCGCCGAGATCATCACCGCCGCGACCGCAGCCGGATACCGCCAGATGCTGGCGGTGATCGGCGATTCGGCCAATGCCGGCTCGATCGCGCTCCATCGCCGCGCCGGCTTCGCCGAGGCCGGGCGGCTCATCGGCGTCGGCTATAAATTCGGCCGCTGGCGCGACGTCGTGCTGATGCAGCGCCCGCTCGGCGAGGGCGCCACCACCCAGCCGTGAGGCGGGGCCGTGAGGCGGGGCCGTGAGGCGGGGCCGTGAGGGCGGGCGCGGCGCCGGGTTGCCGGGGGGGCGGTTCTGGGCATAAAGACGCTTGCAATCCCCCTTTCGAGACGAAAGCGAGCCGCGCCTTGGCCTCTCCCGCCCCCGAGCCCCAACGTTATGACTTTGCCGCCGCTGAACCACGCTGGCAGCGGGAATGGGAAGCGCGCGGCTGTTTCCGCGTCGCCGACAGCCCCGCCGACGGGCGGCGGAAATATTATGTTCTTGAGATGTTTCCCTACCCCTCGGGGCGCATCCATATGGGCCATGTCCGCAACTACACGCTCGGCGACGTGGTCGCGCGCTATCAGCGGGCGCGCGGGGCGGCGGTTCTGCACCCGATGGGCTGGGACGCTTTCGGCCTCCCCGCCGAGAACGCGGCGCGCGAGCGCGGCATCCATCCGGCGCGCTGGACCTATGACAATATCGCGACGATGCGTGGCGAATTGCAGCGCATGGGCCTCTCGATCGAGTGGGCGCGCGAATTCGCGACCTGCGACCCGAGCTATTACCGGCATCAGCAGGCGCTGTTTCTCGATTTTCTTAAGGCCGGGCTGGTCGAGCGCCGCGAAGCCTGGGTCAACTGGGATCCGGTCGATCACACCGTGCTCGCCAATGAGCAGGTGATCGACGGGCGCGGCTGGCGCTCGGGCGCGCCGGTCGAGAAGAAACTGCTCTCGCAATGGTTCCTCAAGATCACCCGCTTCGCGCCCGATCTCCTCGCCGCGCTCGAGACGCTGGAGCGCTGGCCGGAGCGCGTGCGGGTGATGCAGGAGAAATGGATCGGCCGCAGCGAGGGGGCGCGCGTGCGTTTCCCGCTCGCCGCGCCCAAGGCTGACATCGCCGAGATCGAGGTCTATACCACGCGCCCGGACACGCTTTATGGCATGTCGTTCCTCGCCCTCGCGCCGGAGCATCCGCTGGCCGCCGCGCTGGCCGCGGAAAACCCCGAGATCGCCGCCTTCATCGCCGAGTGCCGGCGCCTCGGCACCAGCGAGGCGGTGATCGAGACCGCCGAGAAGCGGGGTTTCGACACCGGGCTCCGCGTCCGCCATCCCTTCCTCCCGGAGCAGAGCTTTCCGGTCTGGATCGCCAATTTCGTGCTGATGGAATACGGCACCGGCGCGATTTTCGGCTGCCCCGCGCATGACCAGCGCGACCTCGATTTCGCCCGCAAATACCGGCTTCCGGTGCGCCCGGTGGTCTTGCCGGCGGAGGCCGACGCGGCCACGTTCGCGATCGCCGAGACCGCCTATGACGGGCCGGGGGTGGTGTTCAATTCCGGCTTTCTGGATGGGCTCGCCGCCGATGCCGCCAAGCGCGCGGCGATCAGCGAACTGGAGCGGTGCGGCCTCGGCGCGGGCGTGGTCAATTGGCGGCTCCGCGACTGGGGGGTGAGCCGGCAGCGCTATTGGGGCTGCCCGATCCCGGTGATCCATTGCGAGGCCTGCGGCGTGGTGCCGGCGCGGGATCTTCCGGTTCTGCTCCCGGACGATGTCAGCTTCGACCGCCCCGGCAACCCGCTCGACCATCACCCCACCTGGAAACACATCCCCTGCCCGGAATGCGGCCGCCCCGCCCGGCGCGAGACCGACACCTTCGATACCTTCGTCGACAGCTCCTGGTATTTCGCGCGGTTTTGCAGCCCGCGCGCCGAGATGCCGGTGGCGCCGGAGGCAGCGCGGCATTGGCTCCCCGTCGATCAGTATATCGGCGGCATCGAGCACGCGATTTTGCATCTCCTCTATTCCCGCTTCTTCACCCGCGCCATGCATGAGACCGGCCATCTCGCCATCGACGAGCCGTTCGCGGGCCTCTTCACCCAGGGGATGGTGACGCATGCGAGCTATCGCGGCGCTGATGGCCGCTGGCTCTATCCCGACGAGGTCGAAACCCTCGCCGACGGCACCGCCCGCCACCGCGAAACCGGCGAGGCGGCAAGCGTCGGCCGCGTCGAGGCGATGTCGAAATCGAAGCGCAACACCGTCGATCCCGGCGCCATCATCGCCCGCTTCGGCGCCGATACCGCGCGCTGGTTCATCCTCGCCGACAACCCGCCCGAGCGCGACATGGAATGGACCGAGAGCGGCGTCCAGGGCGCCTTCCGCTTCATCCAGCGGCTCTACCGGCTGGTCGCCGACATCGCCGCCGAGGAAGCTGCCGAGCGCGGGCCAGAGGCGCCGGAGAGCTTCTCGCCCGAAGCCCGCGCGCTGCGCCAGGCGACCCACCGCGCCATCGCCGCCGTCACCGAGGCGTTGGAAAGCTTCGGCTTCAACGTCGCCGTGGCGCGCATCCACGAACTCGCCAATGCCCTGGCCGAAGCCCCTTCGGGCGCGGAGGCCGATCTCCGCGTCACCCGCCGCGAGGCCGCCATCACCCTCGCCCGGCTGATCGCGCCGATGATGCCGCATCTCGCCGAGGAATTGCAGACCCTCCTCGACCCCGAAGCCGGGCTGATCGCCGACCAAGCCTGGCCGGAGGCCGATCCGGCGCTGCTCCTCCGCGATCAGGTGATTTTCGCGGTGCAGGTCATGGGGAAGCTCCGCGGCACCGTCGCGCTGCCGCCGGGAAGCGCCGAGGCGGTGGTCGCGGCGCAAGCGAAAGCCGAGCCCAATGTCGCCAAGGCGCTTGCCGGCAAGCGCGTCGTGAAGCAGATTTTCGTCCCCGACCGGATCATCAATTTCGTCATCGCAGCAGACTGACCGCCACATGGGGAGAGACGCGATGCCAGATCATTCCCCGCCCCACCCGCCCTCCCGCCGGGCGCTGCTGCGCCTGGTCGCCCTCGCCCCCGCGCTTGTCCTTCCCGGCTGCGGCTTCTCCCCCGTCTATGCGACGATGGCGAATGGCGACCCCTCGCCGGCGGCGGCCGATCTCGCCGCCATCACCATCGGCCGCATCCCCGACCGCTCCGGCCAGCAGTTGAGCGAGGCGTTGCAGGAGCGCTTCAATTATGGCGGCGTCGGTGTCGCCCACCGCTACGATCTCGATGTCAATTACGGCATCGGCGAGGAGAGCGTCGGCATCCAGCCCGATACCTCGGTCACCTATCAGCGGGTGATCGCCAATGCGACCTGGACGCTGCGCAGTCAGGATCCGCAGCACGCCACCATCACCACCGGCAAGGCGCACGCGATCGACGGCTATAATTTCATCGACCAGCAGTTTTTCGATTCCACCCTGGAGGACGAAAAAGTCCGCTCGCGCCTCGCCCTTCGCATCGCCGACATGATCACCATGGAACTCCTCGCCTATTTCAAGCACCACCCGGCGCAGACCGACGCTTCGTGAAGCTCGACGCCCGCGCCGCCGCCGCCGCTCTCGGCAATCCCGCCTCCTATCGCGCGGTTCTGCTGCATGGCCCCGATGCCGGCCTGGTGCGCGAGCGCGGCGGCGCCCTGGTGCGCGCCGTGCTCGGCGCCGGCGATGACCCGTTTCGCCTCGCCGAATTCGACCGCGAGGGATTTCCGCGCATCCCCGAGGAAATGGCGGCGCTGGCGCTCACCGGCGGGCGGCGCGTGGTGCGGGTGCGCGACGCCGATGACCGCGCCGCGAGCGCCGTCACCGCCGCCCTCAATGGTCGCGGCGAGGCGCTTCTGGTGCTCGAAGCCGGCGAATTGCCGGCGCGCTCCAAGCTCCGCGCGCTGATCGAACGCGCGCAAGACGCCGCCGCCATCGGCTGCTACCCGGAAGAGGGCCGGGCGCTGAGCCAGACCATCCGCGCCCGGCTGGAGGCGCGCGGCGTCGGCATCAGCGGCGAGGCCCTGGATTGGCTCGCCGGCCGGCTCGGCGCCGACCGCATGGCGAGCGCCGCCGAAATCGAGAAGCTCGCGCTCTATGCCGGGCCGGGCGGGCGGATCGAGATCGCTGACGCCCTCGCCAGCAGCGGCGATCTCGCCGGGCTCTCCCTCGATGACGCGCTGTTTGCCGCGACCGCCGGCGACCTCGCCCGCGCCGATCGGGCGCTGGAGCAGGCGCTGGCGGAAGGGGCGGCGCCGGTCGGGGTCATTCGCGCCGCCTTGCTACATCTCCAGCGCCTGCATCGCGCGCGGGCGGCGATGGCGGCGGGGGTTACGGAAGCGGAGGCCATGCGCCGCCTTCGCCCGCCGGTCTTCATCCGCCGCGCCGGCGCCTTCGCGCAGGCGCTCCGCCTCTGGCCGGAAAGCGTGCTGGCGGCCGCTCTGGCCAGCCTGTTCGAGACCGAGCGCGCCTGCAAACACACCGGAACGCCCGCCGAAACCCTGTGCCGCAACGCCATCGCCGCCCTCGCCCGCCGCGCCGCGCGGCTGGGCAAGGCCGGCAATAAATTTTAAGAAAAATCCTCTTTTTACTTCCAAAAAAGAAGCAAAAAGACTTTTTCCCCGTTTCCTTGGCCCGGCGGGTTGAGGTCGTAGCTCGCGCTTCGCCGCTCGATGGGTATTATCCCGATATACCAGCGGCGTTCAATCGGCCCGGCGCCGGATATCCCCCGATCTTATACCAACGGTCATAAAGAACGACCATTGGTATCGTTTTGATTTGGCGCGCCGCCGCCCACCAACCCGGCGCGCATACCGATCGGTATTACTTCTTGCCCTCATCGATCCATGAGGTGTCATAGCGCATATCGATCCGGACGCCGTTGGCGTTTCTGACCCAGAGATCGAAATTCGCCGACCAGGGAATCCTGATCTGTAGCACATCCGGCGCGAGCCAGACGACGCGGGGGCGCCGATAGTCGTATCCAATCGTGTCAACCGTGACTATCGGGATATCTTGTAATATTATCGGCCTGTCGGTGACGAGATCGACATTCGCCGAAACGTAGCTGATGAACGCCATCATACCCTCGCATCCCTCCTCGTCGACGACCACCGTCCATTTATGATCAGGAGAGGGAAGGATCTGCTTAAAGGTCGTCTCACACACCATCCTGGTCTCCCGAATCCACCATGCCCGCAATTCCCTCCATGCGAACACCGCCAGGACGACGAGCACGAAGAGGCAGCCGAGACGGGGGAGGCGTCGGGTCATGTCACAGTTTCAACTTGGGCGCGATGCGGCCGGGCCTTACCTTGGGTCGGGCGTAAGCTTAACGCGCAGGCCGCCGTCCATGTAATATCGGCCGGTTTCCATATCGTATCTGTCCCATTTTGCCTCCCAGTCGATCCATGCCGCCGTGTCATAACGCATCTCGATTCGGACCCCGTCGGCATTTCTGACATAGGGATCGAACCTGCGCGGCCAGCGAACGCGGAGTTGCAGCACGTCCGGCGCGGACCAGACGAGTTGGGGCGGTTCGTACCGCGTAGTGAGGATGGGAATGACCTGCAACGGCACCGGTCTCTCCGTTACCAAGTAGACTTCCGACCAATCAGGGAGCCATTCCCCCAATCCCTCTTGGCATTTATGGTTCTCGACCACTGCCACCAAGTCATGATCCGGAGATGGAAAGCTTTTTCGGGAGTCAATGTAGCATTCAGCAGGAGATGAGTGAGAAAAATCCAAATAACAACAAAAATAAATGCTGAAAATAACAAAAACAAGCATATTAATATTAATAATACTATACGGATGATACGTTTTATCACGGAATTTTACGGTTTGAAATTTTCAGAAATTTTCCCTGGTTGGTATAATTCATACCCTATATCCGTCCATTTCACATTATCTTCTGGAAGATTTGTGTATGTCTTATCAAATTCTCTATTTTTGCTATATTTTTCAATCTTAAGATTTTGTATTTCAAGAATCTTATCCTCAGAAATCCCATAAGCGGCGGCGTAGAGGCCGAGAGCTATGGTTGCATATTCGACGTATTTATCATACTGCTGGCCAACGATGCGTTGCGCATCCCAGGGGCCACCATGATCTCACTTCTTGCCCTCATCGATCAATGAGGTGTCATAGCGCATATCGATCCGGACGCCGTTGGCGTTTCTGACCCAGAGATCGAACTTCTCTGGCCAGGGAACCCATACTTGCAACACGTTCGGCGCGGACCAGATGATTTCCGGTGAGTAGACCGTGGTGAGGATCGGAATGACCTGCAACGGCACCGGCTTCTCTGTCACCAGATAGACTTCATGCCACAAACCGGCTACAAAGATCCACTGCACGCATCCATGGAATTCAACTACTGCTGTCCAGGTATGATCCGGGGAGGGAAAGATTTCGCGGGATTCCACGTAACAGTCTTCATGGCCACGAGATATTATGAATATCAAACAAATTAACAGTAAGGCCAACAATGGAAGGCCAATAATAATGATGCTAATGAAGCGGCCGATGCGGATGAATCGCCGTGTCATTTCATATCACGGCTTGGAATTTGGAGATATTTTCCCAGATTTGTATAGCTCATACCCTATATCTGTCCATTTTACATTGTCCTCAGGAAGATATCTATATATTTTGTCCATTTCTCTATCAGGGAAACTCATCCTCCCTTCAGTAAGTGCTATTAAGAAATCTATATTGGCGGTCATATTCTCAAGCTCAAGAATTTTATCCTCAGGAATCCCATAAGCGGCGGCGTAGAAGCCGAGAGCTATCGTCGCATATTCTACGTATTTTTCGTAGTAGTGACCGGCGATGCGTTGCGCGTCCCAGGGGCCACCATGATCGAAGTTGAATAGGTTCGTATCAATAAGTCCGTATGTGAGCGCAAATAATAACATCCCGCTCTCTCCAGCATATTTCAGTGCTTCTTCATCCCGCTTCCTGTCCTCGATTCCCTTCCTCACGAAGAAATGCGGATCCATGAATGCGGGACGCATGACCATTATTTCTTTAGGTTCCGCAGATTTCTTTTTATAATATGTTTTTTCTTTTTCGTTTAATTTACGAGTGGGCATATCTATGTGATCATGATTGGGCGCCAATACTGGATTCCCTGCGTCGTCGTTGAGCGGCTCCGCGGAGAGCGGACCCTCCGCCGGCGGCTTGGCACGGGAGAAATTTTCCAGGCCAAACATGATCAAAAGCTGGCGCAATATATCGGACAGGAAAGGTGAGGCGGGGGTTTCGGGCGCGGCATAGCCGGGAGCGGGGGCGAAGCTTACGGGAGTTGCCGGGACGGCGATGGTGTCCCCCTCGTTCCGGGCGATTTGGATGCCGGCGATCGAGCCGTCGCGCCGCAGGACCAGGGTGGCGGGAATCCGGATCGCGCCGGGGGAGTTTGTCAGCGGACATGTCATTTCCACTAACTTACTTCCCCTTCCGCCGCAAGCCGGACCCGATCCCATGCCCGGCAGCGCCGCAGGCGCTGCCGAACGGGTAAAAGTTTTTTGGTTCTTTTTTGCAAAAAAGAACGATTCTTCTCCATTGCCTTGCCTGATGGCGCGACCTTAAGCTCCCCCGATAAACGGCGACAGGCCGGAAATACGCGGGGAACGTCATGCGCTTTACCTGGTTCAACCTGATGCCCTGGCCCGACATGCCGGATGATTTCCGCGAAAGATACCGCTCGGTCTGGGTCGATATCGACAGCCGCTTGTTCGAGCCGAGGCGTGGCCACGAGGTCTACAACACCTATCTCGATCAACTCGAATACGCGGCGAGCCTCGGCTTCGATGGCATCGGCTGCAACGAGCACCACCAGAACGGTTATGGGCTGATGCCGTCGCCGAATCTGATCGCCGCGGCGCTGACGCGGCGCACCCGCGATGCCGCGATCGTCGTGCTCGGCAATTCCATCGCGCTTTACAATCCGCCGGTGCGGGTCGCCGAGGAATTCGCCATGCTCGACGTGATTTCCGGCGGACGCCTCGTCGCCGGCTTTCCGGTCGGCACCTCGATGGACACCAATTACTGCTATGGCCAGATCCCGGCGCTCACGCGCGAGAAATACGCCGAGGCGCATGATCTCATCATGCGCGCCTGGCGCGAGCCGGAGCCATTTGCCTTCAATGGCCGCTACACCAAGCTCCGTTATGTGAATATCTGGCCGCGGCCGCTGCAAAAACCCCATCCGCCGATCCACATCCCCGGCGGCGGCTCGGTCGAGACCTATGATTTCTGCATCGACAACACCTATTCCTATTCCTATCTGAGCTTTTCCGGCTATCTCCGCGCCCGCGCCCTGATGGAGGGGTATTGGGAGCGGGTGGCGCAACGCAACACGCCCGATGCCTCGCCCTATCGCGCCGGCTTCGCGCAGACCATTTGCGTCGCCGAAACCGATGCCGAGGCCGAGCGGCTCTATGCCGAGCACGTGCTCTATTTCTATAATCGCTGCCTGCATATTTTCCCCGGTTTCACCGATGCCCCGGGCTATCGCACCATCAAGACCATCCAGTCCGGGGCGCTCGCGCAATACGGCGCCCGGTTCCGCTATCAGCCGATGACCTGGAAGGAGCTGATCGAGGGCGGCCATGTCATCGCCGGCAGCCCGGAGACGGTGCGCCAGCGCATGGAGGATCTGATCCGCGGGCTCCGCGTCGGCAATATTTTCTGCCTTCTCCATGTCGGCAACATGCCGACCGAAAAGACCATGTATTCGACGCGGCTGTTCGCCGAGCGGGTGATGCCGGCGCTGCGCGGTCTGTGGCCGGATTACGCCGATGACGATCGCTTCTGGTGCCATCCCCTGGAAAATCCGGTCGCCCCGGCGCCGCTCGCGCCCGGACCAGGCGCCGCGCGGCGCGGCGCGGAGGTTTCGCCATGATCAGCGAGCGCGAGATCACCCTCCGCGGCCGGCGGGTCGCCGTGCTCACGGGCGGCGCCGGCCGCGATCTGGTTTTTCTCCACGGCACCGGCGGCGCGACCGCCGATGATCCGCTGCTTCTCCGCCTCGCCGAACGGTATCGCGTGCATGCGCCGCTACTCCCCGGCTTCGGCGCGAGCGAGGACGCGCCGGAGCTGCGCGAGATGCTGGATGTCACGCTGCATGGGTTCGATGTCATCGACGCCCTCGGTCTTGCGCGGCCGCTGCTGGTCGGGCACTCGATGGGCGGGATGATCGCCGCCGAGATGGCCGCGATCGCGCCGCGCGAGGTGGATGATCTGGCGCTCATCGCCCCGGCCGGGCTGTGGCTGGAGAGCCATCCGATCCCCGATCTTTTCGCCGCTCTCCCGCATCAATTGCCGGCGCTTTTGTTCCATGACGTGGCGCTCGGCGAGAGGCTGCTGACCGGCGGGCTCAATCTCGAGGATCCGCAATTCCTGATCGACTTTCTGGTGCGGAACGCCCGCCAGCTCGGCATGGCCGGCAAATTGCTCTTTCCGATCCCCGATCGTGGCCTCGCCGATCGGCTCTATCGCATCCGCGCCCGCACGCTGCTGATCTGGGGCGAGAGCGACCGGATGATCCCGCCGGTCTATGCCGATGCCTTCGCCGCCGGCCTTGTCGGCGTCGCGGCGGTGCACCGGGCGCTGATCCCCGCCGCCGGGCATCTGATCGGCGCGGAGCGGCCGGAGGCGGTGATGGCGGCGCTGGCGAGCGCCGGTTTTTGATCGGGCCAGTTTTTGATCGGGCCGGTTTTTGATCAGTTCGGCTTGCCAAACCCGCCGCCGCCCTCCATATCCCGCCGAGCCGCATCGGAAAAGGCTGGGCAAGAGGGTTCCGATCGGCTATAGACTGGTTCAGATCGGGCGCGCGGGGCATGGGCCTCGCCGCGCCCGTTGTGGTATGGAGGCCGCTCGTGTCTGAAACGCCGCTTGAAAAGATCCGCAATATCGGGATCACCGCGCATATCGACGCGGGCAAGACCACCACCACCGAGCGCATCCTCTATTACACCGGGGTTTCGCACAAGATCGGCGAGGTCCATGACGGCAACACCACGACCGATTACATGGAGCAGGAGCGCGAGCGCGGCATCACCATCACCTCCGCCGCCGTCACCTGCGAGTGGAAGAGCCACCGCATCAACATCATCGACACCCCCGGCCATATCGATTTCAACATCGAGGTCAACCGCTCGCTCCGGGTGCTCGATGGCGCCGTGTTCATCATCGAGGGCGTCGCCGGCGTGCAGCCGCAATCGGAGACCAACTGGCGCCTCGCCGACCGCTATAATGTCCCGCGCGTCATCTTCATCAACAAGCTCGACCGCACCGGCGCCGATTTCTATCGCGCCTTCGACACGCTCAAGGAAAAGCTCGACATCGTCGCCCTGCCGCTGCAACTCCCGATCGGCACCGAGGATCAGTTCGTCGGCGTCGTCGATCTGGTCGAGATGAAGGCGATCATCTGGGAGGGCGGCGAACTCGGCGCGAAATACCACGACGCGCCGATCCCCGCCGATCTCGTCGAAAAAGCCAAGGAACACCGCCAGACGCTGCTCGATACCGCGCTCTCGGTCGATGACGCGGCGATGGAGGAGTATTTCGAGTCCGGCGACGTCGCCACCGAAACCCTGAAGCGCTGCATCAAGGCGGGCACGATCAGCGGCGCCTTCCGCCCGGTGCTGTGCGGCACCGCGTTCAAGAACAAGGGCGTGCAGCCGCTGCTCGACGCCGTGCTCGACTATCTCCCCTCCCCCGTCGATGTCCCCGGCATCAAGATCGCCGCCGAGGAGGGCGAGGACGAACACGCCGAGCGCCGCCGCATCAAGGCCGACGCCGGCGCCCCCTTCGCCGGCCTCGCCTTCAAGATCATCAACGACAAATACGGCACCCTGACCTTCGTGCGCGTCTATGCCGGAACCCTGCGCTCGGGCGATACGGTGCTCAACACCACCCGCGATCACAAGGAGCGCATCGGGCGGATGTTCCAGATGCACGCCGACAAGCGCGCCGAGATCAAGGAGGTTTCGGCCGGCGACATCGCCGCCTTCGTCGGCCTCAAGGACACCATGACCGGCGATACCCTCGCCGCCGCGAGCGACCCGGTGGTGCTGGAGCGCATGGCCTTCCCGGTGCCGGTGATCGACATCTCGGTCGAACCGCGGACCAAGGAATCGGTCGAGAAAATGACCATCGGCCTCCAGAAGCTGGCCGGGGAAGACCCCTCGCTCAGGCTCCGCACCGATCAGGAGAGCGGGCAGACCATTCTTTCGGGCATGGGGGAGCTGCATCTCGAAATCATCATCGACCGCCTGAAGCGGGAATACGGCGTCGAGGCCAATATCGGCGCGCCGCAGGTCGCCTATCGCGAAACCATCACCCGCCCGCACACCGAAATCTACACCCACAAGAAGCAGTCCGGCGGCTCCGGCCAATACGCCGAGGTCAAGGTGGTTTTCGAGCCGATGGAGCGCAACGGCGGCATCGTCTTCGAGAACAAGGTGGTCGGCGGCTCGGTGCCACGCGAATATATCCCGGCGGTGGAAAAGGGCATCCGCGTGCAGGCCGAAACCGGCGTCCTCGCCGGGTTCCCGACCGTCGATTTCAAATACACCCTGGTCGATGGCAAGTATCACGACGTCGATTCGAGCGCGCTCGCCTTCGAGATCGCCGCCAAGGCCTGTTTCCGCGACGGCATGAAAAAGGCGAGCCCGATCATCCTGGAGCCGATCATGGATGTCGAGATCACGACGCCACAGGACCATGTCGGCGACGTGGTCGGTGACATCAACCGCCGCCGCGGCATGATCCAGAACCAGGAAAGCTCGGGCTCGACGATCATCGTCCGCGCCCATGTTCCCTTGAAGGAAATGTTCGGCTATATTTCCGACCTTCGCAGCATGACCAAGGGGCGCGCGTCCTTCACCATGCAGTTCCACCATTACGATCCCGTGCCACGCAACATCGCGGACGAGATCATGGCCAAGAGCGCCTGATGGCCCCGGCCTGATGCCAACGCCCCGTCTGCACTGGATGCGGGGGCGGCGCGACGAGGAGGGCGGGCAAGCCCGTACCCTCGAATGGATCGGATGTGACGACGCGGGCGCGGCTATCGCCCGCGTCGTGCGTTTACAGGGGCCGCTCCACGCCGGCTGGCGGCTCTACCGCGCCGTCGCCCTCGATACCGAGGCCCGCGTGGTGCAACTCCGCCCCCCGCCCCCCGCCGGCGCCGACTGGCTCGCCTATATCGGCGGCCAAGTCGTCGGCCGCGCCGCCCTCCCCCTCCAAGCCGTCCGCACCGCCGAGGCGGCATTGGGAACGGGGTGAAGAAGCGGAACGTGAAGCAAAGAGAAAAATCTTCTTTTTCTGGAGAAAAAGAAGCAAAAAGACTTTTGTCCTGAGGCAGTGCCTGCGGCACTGCCCCCGCGCAATGGACGAAACATTGATCCGAGCAACAATTCCAACGCAAAACCATGACAGAAAATAATCGCCATCTCACCTTTTCGCAGCGAAACGGCCTCGCTCCGATCCCGCAGCTATTGAAACTTGGCGAGATATCAGATGAATTTCGTAACGAATTGTATAATTTGATTCATCAATTTCTTGAAGGAAATATCAATTATAATAATGAAATTATTTATATGAGAACTTCAACAAAAAGGCAAACACTTAGAAGCGTGCATAGAAATGTCTTTAAAAGAACCATTGATGAGATTGATGATCGTGGTTTCAATGTTATTTCGTTTTATAAAAAACATTTATTAGATGATGAATATAACGTCGTTTTTGATGTTATTGAGCATATAATGCGTGTCCATAATCGCCTTGATTTTGATTTTGTTTCTGAATTTAAGAGAATGTTTAATAAACATGCTCTGGCTTACACGATCATTGATGAAAAATGCCCAACTATCGTGCCTGCGGCGTCGCCGGAAGAAGGGGAGGCTATTCGACAGGCTTTCGAGGCAGCGGAGGGGGACAAATATGCCGCTGTAAGGGAGCATCTCCGAAATAGCGCCGAACAGATCAACGCAAATCTCCCCGCCGACGCCATCCGCGAGAGCATCCATGCGGTCGAATCGGTGCTCCGAATCGTGACTGGCGAAAGCGATTTCAACAAAGCGCTGCAAAAACTCGAAACATCCCACAGAATACACCCAGCGCTGAAAGACGCCTTCAAAAAACTCTACGCTTACACGAGCGATGAGCAAGGCATCCGCCACGCTCTGGTCGATCAGCCGGCCTCCCCCGCCGGCATGGATGAAGCGGTCTTCATGCTCGGCACCTGCGCCGCCTTCGTCGGCTACGTGATCCGCAAATCCTAGGCGCTCGGCACGGTTGAGGCGCCGGGCGAGGGGTGAAGGCATGACAACGACCGTCCAGCCCGCATTATCGCTGTAGGTTTAGCCCGGATATCTCACAGAGGCCCAGTCCCTGGGGGAGACAGCGCGGGGCGCTTGATCGCCGGTGCCGCGGGTGGGCTGGTCCCGTCGGTTTGCGCGATTGGGGTATGATCGGGCCGCGTCGCCTCGCCGCTCGGAGGAACGGTCATTGGCTTCGCCCGGTGCTGTGGCTTGCGGTGTCTGGTTCGTGTCGGCTCAGGCGGAGGCTCGGCTCAGCGCGGCGCGGGCCTGTGCGAACGCGCCCTGCCGCGGGCAGGCGGAGGCCATGGCGACGCTGACCCGGCGCACGCTGATCCGCGACTACGCCGCCGCCATCGCGGCGCAGGACGGCCTGGCCGAGGCGCCACCCGTCGAGAAGCTGGTGCCGATCATCGTCGAACGGTTCATCACCACGGACCGGGCGTTTCAGGCTCCTGTGCACCGGGCGCCACCGGCCGTGCCGCATGAGCCGCCGCCACATTCAAGACAGTCACCGCCCAGCCGGGAACGCGAGGGAGATCAGCCAACCATCGCCGGGTCGGAGTGACCGCGCCTGGGAGAGCGCGAAGCAGCGCGTTACGTATTGCAAAACGCGCTACGGTCTCCTACATTCGCGCCATGACGAAAGGGACCACCATGACCGGCGCGGCCAAACGCAAAGACCATCCGCTCTCGATGCGCCTCCCGGAAGGCGACATCGCCATCATCGACCGTGCCGCCGACCTGCGCGGCCGGTCGCGGACCGACTTCGTGCGGGAGGCGGCGGTACGGGCCGCCGAGGAGGTCCTCATGGAAAGCACGCTGCTCCGTATGACCCCCGAGGGCTTCGAGGCGTTCGTCCAGGCCGTCTCCGCCCCCGCCACATCCGTCCCGGAGATGGTGGCGTCCCTCCGCCGCAAGGCGCCGTGGGAGAAGGGCGCGGCGAAGCGCTGATGGCGGAGCCGCCGCTCTCCGCCCCCGAGCTGCTGAATGCCGGCCACGATGTCGCCCGGTTCTCCTGCGGCAAGCCTTCGCTCGATCATTGGCTGAAGACCCGGGCGCTCGCCAATCAGCAGAAGGGGTTCACGGTGGTCATGGTGGTCCAGGTGGCGGGCCGCGTGGTCGGCTATTACGGCCTGGCGCCGACCGCCATCATCCCCGCCGCCCTGCCGCGCTCGATCCGCACCGGCCAGCCGCCGAACCCGGTACCGTGCATTCTGCTCGGCCAGCTTGCCACCGATCTGGCGTGGATCGGGCGGGGGATCGGCACCGGGCTGTTCAACCACGCGCTCGCCCGCAGCGTCAGTGGCGCCGCGCTGATCGGCGGGCGCGCCTTGGTCGTCAATGCCGTCGATGACGAGGCGGCCGTGTTCTGGCGCCGCCGCGGGTTCCTGCCGTCCAAGGACGACGCACTGGTGCTGTTCCGGTCGATGGCCGACATCGCCGCCTCGCTGACGGCGGTTGATCC
>JAJZBV010000022.1 GCA_021851785.1 Pseudomonadota bacterium
ATGCCGCGGCCCGCCATGAGATTGCCTGGCATTGGGTGCGCGGCCATGCCGGACATGCGCTGAACGAGCGCGCCGACCAGCTCGCGACCGAAGCGCGCGAGCGGCTCGGCACGGGAAAGGAGGCTAGAGGCAGCGGATAAAAGTTTTTTGGTTTTTTTTCAAAAAAGAACCGCTTTTACCCTGCCTTTTCTTCCCGCTGGCGGCGGCGGAGCAGGGCGAGCGCGAGCGCGCCGGTGGCGAGCGAGGCCAGCGCCGCCGGTTCCGGGACATCCGCCGCCGTGGTCGGAATGCCGCTGAGATCGCCGGTGGGCAAAGCGAGGTTGTGGATCTCCCCGCCCTGATCGATCGACTCGCCGACCACCGCGCCGGTGAGATCGCCGGAGGGGTTGGCGATCGTCGCGTCCGGAGCGAGGATCTGCCCAGCCCAGCCGCCGGCGAAATTCAGCGTCGTCGTATCGACGAAATCCCAGATCACGCTGGCGTCGCCGGTGAAGGTGTTGAGATTGGGCAGCGCCGTGGCCGAATTCCCGGTGACCACCACGATGACGGCGTCGAGCCCGTTGGTGTTGATGCCGGCGAAATTCTGATAGGTGGCGAGATCGTTCATCGTCGTCGTGATAAACCCATAGGTCTGGCCGCCGAAATTACCGCTCGCCTTGGTCGCGGTGAACGAGGTCGGCCCGTTCTGGACATAGGGGCCGACGGCCTGCGCCCCGCTCGTCACCGCGAGGTTGGCGAGCGAGGTGCTGAGATCGGTGAGCGCGGCCTGGAACGGCAAGGTCGCGCCGAAGGGGAACACCGTGCTCGCGGGGAGCCCGGTCTTGACCGTGCCGGCGCTGGCGTTTTGCGTCGTCCCGGCGGAGGTGGCGGCGGTGTTGATGAAAGTCGGGTTGCTGATCTGGCCGGCGTTCTGCCCGACGATATTGACGCCGCCGGCGTGCTGCAGCGAGAGATTGCTGCCGGAAGCATTGCTGCCCTGGATGTCGGCGTCGCCAGCGATCAGGGTCGCGCCGCCGGAGACATTGCCCCAGACATCGAGCGCGCCATAGGTCGCGCCGAGGGCGGCATCGGTGGTGTCGCCGGTGCAGCCATTGAAACAGATATTATGGCCCGAGCCGGTGAAATTGCCGCCGACCGCGACGCGCCCCTCGGTCTCGTTATTGGCCTGATCATTGCCGAAGGTGACGACGTTGAACTGGTTCAGCACGGCATCGGCCAAAGAGAGTTCGGCGGCGCTGAGCCCGCCGGCGCGGGCGGGGGCGGCGGCGAGAAAAGCCAGCCCGGCGAGGGCGGCGATGGACGACGAGGGCGGCTTGATCGCCACGACAAACTCCGCGTGCGGGAAGGGTGAAATTTTCGCCAAAATATCGTTAAAAAATAGATTTATCAACTCGAATAAATCAGCCAGCGATCACCGCTGTCGCTCGGCAAGGCGGCGCCGGCGGGTGCGAAACAGAAAAAACACCAGGGATGCGGTGGCGAGGAGGAGGAGCGACGCGGGTTCGGGAACCGCGTCATCGGCGCTCACGGAGGGGCCGGACCCTGAAACGCCGGCGCCGCTCGGGATCGGGATCGGCTGCCAATCGCCGCCATCCCCGGGGAAACCATGGGGCGCGCCGGAGTTTTCTGCGAGACCGGGGTAATTCGCCGCGCCGCTGCCCGAGGAATGCCCGTCCTCCGATCGCCCGTCCTCCGATCGCCCGCCCCCCGATCTTCCACCGCCGGGCGCGTCGGCGAAGGGGGCGGACGGCAGGAACGGGAAAAGCCCGGAGGGCATGGCGCCGGGCGACCAGGCGCCGGTGCCGCCACCGTCGTGACCACTCTCTCCGCTGCCGCGGTTGCGCCCGTCATCGGCGCCCCCGCCGAAGGGGAAGGGATTCGGCGGGGTTTCGCCGCCGATCAGGTCCGGGCGGAAGGCATGGCCGCGATCGCCGCGGTCGCCGCCGCAATCCCCACTTCCGGCACAGGGCTGATAGAAGACATCATGCGTGACGAGGAGAGAAAGATCGCCGTCATCTTCGCCCATCCCCGCGCCGGAGGGGCGCCGCTCCCGGCTGGCGGCGGCGGGGTGCGAATCGCTCTCGCTATGGCCGCCACGGTCACGATCGGCCGGGGATGCCGGCAGGATCATGGTGAGGGATCCCATGGCATTGGCGAGAATGAACAGCGAGAGAAGACGAAATTTTGCGACCATTGCGGTTTCCAAGTGGCCGAGTCTCTAGAAAATGGATTAATTTTCGATGAACCGAGAGGAAAAGGATGCCTTGCGAATACCGCATGCCAGGATCTTGACCGGCCCAGCTTCTTGCCCGGCCCCGCCGTTTTCGCTCGCCCCCCGTTGACGCGAATGCGCGCGCGGGGCTACATCGCCGCCCCACCGGAACATGCCCAGGTGGCGGAATTGGTAGACGCGCAGGTTTCAGGTACCTGTGGCCGCAAGGTCGTGGAAGTTCGAGTCTTCTCCTGGGCACCAGGCGCCAGCGGCGCATCCATCTGATCGGGGTATTCGGTTCATGGCCAACGGCACCGTCCATTTCCATCGCCATGACCTGCCCGAGGGGGTGGATCTCGGCCCGGTGGTCGCCGTCGATACCGAGACCATGGGCCTCGATCCGCGCCGCGACCGGCTGTGCCTCGTGCAGCTCTCCGCCGGCGACGGCCATGCCCATCTGGTTCAGATCCTGCCGCCCTCGCTCGGCGGCCGCGGCGCCGATTGCCCGCGCCTCAAGGCGCTGCTCGCCGATCCGGCGCGGGTCAAGCTCATGCATTTCGCGCGCTTCGATGTCGCCATGCTGCATCAGGCGCTCGGCGTCACGGTGGCGCCGGTGCGATGCACGAAAATCGCCGCCAAGCTCACCCGCACCTTCACCGACCGCCATGGTCTCCGCGATCTCTGCCGCGAATTGCTCGGGGTCGAGATTTCCAAGGAGCAGCAGACCTCCGATTGGGGCGCGGCGGATCTCTCGCCGCAGCAACTCGCCTATGCCGCCGCCGATGTCCTCCATCTGCACGCGCTCTGGGAGCGGCTCGCAGCACTGCTCGCGCGCGAGGGCAGGGAGGCGCTGGCCGAGGCCTGTTTCGCCTTTCTGCCGGCGCGCGCCCGGCTCGATCTCCTCGGCTATGAGACGCCGGATATTTTCGCCCATTGAGCCGCGGCACGGATGAAAATTTGTTCGTGAACGCCAGCTTTCTGGCATGAAATTTGTCTAAAGGCGTTTTTGTGCTTATGTCTCGCTCAGGCGAGCGCGGGATCGCCTCGTCGAGCAAAGACCCGAAAGAGCGAGCATGTCCGTCACATTGACCGAGACCGAGGATGCCCTGGTGACCGCGCGCGCCGTGCTGGCGAGCGAGGTGGACGGGATCGAGGCGCTGGCGGCGGCGCTGGATGGCGGCTTTCGGCGCGCCGTGGAGACGCTTTCTGCGGTTTCCGGCCGCGTCGTCGTCTCCGGGATGGGGAAATCCGGCCATGTCGGGCGCAAGATCGCGGCGACTCTCGCCTCCACCGGCACACCGGCGCTGTTCGTCCACCCCGCCGAGGCCTCGCATGGCGATCTCGGCATGATTTTGCCCAATGATGCGGTGCTCGCGCTGTCCAATTCCGGCGAGACGCCGGAACTCGCCGATCTCGTCGGCCATAGCCGCCGCTTCGGCCTGCCCTTGATCGCCATCACCCGCGAGCCCGGCTCGGCGCTGGCGCAGCAGGCGGATGTCGTGCTGCTGCTGCCGCAAGTCCCGGAAGCCTGCCCGATGGGCCTCGCGCCGACCACCAGCACCACCATGCAGCTCGCGCTCGGCGACGCGCTGGCGGTCGCCCTCCTCACCCGGCGCGGCTTCACCGCCGCCGATTTCCGCCAGTTCCACCCCGGCGGCAAACTCGGGGTGCGCCTCAAGCGGGTGCGTGAGCTGATGCACGAGGGCGCCGCCCTGCCGCTGGTGGCTCCCACGACGCGGATGGACGCGGCGCTCCTGGTGATGACCGAGAAGCGTTTCGGCTGTCTCGGCGTCGTCGACGGCGCCGGGAAGCTGGTCGGGGTCATCACCGATGGCGATCTCCGCCGCGCGATGGGGCCGGATCTGCTGGCGCGCCCGGCCGGCGAGATCATGACCGCGGCGCCACGCAGCATCGCGCCCGACGCGCTCGCCGCCGAGGCCCTCCATCAGATGACCGATGCCGACCGCCCGATCACCGCCCTCTTCGTGGTCCCGCCTTCGGCCGAGGGGGCGGGCGAGGGAGTGCCGATCGGCATTCTCCACATCCATGACCTGCTCCGCGCCGGGGTGGCATGAGCAAGGTGGCATGAGCGAGGTGGCGTGAGCGAGGTGGCATGAACACGGGCAATCCCCGCCTCCGCGTCGCCGCCGAGGAGACCAGGCTCGCCATCGCCGCCGCCCGCAGCCAGCGCGCGCCGACGCCGGCGCGCATCGCCCGGCGGCGGCTCCTGATCACCTGGTCGAAGCGGCTGCTGCCGATGTTGGCGCTGGTGTTGCTCGCCTCGATCGCGCTCTGGCCGGAGATCGCGCGCCAGACCGCGGCGGGGCGGGCGGCCTTGCGCGGCTGGAGCGCCAGCATCACCGCCAGCGGCCAGATGATCAACGCCCGCTATCACGGCGTCGACGAGAAAAACCGCCCCTATACGCTGACCGCGACCACCGCGACGCAGGTGACGCCCGAGCGCGTCAACCTCACCGACCCCAAGGGCGACGTCCTGATGGAGAGCGGCAACTGGCTGATGCTGAAGGCCAGGCGCGGCGTCTATATGCAGCATCTGAGCCAGCTCGACCTCGAAGGCGATGTCACGCTCTACCGCGACGACGGAACCACCCTCCATTCCGCCACCGCCGCCCTCGATCTCCGCGCCGGCGCCGGGACGAGCAACGATATCACCAATGCCGAGGGGCCGTTCGGCACCCTCGATGCCATGGGTTTCGCCCTCGTCGACAAGGGCGCGGTGATCCAGTTCGTCGGCCCGGCCCGGCTCGTTCTCAACAACAACCACGGCGAGAGCCATGACCAGCCCTAGCCGACGGATGCTCGTGGCGGCCGCCATCGGCCTCGCCGCCTTGTTCGCACAGGCGGGCGGCCTGCACGCGCAGCCGATCGACATGTCGCATGGCGGGCCGATCACGGTGACGGCGCGCGACGGCATGGATTGGCGCCAGAACGACCAGGAGGTCGTCGCGCGGGGCGATGCGGTCGCCATCCGTGACAATGTCACCGTCACCGCCGATGTCCTGATCGCGCATTACCGCAAGAAGGCCGGCGCCAACCCCGCCGCCGGGGGCGCCGGCGCACCCTCGGGGGGGGCGCAGCCGGTCGCGGCGAAGGATGGCGGCCCCATAAATTCGCCCCCGGCGAGCGCGAAGCCGGCGGCACCCCCGGCGGCAGGGGGGGGCGCGCCGGGCAGCCCGCCGGGCAGCCCATCGGGCAGTGACGACAGCGGCGGCAACGAGATCTATCGCCTGGACGCGGTCGGGCATGTGCATATCTTCACCGCGACCGATCAGGCCTGGGGTGACAAGGGCGTCTATGACATGGACCAGGCGGTGCTGATCCTGACCGGCCATGCGCTGAAACTGACCACGCCGCAGGATGTCGTGACTGCCCGCGACAGCATGGAATATTACTCGCAAACGCGCATCTCGATCGCCCGCGGCAACGCCGTCGTCGTCACCGGCGACGGCCGGCGGATCGCCGCCGACACGCTGGTTTCCTATTCCGAGCCCCCGGATCAGCCGGCGAGCGGCGCGCCGGCGGCGCCGAAACCACCGCCGCCGCCGGGCAAACCCGGCCAGCCACCGGATGAGCTGCAAGCCGCCTCGGGCAAGCTCAAGCGGGTCGAGGCCTATGGCAATGTCGATCTCCGCACCGCGACCGAAATCGTCTATGGTGACCGCGGCGTCTACGTGCCCGATACCGGCAAGGCCCGCGTGATCGGCAATGTGCGGGTGACGCGGGGGGATAATCAGGTCAATGGCGTGGCGGCCGATGTCGATATGAAAACCGGGGTGTCCACCATGCTTTCCAGCACCGATCAGCGCGTCCATGGCCTGATCATGCCCACCCAGAACGAGAACGGCACCGCCAAAACCGATGCCGGCAAGAAGGGCGCGGCCAAGAAGGACGGCAAGGCGGGCGAGACGGCCCCGGCCTCTCCCCCGGCGAAGGCGGTGACACCATGACCGAGCTTCGCGTCGTGCAGGGTCAGATCGGTCTCACCGCGAGCGGTCTCGGCAAGACCTACAAGAAGCGTCCGGTGGTGCGGAATGTTTCGATCTCGGTGCGACGCGGCGAGGCGGTCGGTCTTCTCGGGCCGAATGGCGCCGGCAAGACGACGACGTTCTACATGATCGTCGGCCTGGTCCAGCCCGATACCGGCGCGATCCGGCTCGACGGCAACGAGATCACCGGATTGCCGATGTATCGCCGGGCGCGCCTTGGCATCGGTTATCTGCCGCAGGAGGCGAGCATTTTCCGCGGCCTCAATGTCGAGCAGAACATCATGTCGGCGCTCGAGGTGGTCGAGCCGCTGAAGGATCGGCGCGATCAGATGCTCGACGAATTGCTCGCCGAGTTCGGCATCGGCCATCTCCGCCGCACGCCGTCGCTCGCGCTCTCCGGTGGCGAGCGGCGGCGGCTCGAGATCGCCCGCGCCCTCGCGACCCAGCCGAGCTATATCCTGCTCGATGAGCCGCTGGCCGGCATCGATCCCATCGCGGTCGGCGAAATCCGTGATCTCGTCTCGCATCTCAAGGATCGCGGCATCGGCGTCCTGATCACCGACCATAACGTCCGCGAGACGCTGGAGGTGATCGACCGCGCCTATATCATGCATGACGGACAGGTGTTGATGGAAGGCCAGCCGCACGAGGTGGTGGCGCATGAGGATGTGCGGCGCGTATACCTCGGCGAAAGGTTTAGTCTCTAGGATCCGGGCGCATGGGGATCGGCCCGCGTCTCGATCTACGGCAATCGCAATCGCTGGTGATGACGCCGCAATTGCGGCAGGCGATCAAGCTTTTGCAATTTTCCAATCTCGAAGTGAACGCCTTCGTCGCCGAGGAATTGGAGCGCAACCCGCTGCTCGAGCGCGATGACGGCGGCGAGGCGCGGATCGGCGAGCGTCCGGCGCCGGACCAGGTGGTATCGCCCGACGGCCATGACGGCGCCGATGTCGCGCATCTCACCGAGGCGATCAATGCCACCGGTTCGCTGCCGAGCGAGGCGGCGGCGCCGCTCGATGCCGAGGCGGCGGAGTGGTTCGATCGCGGCGGGCCGGCGGATGGCTATGGCGGGATCGGCCAGGGCGGAGCGGGCCAGGGCGGGCGTGGCGGCGCGCTCGATTTTTCCGAGGACGAGCGCGGCATCGACAGCCTCGCCGCCGGGCCGCGCAGCTTGCGCGAGCATCTCGGCGAGCAATTGCGGCTCTCCTTCCACGATCCGGCGGAACGATTGATCGGGGCGCATCTGATTGCCCTCCTCGATCCCGCCGGGCGGCTCTCGGCGCCGCCGGAGGCGATCGCCGAGGCGCTCGGGGTTCCGCTTGCGCGGGTGGAGAGCGTGCGCGCGCGCATGCAGCGCTTCGATCCGACCGGGCTCTTTTGCGTCTCGCTCGCCGAATGCCTCGCCGTGCAATTGGCCGAACGCAACCGGCTCGACCCGGCGATGGCGGCGCTCCTCGACCATCTGGAGCTGCTCGCGCGGCGCGAGACGCGGCGGCTGATGGAGATTTGCGGGGTGGACGCCGAGGATCTCGCCGAAATGATCGCCGAGATCCGCGCCCTCGACCCGAAACCCGGCGCGGGGTTCGATGACGCGCCGGCAACCCCCATCCTGCCCGATCTTCTGATGCGCCCGGCGCCGGATGGGGACTGGCTGATCGAACTCAACCCCGACACCATGCCGCGCGTCCTGGTCAATCAGGGGCTGCACGCGCGGATCATCGCCCACACCAAACGCGGCGAGGAGGCGCGTGGCTTTCTCGCCGAAAAGCTGCAAACCGCGAACTGGCTGGTCAAATCCCTCCACCAGCGCGCCCAGACCATTCTCAAGGTCGCGGCCGAGATCGTCCGCCAGCAGGATGGCTTCTTCCGCCACGGCATTTCCCATCTCCGCCCGCTCATCCTGCGCGACATCGCGAGCGCCGTCGAATTGCACGAAAGCACGGTGAGCCGCGTCACCGCCAATAAATACATGGCGACACCGCGCGGGATGTTCGAGCTGAAATATTTTTTCACCACCGCGATCGCCGGCACTTCGGGCGAAAGCCACAGCGCCGAGGCGATTCGCCACCGCATCCGGGCGCTGGTCGACGCCGAGGCGCCGGGTGCCGTTCTCTCCGATGACGCGCTGGTGGCCGCGTTGCGCCGCGAAGGCGTGGACATCGCCCGCCGAACCGTGGCCAAATACCGCGAGGCGCTACGAATCCCGGGTTCCGTCCAGCGCCGGCGGGAGAAGGCGGAGATGGTCTAGGGAGAATAGCGGATTTCGCCGCCGCGTTCCTATATCCTGGAAAAATAACCTGGTGAAAGGGTGAGGTCGATGCAGATCACGGTTTCGGGCAAGCAGGTCGAGTTGTCGGATGCGTTGCGTCTGCGGGTATCGGAGCAGCTCGGCACCATCGCCGGGAAGTATTTCGACCGCGCGCTCGAGGCGCACGTGACCTTCGGGAGGGCGCGGAGTTTCTTCACCTGCGATATCAATCTTCACGCTGGGCGCGGCTTGCTTTTGCGCGCCGAGGGCGAGGCGGCGGACGCGCACGCGGCGTTCGACGATGCCGCCGAGCATATCGCCAAGCGTCTGCGCCGCTATCGCCGGCGGGTCAACGAACACGCCCGCGATCTCGCCAACCGCGCCCGCCCGGAAGCGGCGCGGCGCTATGTGCTGCGCGAGGAGGAGGAGACGGAGGGCAATGGCGTCGCCGGGGATGCCGCGATCGGCGCCTATGCGACGGTGATCGCCGAGACGCCGGCGGAAATCAATCTGCTGTCGGTCGGCGAGGCGGTGATGCGCATGGATCTCGAGGATCAGCCGGTCCTGATGTTCCGCAACAGCGCGAGCGGCGAACTCAATGTCGTCTACCGTCGCGAGGACGGGCATGTCGGCTGGATCGACCCGACCGCGGCGCCGCGGTAGCCTGCTAGGGCGGTTGGTATTACTCGGCGGCGAGCGGCAGGGCGGCGGCCTCGGCGCGGAGCCAGATCGCGGTGTCGTGGAACGCGGCTCCGCCCTTGGGGGGGGCCGCGTCATCGCCGGTGAGCGCGTTGATACCCAATCCGTTCGGGAAATCGGCGCTCGGCCAGATGCTCTCGACGACGACGACCCCTTGTTGCAGCCCGTCGAACAGGCGGGCATGGACGCGAATTTCGCCGCGCGAATTGCCGAGCCGCACCACGCTGCCGTCCGCGATGCCGAGCCGGGCCGCGTCCGCGGGATGGATCAGCGCCGCCGGGCGCGTCTCACGTTTGCGGGAAGTCGGCGTCTCGGTGAAGGTGGTGTTGAGGAATTGCCGCGCCGGGGCGGCGACCAGGCGGAAGGGCAGCGCCGCGGTCGCGTCCTCGGGCGAGGGCATGTGATCGGGGAGCGGCGGCATCGCCGCGTGGTTCGGCCCGATCGCCGCCCAGTCCGGGGCGAAGTGGAACTTGCCGTCGGCATGGCCGAAACCGTTGAGAAAATGGCTGGTCGCGAAATCGGGCTGGGCGTCGATCCAGCGCGAAGCCAGCACGGTTTTGGCGTCCGGCCAGCCCGAGGCTTGTAGCGTCGCGTCGATCATCTCCATGGCACTCATCGCAAACCCTGGGTGGCGCGCGCCGAGCCGCGCGGCGAGCGCCGAGATCACCTCATGGTTGGCGCGGCATTCCCCCGGCGGGTCGATCAGCTTCGGGCCGATCTGGATATGGCTGTGCCCGCCGGCCTGGTAGAGGTCGTCATGCTCCATGAACATCGTCGCCGGCAGCACGATATCGGCGAATTTCGCGGTCTCGGTGAGGAATTGCTCATGGACGCAGACGAACAGATCGTCGCGCGAGAATCCGCGGCGGACGCGGTTGGAATTGGGTGCCACGGTCACCGGATTGGTGTTCTGGATCAGGAGGGCATGCACCTCCGGCCCCTCGCCAAGCTCGCTCCGGTCGCCGGTGAGGACGGCGCCGATCCGGCTCATATCCATCTCGCGGACGCCGACGTCGCGCGCATCGAGCCCCTCGATCAGGGTCTTGTTCCAGTGGTAGATGTGACGGTTGTTCCAGAACGCGCCGCCGCCCTCGTGCCGCCATTTGCCGGTGACGGTCGGGAGGCAGGTGACGGCGAAGAGATTGGCGGCGCCGTTCCGAAGGCGCGAAAACCCGTAACCGACGCGGAGATAGGCGCGCGCGGTCTCGCCGTAGAGCTTGGCGAAATGTTCGATTGCCTCGACCGAAAGCCCGGTGATCGGCGCCGCCCATGCCGGCCCGCGGCTGGCGAGATGGGCCTCCAGCCGCTCCGGGCAATCGCTGTAGCGGGCCATGTAGGCGCGGTCGGCATAGCCATCGCGAAAGGCGACATGCATGACCGCGCAGGCGAGCGCCGCGTCCGAGCCGGGGCGGAGCGCGAGGTGGAGATCGGCGACCTCGGCGGTGCCGGTGCGGTAGGGGTCGATCACCACGAGCTTGGCGCCGCGCTCCTTTCGCGCGCGCGCGATATGGGTCATGACGTTGACCTGGGTCGCGACCGGGTTGGTGCCCCAGACGATGATCAGGTCCGAGCGCGCCATTTCGCGCGGATCCGGCCCCCAGATTTTGCCCGCCCCGGCCTCCCAGCCGGATTCGGCGAGATAGGTGCAGATGGTGGTGCGCTGGCGCGAATAGCGCATGACGTGGCGCAGGCGGTTGATGCCGTCACGCTGCACGAGGCCCATGGTGCCGGCATAGTAATAGGGCCAGACCGCTTCCGCCCCATGGCGGGCGGCGGTTTCGCTGAACGCGCCGGCGACGCGATCGAGCGCCTCGTCCCAGGCAATCGGGGTGAACTGGCCCGATCCCTTGGGGCCGGTGCGCAAGAGCGGCACGGTCAGCCGGTCGGGGTGGTGGATGCGCTCGGCATAACGCGCGACCTTGGCGCAGACGATTCCGGCGGTGTAGGAATTGGCCGCCGCGCCGCGCACCGCGCCGATGCGCGCCCCGTCATGCACCTCGACATCGAGCGCGCAGGTGGAGGGGCAATCATGCGGGCAGACGGAGGAGCGAATTTCGCGCATCTGGCACTCTTTCGCGATCGCAAAGCGCCAGTCTAGTTTTCGCGCCGAGCCTTGGCAATGCGCCACGCCTCCGCTACGGACCAACCCATCCATCCACACCCTCTCGGGAGGTTCGCCATGCGCCGCCGTCTCGCGCTTATCGCCCCGTTCCTGGCTGCGTTTTCGTCGGCCACCTTGGCGCAATCCGTCGCCCATGGCGGCATCGTCGTCCAGCGTGCCTGGGCGCGCGCGGCGGCGGAGGAAGGGATGTCGAGCGTCGTCTATCTCACCATCGTCAATCGCGGCGGCGATGACACCCTGATCCACGCCCGCAGCCCGGTCGCGACCGCCGCGGTCCTGCACCAGACGCGCAACGATGGCGGGGTGATGCGCATGCTCGACGTCGCCGGCATCCCGGTCCCCTCCGGCCAGCGCGTGGCGCTCAAGCCCGGCGGCTATCACATCATGCTGGTCGGGCTGCAAAAACCGCTCAAGCCCGGCGACACGTTTCCGGTCTCGCTGAGCTTCGCCCATGCCGGGACGCTCATCGTCCAGGCGCATGTCCTCAAGGCCGGCGCCAGCGGCCCAGGGGACGATAGCAACGACGGCCATGACGGCATGGGGGAGATGAAGGATATGGGCGGGATGGATATGAAATAGCCGTCCCCCCCCCAGAAAGAAGCCCCGCCGGAATCTCTCCCGGCGGGGCAGTCAACAGGGAGGCTTCACACCCGGACGACGAAGGGGGATGTCTGCCCGGGCAACCCGGCGGGACGGCCGGGCTGGCGCGGCCGCGCGGCCCTGGCGGGCACTCGTCAGCCCATAACCAGGGGTTGCGGCGGCGCGTTCCGAACTATGCCGGTTTCGTTTCCCGAGGCCAGGGACAAATCAGGGCAGCATCCATGCCCAAAGCGCATACCCCGGCCGCGCTCACGCCATCTCGGCCAGGCGGGCGAGCAGGAAATCGCGAAACACCGCGACCCGCTTGGAATTGCGCAGCTCCTCGGGATAGACGAAGAACACGTCGACGGTCGGGGATTTCACCTCCGGCAGGATGCGGACCACGTCCTCGGTCTCGGTCGCGAGGTAATCGGGCATGGCGCCGATTCCGAGCCCGGAGCGGATGGCGAGCAGCATGGCGTGCAGGCTGTTGACCTCGAGCAGCGGTTTCCGCCGGCTGCCGTCGCGCCGCCCGGCCTGCGCCAGCCAGTTCATGTCGGCCACCGGCGGATGATAATCGCCGAACAGGATCAGCCGGTGCTGATCGAGATCGTCGACGCTCTGCGGCGTCCCGAATTTCTGGAGATAGGCCGGCGAGGCGCAGACATGCCAGTGCATCGACATCAGATGACGCTGCACCAGATCGGGCTGCTTCGGCGGGTGCATGCGGATCGCGACATCGGCCTCGCGCATCGCGAGATCGAGGTCGGTATCGTCGAGCAGGAGGCTCACCGTGACATCCGGATAGGCTTCGAGAAAACTCTGTAGCCGGGGCGCGAGCCAGGAGGAACCGAAGCTCACGGTGGTGGTGATTTTGAGCCGCCCGGCCGGTTTTTCCTTGCTCTCGGTGAGCAGGGCCTCGGTCATCGCGAGCTTGGCGAACACCTCGCGCACGGTGCGGTTGAGGCTTTCCCCCTGCTCGGTGAGGATCAGGCCGCGGGCATGGCGGTGGAACAGCGGCACTTGCAGCGCTTCCTCCAGCGCCGAGATCTGCCGTGAAACCGCCGATTGGCTGAGATTGAGCGTGTCCCCCGCATGGGTGAAACTGCCGGCCTCCGCGACGGCGTGAAACACCCGCAATTTATCCCAATCCATGGTCAAAATCCCTCCGCCGCCGGGGCCGTGCCGGAGGCTTTGCAAAATGCCGCCGCCGCCCTCGCCGCCGATCCCGCGCCGGCTCGCGCGGTCGGGTATTCCTTCTCGCATGCCGTCTCGCGTGCGTTCCATCGTCAGGCGGCGGCCTGGCTGTGAGCGCCAAGACGCGCGGCGAGGAATTTTTCCACCTCCAGCGCCGCCATGCAGCCTGTCCCGGCGGCGGTGACGGCCTGGCGGAACACCTTGTCCTGCACGTCGCCGGCGGCGAACACGCCGGCGCGCGAGGTGCGGGTGCTGCCGGGCGTGGTGGTGATATACCCCTCCGCGTCCATCGCGATCTGGCCCTTGAAGAGCGCGGTGTTCGGCGTGTGACCGATGGCGACGAAGACCCCGTCGGTCGCAAGCTCCGAGACCGCCCCGGTCACGGTATCGCGGAGCCGCACACCCGCGACCGTCGCTGGCTGGCCGGCGCCGAGAATCTCCTCGACGACGCTGTTCCACACCAGCCGCACCCTGGGGTGGGCGAAAAGCCGCTCCTGGAGGATGCGCTCGGCGCGGAGCTGGTCGCGGCGATGGATCAGGGTGACGCTGTGCGCGTGATGGGTCAGGTACAGCGCCTCCTCGACGGCGGTATTGCCGCCGCCGACGACGACCACGCTTTTGCCGCGAAAAAAGAACCCGTCACAGGTCGCGCAGGCCGAAACCCCGGCGCCGGCGAGTTTTTTCTCGGACGCGAGACCGAGCCAGCGCGCCTCGGCCCCGGTCGCGATGATCACCGCTTCGGCGCGATACTGCGCCCCGCCATCGCCGCGGGCCGAAAACGGGAAGACGGCGAAATCGACCGCGGTGACGATGTCGTCGACCAGCCGGGCGCCCATTTTTTCCGCCTGCGCCGCCATCTGTTCCATCAGCCACGGCCCCTGGATGGTTTCGGCGAAGCCGGGATAATTCTCGACATCGGTGGTGATGGTGAGCTGCCCGCCGGGTTGCAGGCCGCGCACCAGAACCGGGGCGAGCCCGGCGCGGGCGGCATAGATCGCCGCGGTATAGCCGGCCGGCCCGGCGCCGATGATCAACACCGAGCTGGCGATGGGGGCGGAAACGGGGTCGTTCATCCGGTCATGTGCCTATTTTTGTCGCGTGTCGACAATATCGAGCCGCATGGGTCGGAAGCAAGCGGTCATACGCCCTTCGGTTGATGTTTCCCCTTGCCCTTCGCCGCCAACGTAATATTCTTTCGCCACTCCCGAGAACCAGGAACGCCCGCGGGCGTTCGGATGGAAGCCGCCCCATGGAAACGTCATGAAAACATCATGAAAACGCCGCCCTTTGACGCGACACATCCCGAACCGCCGGGGATCGATGCCATCGACCGCCGCATTCTGGCCGAATTGCAGGCCGACGGGCGGATCACCAATGTCGATCTGGCGAGCCGGACCGGGCTTTCGCCGCCGCCCTGTCTCCGCCGCGTGCGCCGGCTGGAGGAGGCCGGGTTCATCCGCGGCTATCACGCCGATATCGATCCCGAGCGGCTCGGCTGGCAGATCATGTTTTTCGCGATCGTCGGCCTCGACAGCCAGAAAGAAGCGGTGCTGACCGAGTTCGAGGCGATCGTCGGGGCCTGGCCGGAGGTGCGCGAATGCCACATGATCCGGGGCGGCGTGGATTTCCTGCTGCGACTCGTGGCGCGCGATGCGGCGCATGAGAATCAACTGACCGAGCGTCTCACCGGCCTCGAACGCGTGAGCCGCGTCCAAACCCTGCAAACCATCCGCACCAGCCGCGCCCTGACCGGCGTTCCCCTCTGACCCCGGCTGTTTCCGGCATGTCCTCGCCCGCCTCGACCCTGCCCGCGCGGCTCAGCGTCGTCATCCCGTGCTATAACGAGCGCGCCAATGTCGCCCCGTTGGTCGCGCGGCTGGAGGCGGCGCTGAGGGGGGTGGCCTGGGAGGCGGTGTTCGTCGATGACAACAGCCCGGACGGCACCGCCGCCATGGCGCGGGAGATCGCGGCGCATGACCCGCGCATCCGCTGTCTCCGCCGCGTCGGCCGGCGGGGCCTGTCATCCGCGGTGATCGAGGGGGCGCTGTCCTCCTCGGCCGAGTTCGTCGCGGTGATCGACGGCGACATGCAGCACGACGAAACCCGCCTCAAGCCGATGCTCGCGCGCCTTGCCGCCGGCGAGGGCGATATCGCGATCGGCAGCCGCTATATCGCCGGCGGCGGCGCCGAGGGCCTCGCCGGCGGTTTCCGCCAGCGTCTTTCGCGGCTCGGCATCCGCTTTGCCCAGGCCTTTCTCCCCGTTCCGACCAGCGATCCGATGAGCGGATTTTTCATGATGCGGCGCCAGCGTTTCGAGGAGATCGCGCCACGTCTGGCCGGGAGCGGCTTCAAGATCCTCCTCGATCTTTTGTTCAATGCCCGTCCGCCGCTCAAGGTCGTCGAGATTCCGTTCGAATTCCGCGCCCGCGCCTTCGGCGAGAGCAAGCTCGATGCGCTGGTGCTCACCCAGTTCGCCGGGCTGCTGATCGATCGCGTGCTGCGTGGTGCGGTGCCGCTGCGCTTCATCGCCTTTGCCGCGGTCGGCCTCGTCGGGGTCGGCGCGAATCTCGCGTCGCTGGCCGCCGGGCGGGCGATGGGGCTTGGCTTCTCGCTCGCCCAGGCGATCGCGACGGTGATCGCCATGGGGGTCAATTTTCAGCTCAACAACACCCTCACCTATCGCGACCAGCGTTTGCGCGGGACGCGGCTGTGGCGTGGCCTGGTGCTGTTCATGCTGTTTTGCGGGATCGGCGCGGTGGCCGATCTCGGCATCGCCCGCACCCTCTATGAAGACCACAATTCCCTCACCGTCGCCGGCGCCGCCGGGGCGATCGTCGCGGTGGTGTGGAATTACGCCATTTCCGCGACCCTGGTCTGGCGCGCGCGATGAGCGGGATAGGGTCCAGGGACAGTGTCCCTGGCGGGGGTGAGGGGCAGCGCCCCTTACCTTCCTGGCCTTTCTTTCTCCTCGCCCTCCTCGCCCTGACCGCCATCCGCCTCTGGGTCGCGGCGCGGACGCCGCTATCCCCGGACGAGGCATATTACTGGGTATGGTCGCGGGCGCTGGCGCCGGGCTATCTCGATCACCCGCCGATGGTGGCGCTGTTCGTGCGCCTCGGGGTCGCCCTGGCTGGCCCGTCGGCGCTCGGGGTGCGGCTGCTCGCGCCGCTTTCGGCGCTGATCGGCTCGCTCCTCCTGGCCTTGGCGGCGGAAGATCTGGCCCCCGGGCGGCGCGCCGGGGTCTGGGCGGCGGTGCTGTTCAATGCGACGTTGCTGATGGCGGCGGGGGCGGTGACGATGACGCCGGACACGCCGCTCATGCTGTTCTGGACGGCGACGCTGTGGGCGCTGGCGCGGTTCGTCGCGAGCGGCAAGGGCGGTTGGTGGCTTCTCGCCGGGGTTTTCGCCGGGCTCGCTTTGTGCAGCAAATATACCGGATTATTGCTGTTCGTCGGCGCCGGGGCGTGGCTGCTCGCGGTGCCGGCGCTGCGCCCCTGGCTTGGACGCTGGCCGGTTTGGGGCGGGGCGGGGCTCGGGTTTTTGCTCTTCGCCCCGGTCGTCGCGTGGAATGCCGGGCACGCTTTCGCGAGTTTCGCCAAACAGGGCGGGCGCAATGCCGTTTGGCATCCCGGCCTGCGGTTTCTCGGCGAATTGGTCGTGGGACAAATCGGGCTCGCGACCCCTTTGGTGTTTTGGCTCGCTTTGGCCGGCTTGGCGGCCATCGCCCGGCGGTTTTGGCGAAAGCTTGCGGCCGAAGACGGGCTTTTGCTGGCCTTGGGGGCGCTGCCGGGCCTGGTTTTCCTCGAACACGCGATCGGCGATCGGGTGCAGGCGAATTGGCCGGCGATCTGCTATCCGGCGGCGCTGGTCGCGGCGGGCGGGCTGGGGGGCGTCTGGCGGCGTTGGCTGGCGCCAGCGGCGGCGCTCGGTTTTCTCATCACCGGCCTGGTCTATTGGCAGGCGGTCGCGGCGCCGCTGCCGCTGCCCCGGCGGTTCGACCCGACGCTGGCGCGGCTTGGCGGCTGGCGCGAATGGGCCGACGAGATCGAGGCGGCGCGGCGGGCCAGCGGCGCCACTTACGTTGCCGATGAGAATTACGGCGAGGCGGCGATGCTCGCCTGGCTTTTGCCGCGCGGCGTGGTGGTGATCGGGCTCGCGCCGCGCTGGGCGCTGTTTTCGCTCCCGCGCGGCGAGGGGGCGCTCGCCGCGGCGCCGGCGCTGCTCCAACCCGGGCTGCTGGTCGAGAGCGCGCGGCGGGCGACGCGCCCGGGCGACGCCGGGCTCGCCATCGCGCCGCGCGGCGAGGTCATCCGCCAGCGCGCCGGCGTGACCGCCGAGCGCTACCGGTTGTATCTTTTGCGTCTCGGCGACGGCGCGCCGCCGGCGGCGGTGCTGCCGCGTCCATGACGGGAGCCGAGGGAGGGCGTGTGATGGCCGAGGGCTTGCCTGAATTCAGGGATGTGGCGGCGGGCGGCGCGGCTCGCCGGCCTGGTCGTGACCACGCCGCTGGTCTCGCACCCGCTGCTCGATGAGATCACCGGCGGTCGGATCTTCCTCAAGGCCGAGCCGCTCCAGCGCACCGGCAGCTTCAAATTTCGCGGCGCCACCAACGCCGTGCTGCGCCTTCCGGCGGCGGCGCGGGCGGCGGGCATCGTCACCTATTCCTCCGGCAATCACGGCCAGGCCGTCGCCGCCGCCGCCGCCGCCGCCGGGATCGCGGCGAGCGTCTTCATGCCGGCCGATGCGCCGGCGATCAAACGCGCCAGCACCGCAAGCTGGGGGGCGGAGATCCGGCTCTATGACCGCGCCCGCGAGGATCGGGAAGCGCTCGCCCTTGCCTTCGCCGAAGCGCGCGGCGCCGCGATCATCCCCCCTTTCGACCACCCGGACGTCATCGCCGGGCAGGGGACGCTGGCGCTGGAGATCTTCGCCGAATGCCGCGCCCGCGGGGTTTCGCCGGAGGCGCTGCTGGTCTGCACCGGCGGCGGCGGGCTGATCGCCGGCTGCGCCCTCGCGGCCGCCGGCGCCGCGCCCGAGACCCGGGTTTATGCCGTCGAGCCCGAGGGGTGGGATGATACCGGGCGCTCGCTCGCCGCCGGCGCGCGCCTGGCGAACGCCCCCGGCGGGAGCGGGTTCTGCGATGCCCTGCTCGCGCCGAGCCCTGGGCGCCTCACCTTCGAGATCAACCGTGCCCGCCTCGCCGGCGGTCTCGTGGTCAGCGAGGCGGAGGTGCGGGCGGCGATGGCGTTCGCCTTCCGCCATCTCAAGCTGGTCGTCGAACCCGGCGGCGCGGTCGCGCTGGCGGCGCTGCTCGCCGGCAGGTTTCCGGCCAAGGGGCGCGCGGTCGCCGCGGTCCTCAGCGGCGGCAATGTCGATCCGGCGGTGTTCGCGGCGGTTCTCGGTGAGAGTCTTTAAGGTAAGGGGGAATAAGAAATATTGTTCTTTTTTGAAAAAAAGAACCAAAAAACTTTTTACCCGTTGGGCTGTGCCTGCGGCGCTGCCACTCCGAGAAAACGAGGAGAAAGTCTTTTTGCTTCTTTTTTGGAAGTCAAAATAAGATTTTTATTTCCATAATATTTCCCAAAGGAGAGAATGGATGAGTGCCACCGACCTCAAGGCGATCTATGATCAGGATTTCTTCACCGGCCATGCCGAAGGGGCGGAGGACGCGGCGGCGCTGGTGGTGCCGCTGGTTCTCGAGATGCTGCCCGATCTCGGCGCGGTGGTCGATATCGGCTGCGGTGCCGGCCATTGGCTCGCGTCTTTCGCGCGCGGCGGGGTTCGCGATATTCTTGGCCTCGATGGCGGCGAGATTGCGACGACGCTGGCGATCGCGCCGGACCATTTCCGCGAGACCGACCTCGCCCGGCCGATCACCCTCCCGCAGCGCTTCGATCTCGCGGTCTCGCTGGAGGTCGCCGAGCATTTGCCGGCTTCCCGCGGCGAGGGGTTCATCGCCGATCTCTGCGCGCTCGCCGATATCGTGCTGTTCAGCGCCGCCATCCCCGGCCAGGACGGCACCCACCACATCAACGAGCGCTGGCCGGGCTATTGGGCGGGGCTGTTCGCCGCGCATGGCTATGGCCCGCACGATGTCATCCGCCCGCGCATCTGGACCGACCGGCGCATCCCGTTCTGGTACCGGCAGAATGTTTTTCTCTACGCGAATGCCGCCGGGCGGGCGCGGCTTTCCCTGCCGGCGGACGCGGGCTGGCCGCGCGATCAGGCGAGCGATCTCGCCCATCCCGATCTCTACCGTTTCCACACCAACGAATTGCTCGCCCGTCGGCGCGCCGAAACCCCGGCGACGCGCTATCTGATGCGGCTCGACCGCCAGCTCGGCGCGACCGAAAACCGGCTCGCCGCGATGACCATCGAGCACAAGGCGGCGCGCCATGACGTCTATCTGCGCGATCTCAAGCTCGCCGAGCAGGAGGCCGAGATCGCGGCGCTCAAGGGCCGGCTCGCCGAGGTCAACGCCCTCCTCGCCAGCGGTTTCGCCAGCCCGGCCGCGCGACGGCCGTTCGGGCGGGTCGCGGCGCTGGCCGAGGCGCGCGCCGGCGCCCTGGCCCGGAGATGTCTGCGCCTGATGCGAGGAGACTGAGCCATGGCCGAAACCACCCCCGCTTTCGCCCCCACCCCCGATGCCGGCGGCGAGGGAAGGATCGCCCTCGATCAGGTGCGAGAGAGCGTCTCTGCCGCGGAATGGCAGGCGCGGCTGGAAGCCGCCGCGTGCTATCGCCTGGTCGCGCATTTCGGGATGAGCGATCTCGTCTATAATCACATCACCGTGCGCGTCCCTGGGCGCGCCCCTGGCGAGGGCGAGCGGCTGCTGATCAATCCCTATGGCTGGATGTACGAGGAAATCACCGCCTCCAGCCTGATCACCATCGATCTCGCCGGCCGGGTTCTGCTCAATCCGCACGAGGAGATCGGCATCAACCAGGCGGGCTACGTCATCCACAGCGCCGTGCATGGCGCGCGCGCCGATATCGGCTGCGTCATTCACACCCATACCCGCGCCGGGATGGCGGTTTCGGCGATGCGCTGCGGCCTGCTCGCGCTGACCCAGACGGCGATGCGCTGCCTGCCGGTGGCCTATCACGATTACGAGGGGCCGGCGGTCGATCCCGCCGAGCGGGCCCGGCTGGTCGCCGATCTCGGCGGCGCGAGCGGCATGATTCTGCGCAATCACGGCCTGCTCACCGCCGCGCCGAGCGTCGCCGAAGCGTTCAACGCCATGTATTGGCTGGAAATGGCCTGCCGCGCGCAGGTGGACGCGATGGCGGCGCGGACCGAGCTTGCTTTTCCTCCGGAGACGGTGATCGATCATGCCCGGTATCTCTATCATCCCGAGACGCGGCGGCGTTTCGGCGTGATGGAGTGGCCGGCCATGCTGCGTCTTCTCGATCGCCGCGACCGATCCTGGCGGGCGTGATCTTTTTCGCCGGAATTTTGCCCGGGCGCCGGCGAATTTAGGCAAGGGTTAAGCAAGTCCGTGCATGCTCCCCCGGCGTGGGCAAGAGCGGCACGGAAGACAATGGCAGGCAAAAGCGGCAGAAACGGCGAAAACGCCAAGAAAATCGTCCTCATCCGCAAGGAGGAGGTGATCGAGGGCGGCCACCACGGCGGCGCCTGGAAGGTGGCGTACGCCGATTTCGTCACCGCCATGATGGCGTTTTTCCTGCTGATGTGGCTGATCAATGCGACCTCCGAGGAGCAGCGCCGCGGTCTCGCCGATTATTTCAGCAAATCCAACATCTTCAGCCATCAGACCTCGGGCTCGGGCAAGCCTTTCGGCGGCAAGACGCCGTTCGAGGACGGCAGCATGGTCTCCGATCGCGGCGCCGAGCAGGTGGTGATGGGCGCCGCCTCGGCGATGCAGGACGTCGATGAGGACAATGGCGAGACGCCGGCGCAAGTGCAGCCCGATCCCAACCAGAACGACGATCTCAATCCCGGCGGCAAGGATCTGACCGGGAGCGGCAACGGTCTCCCCGGCAATACCCTCACCTTCCGCGCCGATGACGGCAAATCGGGGCGTGGCGACAGCGGCCCCGCGGCACCAGGCGGCCAGGCGGTGGTCGCGCCGCAAACCTCGCCGGCGACCCCAGCCAAGGGGGACGCCGCATCAACCGCCGCATCAGCCGCCGCATCAACCGCCGCATCAACCGCCGTTGGCGCCGCGGCAACGGCGCCGGTTCCGCCGGCCGCGGCCAAGGACGCCGATCCCCGCCGCGCGGAAGAGGCATCGTTTCAACAGGCCGCGCGCGAAATCCGCGCCGCCATCGCGAGCGACCCGGCGCTCCGCGATCTCGCCCACCAGCTCGCCATCGACGAGACGCCCGAGGGGCTTCGCATCCAGATTCTCGATGAGGATAAGCGCCCGATGTTCGATCTCGGCGCCTCGGCCCCGAATGAGCGGGCGCGGGATCTGCTGGTGAAAATCACCCCGGTCTTGAACCGGCTGCCCGAACGTCTGTCGATCGGCGGTTATACCGACGCAGCCCCCTATCATGGCGGCGGCAAATCGAACTGGGATCTCTCGACCGAGCGCGCCAATGCCACGCGGCGCTTTCTCTCCGAGGCCGGCTTGCCGGAAGACCGGTTCCAGAGTGTCACCGGCCACGCCGATCGCGAACTGCTGCTGCCGGGCGATCCGCTCGCCGCCGCCAACCGGCGGGTCGCCGTCGTGGTCTTGCGCGCCGCCGCGCCGCCCAAGGCGCCGCCGCGCCCGGCGCCATCCGCCGCGCACGAACCCGCCGCGCCCGCTGCCGCGCCCGCCGCCAACCGGTGAGCATCTGGCCATGCTGACCATCGGCGGACTGGTTTTTTTGCTGGTTTGTGTGTTCGGCACCTTCATCGCCTCGGGGGGCAATATCGGCGTCCTGGCCGAGGCGATGCCGTTCGAGATGATCTCGATCGGCGGCGCCGCCACGGCGACGCTGGTGATGGCCAATTCGATGCACGACGTGAAACACACGCTCGCGAGCTTCGGGAAGGTGATGAAGGGCGCGGCGTTCGCGAAGGCCGATTACGTCGATCTGCTCTCGCTCCTGTTCTTTTTCGCCAAGCTCGCGTCGAGCAAGGGGCCGATGGCGCTCGAAGCCCATATCGAGCGCCCCGACGAGAGCAAGGCGTTTCAGAAATATCCCAAGATTCTTGGCAATCACCACGCCAACGCGATGATTTGCGACTACCTCCGGATGGTCGGGATGAATGCCGATGACCCCTACCAGATCGAGGACGTGATGGCGCGCGAGATCAAGAAAACGATGGCCGAGGAGCTGCACAGCGCCCACGCGCTGCAAACCGTCGCCGATAGCTTGCCGGCGCTCGGCATCGTCGCCGCCGTGCTCGGCGTGATCAAGACGATGTCGCATATCAGCGATCCGCCGGCGGTGCTCGGGCAGATGATCGGCGGCGCGCTGGTCGGCACGTTTCTCGGCGTGCTGCTCTCCTACGGCCTCACCGCGCCCTTCGCCGCCCGCATCAAGGGGATCGTCGAGGAGGAGGGGAAATATTACGAGGTGATCCGCGCCGTTCTGATTGCGCATCTGCATGGCAACGCGCCGCAGATCAGCGTCGAGACCGGGCGCAAGATGGTGCCCAATCAGCACATGCCGAGTTTCCAGGAATTGGAGGAGGCGCTGCAATCGGTGCAGATCAATTAGCGAAAACAAAAGATAAGAATTGTTCTTTTTTGGTAAAAAAGAACCAAAAAACTTTTATCCCGTGATGCTGTGCCAATGGCATAGCCACTTCAAGGGAAACAAGGGAAGTCTTTTTGCTTTTTTTTCGGAAGTCAAAAGAAGAGTTTTAATTATTATCTCAGCGTGGCAGCAGTAAATACTCCGCCCCTTGCGCGTTCATCCGCCCGGCGCGATCGGCGGCTTCCTTGCCCCAACCGAAGAAGATATCGGCCCGGAGCGGCCCGGTGATCGCGCCGCCGAGATCCTGCGCGACCATCAACCGCGTGAGCGGCGTGTGGTTCACCGGATCGGTCGTCGCGATGAACACCGGCGCGCCGAGCGGGATGAACTGGCGGTCGACGGCGAGCGAGCGCTCCGGCGTCAGCGGCGCGCCGAGCGTGCCGGGGGGGCCGAGATCGGCGGGATAATCGTGCAATTCACGGAAAAACACGTAATCGGGGTTTTCTTCCATCACCGCCTGCGCCTGTTTGGGGTGCGCGGTCAGCCAGGCGCGGATGGTTTGCTCGGAGATCTGATCGGCGGTGATCTCGCCGCGCGCGGCGAGGACGCGCCCGATCGGCACGTAGGGCCTGCCGTTCTGTCCGGCATAGGCCACCCGCACCAGCGTGCCGTCCGGCAGATCTATCCTGCCGGAGCCCTGGATTTGCAAAAAAAACGCCTCGATCGGACTGTTTACCCAAAGGATCGCCAGGCGCTGGCTGGCGAGCGCCCCGGCATCGATTTCGGCGCGCGTCGGATAGGGGACGAGGCGGCCGTTGCTGACCCGCCCGGCGAGGTGGCGGCCTTTGAGATCAGCCGCGAAATCGCCGAGATCGGCGGTGACGAGATCGAGCGGGCGGCCGAGCAGCGGGGTCTGGAAAGCGCCGCCGGGGCTGCGCGCGCCGCGCAGTTCGGGCTCGTAATAGCCGGTATAGAGGGCCTCGGCGGTGTTGGGTTCGCTGACGAGGTAGGGTTGGAACCCGCTCTCGAAGAAATGCCGGGCCTCGCCCTGGTCTCCGGGCGGCAGGTGGCGGGCTTGTTCGCAGAGCGCGCGCCAGTTTTCCGCCCGCCCGCCGCGCGTCTCCGCCAGCCCCTCGCCGCCGAGCCGCTGATCCGCCGGCATGACCGCGAGCCGCGCACAGCTCCGCGTGAAGGCGGTGAGGGCGGCGGCGCTGTCATCCTGCGCCCAGCCCGGGAGATCGGTGAAGGCGACCGCGGTCAGCGCCATGTGGGGAGGCGCGGCTTGCTGCGGCGCGACGACGCAGGCGGCGAGCAGGAGGGGCAAGGCCAGCCCGGCCGCCTGCCGCCACCGGCGGCGCATCGTATCGCCTCGGATCATCGGAACTTCCTGGAAATTTCAGTGGCTTTGCGCCGCGGCCAGTCGCCACGACGGATCGGCGCTGGTGAGGTCGCGCTCGAACACCCAGAGATCGGTGATCTCGGTCACCGCCTCGCCGCCGTGGACGATCTCGCCGTCCCGTCCGCGGGTCAGGCTCACCTGGTCGGAGACGAAGCGGACGGTGATGCTGGCGCGGGTGCCGGCGAGCGCGGCATCGGTGATGGTCGTGGCGAGCAGCGCCTTGATCTCGCTCTCGACGGTTTCGCCGGCGGCCTCGCGCGCGGTGATCGCGGCGGCGAAAATCTGGCCGGTTTCGGGGCCGAGCAGCGGCGCCAGGGTGGCGCGGTCGCCCTTCGCGTAAGCGGTGACGATGAGGCGGAAGGCGCGTTCGGCGCCCGCGAGGAAAGACATCGGGTCGAAGCTGCGGTCGATGCCGCGCATCGCCGCGAGCGCTTGCGTCGCCGGGCTGTCGGGCGCGGGGAAGCCGCGTTTCGGCGCCGGCGGCATGGCGACCGGTTCGGCGTGGCCCTCGATCACGGTGCCGCCCTCGGCGAGGGTCGGCGGCGGCTCCGGGCGTTCGAAGCCGGTGCGCCGGCCGAGCACGCTGCGGAGCCGCAGCACCAGAAACAGCGCGATCATGCCGAATAGGATCAGATCAATCGGAAATCCGCTGGCCCCCATACCCTAACCTTTCCTGCCCCATCCGTCCCGCTGACGATGATGACCTTATCTATCGCTTAATGGCTGGCCTGCGCGAGGCCGGCGAGGTCGAGGCGCGGGCGGGCGCCGTAATGGCCGATCACCGCCGCCGCCGCGCGGCTGCCGAGCCAGCCGCTGGCGGCGAGGCCACGCCCCTGGCCATGACCGGTGAGGAAGCCCGCCGCATAGGCGTCGCCGGCGCCGGTGGTATCGACGACCTCCGCCGGCGCCGCCGGCACCATCGCCTGCTCGGCGCCCTGGACGATCAGGCTGCCGCGCTCGCTCCGCGTCAGCACCGCGAGCGGCACCGCCTTTCGCGCCGCCGCCGCCGCGCGGTCGAAATCGTCGGTCTCGAACAGGCTGGTGATTTCCGCCTCATTGGCAAAGAGAATATCGATCGTCGGCAACAACGCCCGGAAGGCGTCGCGGTGGCGGGCGACGCAGAACGGATCGGAGAGCGAGAGCGCGACCCGGTTGCCGGCCTCACGCGCGAGGCTTGCGGCGGCGCGGAAGGCGGCCTGGGCCGGCGCCGGGTCGAAGAGAAATCCCTCGAGATAGAGGGTTTTCGCGGCCTTGATCAGATCATGATCGAGATCGGATTCGCTGAACGTCACCGAGGCGCCGAGGAAGGTGTTCATCGTCCGCTGCCCGTCCGGGGTGACGAGGATGAGACAGCGCGCCGTCGGGGCGCCAGCGGTGAGCGGCGGGGTGGGGTAACGCACCCCGGCGGCGACGATATCGTGGCGGAACACCGCGCCGAGTTGATCGGCGGCGACCTTGCCGAGAAACCCGACCCGCGCCCCGAGCCCGGCCGCGACCGCCGCGGTATTGGCGGCCGAGCCGCCGCTGCTCTCGATCCCCGGCGGCATCGCGGCATAGAGGGTTTCGGCGGCGGCGGCGTCGATCAGTTGCATCACGCCCTTGGTCATGCCGTGCCCGGCGAGAAAATCCTCGGCGACCGGCGCGACGACATCGACGATGGCGTTGCCGATGCAAAGGAGATCGAGAGAAGACGATGATCCAGAGGCGGGAGCAAGGGCGGGAGACATGGCGGGAGACATGGGGCGGGCTCCGATCGGTGAGACGGAACGGCAGGAAAACCAGCGAGGCCCGGCGGTAGCATTGCCTCGGCCGAGGCACAACCCGGGTTGCCGTGCGACCCGGCTCCGTGATAGCCAGGGGCTCCCGCATGGCAAACCACAGGGAGCCGCCGTGTTCAAACGCCGCAAGCCCGAAGATGTGCCGGCGGCCGGTGTCGCCAAGCGCGATTCCCGCCAACCGGAGCCCCAGGCCGAGGGGCATACTCCGGCCCAAGCCCACGGACATATGCCGCACGGGCAGGGCTCCGGGCAAACCCCGCCGCCCGCCGGCAAGGCCGAGCCGGGTTCCGGCCCGCTGGCGTCCTTCGCCGGCCAGCAATCCGATACCGGCATCGGTGTGCCGCCATTCCGCCCCGCGCCTTCGAAGGAGACTCTCATGAGCCGCACACCCCTCACGCCGCCTCCGATGACCGTGCCTCCGGCGGGAGGCCAGGGTGCGCTTGCCGGCGGGCTTGCCGGCGGCATGCCGCGGCCGGCCGGGCGCCTCGGCCGCGAGGAAAGCAGCGAGCGCCGCACCCTCGTCGTCGGCCGCGGGATCAGCGTCCAGGGCACGGTGCAGGATGCCGAGCGCCTGGTGGTCGAGGGTACGGTGGAAGCGAGCATGATCCACGCGACCGAACTCGCGATCGCCCCCGGTGGCGTGTTCAAGGGTGAGGTCGAGGTCGAGGACGCGGAAATCGCCGGCACCATCGACGGCACGCTGACCGCGCGCGGCAGCCTGATCGTCCGCGCCTCCGGGCGCGTGCTCGGCACCGCCCGCTGTCGCCGCTTGCAGGTCGAGGATGGCGGGCAGATCACCGGGCGGATCGAGATGCTCGGCGAGACCGCCCGCGCCGAGATCCCGAGGGGCGATATCCCGAGGGGCGAGGCTCCGCGCCCGGCCGCGCCCGAATCGGCGGCCTGAGATCCCATCCGGCCCGCTTCCGACGCCGCGGGCTTGACTTTCCCCTGATCCTGCGCCACGTCCGGCGCGAGAGAGGTATCGCATGGCCAAGTCCAACGTCGTTCAGATCAAGCTCGTCTCCACCGCCGAGACCGGGTATTTCTATGTCACCAAGAAAAACGCCCGTAACCAGACCGGCAAGCTCGAGCTGAAGAAATATGATCCGGTGGTGCGCAGGCACGTTCCGTTCCGCGAGGCGAAAATCAAATAAGCCGCTGGCTCGGGCAATCGCCCGGAAGTTCGGTCACGCGGACAGTCGATCAGCGGGTTCGGATGGTTTTATACTGGATGCTGCGGCGCCGTTTTGGCGCCGTTGTCATCCTGGCCGGCGTTTTGCCGCGATGAGGCGCACGGGCTTTTGCCCGTTCAGGCTTTTGCCCGTTTAGGCGCGCGCTGAGAGGGCCACCGCCGGCATGCCGCGCGTCGTGGCCAGCGAACCATCGGGGCGATAGCGGCTGTTTTTGGCCGCCAGAGCCTGCGGCGCCGCGCGCGCCACGACCCCGATCACGCGCTGCTGCACCCCGATCGCGCGCTCCAGCAGGCGGCGGTTTTCCGCCACCAGCTCGCGCAGCCGCGCCGCCATCTCGACCACCGCCTCGCGCTGCGTCGGGCTGATCGTTTTGCTGCGATCCTGCTTCGCCTGCGCCGAGATGAAGGCCTCGATGGCGCGCGCCTTGCTGTCGGTGAGCGAGGCGGCGTGGCGGAGATCGAAGCTGCGCAGGGCGTCGTTTTCCTGAGCGATGACCTCGACCAGCGAGACGGCGGCGTCGATCAAATCCGGATTCATGGTGTCTTCTCCATTCTGGATGACGGGGATCTGGATGACGGGGAGCTGGATGACGGGGAGTGGGGCGCGCCCGCGGCCTTGTGGCTCGCGGTCTCCTGCATGCGCAGCATTTCGGCGAACACCGGCCGGGCGAGGCCAAGCCCGCCAGCGGCGCTGATTTGCTTGCCGATGGCATCGATCAGCATCGGCTTCCAGCTCTCTTCCGCGCTGCCGCCGCCGAACGCGGAATGGCTGAGATCGACGGTGTCGAACATCGGCGCGAGGAACCGGCTGAGCGCCATCGCCTCGAAATCATGCGCCGCCGACCACGCCTTGCTGATCACCGCCGCCGGCAGCCCCGCCGCCTCGGGCGGTAACGCGCTCACCGGCGGCAGGAGGGTTCCGGCCATCAATGCACCTGGAGGTCGGCTTGCAGGGCGCCGGCGGACTTAATCGCCTCGAGGATGGTGATCATGTCGCGCGGGCCGATGCCGAGGGAATTGAGCGCCGAAACCACCTCCTGCAATGTCGTCCCCGATTGCAGGATGCCGAGCTTGCGGTTCTTCTGGTCGTCCACCTGGATGTTGGTGCGCGGCACGACGACGGTCTGCCCGCCGGAGAAGGCGCCGGGCTGGCTCACCTGCGGCGTCTCGGTGATGCGGATGGTGAGATTGCCCTGGGCGATGGCGACGGTGCTGATGCGCACATCGGCGCCCATGACGATGGTGCCGGTGGCCTCGTCCACCACCACGGTCGCCGGCTGATCCGGCTCGACATGCAGATTCTCGATCCGCGCCAGCGTCGAGACCACGTCGCGGCCATGGAGATCGACGGCGATGGTGCGCGGGTCGGTGACACTGGCGAGCTGGCCGCCGAGCGCCTGGTTGACCACGCTCGCCATGCGCTCGGCGGTGGTGAGATCGGGATTGCGGAGACCGAGATGCAGGATCTGCAGGCTGGCGAGGGAAAACGGCACCTCGCGCTCCACCGTCGCGCCATTGGGGATGCGCCCGGTGGTCGGCACCCCGCGCGTCACCGTCTGCGCCGCGCCGCGGGCCGAGATCGAGCCGGTCGAGATCGCCCCCTGGGCGACGGCATAGACCTCGCCATCGGCGCCGAGCAGCGGGGTCACCATCAGCGTCCCCCCCATCAGGTCGGTCGCGTCGCCGAGCGAGGAGACGGTGACATCGATCCGATTGCCGTTCCGCGCGAAAGCCGGAAATTCCGCCGTCACCATCACCGCGGCGATGTTCTTGGTCGAGAGATTCTGTGCCTGGTCCATGGTGTTGACGCCGAGCCGTTCCAACATGCCGATCAGGGATTGGCGGGTGAAGATGGCGCTCATCAGCCGGTCGCCGGTGCCGTTCAGCCCGACGACGAGGCCATAGCCGACGAGCTGGTTCTGGCGCACGCCCTCGATATCGGCGATGTCCTTGATGCGAATCTGCGCCATCGCCGGGGCAAGCGCCGGGCCGAACAGGACGCCGAGGGCAAAAAGACAACAGGCGAAAGGGCGCAACACGGTCGGTCCCCGAAAGTAGCGAGACGTCAAGAATTCCCTGCCATCCTTTTCTCCGCTAGACATGGGCCGGATGGCCACGGCGGCCGGAGACGGGATGGCGGAGGGGTTTTCGCAAATCCCGTGCCAGGGCGGCGGGCGCGGAAAACCGCCCCCCGCCGGGGCAAGGCCGGTCGGGCCGGCAGGCAGGATTTGCCGGGCGGCAGAGTTGTCCGGGAAAAAGGAGCCGCGACGATGATCGGCATTACAGGTCCATTCGGCCCCGGCGGAGTTCGCGAGACGGCGCCGCGCAAGGCCGCCGCCAAACTTCGCTTCGCGGTGCCGAGTGATGCCGCCGCGGAAGTGGCGGCGCCGGCGGAAAGCGCCGCGATCGGCGGCCTCGAGGCGATTTTGCTGCTGCAGGAGGCGAGCGATGAGAGTGTCGCCGACCAGAAAGCGCGCCGCCATGGCCGCGACATCCTCGCCGAGCTTGCCGCCTTGCAGCGCGCGCTTCTCACCACCCGCGGCGAGACCGGGGCCGAGACCGGCGCCGAGACCGGGGCGGTGCTCGCCCGTCTCGCCGCCCTGGCCGAAATCAGCCCGGCGGAGGCGCGTGATCCCGAGCTTCGCGCCGTGGTCGCGGCGGTGGTTTTGCGCGCCAAGGTGGAATTGGCGCGCCATGCCCTCGGCGCCCGCGTGCATCCCGGGAAGCGATGATTTTCGTTTTATGTCAATTCATTGAAGAAACGCCGCTGACGTCCGTCGTGGTCACGCTTTCCCCTTGGCGGGCCTATCCGGCGCGGCTATAAGCCCCATGCCTCGCCAAGGGCAGGCCGGTGCTCTCTTCCGGCCTGGAGAAGAAACGAGAGCAGGACGGCTGAGATGATGGTGACGTTGCCACCCGATTACCGCCCGTCAGAGGATGAACCGTTCATGAATCCTCTACAGGTGGAGTATTTCCGCCAGAAATTGTTCCGTTGGCGTGCTGATTTATTACGTGAAGCCGATGGCACGTTGGCCAGCCTGTCGCAGGGCGGGATTCACGAAGCCGATATTACTGATCGCGCCAGTGTCGAGACCGATCGGGCGCTGGAGCTTCGCACCCGCGACCGCGCCCGCAAGCTGATCGCCAAGATCGACCAGGCGCTCGCCCGCATCGACAACGGCAGCTATGGCTATTGCGAGGAAACCGACGAGCCGATCGGGCTGAAACGCCTCGAGGCGCGCCCGATCGCAACCCTTTCGATCGAAGCCCAGGAGCGCCACGAGCGGATGGAGCGCGTCTATCGCGACGATTGAGCCGGGCGCGACGATTGAGCCGGCCGCGCGATGAAACGGGTGATCATCTCGGCGGATGATTTCGGCCTTTCGGAAGCGGTGAACGAGGCCGTCGAGGCGGCGCATCGCGACGGGATCCTCACCAGTGCCAGTCTGATGATGGCGGCGCCGGCGACGGCGGATGCGGTGCGGCGGGCGCGGCGCCTGCCCGATCTCGCGGTCGGTCTGCATCTCGTGCTCGTCGATGGGCCGGCGGTGCTGCCGCGCGCCGCCATTCCGGACCTTGTCGATGCCGCTGGCCGGTTCGGCGCCGACCAGGCGCGGCGTGGCTTCGCCTATGGTTTCCGCCCCGGGCTACGCCGCCAGCTCGCCGCCGAGATCGCGGCCCAGTTCGCCGCCTTCGCCGCGACCGGGCTCGTGCTCGATCACGCGAACGCCCACAAGCACATGCATCTCCATCCCGGCGTCGCCCGGATGATGATCGAGGCCGGCCGCCGCTTCGATCTCCGCGCGCTCCGCGTCCCGGCCGAGCCGCCCGCCGTGCTCGCCGCCTCAGGCACGCGGCCGGGGATCGGCGACCGTGCCCTTTATCTCTGGAGCGGGGTTTTGCGTCGGATGGCGCGTCGCGCCGGGCTCATGGTCAATGACCATGCTTTCGGCATCGCCTGGAGCGGGCACATGACGGCGGCGCGGCTCCGGCGGCTCGCGCCGAACCTACCGGAGGGCCTGAGCGAGATCTATTTCCATCCGGCGTCGTGGCGCGATCCCGGTTTGGTTGCCCTGATGCCGGATTACGAGCACGAGGCGGAATTCCAAGCCCTTCAGGATCCCGAACTCGCCGCCGCTCTGCCGGCGCGCACGACCTATGGCGCGGCGTGGCGGGCAGCGCCTGCGGCACTGCCCAACGGGTAAAAAGTTTTTTGGTTCTTTTTTACAAAAAAGAACAAATCTTCCCTGATCAGATCGGCAGTGAAATCCGTGCCCGCAACCCGCCTTGGGGACTGGTATCGAGAGAAATATCGCCGCCATGGGCGCGGGCGATGTCGCGGGCGATGGTGAGGCCGAGGCCGGTGCCGCCGGCGGCGCCGGTTTCGAACGGGCGAAAGACGCTTTCGCGGCGCTCGGGCGGGATGCCGGGGCCGTCATCATCGACGGCGATGGCGGCGATGCGGCTGCTCGGCGTGCTCAGGGTGACGGTGACGTGGCGCGCGTGGCGGCGGGCATTGTCGATCAGGTTGGTGATCGCGCGGCGCATGGCGTCCGAGCGGAGCGGCAGCGTCAGCGAAGGCGGCGTGATCAGCGTGATCGCCGCCCCGGCGCGGCGGGCGCCCGCGGCGATGTCCTCGAGCATCGCGGCGAGATCGGTCGGCTGCGCCTGCTCGGTGCCTTCGCCGCGGGCGAACGCGAGATAGCCGCCGATCATGCGATCCATTTCCTCGACATCGGTGGTCATCTCGGCGATGTCCTGGCGGAGGGCGGACTCCGCCGGCAGCATGGCGAGGGCGAGGCGGAGCCGGGTGAGCGGCGTGCGCAGATCATGCGAGACGCCGGCGAGCATTTCGGTGCGCTGGGCGAGAAAGCGGCGGATGCGCTCCTGCATGCGGTTGAAGGCGGTCGCCGCCTGGCGCACCTCGGTCGCGCCCTCGGGCTTGATCGGTCCGACATCGCGGCCCATGCCGAAGGCCTCGGCGGCGCTCGCTAAGCGGCGGATGGCGCGCACCTGGTTGCGCATGAAGAGCGCCGCGATGGAGAACAGCAGAATCGCCGAGCCGACCAGCCACAGCACGAAAAGATAGATGGTGCTGGCATAAAGCCGCTTGCGTGGCGCCTCGACCTCCAGAACGCCATCCCAGAACTGCACCTCGACCAGCACCGATTGCGGGTCCGACGTCCAGTCCATGCGGAAGGGGAGGCCGATTTTCTCGCGCAAGGCCTCGGCGAGATCGTCATCCATCGGTCCCGGGATGTTGCGGCTCTTGGTGGTGGCGAGCCGGGCGCCGGGGCGGATGCGCATGGCGAATTCGAATTCCGTCCGCGCCTCGTCCAGAATCCATTGCCGCTCGGCGGGGTCGGGGGTGCGGCGGAGGAGATCGAGGGTGAAGCCGATCTCCCCGGCCACGGCGCCGGCGAAGCGGCGGGAGATCAGTTCGAGGTGGCTGCCGTAAAAAATCTGCAACGCCACCACCTGCACGAGAACGAGCGGGAGCAGGATGATGAGGAGGCTCCGCCCGAGGAGGGAGCGCGGTAAGGCGCGCTTGATGAAGCGGCCGGAAAAACGGGTCGCGAAGCGCATCTCAATGGCCGGGTTTCAGCACATAGCCGCGGCCGCGCACGGTATGCAGAAAGCGCGGCTCGCGCGGGTCGGCCTCGATTTTGCGCCGCAGCCGCGTCACCTGGACGTCGATCGCGCGCTCGCTGGTGTCGTCCATGGCGAGGGCGGCGGCGATTTCTTCCCGCGAGAGGACGGCGCCGGGACGCTGGGCGAGCGCGGCGAGGAGGGCCAGTTCGCCGCCGGTGAGGCGCCGGATCCCGTCGGGGCCGCGCAATTCGCCGCGTTCGGGATCGAACACGGCACTGCCGAGCTGCACCGGTCCCTGCGGCTGAACCGGCGCGGCGGCGCGGCGGAGGATGGCGCGAATCCGCAGCACCAGCTCGTCGGGGGCGAAGGGCTTCGGCAGATAATCATCGGCGCCGGCCTCGAAGCCGACGATGCGGTCCTCCGGCGCGCCGCGCGCGGTGAGCAGGAGCACCGGGAGGGCGAGCCCCTCCTTCCGCAAGCGGGTGATCAGCTCGATCCCCGATTCGCCCGGCATCATCACATCGAGGACGATCAGATCGGGTTGCATGAAGCGCAAGCGGTCGCGCGCCTCGGCGGCGGTCTCGGCGACGGTGACACGAAACCCGCGCTCGCCGAGAAACCGTGACAGGAGGGCGCGCAGCCGGGCATCGTCATCGACGATCAGAACATGGTTTTCCTCGCGCATCCCGCCTGCCATCGGCTCAGGTCTTGCCCCTGCCCGGGTCGTCCCGCGGCGCCCCCGCCCGCTGGCCGCGCCCGGAAGTGGCTTCCCCGTGTGCGATATAGTTCCGCGCCGCCTCGTTCATGATGCCGCGCAGCACTCGCCGGAACCCTTCCACCGCTTGCCCGCCGGCTTCGCGATAGGCGGCGACGAGACGCTCGCGCTGGCGCTCGAAAAGGCCGCGCTCCAAGGCATTGCCCTGATCGGTCAGGAACAGGAGGCGCTGACGGCGGTCGCTCAAGCCCGATTCCTGGCGCACGTAGCCGGCGGCGATCAGCGGCGTCAGCACGCGGGCCAGGCTCTGCTTGGTGATTTGCAGGATCGCCAGCAGATCGCCGACGCTGATCCCGGGATTGCGGCCGATGAAGAGCAGGGCGCGGTGGTGAGCACGCCCGAGATTGAGATCGGCGAGGATCGCGTCCGCCGCGGCGGTGATGTCGCGATAGGCGAAGAACAGCATCTCCTGCGTCACCCTGATCTGCTCCTCGCGCAGGAACAGGAGGTTGGCGCCGGCGCCCGGCCGCGGATCGGGCGGGAGGGGATCGGCCGGCTTGGCCTCGGCGGCGGCGTTCAAGGGGTCTGGCATAACCGGCATTCCTGTCATTGCGGCGGGCAGCGGGGCGGCGGGCAGCGGGCGATGATCGCCCGCATGGCCACCCGTGCGACATTATGACATTTCCCGCCGATGAAGGCGAACGCCAAGCCCGGCTTTCGCGGCCCCCGCTCGGTTGCTATACCCTGGTTTCTGGCGAAGGATGGCAGTCAGTGCCCGCCTTCCGCTCGCGGCGTAGCAGGGATGGGGACAATGAATTTCAAGGCTGACCGGGCGACGCTCCTCAAGACGCTTGCGCATGTCCAAAGCGTGGTCGAGAAGCGCAATACGCTGCCAATTCTTGCCAATGTCCTGATCGTCGCGCGCGAGGGGCGGCTTTCGCTGACCGCGACCGACATGGAGATCGCCGTCGTCCAGGACGTCGCGGCGGCGGTCGTGCAGGATGGCGCCGCGACCGCGCCGGCGGCGACGCTTTACGAGATCGTCCGCAAGCTCCCCGACGGGGTCGAGATCGAAATCAGCCATCGCGGCGGCGAGACCGCGCTCCAGCTTCGCGCCGGGCGCTTCGCGACCAGCCTGAATGCGCTCCCCGTCGAGGATTTTCCGGCGATGACGGCGGGCAGCCTCGGGCATCGCTTCGCGCTCCCGGCCGGCGTCTTGCGGGCGATGATCGATCGCTCGCGTTTCGCGATCAGCACCGAGGAAACCCGCTATTACCTGAACGGCATCTATCTGCACGCGACCGAAAGCGAGGGGGCCCCGGTTTTGCGCGCGGTCGCGACCGACGGCCATCGCCTCGCCCGCGTCGAGGAGCCGCTGCCGGAGGGGGCGGCGGGGATGCCCGGCGTCATCGTGCCGCGCAAGACCGTCGCCGAGTTGCGCAAGCTCATCGAGGAGACCAGCGATCAGGTCACGATCGCGCTTTCGGATACGCGCATTCAGTTCACCCTCGGCCCGGTGACGCTGACCAGCAAGCTGATCGATGGCACGTTTCCGGAATATGACCGCGTCATCCCGCGCGGCAACGACAAGGTTCTGCGCGTCGTGAAAAAGGATTTCGCCGAGGCGGTCGCGCGCGTCGCGGCGATTTCGCTGGAGCGGACGCGGCCGGTGAAGCTTTCGCTGGCGCGCGATCTCCTGGTGCTGTCGGCGGCCAATCCCGAGCACGGCACGGCGACCGAGGAACTCGACGGGGCGCGGGTCCATTACGACAACGGACCGCTCGAAATCGGCTTTCAGGCGCGCTACATCACCGATATCACCGACCAGATCGAGGGCGAGGTGGAGTTTCTCTTCGCCGATGGCGGCGCGCCGACGATCGTGCGCGATGCGGCCGACGCGAGCGCGCTTTACGTGCTGATGCCGATGCGGGTTTGACGCCGCGGGGGACCGAAAAGGACGCGGTGTGTCCGCGAGCGGCGCGGGCCTTCGCCTCACCCGCCTCGCGCTCAGTGATTTCCGCAACCATGCCCGTCTCGCCTGGCATCCGGGCGGGGCGGCGGATGCCCGCATCGCGGCGATTTTCGGCCCCAATGGCGGTGGCAAGACCAATATCCTGGAGGCGGTTTCGCTGCTCGGCGCCGGACGCGGCCTGCGCCTTGCCCGCCGCGCCGATCTCGCCCGGCGCGATGGCCCGGGTGGCTTCGCGGTCGCCGGGCGATTCGCCGGGATCGAGGGGGATTTCACGGTCGCGACCGGGGTTCCGGCCCCAGGGGCGATCCCGGACGGCGCGGCCCCAGGGGCGGCCCGAGATGTCGAGCCAAGGCGCGTCTTCCGCCTCGACGGCGCCGCCCCCGAAAGCCAGGGCCACATCGCCGCCCGTGTCGCGTTGGCCTGGCTCACCCCGCCGATGGAGCGCTTGTTCCAGGAAGGGGCGAGCGGGCGGCGGCGCTTTCTCGACCGGCTGGTCGCCGCCCTCGAAGCGGGGCATGGCCGCGAACTCGCCGCCCATGAGCGGGCGCTCGCCGCCCGCGCCCGCCTGCTGCGCTCAGGCGGCGCCGATCCCGCCTGGCTCGCCGCGATCGAGGATGCGATCGCCCGTCACGCGGTTGCCGTCACCGCCGCCCGCGCCGGCGTTCTGCGGCGGCTGAACCAGGCTTTGGCGCGAGTGACCCCGGCGGGTTTTCCGCCGGCGCGCGCCGATCTTCTCTGTCCGATCGCGGCGCGGCTGGGGCAATCGCCGGCTTTGGCGGTCGAGGACTGGCTGCGCGCCCGGCTCCATGAGGGGCGGGGCGCCGATCGGGCGAGCGGGCAGAACGGGTTTGGCGCTCATCGCGCCGATTTCGCCCTGCATGACGCCGCCCGCGACCTGCCGGCGGCGCAGGCGAGCACCGGCGAGCAGAAGGCGCTCCTCATCGGCGTCATCCTCGGCCATGCCGCTCTGGTCGCGCGGGTGCGCGGCTTCGCGCCGATCCTGCTCCTCGACGAGCCGATGGTGCATCTCGATACCAATCGCCGCGCGGCGCTGATCGCGGCGGTGGCCGAACTTCCGGCGCAAATATTCCTGACCGGGACCGACCGCGAGTTGTTTCTGCCGCTCGCCGGCGCCGCGACCGGCTGGCATTGCGGCGGCGGCCGGCTCACCGCCGATCCTGCCTTTCTCGCCGCCGTCGATGCCCATGCCTGTTCCGCCCCCGTCGGTTCCCCCTCTGGGTTTTGCGCGCCCCGCGGTCTATAAGGAACGCCCATTATCCGACCATTCTGGAGTATTCCGCCGGCATGACCAAACCCGCCGCGTCGCTGCCTGAAGCCGAGCTTTATGACGCCTCTTCGATTTCGGTGCTCCGTGGGCTGGAGGCGGTGCGCAAACGCCCCGGCATGTATATCGGCGATACCGATGACGGCTCGGGCCTGCACCACACCGCGTCCGAAATCATCGACAACGCCATGGACGAGGCCCAGGCCGGCTTCGCCCGTGAGGTGCGGGTCACCCTCAATGGCGATGGCAGCCTCACCGTCCGCGATGATGGCCGCGGCATCCCGATCGACATCCACCATGAGGAAGGCATCTCGGCGGCCGAGGTGGTGCTGACGCGGCTTCACGCCGGCGGCAAGTTCAACCAGAATTCCTACAAGGTCTCGGGCGGGCTGCACGGCGTCGGCGCCGCCGTGGTCAATGCGCTCTCGGAATGGATGGAGGTCCGCGTCTGGCGCGACCGGCGGGAATATTTCATTCGCTTCCGCCGCGGCGAGGCGGAGGCGCCGCTGGCCGAAATCGGCCCGTCCGACGCGCCGACCGGAACCGAGGTCAGCTATAAGCCGGACCCCGCGGTCTTCACCAGGACCGAGTTCGATTACGCGCTCTTGGAGCGGCGCCTGCGTGAACTCGCCTTCCTCAATTCCGGCATCGTCATCGAATTGCGCGACGAGCGTCATTCGCCGCCGCAGAGCAGCCGATTCCATTACGATGGCGGCCTCAATGCCTTCGTCTCCTGGCTCGATCGCGCCAAAAACCCGGTTTTCACCCCACCGATCGGCCATCACGCGCAAGAAGGCGCGCATGGCATCAAGGTCGAATTCGCGCTCTCCTGGAACGACAGCTTCCATGAGACCATGCTCTGCTTCACGAACAACATCCCCCAGCGCGACGGCGGCACCCATCTCGCCGGATTTCGCGCCGCCCTCACCCGGGTTGTCACCAAATACGCCGAATCCATGGGCAAGAAAGACAATCTCGCGCTGGTCGGCGAGGATATGCGGGAAGGTTTGACGGCGGTGCTCTCGGTCAAGGTGCCGGACCCGAAATTCTCCTCCCAGACCAAGGACAAACTGGTCAGCTCCGAGGTCCAGCCGGTGGTCCAGGCGGTGACGTCGGACGCGATCGCGCATTGGTTCGAGACCCATCCGAAAGAAGCGCGCGGCATCATCCAAAAGGTGATGGACGCGGCGTCGGCGCGCGAGGCGGCACGCAAAGCGCGCGACTTGACCCGGCGCAAGGGCGTGCTCGATGTCTCGACACTGCCGGGCAAGCTCGCCGATTGCCAGGAGCGCGATGCCGCGAAAGCCGAGATCTTCATCGTCGAGGGCGACAGCGCCGGGGGGTCGGCAAAACAGGGCCGCAATCGCAAGTCTCAGGCGATCCTGCCGCTCAAGGGCAAAATCCTCAATGTCGAGCGCGCGCGTTTCGATCGCATGCTGTCCTCGGCCGAAGTCGGCACGCTGATCACCGCGCTCGGCACCGGCATCGGGCGCAGCGATCCCGATCAGGGCGGCTTCGATATCAACCGGCTCCGCTACCATCGCATCGTCATCATGACCGACGCCGATGTCGATGGCTCGCATATCCGCACGCTCCTCCTCACGTTCTTCTTCCGCCAGATGCCGGAACTGATCGCGCGCGGCCATCTCTACATCGCGCAGCCGCCGCTCTATCGCGCCAAGCGGGGCAATGACGAGCGCTATCTGAAGGATGACGCGGCGCTCGAACAATTCCTGATCGGCAAGGCGCTCGCCGAGGCGCGGCTCGCCTATGCCGATGGCCGGGTGTTCGCCGGCGCCGAACTGGCCGAGGAAATGGGGTTCCTTCGCGAGGTGAGCCACCGTCTTGCGCGTCTCGGCCATGCGACGGCACCGGTTGCGCTGCTCGAACAGGCGGCGATCGTCGGCATTCTCGCCCCCGATGCGGTGCATGACGCCGCGCGGGCGCAGAACTTCGCCGCACGGCTCGATGCGGTCTCGCTGCCGAACGAGCGCGGCTGGGTGGTCGCTCCCGATGGCGGCGGGCTGGTGTTCGGGCGGACCGTGCGCGGCGTCACCGAACGCCATCACCTCGATGCGACGGCGCTCAAGAGTGCCGAAGCGCGCTGGCTCGCCGAGCGCGCCGAACGGCTGCGGGGCGGTTTCGCGACCCCGGCGCGACTCGATCTCGAAAAGGACGGAAGCGAGGTCTTCGGCCCGCACAGCGCCTTCGAGCGCATCCTGGCGGAGGGGCGGCGCGGTCTTTCCATCCAGCGCTTCAAGGGCCTCGGCGAGATGAACCCAGAGCAGCTCTGGAAAACCACCCTCGACCCCGCGACCCGGACGCTTTTGCAAGTGCGTGTCAGCAGCGACGAAGAAGCGGCCGAGGTGTTCAGCACGCTGATGGGCGATGTCGTCGAGCCGCGGCGCGAATTCATCGTCGGCAACGCCCTCAGGGTGGCCAATCTCGACGTTTAGAGAAAAAACATGCGGTGGATGACGCTCTCTCTGGTTCTGTTTTCCGTGATTCTGTTTTCCCTGGCCTCCACCGCCGCGCGCGCCCAGGGGCTGGCTTTCGTGATCGATTCGGGAGCGGCGGCGATCAGCGTTGTCGATGTGGCGAGCGCGCGCGAAATTCGCCGCGTGCCGGTGCTGCGCGAGCCGCACCACATGGCGCTGACCCCCGATCATCGCTTTCTCCTGATCGGCGATACCGCCGGCAATGAGCTGATCTTTCTCGATCCCGTCTCTGGCGGGGTCGCGCGGCGGATACCGATGCCCGATCCCTACCAATTGCAGTTCAGCCCGGACGGCAAGACCCTGGTGGTGACCGAACTGGCGCGCAACCGGGTCGATATCTATGACGCGGGGAGCTATCATCTACGCTTCCGGCTCGCGTTGGGCTCGTTCCCGAGCCACATCAATTTTTCGCCGGATTCGAAAACCGCTTTTGTTACCCTGCAACAATCCAACCAGTTGGTGGCGATCGCGACCGGGTCCGGAGACGTCCGCTGGAAAATCGATATCGGCGACACGCCGGCCGGCGTGCTCTGGCTCGATGGTCGGGTGCTGGTCGCGGTGATGGGCCGGGATGGTCTTGCCGTCGTCAATCCGGCAAACGGCGCGATCGAACGCCGCGTCGCCACGGGCCGCGGGGCGCATAATCTTTTCCTCTCCCCCGATGGCAGGACGCTCTATGTCGCCAACCGGGTCGATGGCACGATCGCCGTGCTCGACCCCAAGACTCTCGTGGTGCAACGCGAGATTTCGCTTCCCGGCGGGCCGGACGATCTCGATTTCGCGCCCGACGGAAAGCTCTGGGTGACACGGCGCTTTGCCCATAGCGTCGCCGTTCTCGACCCCGCGAGCGGCAAGTATGAGATCATCGAAGTGGGCCGCTCGCCGCATGGCATCTGGCTGAACACGCATGATCATTTGCCGCGCGCCGTCGCCGGGGCGCCAGCGGGACATTCATGAGCGACCCCCTCGACACCATCGCCGGGTGGATCGCGGAACACGCGGCGATCCCGCTGCTCTGGCATCTCGGCCTGATGCAATGGGAGGATCTGGCCTATGGCTGGGCGCTGTTCGCGGTCTATGGCGCGGTGCAGGTCGCGCTGATGTATGCGATCTGCCTGCCGCTCGAGCGGTTTTTCCCGATCGAGCATTGGCCCGACCATCGGGTGGAATGGACCGACATGTTCTATACCATTCTCGCCCGCGTCGGCATCTTGCCGCTCTTCACCTTCGTTCTGTTCTTTCGTGTGCAAGCCGCGTTTTCCGGCCTGCTCGCCGATCACGATCTGGTCGCGCCAACGCTCGAACGCGCGATCCCGGCGCTCTTCGGCCATCCCGTGCCGACCTTCATCCTCTATGCGCTGATCCTCGATTTCGCCGATTACTGGCGCCATCGCCTCTCGCATCGCTTCCGCTGGTGGTATGCGCTGCATGCCCTCCATCACGCGCAGCGGCAGATGACGTTCTGGTCCGATGATCGCAATCATCTGCTCGATGATCTCATCGCCGCGCTGTGGTTCGGGGTGATCGCGCTCGCGATCGGCGTCGCGCCGCTGCAATTTCCGGTGCTGGTTCTGGTGCTGCGCTTCCTCGAAAGCCTCTCGCACGCCAACACCAGGCTCTCGTTCGGCTGGCTTGGCGACCGGCTGCTGATTTCGCCGCGGTTCCACCGCGCCCATCACGCCATCCGCGCCGCCGGGGCGAAAAGCTGCAATTATGGCGCCGTGTTCCCGTTCTGGGATATGCTGTTCGGGACCGCCGATTTCACCGCAACCCCCGGCATGACCGGCGATCCCAAAGCCGACGAGGCTCTCGCGTCCGGTTCCTATCTCGCGCAGCAATGGGCGGGGCTGCGCGGTTTTCTTCATGCCCTCGGCGTCATGGAACATTCACAATGACAATTTCGGTCAAATCCGCGCTGCTGCTCCCGCTCGTGCTTCTCGCCGGCTGCACCGGCCCGCAGCAAATGGTGCATTATAGCTGCACCCGCGGCATGCGCCTCGATGTCACCTACGAGGAAGCGACGCATGTCGCGCGGGTGCATGACATGATCGGCCAGGTACGTGTCTTGCCCGAGATTTCCGCCGATGCCAGCGGCACCGTCTATGCCGACAGGGCGGTGACGTTCATCCGTAACAGCGACGGCAGCGTGATCTACGCCGCTCTCGACAGCAGCCACGACAGCGTCACCTGCACGCCGCCGAAACTGACCGCGGCACTGACGCAGGCGATCGAGTGACCCCGCCAGGATGATGTTCCCCGGGGGTGAGTGAAGCAACGCGCCGGTGGCGTTCAAAGCCGGCCACAGGAACAAAGGGAGGGGAGGACGCACATGCCGGTATCACGCAAGCCCGAGGAATTTTTGTGGCAGCAGGGCGGACCGGCTCTGGCCGGGCCGGCCGGGTCAGGCCTGATCGGCGGCGGTCTCTAGGCTCGGGAAGCGCCCGCCGGCTGGCCTCGCCGGCCGGCCGGCGCCGCCCGCGAGCAAGCCCGAGAGCGCACCGGCAGGCGCCGGGCGGCCGAGCAGATAGCCTTGTATCTCAGCGCTGGATTCTTTTTGCAGCAGACGAAGCTGGGTCTCGGTTTCGACCCCTTCCGCGGTGACGTCGAGGGTCAGGCTGTTGGCGAGCGCGACGATCGCCCGCACGATCGCCATCGCCTCGTCATTCTCGCCGAGCGCCTGAATGAAAGAGCGGTCGATTTTCAGCTTGTCGAAGGGGAAACGGCGAAGATAGCTGAGGCTGGAATAGCCGGTGCCGAAATCGTCGAGCACGATGCGAAGGCCGAGCGCCTTGAGCGCGGTCAGGGTGGCGAGGGTCGCCTCGGTATCCTCGATCAGCAGGCTTTCGGTGACCTCGAGTTCGAGCCGGGTCGGCGAGAGACCGGTTTTGGCCAGAACATCGGTCACCGTCGCGACGATGTTGCCGGCGCGGATCTGGGCCGGCGAAATATTGACGGCGATGCGGTGCGGCTGCGGCCAGGAGGCCGCTTCGGCGCAAGCGGTTTCGAGAACCAGGCGGCCGAGCGGCACGATGAGGCCGCTTTCCTCCGCCAGCGGAATGAAATCGGCCGGCGAGATCGACCCGTGTTCGGGATGCGGCCAGCGCGCCAGCGCCTCGAATCCGGCCAGCGTCTTCCCGTCATTCTTGAACAGCGGCTGAAAATGGATGGCGAGCGTCCGCCGCCGGATGGCGAGGCGGAGATCCTGCTCGAGATGCCGCCTTCGCTGCAATTCGGCATCCATCGCCGGATCGAACAGCCGCATTGTGCCGCGGCCGGCGCGCTTGGCGGCATAGAGAGCAATATCGGCGTTCTTCAGCAATTCATCCGGGGTTTCGCCATGTTGCGGGTAGAGCGCGATGCCGATGCTGGTGTTGATTTGCACGAATTGCGGGCCGATCTCGATGGGCTCGATCAGAGTGGCGATGATCCGCTGCGCCACTTCCCTGGCAAGATTGTCCCCGGGATCGGCGGCGAGCAGAAGAACGAATTCGTCGCCGCCGAGCCGCGCGATGATTTCGGCGCCGCGGGCGGCGGCGCGCAGCCTTGCTGCGACACGGACCAGCACCTGATCCCCGGTGGGATGGCCATGCAGATCGTTCACCGCCTTGAAGCGGTCGAGATCGAGGGAAAGCAGCGCCAAGGTCTCGCCCCGGGAGATCGCCGCGGCGATGCGCTCGCGGAGGAGGGAGCGGTTGGCGAGACCGGTGAGCGGATCGTGATGGGCGAGATATTCGAGCTGTTCGGCGGCTTTTTTGCGTTCGGAAATGTCGCGGAGTGCCACGACCTTCGCCGGTTTTCCGCCATACTCGATGTCACGCGCCAGAACCTCGACCGGCCGGATCGCGCCATCGGCGGCGCGGAGCGCGCATTCCTCGAGCCCGGTAAAGCCGGAGGCGATGCATTCCTTCGCGTGCTTGATTTCGCGCTCGGCGACAAAATCGAGCACCGAGCGACCGATGGCCCCCTCCGCCGTGAGGCCGACCATCTCGGCGAAGGCAGCATTGACGTCGAGAATGATGCCGTCGCGATGGATCAGCAAGCCCTCGAAGGCCGAATCGGCGATCTGGCGAAGCCGCTCGGCCTCGGCGGCGTCGCGCCGCTCCGCTCGCGCGTCGATCAGAGCGAACATCAGCCCGGCGAGCAGGATCAGGACACTGACCGACGCCACCGCGATCGCCAACAGCGCCGGCGTCAACACCGCGTTTCCCGGCGCGATGCCGGGGCCGAGCACCGGCACCAGCACCACCGCCGTCATGCCGGTGAAGTGCATGGCGATGATGGCGAAGGCCAGCAACAGCCCGCCCGCGAGCCGGCCGGCGGTGGTCTGCCAGCGCCCGACGACGAACAGCGCCAGCGCCGCGCTCACGGCGCCGACGATGATCGCGGCGATGACATAGGGGCGCTGGAACATCACGATGGCGCCGAGACGCATCGCCATCATGCCGGTGAAATGCATGGCGGTGATGCCGAGGCCGACGATGGCGCCGCCGACCAGGGCGGCGAGCGGGTGGCGCGGCGATGCCAGGAACAGGGCGAAGCCCGGCAGCGTGCCGATGATCGCGGCCAGGATCGAGAACACCGTCCACGATACGTCATAGGCGACGGACATCCGCGTCTGGAAGGCCAGCATGGCGATGAAATGCAGCGCCCAGACGCCGCCGCCGAACGAGAACGTCGCCGCCACGGCCCAGGCGGCGCGGCTTATGCCCGCGTTTTTCATCGCGCGCGCGAGCATGGCGACGACGGTTGCGCAGGCGATGGCGCAGATCAGAACGGCCAGAGCCACCAGCCGGGGGTCGTGCCGCTGCGTCAGACACACGAGAATTTGTACCATCGAAATCTCCGCGCCGGGAGAACGTCACTGTGACGCGGCGCTGGAATACGGAATATGGACTAATTCAGAGTTAACAGGCGGCGCGATATCCTGGGCCGAGGCCTCTTCGCGGCAGGGATGCGGGCGCCCGAAGCGGTGTGCTTCGGGCGCCTCTTTCCCTCAGGCTTGAATGTCGACACCCTTGGTTTCGTGCAGGAACAGCGCCGCGATGACGGCATTGGCCGCGGCGACGATGATCGGGAACCAGAGCCCGTAATAGATGTCGCCCGACCAGGCGACCATCGCCGTCGCCAAGAGCGGCAGGATGCCGCCGAACCAGCCATTGCCGATGTGATAGGGGAGCGACATCGAGGTATAGCGGATCTTGGCCGGGAACAATTCCACCAGATAGGCGGCGATCGGGCCGTAGACCATGCCGACATAGGCGAACATGATCCAGAGCCAGAGGAGCGCGAGCGGCCAGTTGATCTTTGCCGGATCGGCGTTGGGCTTATAGCCGGCGGCGGCGAGGGTGGCGCTGATCTTGGCGATATCGGCGCCCTCGATCGCCGTCGTCCCGATCGTCGTCACCACGTCCTTGCTTGGTTCCGCCGGCACGGATTTGAACGAAAGACCGCTTTTGGTGAGCAGATCCTTGACCTTGTCGCAGGCGGTGAATTGCGACCAGGGGCCGACGAAGACGTGGAAATTGCAGTCATCGGCGGCAACCGTGATCGGCGTTGCCGCCTGGAAGGCGACCAGATCGGGGTTGACCGCGCTGCTGAGGGCGTGAAACAGCGGTATGAGGGTCAGCGCCGAGAGCACGCAGGCGGCGATCATCAGCTTGAGCCGGCCGATCCGATCCGAAAGCCAGCCAAAGAATACCAGGGTCGGCATGCCGAGGATAAGCTGGATGCTGATCATCAGATAAGTGAGCTTGTAATCGAGATGCAGCGTGATGATGAGAAAGAACAGCGCGTAGAACTGCCCCGTGTACCAGATGACGCCCTCGCCGGAACAGACGCCGAACAGAGCAAGAAAAACATACTTATTATTGGGATAATGAAAAAAGCTTTCGGTGAGCGGGGCGTGGGAGCGCCTTCCCTCTTCCTTGATGCGAAGAAACACCGGGCTTTCATTCAGCTTGAGGCGGATATAGAGAGAAATCACCAACAGGATGAGCGAAACCAGGAAAGGAATCCGCCAGCCCCAGGCGGTGAAATCGGCCGAGGAGAAATTCTCGCGGCAGAGGTAGATGATGACCAGCGAAAGCAGAAGCCCAAACGAGGCGGTGATTTGGATCCAACTCGTGGTGTAGCCGCGTGCATTGGGCCGCGCGTGCTCGGCGACATAGGTCGCGGCGCCGCCATATTCCCCGCCGAGGGCGAGGCCCTGGAGCAGCCGCAGCGCGACCAGCAGAATCGGTGAGGCCCAGCCAACGGCGGCGAAAGTCGGCATCAGGCCGGTGCCGAAGGTCGCGAGGCCCATCACCAGGATGGTGACGAGGAAGGTGTATTTACGCCCCACCAGATCGCCGATGCGGCCGAACACCAGGGCGCCGAAGGGACGAACCATGAAGCCGACGGCGTAGGTCGCGAAGGCCGAGAGAAGCGCCGCGGTGTCGTTGCCCTTGGGGAAAAAGAGCCCGGCAAAAAACGGCGCGAGGGTCGCGAAAATGTAAAAATCATACCATTCGAACACGGTGCCGAGCGAGGACGCGAAAACAACCTTACGTTCCTCGGCCCTGGTGATCGGTCTCAGACCGGGCACGGATTCGGTTTCGCGCGGGGTGGTGGCGTAGCTCATGATTCTCGGTTCCTCCCATTAGGCCGATCGGAATGTTGATCCGATCGATTGATTGACCGATTGCCCGGTCGCGGCTGGTTCCGCAACCGCCATCCTTGCGCATCTTTTATCCACTGCCCAGCCGGAATCCAGATATTTCACAAAGGCGGCCGGTCTGCCCTCCCCGGTTTCATCTCGCCGCCATTGCCGGCGCGCCGCCGCTCGGGCAAGCTTTGCCCAAGAAAAGCCGGTGCTTGGCCGGGGAGGGAGCGGGAAGATGGGCGAGCAGCAAAGCCGCTATGGCGAGGTCTATCGGGCCTGGCAGCGTGATCCCGAAGCCTGGTGGGCCGAGGCCGCGAGCGGCATTTCCTGGCGCAAGGGCTGGGACCGGGTGTTCGACCCGGCGATCGGCCCCTATGGCGCCTGGTTTCCCGGAGCCACGCTCAATACCAGCGAGAACTGCCTCGACCGGCACGTCGCCGCCGGCCGCGGGGCGCAACCGGCGCTGATCTGGGACAGCCCGCTCGCCGGCCGGATCGAGCGCTTCACCTACGCCGAACTGACCGCGCGGGTGGCGCGGGTCGCCGGCGCGCTCGTCGCCCTTGGCGTTCACCGCGGCGATCGGGTGGTGATCTACATGCCGATGGTGCCGGAAGCGGCGATCACCATGCTCGCCTGCGCCCGAATCGGCGCCGTGCACTCCCTGGTGTTCGGCGGATTCGCCGCCGCCGAACTCGCCGCCCGCATCGCCGACGCCAAGCCCAGGGTCATCGTCGCCGCCTCCTGCGGGCTCGAACCCGGCCGCATCGTCGCCTATCAGCCGATTCTCGACGCCGCGCTGGCGCTATCGCCGCATCAGCCGCAAGCCTGCCTGATCCTGCAACGCGAGATAGCCGGGGGCGAGAGAGTCGGGGGCGAGATGGCGCCGGTGGCGCTGACCCCGGGGCGGGATCACGATTTTTTGACCGTGGAGGCGGCCGCGAGCCCGGCCGATCCGGTGCCGGTCCTCGCCACCGACCCGCTCTATATCCTCTACACCTCCGGTACCACCGGGCGGCCGAAGGGGGTGGTGCGCGATCATGGCGGGCACGCCGTTGCTCTCCATCACTCGATGGGAATGGTTTACGGCGTCGGCGCCGGCGATGCGTTCTGGGCGGCGTCCGATGTCGGCTGGGTGGTCGGGCACAGCTACATCGTCTATGCGCCGCTGCTCGCCGGCTGCACCACCATCATGTATGAAGGCAAGCCGGTCGGCACGCCGGATGCCGGCGCGTTTGGCCGGGTGATCGCGGCGCATGGGGTCAAGGTGCTGTTCACCGCGCCGACCGCGATGCGCGCGATCAAGCAGCAGGATCCCGAGGCCAAACTCTTCACCAGCCATGACCTGTCGCGTTTCGAGGCGTTGTTCCTCGCTGGCGAGCGCTGCGATCCGCCGACCGCGGAATGGGCGGCGGCCAGGCTCGGACGTCCGGTGATCGATCACTGGTGGCAAACCGAGACCGGCTGGGCGATCACCGCCGGGTTTCGTGGCCTCGGGCCGTTTCCGTTCAAACCCGGCTCGGGCGGCCGGCCGTCGCCCGGCTATGATCTGCAGGCGCTCGATGAAGCCGGGACGGTGCTCGGGCGTGGCGCCAGCGGCAGCCTCGCTGTTCGCCTCCCGCTGCCGCCCGGCGCCGCGCCGACGCTGTGGCGGAACGAGGACGGGTTCCGTGACGCCTATCTCCACGATTTTCCCGGCTGGTATCGCACCGGGGACGCCGGCATGATCGACGCCGATGGCGATGTCTGGGTGATGGGCCGCACCGACGACATCATCAACACCGCCGGCCATCGGCTCTCCACCGGCGCGATGGAGGAGGTGCTGGCGTCGCACCCGGATGTCGCCGAATGCGCCGTCATCGGCGCCCAGGACGCGCTCAAGGGGCAGGTGCCGCTCGGCCTCGTGGTGCTCAAAGCGGGAGTCGATCGGGCGTCGGGCGAGATTTGCGCCGAGTTGGTGCAACTCGTGCGCGAGCGGATCGGCCCGGTCGCGTCGTTCAAGGAGGCCTTGGTGGTGTCGCGTTTGCCGAAAACCCGCTCGGGCAAGATCCTGCGCGCCGCCATCCGCCGGCTCGCCGACGGTGAACCGGCGAACCCGCCGCCCACCATCGAGGATCCCGCCGCCCTCGACGATATCGCCGACGCGCTTCAGTCACGCTGAACCGCGCCGCTCGCCCGGGCCTTGCCGAAGGCAAGGCCCACGGGGAAAAGTTTTTTGGTTCTTTTTTACAAAAAAGAACGCCTTTTCTCCTTCAGCGCCAAGCGTGATCGTTTCCACAATCCTTGGTTGTGTTTTTTGGCCTGGGCGGGCCAAAGATTGCGTCAACGCGACCGAATTTATTCCCGAAAAATTTATACATTAGTCACGATCACCATTTTAACGAGAAGTAAATTTTTATCTTCTCTTATTAAGGGATATCGGATAAGTAACCTTCAAGTTGACTATTGTTTGCGGGTGCAAAATGCAACCAGGATGGGAAATCGGTGCCAAAACCCTCGGGAGAGCGGGTATGGCGCCTGACGATTTCGCTTATGGCGTGGGTCATCTGATCCCCTATTCCGGGCTGGATCTGCTCACGCCACGGGAGGAGAAGCCCAGCCGCGGCGACACCGCGCGGGAACTCGACCTCCTGCGCCGCGCGGGCCTGTTCGATGCCGCCTATTATCTCCGCAATAATCCCGATATCGAAAATAGCGGCGTCGAGCCGCTGACCCACTATCATCTCTATGGCTGGGCCGAAGGGCGACGGCCGAATTTTTATTTCGATCCCGCGTTCTATCTCGGCGAGAATCCCGATGTTCGCGCCGCCGGGATCGATCCCCTGCTGCATTATGTCTGGTCGGGTGAGCGCGAGGGGCGGCGGCCGGTTTTGTATTTCGATCCGGTCTGGTATCGCGCCCGCTATGGCGTGCCCGAGGGCGAGATGTGCCTCGCCCATTTCCTCGCCCGCCGCGTGAGCGGTGAGACCAGCCCGCTCGTCGAATTCGATTCGGCCTGGTATCTCAAGACCTATCCCGATGTCGCCGCCGCCGGGATGGATCCTCTCGAGCATTTCATCGTCCAAGGCCATCGCGAGGCGCGCAATCCCTCGCCGGATTTCGATAGCCGTTTTTATCGCCAGCGCTATCTCCGCGGCGCGCCGGACGAAAATCCGCTGTTGCATTATCTCCTGCATCGCGATGAACCCGACATCCACACGTCACGCCCGGCCGATGAGGTCAGCCTGCCGCGGGAGGTGCGGCGCAATACCCGCGCCGGTCTCCATTTCGAGATGGTCGAGCCGGTCTCCGAAGCGCACCGTCAGGCCCGGGTGCTGGCCTTCTATCTGCCGCAATTCCATTCCTGCCAGGAAAACGATACCTGGTGGGGCAAGGGCTTCACCGAATGGACCAATCTCGGCCGCGCCTTGCCCCGCTTCGCCGGCCATTACCAGCCGCGCATCCCGCGCGATCTCGGCCATTACCGGCTCGACGGGGCGGAGACGCTGGCGCGGCAGATCGAACTCGCCAAGGGGGCGGCGCTCGGCGGCTTCGTCTTTTATTTCTACTGGTTCAATCGCCGCCGCCTGCTGGACGCGCCGATCGAGACGTTTCTCGCCAATCCGGGCCTCGATTTTCCCTTCTGCCTGATGTGGGCGAACGAGAATTGGACCCGGCAATGGGATGGGATGGATCAGCACGTTCTCATCGCCCAGGAATACCGGCCCGAGGACGAGGCGGCGCTGATCGCCTGTTTCGCCCGCCATTTCGCCGATCCGCGCTATATCCGCATCGATGGCCGCCCGCTGCTCTTCATCTACCGCGCCGCCCTGATCCCGGATCAGGGCGCCGCCATCGCCCGCTGGCGCGAGCGTTTCCGGGCCGAGCATGGCGAGAATCCGCTTCTCGTCATGGCGCAGAGCTTCACCGATCACGATCCGCGCCCGCACGGGCTCGACGGCGCGGTGGAGTTCCCGCCGCACAAGCTCACCACCGGGGTCGAGACGATCAACGACCGGCTGGAGCCGTTCGATCTCGATTTCTCGGCCGAGGTCTATGATTACGACGATATCGTCATCCGCTCCCTGACCGCCGTGCAGCCGGACTACCCGCTGATCAAGACCGCGATCCCGGGCTGGGACAATGATCCGCGGCGCGAAGGCAGCGGGCTCGTCGTCCATGGCGCGACGCCGGCGCGCTATCAGGCCTGGCTCGGGCGGCTGATCGACGAGGCGCGGGCGCGGCCGTTCTTCGGCGAGCCCCTGGTGTGCGTCAATGCCTGGAACGAGTGGGCGGAAGGGGCCTATCTCGAACCCGATGTCCATTTCGGCGCCGCCTACCTCAACGCCACCGGCCGCGCCATTACCGGCCGGCCGGCCCGCGCCGCCGGCCTCGTGCTCGTCGGCCATGACGCGCTCGCCCATGGCGCGCAGCAGCTTCTGCTCCATCTCGGCCGCCATCTGCGGCGCAATGCCGGGCTCGCGGTGACGTTTCTGCTCCGCGACGGCGGGCCGCTGGAGGCGGAATACGCCAAGGTGGCGCCGACCCTGGTGGTGCGCGAGGACGCCGCTTTCGAGGCGGCGGTGCAGATGCTCTATCATGAGAAAGGGGTGCGGAGCGCGATCGTCAACACCACCGCCGCCGCGGCACTCTGCCCGCACTTCGCCCGCCACGGCATCGCGGTGACGCTGCTGGTGCATGAAATGCCACGCCTGATCGAGGAGAAGCAGCTTCTCGGCGTCGCCCGCGCCGCCGTCCCGCATGTCCGGCACGCGGTGTTTCCGGCCGCGCTGGTGCGCGACCGCTTCACCCAGATCGCCCCGCTCGACGAGGCGCGGACACACATCCTGCCGCAGGGGTTGTATCAGGATATAAGCTTTCACGCCGAGGCTCGCCGCAAGCTCCGCGAGGAATTCGGCATCGGGCCGGACGCGGTGCTCGCGGTCGGCGTCGGCTATGGCGATCTGCGCAAGGGGATCGATCTCTTCCTCCAGGTCTGGCGCGCCGCGCGCCGGCGCGGGCGGGCCGTGCATTTCGCCTGGGTCGGGCGCATCGACCGCCAGCTCGCGGCCTATCTCGGCCCCGAGATCGAGGCCGCGAAAGCGAGCGGCACCTGCCATTTCCCGGGCTTTCGCGACGATGTCGCGGCTTGGCTCTCGGCGGCGGACGCATTGCTGCTGCCGTCGCGGGAGGATCCTTACCCCTCGGTGATGCTCGAGGCCGCCGCCGCCGGGCTTCCGGTGATCGCGTTCGCGGAAAGCGGCGGCGCGGCCGAGTTCATCCGGCGCGAGGCGGCGGGCGAGGTGGTGCCGTTCGCCGAGTGCGAGGCGATGGCGCGCGCTCTGCTCACCCTCACCAAGACGCCGCCGAGCCCTGACGAGCGCCAGCGCCGCGGCGCCGCGGCGTCCGCAAAAAGCGCCTTCAGCCACTACGCCAGCGACCTCCTCGCGCTCGCCTTGCCGGACCTCGTCGGCATCTCGGTGGTGGTGCCGAATTTCAACTACGCGCGCTTCCTGCGCGCCCGCCTCGCGGCGATTTTCGGCCAGACCTATCCGGTGCGCGAGGTGATCGTCCTCGATGACGCCTCCAGCGACGACAGCATCGCCGTCGCCGAGGCCGCCGCCCGGGAGTGGCACCGCGACATCCGCGTCATCGCCAATGCCCGCCCCTCGGGCTCGGTTTTCGCGCAGTGGCGGCGCGCGGCGGAGGTGGCGCGCGGGGAATTTCTCTGGATCGCCGAGGCCGACGACGCCGCCGAGCCGCAATTTCTCGAAAAGCTCGCGGGCAGCCTCGCCGGCGCGCCCGATGCGATCTTCGCTTTCTCCGACAGCCGGGCGATCGACGCCGAGGACCGGACGGTGATCGCGAGCTATCGCGGCTATTGCGCCGAAGCCGCCGGTGATGGCGCGCTCGGCGCCGATGACGTGTTCTCGGCGCGCGGTTTCGCCCGCCGTTTCCTCGCCGAGCGCAACCTGATCCTCAACGCCTCCGCCGTGCTGTGGCGCAGGCAGGCGCTGCTCGCGGCGTTCGCGCGCGCCGGCGACGACCTCGCGCGGTTCGACCTCGCCGGCGATTGGCGGCTCTATCTCGAAGCCCTGATCGGGGCGGGGGCGGCGCAAACCGGCGGCAGCGTCGCTTATGTCGCCTCGCCGCTCAATCTCCATCGCCGCCATGACGCGAGCGTCACCGCGCGCACCGATCCCGTCCGCCACGCCAGCGAGATCCGCCGCCTGCACCGCCTCGCCGCGGCTCGCCTCGGGGCCGGCAAACCCCTCCGCGCCCGGCAGGCGGCCTATCTTCGGCAGGTCATCGCGGCGCTCCGCGAGCGCAACGAGGGGGCGCTCATTTGACTTTCTCTCCCGCGCGTTCAGGTTTAGAGACGGACGGCGCCGCGGGGGATATCGCAGCGATCCCGGGCGGTGGTAGAATCGCGACCTGAGACAGGGGATCGTTCCGATGACCGCCGACTACGACGCCGTTTCGGTTGCCGCTGCCGCCACCGCCGTGGGGCCGATCGTGCCCGTGATCCTCTCGGGCGGCTCGGGGACGCGGCTCTGGCCGGTCTCGCGTGAGAGCTACCCGAAGCAGTATTGGCCACTGATTTCCGCCCGCTCGCTGCTGCAAGACACCGCCCGGCGTGCCGCCGGCCCCGGCTTCGCGCCGCCGGTCGTGGTCTGCAACCAGGAGCATCGCTTCCTGATCGCCGAGCAATTGCGCCAGGACGGCGGCGAGACCGCGCGGATCCTTCTCGAGCCGGTGGGGCGCAACAGCGCGCCCGCCATCACCGCCGCGGCCCTCCTCGTCGCCGAGGAGAACCCGGACGCGGTGCTCTGGATGATGGCCGCCGATGCCGCGATCGCCGATCTCGCGGCGCTGCGGGCGGCTTTGGTGCCGGCGGTCGCGGCGGCGCGGGGCGGGCGGATCGTGACCTTCGGCATGACGCCGACCGCACCCGAGACCGGCTATGGCTATATCGAGATCGGAGCGCCGCTCGCCGGCGTCGCCGGCGCCCATGATCTCGTCCGCTTTGTCGAGAAGCCGGACGCCGAGACCGCGGCTCGTTTCGTCCAGTCGGGCCGGCATTTGTGGAATTCCGGCATGTTCCTCTTTACCGCCGCGCGCCTGATCGCGGAGATGGAGGAACACGCGCCCGCGGTTCTGGCGGCGGTGCGCGCGGCGGTCGCCGGGCGGCGGGCGGATCTCGATTTCCTCCGGCTGGAGGCCGCGGCTTTTGCCGCCGCGCCGGCGATCAGCCTCGACCATGCCGTTGCCGAGCGCACCCGCAACGCCGCGGTGGTGCCGGCCGATCTCGGCTGGTCGGATGTCGGGAGCTGGAGCGCGCTCTGGGATCTGGGCGACAAGGACGCCGCCGGCAATGTCGCGGTCGGTGATGTGCTGCTCGAATCGGCGCGGGATTGCTATGTGCGGAGCGATGGCATGCTGACCGCCGTGGTCGGCCTCGAAAACGCGGTGGTGGTGGTGACCGAGGACGCGGTGCTCGCGCTCCATCGCGATCATGCGCAGGATGTCAAAAAAGTCGTCGATCGGCTGCGCGCCGCCGGAAGAGCGGAAGCGGTCGCGCATAACCGCTGCTATCGGCCCTGGGGATTTTATGAGAGCCTGATCCAGGGCGACCGTTTTCAGGTCAAGCGCATCGTCGTCGCGCCGGGCCATAAACTTTCGCTACAGAAACATTTTCATCGCGCCGAGCACTGGGTGGTGGTGAACGGCACCGCGCTGGTGACCCGCGATGACGAGCGGATCCTGGTGCGCGAGAATGAGAGCATCTATCTGCCGCTCGGCACGAGGCACCGGCTGGAAAACCCTGGCCGCATCCCGCTCACCCTGATCGAGGTGCAATCCGGCGCCTATCTCGGCGAGGACGATATCGTCCGCTTCGACGATACTTACGGCCGCGCGTGAGGTTCTAGTGCCTCTGCACGGTGGTTTTGGCCGGTTGCCTGAGCAATCAACTGGGCTCCTCATTCCACTATCGCCGGATCCCGATACCCCTTAGGCCGGCCCCTCTGGTGGAAACCATGACATTCGGGCTGCGTCAGGTCGGGCAAGTCCGTCAAACGGCGGCGTCGAGCCCTGGCGGAGCAACGCCTGTGAAAAATGAGGCAAGATACATCTTGCCCAAAATGTGCTTGGTCTCCGGTGCACCGGGCTTAAATTGCCTGTCGCAGATCCCGCCCATGCGCCGAACGCTCTGCATGAGGAAATCACCGCCGACTACAACGACATGATCTACGCCGAGAATGCCGCCGAGGTGATGCGCCGGCGCCAGCGGTTCCTCGCCAAATGGCGGCTCAAATGCC
>JAJZBV010000003.1:0-34163 GCA_021851785.1 Pseudomonadota bacterium
CGATCTGCCGGCGCGCCCGACGATCCCCGCCCCGGCCCCCGCCCCGGCCCCAGCCCCGGCGCCGCGAACCACGCCCCGCCCGGCGAGCGCCGCCTCGGGAAGCGAAAGCCGCGCGCGCCAGGCCTCGACCCGGGCCAGTGCCGCCAGCAGGGCGTCGATGCGCCCCTGGTCGAGATCGCCGGCAACGCCCCCGGGCACGACACCATCCATCATCAGCCGATGCCCGAACGCCGCGGCGAGCGCTTCGCGCAACCGGGCGAGCGCCTCCAGCGTCCGCGCCGCCCGTCGCGCGGCGCCGGCGGCGGCGAGAAGATCGGCGAGGTCGGAGAGATGGGTCGCGATCCGCTCCAGCTCCGCCATGACGGCGCGGAGTGCCGCGGCGCGGGGCGGGATGGCGAGCCCGAGCGCGGCCTCGGCGGCGGCGGCGAAAGCGATACTGTGCGCGACCGTCGCTTCCCCCGCCAGTCTCGCAGCAAACCGCGCCGCGACCCGCGCCGGCTTGCCGCGCATCAGGGTGATCTGGCCCTTATGGGCATAGCCGGCGCGGCGCGCGGCCGCCGCGATCCGGCTGCCCGCGAGGCGAAAGCGCCAATGCTCGGGGGGCGCGAAGGGCGGCCCGGCGGGCCCGCTCGGCCATTGCTCGCCGGCCACGGGGGCGAAAAATTCCGGCCAGTCCGCGACCATCGGCGCCGGCCCGGGGGGGGCCGCGAGCGGGGTGGAAAATGGCCAGACCCCGTGATCGAGCCGTTTTTCCACCACCGCCGCGCTCTCCGCGCGATGGCCCCAGAGATCGGCGATGGCGGCCTCGAAACCCGCCGCCTCCGGCCAGTGCCGCGTGAGCGTCGCGTATCGCCCGGCGGTGAGCGGTGCCGCCACCGGCAGGATCGCGCCGTCGCGGCCGCGAAACAGCGCCCGCACCCCGCCCGGCTCGGCCCAGAGCGCGAGCAGCGCGAGGTCGCCATCGTCTTTTCCCTCGGCGATCGTCTGCCAGCCGGCGGCGTCGAGGCGCCGCCATGGCCAGGGGCGGAGCGAGGCCTCGCGCGGCGCGGCATCGAGGAGGGCGCGGGTCATATAAGCGGCGCTTGCGCGAGCAGGGCGGCGAGGGCGGCGCACAGCGTCGCCACCACCAGCGCCGGCGTGATCAGCCCTGACGCCGGCGGGCGGGCCGGGCGGAGGGCCGCGAGCAGCACCGTGGCCGCGCCCATTTTCGCGAGCCAGGCGAGGAGCCCGATCCCCCAGGCGGCCAGGCCCTGGCCCTCGCCGGCGAGGCCGAGCGGCAGCGAGAGCGCCGCGACCAGGCTGAGCGCGCCGAGTCGGGCGAGAGCGGCGGCGGCAAGCGCCATCGCCCGCACCCGCCCGGTGTCATCCGGCATCGGCGCTGTCGCCGGCGCCGCCCGGATGATCCCGGCCAGCGCGATGACCGCGAGAAGGCGCGGCATGAGCGGCATGCCCGCGCCCCCCGGCGCCGCGAGGCCGCTCAGCATGACGCCACCGCCAAGCTGCGCCAGCGCCCACAGCGCGAGGAACAGCGCCGGGCTCGCGAGGCAGAAAAACCCCAGAATTCGCCCGGCCGCGACCCCTCCCGCCATCGTTCCCGCCTCCATCAGCGCAAGCAGCGGCAGGATCGCGGCCAAGGCGAGCAGCCCGACCACCAGGGGCAAGAGGGCCAAGGGCGCGGTGGCGAGCGCGGTGGTGAAGGTCGGGATGAGAGCGGCGGCGAGGATGGCGGCGGCCAGCGCGAGGGCGACGGCGGCGGCGGCGAACAGCGAAACGCCGGCCGGGCGCACCTGCTCCTCCCGCCACAAGGCGCGCCAGAGGGGATAGGTCGCGAGCGGCGCCGGCGGCGGCTCGCGGTCACGAAGCGCCGTCACCGCGCCCAGAAATCCGGCGAAAGCCGGTGCCGCGGCCAGCATCAGCGCGAGATTGAGCGCCGCCGCGATCAGCCGCATGGCGGCGCCCGCCAGGCGAGGCGAGCAGCCCGCCAGGCCGCGCGCGGCCGCCGCAGCCACCGCGCCAGCGTGGCACACCCGTTGCCGGCCGCGGCGCGCAGTTCGGCGCCGAACGCGCCGGGCGCGATCGTCGTCACCGGATCGCCGAAGGGCAGCCAGCCGGGCAGAGGCCCGTGTCCCTCGTCCCAGACCGGCGCGATTTGCCGTGTTCCCTGGCGCGTCCCCCGGCCGGTGGCCGCCCAGAGCAGGAGTGCCGCGAGCGCCAGGAGCAAAAGCGCTGAGGCGGGGGCGGCGAACACCAATATCGGCGTCGTGGCGTCGCCCGCCAGCAGCGCCGGCATCGCCGGCGCGATCAGCCGCGCGGCCACGCCCGGGACCAGGCCGAGCAGGGCGAGCGCGCCCCCGAGCCCGGCCAGCGCGAACGCCTCGCGCCCGGCGAGATCGGTCGCCGCCGAGGCGCGCGGGCTGCGCGGCGGGCCGAGAAAGCCGAGCCCGAACAGGCGGAGTGCCGCGAAGGCGGCGAGCGCGAGGACGAGCCCGGCCAGCCCGATCAGCACGCCGAGAAAGGCGGTGCCGAGGCCAAGCCCCGGCAGGCGGAGCAGCGCCGTCATCGCCAGCGGCGCGCCGAGAAACCCGGGCCCGAACGGCAGAACCCCGGCCAGCGCGATGAGCGTCAGCGCCGCCGCGCGCGGCATCCGCGCCGTAAGCCCGCCGAGCCGCGCGAGCTGGCGGCTGCCCGCCGCGCGCGCGATCGCGCCCGCGAGCAGCAGCAAACCCGGGCCCGCCAGCGCGCTCAGCAGCGCAAGAGAGAGAAAAGCGGCGACCGCGTCCCGCCCCGGCGCCGCGAGATCGGCCCGCCGCGCCCAGGCGGCGATGCCGAGCGCGGCAAGACTCTCACCAAGCAGCAAGGGCACGAAAGCGGCCACGATGACGAAGATATCCTCGGCCCATGCCGCCGCGCCGGCACCGGCCAGCGCGACGGCGATCCCGAGCGCCAGCGCCAGCGCCGCGATCGGGCCGGCGGCGCTCAGCGCCAGGAGATCGCCGAGGAAACGCGCCGCGAGATAGGCCGAAGCCGGGGCCAGGGTGGCGGCGAGCAGGGCGCCGTTTTCCGCCGCCGCCAGGGTTCGCGGAGCGAGCAGGGGGGCGGCGAGCAACCCGGCGCCGAGCAGCGCGAGCCCGGCGACCGCGCCGCTCGCCGCCGGCGCCAGGGCGAGGGGGCGCATGGCGGCGAAAGCGGGGTTGGGCGTGCCATCGGGCAGCAGCGGCGCGAGGGCGGCGAGGGCGAGGAGCAGCGCGATCCAGGCCCCCGCCGGCAGGAAACCGGGCGCGGGGGTCAGCCGCGTCGAAGCGCCGAGGGCGAGGGCGAGCCCGGCGAGCAGGGCGTAGGCGTCGCCGGCGAGGATGACGGCCAGCAGGCCGGCGAACAGCAGCCCCGCCGCCGCCGGCCGCGCTGGCGCCGACACCCGCAGAACGGTGGCGAACGGAAGAGAGAGGACGAGCAGGAAAAGCCGGGACAGCCCGTCGAGCCTCAGCGTCAGGTGAAACCCGGGCAGACCGAACGGCAGCGCCAGCGCCCCCGCCGGCCCCTCGGCGAGCAGGGAGACGAGCGCGACCAGGGCGCCGGCGAGCGGGACGAGCCAGAGCCGCGCCGCGAGCGATGAGCGCAGCCGGGGCAGCGCCGCCAGCCCCGATCCCACGATCAGCGGCGCCATGAGCAGCGTGAAAAACCCCAGCGCCAGCATGCGAAGGTGTTGTCCTCCCCTTGTCAGCCGCTGTCCAGCCAGTCCTCGATCAGCCTTCGCGCGATGCTGTCGCCACGCGGCAGGCGAAAGCCGAGCGCCTTGTGGTCACGGATATCGGCGCGGGAGAACCAGCGCGCATCGCTCAGCTCGGCGGGGTCGAGCACGATCTCGGTGCTCAGCGCCGCGGCGTGGAAGCCGAGCATGAGGGAGGCCGGAAACGGCCATGGCTGGCTGGAGTGATAGGTGACGGCGCCGACACGCACGCCGGTCTCCTCCAACACCTCGCGCGTGACCGCTTCTTCCAGGCTTTCGCCGGGCTCGACGAAGCCGGCCAGCGTCGAATACATCTCCGGCACCGGAAAGCGCGGCGAATGGCCGAGCAGCGCGGCATCGCCCTGCACCACCAGCATGATCACGGCGGGGTCGGTGCGGGGGAAATGCGGCGTCTCGCATTGCGCGCAGACGAGGGTGTTGCCGCCGCTTCGCGCCGCGCAAGCGCCGCCGCAGACGCCACAAAAGCGATGCCGCGCGCGCCAGTGCATCAGCCCGCGGGCATGGGCGAGGATCGCCGCTTCGGCCTCGGGAAGGGCGCCGGCGGCGGCGCGGAGATCGGCGAAGCGCGCCGTCACGTCGAACGCGGGCGCGTCGAAGGCGGGCGGGGTCTCGGCGGCGCCGCAATCGACGGCGAACACCGCCCGCCCTTGCCAGAGGCCGAGAAACGCCCAAGGCGCCTCCGCGCGCCAGGGATCGGCCTCGGCGCCGGCGAGAAAAACGCCGCGCACCGCCTCCGCCTCGTCGACAAGCAGGCTCTGGCCGCGCCAGACCGGAACGAAGAGACTGTCCGCGGACGCGCGCGCGGCGGCGAGAAACGCGGCATCGTCACGCCGCGCGCTCGCGCGGTCGAGCGGGCTCGCGCTATAGGGGTTGGGGCGGCGGGCGCTGATCGGGATCACGTGTCCTCGCGGTCGATGGCGAGCAAAGCGTGCCACGCCCCCGCCGGCGCGGCAACCCGATGGTCTATGTCATCCCTCGTAGCCGCTTTGCGGGCTGGTCTGGAGCATGGCGAAGAATTCCCGCCGGGTCGCCGGATCGTCGCGGAAGGCGCCGAGCATGCGGCTGGTGGTCATCGTCACCCCGGGCTTGTGGACGCCACGGGTGGTCATGCATTGATGCGCCGCCTCGATCACCACCGCGACCCCGCGCGGCTCCAGCACCTCGGCGATGACATTGGCGATCTGCGCCGTCAGCTTCTCCTGGATCTGCAGCCGCTTGCCATAGGCTTCGACGACGCGGGCGAGCTTGCTGATGCCGACGACGCGATGCGCCGGCAGATAGGCGACATGGACACGGCCGATGATCGGCGCCATGTGGTGCTCGCACACACTCTCGAGCCGGATATTACGCAAGAGCACGATCTCGTCATACCCTTCGACCTCCTCGAAGGTGCGGGCGAGGATGGCGCGCGGATCGGTTGCGTAGCCGGCGAAGAATTCCTCGTAGGCGCGCGCGACCCGGGCCGGCGTATCGCGGAGACCCTCGCGCCCGGGATCATCGCCGGCCCAGCGCAACAGCGTCCGCACCGCCGCCTCCGCCTCCTTGCGCGAGGGCCGGTCGGCGACCGGTTTGCCGCCGAGTTTCGCCGAGTTCGTTACGGTATCCACGCGCTGACCATCCTTTTTCCCCATCGGCGCCGGCCCACCCTCGCGGCCAAGTCCCGATCAACGACATATGGCGCCGGGCGCGCAACCCGCAACCCGCTCACGATGCCGTGCCCCCGCTCGCCGCGCGGCTCAGGCGCGAGAGGCTGGCCGCGGTCGCCGCCAGGGCCGCAACGGCGGCCAGGATGAGGGCGAGCTTGGGGCCGCGCGCATGGGCGAAGGCGAAACAGAGGGCGACCAGGGCGGCGCCGGTGGTCTGGCCGAGCAGGCGGGCGGTCGCCAGCATGCCGCTCGCGCCGCCGCTCCGCTCGCGCGGCGCCGCGGTCAGCATGGCGCGGTTGTTGGGGGAGTTGAAGAACCCGAAGCCGAGGCCGGACAGCGCCATCGGCGCGATGATCGCGGGAAGGGCGGGATGGTTCGGCAGCAGGGCGAGAAAAGAGAGGCCGATGGTCATCACGGCAAGGCCGATGCCGCCCAGGAGGCCCGCCGGGTAGCGATCGGCGAGGCGGCCGGCGAACGGCGCGATCACCGCGACCGCGACCGGCCACGGCGTCATCAACAGGCCGGTGCGGGCGTCGCTGAAGCCGAATCTGATTTCGAACAGAAAAGGCAGTGAGACGAAAGCCAGACTCTGCGCGGCGAACGTGGTGATGGAGGTCGCGACGGAGAGCCCAAACAGCGGAATGCGCAAGAGATCGACGGGCAGGAGCGGCGCGGTTTGCGAGAGCTGGCGGGCGAAGAGGGCGGCGCCCGCGGCGAGCGCGCCGAGCAGTTCGCCGGCGATGACCAGGCGCCCCTGGCCGTGGGCTGCGCCGTCGATCCCGATGATGAGGAGGCCGAAAGTGAGTGCGTTCAGCCCGGCGCTGACGATATCGAATTTCTGCGCCGAGCGCGGGGTGGGCGGCAAAGCGCGGGCGGCGATGGCGAGGGCGAGGATGCCGAGCGGCACATTGATCGCGAACAGCCATTGCCAGGGCGCGACCGAGAGGATGCCGGCGGCGACCGTGGGGCCGGCGGCGGCCGAGGCCGAGGCGACCATGGAATTGAGCCCGAGCCCCCGCCCCATCAGCCGGCGCGGGTAGATGAAGCGCACCAGCGCGCCGTTCACGCTCATGATCCCGGCCGCGCCGAAGCCCTGCAGAACCCGCGCGAGGGTGAGGGCGGGCAGCGTCCGCGACAGCGCGCAGGCGGCGGAGGCGAGGATGAACACCCCCAATCCACCCCAATAGACCCGCCGGTAGCCGTGCCGTTCACCAAGCGCCGCGAGCGGCAGCAGCGAGATGGTGACGGCGAGCAGATAGGCGTTCACCACCCATACCGCGGCGGCGGGGGCGGCATGCACGTCGCGGGCGATGGCCGGCAGCGCGACATTGGCGATGGCGCCGTCGAGCACCGCGAGGGTCAGGCCGAGCCAGATGGTCAGCGCGCCCCAGAAACGCTGGGGTTGCTCCAAGCCGTCGGCCATCTCCATTGTCCCGCAAAATTCCCGAAATTGGTGTTAGGGCGTGATCAGCAGCGCCGCGAACGCGGCGGTCCGGCGCCAGCCGAGAGAGGGGGTCAGCTCCACCCCCCATCCACCACCCAGTTCTGTGCCGAGCACAGCCGGCTGTCATCGGCGGCGAGCCAGAGCGCCATGCGGGCGATATCGGCGGGATAGAGTTTTTCCTTGAGGCACTGCTTTTCCATCAGCCCCCGCTCGGCCTCCGGGGTCAGCCACAGCGTCAATTGCCGTTCGGTCATGATCCAGCCGGGAATGATGCAGTTGACGCGGATCCGGTGCGGGCCGAGATCGCGGGCGAGGCCGCGGGTCAGCCCCTCGACGCCGGCCTTGGCCGCGACATAGGCCGCCATGCCGCCCTGGCCGAGATGCCAGCTCGCCGAGCCGATATTGACGATCGAGCCGCCGCCGGCCGCGATCATCATCGGCGCGATCGCTTGCGCCGCGAAAAACTGATGGCGGATGTTGATCGCCAGGCGATTATCCCAGTATTCCGGCGTTACTTCCTCGATCGTATGGCGCTGGTCGTTGGCGGCCGAATTGACGAGGATGGTGATCGGGCCGAGCGCCGCCGCCAGCGCCGCGATCGCCGCCTTGAGGGCGGCGGTGTCGGTGACGTCGCAATGACGATAGAGCGGCTTCGGATGCCCCGCGCCGGCGAGCCGCGCCGCCAGCGCCGCCGCCTCCTGATCGAGGCGATCGACGAAGCCGACCCGCGCGCCTTGCGCCGCGAAGTGTTCGACGAAGGCGGCGCCGATCCCGGTCGCGCCGCCGCTGATGAAGACGACTTTGTCCTTGAGGCTGGGATAGATCGCAAAACCATCGGCCATGGCATGTTTTCCTTCGCGAGTGGCTTATAGTCCTTCAGTGATGAAAACCCGGCTTTTCGCCGCGTGTTCGCGGATCATGCGCGCCTCGGCATAGCCGGGACCGTCGTAAAACGCCCACGCCGCGGCCGTGCTCGGGAATTCGAGGATGACGAGCCGCCCGGCCGGCGCCGCCCCTTCCAGCGCGACGGTCTCGCCGCCGCGCACCAGATAGCGCCCGCCGGCGGCAACGATCGCGGCGGCGGCGAGCGGCTTATAGCGTTCGTAAAGCTGCGGATCGGTGACCTCGATTTCGGCGATGAGATAGGCCGGCATGGTCAGGCTCCGTTTTTGCGAGCGACGAACGCACCGAGGCGGGCGCGCGGCTCCGGCCCTTCGAAGGCTTGCGCGAAGGCATCGATCCCGGCCGCGATGGCGGCATCGAGCGGCAGAGTCTCCCAGCGCCGAAACAGCGCTTTTTGCAGCCGGAGCGCCTCCCGCCCAGAGGAGAGCACCGAGGTCACCGCTTGCTCGATGGCGGCATCGAGTTCCTCCGGCGCCACCACCCGTGACAGCAGGCCCCAGCGCGCCGCGTCCTCGGCAGTAAAAATCTCGCCGAGCAGCACCATCTCGCGCGCCCGGCCATCGCCGACGAGGCGCGCAAGCAGCGCCGCCTCGATGACGGACGGAATCCCGACCTTCACCTCCGGCATCCCCAAGCGCGCCGAGGTCGCGGCGATGCGGAGATCGCAGGCGGAGGCGATTTCCAGCCCGGCGCCGAGGGCATAGCCCTCGATCCGCGCGATCACCGGCACCGGAAGGGCGCGGAGACCCGCGCAGACGAGATGCAGCGCGGTGATGAATTGTCGCGCGCTCGCCGGGTCGAGCCCCGCCATCTCGGCGATATCGGCACCGCCGATGAAGGCTTTGTCGCCGCCGCCGCGGAGAATGACGCAACGCAATTCCGGGCGCTGGGCGAGATGTTCACAGAGCGCGCGCAATTCGGCCATCGCCGCGCGGCCGATGACGTTGAGTTTCCCCGGCCGCGCGACGGAGATTTCGGCGATCAAATCCTCTCCCCGCCAGGTTTCGGCGAGGCGCACCACGGCGGCGCTCATTCGACGATCGCCTGATAGACCAGATCCTTGATCTCGCGCCGGTACCAGGCCCGGCTCGGCCCCGGCGCCTGGAGCATCATCACCACCGCCAATTGCTCGGCGGGATCGACCCAGAAGAAGGTGCCGGCATAGCCCGCCCACATGAATTCGCCGACCGAGCCCGGAACGCCGGCGAGCCCCGGGGTCATGCGCACCATGAAGCCGAGGCCGAAACTATAGCCGGGGACGCCAAGCAGCATCTCGCCCGGCGAAATGCTCGGGCGGATGGCCGGGCCGAGCTGATCGGAGGTCATCAGCGCGACCGTCGTCGGGCTCAGGATGACCTGCTCGTCGAGCCGGCCGCCTTCCTCCAGCATCTCGGCGAAGCGCAGATAATCCATCGCCGTGCCGACGCCGCCGGCGCCCGCCGAATCCTCCGCCGGTGGCGAGCGCACGTCGATCAGCCGGTTGGGCGCGCCGGTCGCCGGGTCGGTCGGCAGGGGTTCGGCGATCCGGTCCTGCTTCGCCGCCGGCACCGAAAACCCGCTATCGACCATGCCGAGCGGGCGGAACAGCCGCTCGCCTACGAAATCCGCGAGGCGTTGGCCGGAGATTTTTTCGACGACGCGGCCGAGGAGATCGACGGCGAGGCTATATTCCCAGACCGTCCCCGGCTGATAGGCGAGCGGCGCCGCGGCAAGGGCATGGACGAAATCGCCGGGCGCGAGATCGGTGACGTTGTAGTCGAAAGCGGGCTTGGCGAGGCTGCTTTTGATATAAGCGTCGCGCACCAGCGGGTTGGTGGTGATTTCGCCATAGGCGAGGCCGGCGGTGTGGCGCAAAAGATCCTGGATGGTCGGCCCGCGCGTGGCCGCGACCAGCGCGTATGCGCGCTGGCCGAGCCCGTTCGCGGCCGGCACGCTGACCTGCAAGCTGCTGAATTCGGGGAGATATTTGGCGACGGGGTCGGTGAGCTGGAGCTTCCCCTCCTCCATCAGCGTCATCGCCGCGACCGAGACCAGGGGTTTGGTCATGGAGTAGAGGCGGAAGATCGTATCCAAGGTCATTTTCCGCCCCGAGGCCTTGTCGGCGACGCCGAAGGCCTCGCGATAGACGAGGTGGCCGCCGCGCGCGATCATCACCACGGCACCCGGAATGCGCCCGGCGGCGATTTCGGCGTTGAACACGGTCGCGATCCGCGCCAGCCGCTCGCTCGACAGGCCTTCCTCTTCCGGCGCCGCGGGGTCGAGGGCGGCGGCGCGCGCATCACGCACCGGCTGGCCGGCGAACACCGCCAGCACGGCGAGAAGGGGGATGAATTTGCGCATCGTTTCCTCCGGTTTCCCGCCGCCATTGTTCCGCCGGCGCGGGCCGGCGGTCAATCACGGCGTTGGCCGGCGCGCAGGGCCATCGGGTGAAGGAAGTAAGGCCAGGGGCGCTGCCCCTGGACCCCGCTAAGGGCTCGCCCTTAGAACCCCATACTGGTTTGGGAGTGCAAGGAGGGCCTACTCGGACCTTGCAAGGTCATTGTTGGCCCTCCTTGCACTCCCAAACAATGGAAGGTTTCCAAAGGCTAGCCTTTGGTGGGGGTCCAGGGGGCAAAGCCCCTTGGCCTTCTTTCCCTTCACCCGATGGCCCTGGGCCGGCGCGTCAGCCGAGAAACCCGCCCATCAGCAGCAATAGCCGCGCGTGTTCGGGTGCTACTGGCAGCACCGAAAGCCGCGACTGGCGGATGAGCGCGAGATCGGCGAGCCGGGGCTCGGCCTTGATCGCGGCGAGGGTCACCGGGCGCGGCAGCGCCGCCACGGCGCGGACATCGACCGCGACCCAGTCGCCGCTCTCGGCGGTCGGATCGGGGTAAGCGGCGCGCACCACCTCGACGAGGCCGACGATCTCCTTGCCGATATTGGAGTGATAGAAAAACACCCGCTCGCCCGGGCGCATCGCCTTGAGGTTGTTCTTGGCGGCGTGGTTGCGCACCCCGGTCCAGGGCTCGGTGCCGTTTTTCACCTGATCCGCGAAGCTGAAGGCGTCGGGCTCGGATTTCACCAGCCAGGCAGGCAAAATCCCGCCGCTCATGCGATCATGCCGCTCATGCGATCATCTGGCCGTCGCGGAACACCATGCGATAGGGGCGGATCACCGTGCTTTCGAACAATCCCGCCTTGGCGTAAGGGTCGCCGGCGGCGAAGGCTTCGGCCTCGGCGCGGTCGGCGGCGTCGATGATCAACAAGCTGCCGCAGGGCTCGCCGGCGGCGTTCAGCACCGGCCCGGCCTGGACCAGCCGCTCGGCGCGCGATTTGAGATAGTCGAGATGGACCGGCCGCGTCGCTTGACGCAGATCAAGGTTTCCGGGCCGATCAGCACAGACAATGGCGAACAGCATGGATATCTCCCGAGAGCGTGATTTGGCGATGAGAATAGAGGCAACGCCGCCCGGCTTCAAACCCGGTGGCGGAGCGGCTATGCTGGGCGTCGTGGATGTTTTCTCACCGACCGCCCCGCCGCGCGGGGCTCGCGGGTTGCACCGCTTTGCCAATCCCGGGCGCTTTTTGCGCCTCGCCGGGCGGGTTTTGCCGTGGGCAAGCGGGATCGGCCTGCTGCTCGCCGCGATCGGGCTCGCCTGGGGCCTGTTCGTCGCGCCGGCGGATTGGCAGCAGGGCGATGCGGTGAGGATCATGTATGTCCATGTGCCGGCCGCCTGGCTCGCCTCCGCCGGCTACATGGCGCTCGCGTCCGCCTCCGCTGTCGCGCTGGTCTGGCGCCATCCGCTCGCCGATCTCGCCGCTGTCGAGATCGCGCCGGTGGGCGCCGGATTCACCGCCATTTGTCTCATCACCGGCAGTCTCTGGGGCAAGCCGATGTGGGGGGCGTTCTGGGTATGGGATGCGCGGCTGACCTCGGTTCTGGTGCTGTTTTTCCTCTATCTCGGCCATATCGCGCTGACCCGCGCCTTCGATTCCCCCGAGCGCGGCTATCGCGCCGGGGCGATTCTGGCGCTGGTCGGCGTCGTCAATCTGCCGATCATCAAATTCAGCGTCGATTGGTGGAACACGCTGCACCAGCCGGCGAGCATCACGCTCACCGGGGCGCCGACGATGTATCTCGGCATGCTGTGGCCGTTATTGTTCACCGCGCTGGGGGCCTCGTTCATCTTCGTGGCGCTGGTGCTGGCGCGGCTTTCGGCGGCGGTGATGGAGCGGCGCATCCGCGCCCTCCTCGCCGCGCGCGCGGAGGGGACATGACCCATCTCGCCTATATTCTTCCCGCTTACGCCGTAGCACTTTTGATCCCGGCGCTGTTCGCCGGCGATGCCTGGCGGCGGCTGCGGCGGGCGCGGGCGCGGCTTTTGGTGCTCGAAGGGGGGCGCCGGCGGTGAAGCGCAAGCATCGCCGGCTCGCCATCGTGCTCGCTTGCGGCCTCGGCCTCGGTTCGGCGGCGGCGCTGACCCTGTTCGCTTTCCGTGACAATCTGGTGTTCTTCGTCACCCCCTCCGATCTCGCGAGCCGCGGCCACGCCGGCGAGACGCTTCGCCTCGGCGGCCTGGTCGCCGCCGGCAGCGTCCAGCACGCGACCATCGACGGCCAGCCGGCGGTGCGGTTTCGCGTGACCGACGGGCGGAGTTCGGTGAGCGTCTCCTATATCGGCGTGCTGCCCGATCTGTTTCGCGAGGGCCAGGGGGTGGTGACGCTCGGAACCCTGGCGCCGGATGGCGGTTTCGTCGCCTCCGAGGTGCTCGCCAAGCACGATGAGACCTACATGCCGAAAGACGTGGTCGAGGCGCTGAAGAAAAGCGGCCATTGGCAGCCGGCCGCCGGCCCGCCGCCGCCGGCCGCGACCTGGAACACCTTGCCCGCGACCAGGAACGGCGGATGAAAGGGCGCGGATGATCCCCGAACTCGGCCATTTCGCCCTCGCCCTCGCCGTCGTCATCGCCGCGGCGCAGGCGGTCTTGCCGCTCATCGGCGCGGCCAGACGGGATGCGGCGCTGATGGCCAGCGCGCCTTCGCTCGCCTTCGGCCAGTTCCTGGCGCTGGCGCTGGCCTTCGGCGCCCTGCTGTGGTCGAGCGTGGTCTCCGATTTCTCGGTCTACAACATCGCCGAGAACAGCCAGAGCCTGAAGCCGCTGCTCTATAAAATCACCGGGGTCTGGGGCGACCATGAGGGCTCGATCCTGCTCTGGTGCCTCATTCTGGCACTCTGCGGCGCGGCGGTCGGGGCGTTCGGGCGCGCTTTGCCGGCCGCGGTGCGGGCGCGGGTGATCGGCGTGCTCGGCGCGACCTCGGCCGGATTCGTGCTGTTTTCGCTCACCGTCAGCAACCCCTTCGTGCGGCTCTGGCCGCCGCCCTGGGAGGGGCAGGGGATGAACCCGCTGCTCGAGGATCCCGGCCTCGCCTTTCACCCGCCGATTCTCTATGCCGGCTATGTCGGGTTTTCGATCCCCTTCGCCTTCGCCCTCGCCGCCCTGATCGAGGGCCGGGTGGATGCCGCCTGGGGGCGCTGGGTGCGGCCCTGGGCGCTGGCCGCCTGGGCGTTTCTGACCGGCGGGATCGCGCTCGGCTCGTGGTGGTCCTATTACGTGCTCGGCTGGGGCGGGTATTGGTTCTGGGATCCGGTGGAGAATGCCTCGCTGCTGCCCTGGCTCGCCGGCACCGCTTTGGTTCACTCCGCGATCGTGGTCGAAAAGCGCGACGCCCTGAAAATCTGGACCGTGCTGCTCGCCATCGGCACTTTTTCGCTCAGCCTCTGCGGCACGTTCCTGGTGCGCTCGGGAATTCTGAACTCGGTGCATGCCTTCGCCAATGATCCGGCGCGCGGGGTGTTCATTCTGGTGCTGCTGGCCCTCGTCATCGGCACCGCGCTGGCGCTGTTCGCGTGGCGGGCGCCGCGCCTCCTGCCGACCGGGATTTTCGCGCCGCTTTCGCGGGAAGGCGCGCTGGTTCTGAACAACATCCTGCTCTGCTCGATCGCCGCGGTGGTGTTCACCGGCACCACCTATCCCTTGTTCGCGCAATTGCTCGCCGGCGCGCAGATCAGCGTCGGCGCGCCGTTTTTCAACGCCGCCGTGCTGCCGCTCGCGATCCCGCTTTTCGTCGTGATGGTGATCGGGCCGATGCTGTCCTGGAAGCGCGCGGCGCTGGCGCCGGCGCTGATCCGGCTCTGGTGGGTGGCGCTCGCGGCCTTGGCGGTCGGGGTGTTCGCGACCTTTCACACGGCGATTTTCCCGGCCCTCGGCTTTGCCGCCAGCGTCTGGCTGATCCTCGGCGCCTTCGTCGACATCATCGCGCGGATACGCCTGTTCCGCCTGCCTCTGGCCACGAGTCTCGCCCGGCTCGGCGGCATTCCGCTCGCCGCCTGGGGCGGCGCGATCGCCCATGCCGGGATGGGGATCACCGTCGCCGGCATCGCCGGCATGGCGATCGCCGAGCATCGCATCGTCGCCATCGCCGCGGGCGAGACGGTCGATCTCGGCGGCTATCGCTGGACGCTCGAGGATCTGCGCGACGCCCCGGGGCCGAATTACAGCGCCCGCCTCGCCGATATCCGTGTCACGCGCGATGGCCGCGTGATCGCGGTGATGAGTCCCGGCCGGCGGAGCTATCCGTTGCAGCGCACCACCACCACCGAGACCGCGATCCGCACCAATCTGCTGCGTGATCTCTATGCCGTGCTCGGGGAGGAGCGCGACGGCAAGGCGGTGCTGCGCCTCCATGTCAATTATCTCGCCCCCTGGATCTGGTTGGGCGCCCTGGTGATGGCGGCGGGCGGCGGGCTGTCGCTCGCCGATCGCCGCTTGCGGATCGGGGCGCCGCTCCGTCGCGCGGCCGCCCCGGTGGTCGCGGCATGAGTGCTGCGCCGCCGGCAAGGGGGCTCTCCCGCCGGGCTCTGCTCGGCATCCCGCTGGCGGCGGCGGCGGCCGCGGGGGCCGGGTTCTATGCCCTGCTCCGGCGCATGGAAGCCGGCCATTACGATCCTCACGCGGTCGATAACCCGCTGGTCGGGCAAGCCATTCCGGATTTCGCGCCGCTGCCCGCGCAAGACCCGGCGAGCATCGGCTTCGGCAGCGCCGATCTCCGTGCCGCTCTTCACGCCACCGGGCGGCCGATTTTGGTCAATTTCTTCGCCTCCTGGTGCGTCCCCTGCCGGATCGAGCATCCGCAATTGATGGCGATGACCGGCGCCGGGATCGCGATCTGGGGCATCGCCTATAAGGACCAGGCCGCGGATGCGGCGAAGCTCTTGGGCGAGGAAGGAAATCCCTATGCGCGTCTCGCGCGGGACGAAAATGGCCGGGTGTCGATCGATTGGGGGCTTTATGGCGTGCCCGAGACCTTCCTGATCGATCGCGCCGGGATCATCCGCGGCCATTGGGCCGGACCGCTCGCGCCGGAGACGGTGCGCGACGAGGTTTCCCCCCTGCTGCGGAAATATGCATGATCCGCGCGCTGGTTCTGCTGATTTTTCTTGCCGTGCCGCTGGCCGCCGCCTTCGCCATCAGCGACCCGGCCGAAATGCTTCCTGATCCGAAAGCGGAGGCGCGGGCGGAGGCGATCGGGCGGCAATTGCGCTGTCTCGTCTGTCAGAACGAGAGCATCGAGGATAGCGGGGCCGATCTCGCCCGCGATCTCCGCCACATCGTCCGCCAGCATGTCGCCGCCGGGGAGACCAACAAGGAGATCATCGCCTGGATGGTGGCGCGCTACGGCGATTTCGTGCGGCTGCGCCCGCCGTTCGAGCCGCTGACCTGGCTGCTTTGGGCCTCGCCGGCGCTCGCCCTGGTCGCCGGCGCGGTGATCGTCGCGTTCGCGTTGCGCGAGAAGCGTCCCCCGCCGGCGCCGCTTTCCGCGGCCGAGCAGCGCAAGCTCAAGGATGTGTTGAAATCGTGATCTGGCTTCTGTTTGCCCTCGCCGCCCTGATGTGTCTGTTGCCGCTCGCGGTTCTGCTCCGACGCCGGCAGTATCAGATCCGCGGCCGGCGCGAGGCGGCGCTGGCGCTGTATCGCGCCCAGCTCGCCGAACTCGCGCGCGAGCGCGCGGACGGGCGCATCGGCGCCGCGGAATATGCCGCCGCCGAAATCGAGGTGCAGCGCCGTTTGCTCGCCGCCGCCGCCGAGCATGAGAGCAGCGCCGAACGCACGCACCGGCGCCCGCTGCTGATCACCCTCGCCTTGATCCCGCTCGCCGCGCTCGCGCTCTACTGGCCGGGCGGCATGCCGTTTCTGCCAGCGGCACCGCTCGCGTCGCGGCTCGCCGCGGCGGCCAAGGAGGAGACGCTGATCGCGGCACTCCGCGCCCGGCTCGCCACCATGGACCCGGCTTCGCCACGGGCGCGCCAGGGATTCATCCTCCTTGGTGACGCCGAGAAAGCCCGCGGCAACCCGGCCGCCGCCGCCGAAGCCTGGCAGCGGGCGCTTACCGCCGGCTTCGATCCGACGCTCGCCGCCGAGACCGCCGAGGCGATGAGCGAGACCGCCGGCCGCGTGACGCCGGAAGCCGCTGCCCTCTTCCGTCAGGCCCTCGCCGCCGCCCCCGCCGATGCCCCCTGGCGCGAGGCGGTGCGGCAGCGGCTGAGCCTCGCCACCCCCTGAGGGAAATCGCCCCTGAGGCAGATCAAGGCGGGGCGCGGCGGGCCGTGCTTTCGTTGCGGCCCACGGAGAGCGGAGAAAGCGGGTGGAAGTTTTTGATCTCAACGGCCGCAAGGGCCTGATCGCCGGGATCGCGAACGAGCACAGCCTCGCCTATGCGGCGGCGCGCAGGCTGCGGAGCGCCGGCGCCGATCTCGCCATCATCTATCTCAACGACAAGGCCAAGCCCTTTGTCGCGCCGCTGGCGCGCGATCTCGGGGCGCCGATTTTCCTCCCCTGCGATGTCGCCGCGCCGGGCCAGCTCGACGCCGTTTTCGACGCCATCCGGGCGCAATGGGGGCGGCTCGATTTTCTGTTCCACGCCATCGCCTTCGCGCCGAAAGCGGATTTGCAGGGCCGGTTGACGGATTGCTCGGCCGAGGGGTTCGCCCAGGCGATGCTGATTTCCTGCCACTCGCTGATCCGCATGGCCCATCTCGCGGAGCCCTTGATGGACCACGGCGGCAGCGTGACCACGCTCAGCTATTACGGCGCCGAGAAGGTGGTGGATCATTACAACGTGATGGGGCCGGTGAAGGCGGCGCTGGAGGCCTCGGTGCGCTATCTCGCGCATGAGCTGGGCGCGAGGCGCATTCGCGTCAACGCCATTTCGGCCGGGGCGGTGAAGACCCGCGCCGCCTCCGGCATCGCCCATTTCGACGACCTTCTCGACGAGAGCGCCAAGGCCGCGCCGCTCCACCGCCTGATCGAGCCCGACGATGTCGGCCGCATGGCGCTCGCGCTGATCAGCGATTACGGCAGCGGGGTCACCGGCGAGGTGGTCCATGTCGATGCCGGGATGCATATCGAGGGCATGGTTCTGCGCTGAGCCACCGCCGTCGTCCTTTCTCGTCGTTTCGGTTCTGATGCCGGTGGACCGAGAGCGGCGAAGCCGCTATGCGGGAGAAATCGCGGGCGAACGGGCAAGGAAACATGCGAATTCTGCTGACCGGCGGGTGCGGTTTCATCGGCTCGGCGGTGGTGCGCCGGACGCTCGCCACCACCGGTCACGAGATCGTGACGGTCGACAAGATGACCTATGCCGCCTCGGAAGCGGCGCTGGAGGGGGCGCGGGGTGATCCGCGCCACCATTTGATCCGCGCCGATATCACCGATGCCGCGGCGATGCGGGCCGCGTTTGCGACCCACCGGCCGGACGCGGTCATGCATCTCGCCGCCGAAAGCCATGTCGACCGCTCGATCGACGGGCCGGCGGCGTTCATCGCGACCAATGTCACCGGCACCTTCGTGCTTTTGGAAGCGGCGCGGGACTACTGGGCCGGCCTTCCGGCGGCGGCGAAAGCGCGGTTTCGCTTCCACCACGTCTCCACCGACGAGGTATTCGGCGCCCTCGGCCCCGCCGATCCGCCGTTTACCGAGACCACGCCCTATGACCCGCGCAGCCCCTATTCGGCGTCCAAGGCGGCATCCGACCATCTCGTGCGGGCCTGGTTTCACACCTATGGCCTGCCTGTGCTGGTCAGCAACACCACCAATAATTACGGCCCCTGGCAGTTTCCGGAAAAGCTCATCCCGCTGGTGACGCTGAACGCGCTCGCCGGCAAGCCGCTCCCGGTCTATGGCGATGGCGCGAACACCCGCGACTGGCTCTACGTCGAGGACCATGCCGAGGCGCTGCTCGCCGTCCTCGAACGCGGCGCGCCGGGCGCGACCTACGCCATCGGCGCCCGGGAGCCGCGCAGCAATCTCGCCGTGGTGCGGGCGATCTGCGCCGTGCTCGACGAACTGGCCCCCGATCCGGCGGGGGCGCATGCGCGCTTGATCACTTTCGTCGCCGACCGCCCGGGCCATGATTTCCGCTACGAGATCGATCCCGCCCGCGCCGAGGCGGCGCTCGGGTGGCGGGCGCGGCATGATTTCGCCGCCGGCCTCCGCCGCACCGTGCAATGGTATCTCGACCATCGTCCCTGGTGGACGGAAATCCAGGCACGGCGCTACGGTGGCGAGCGGCTCGGCGTCGCCGGCGGAAGGGGAGGGGTATGAAGGGGATTCTGCTCGCCGGCGGCTCGGGCACCCGGCTTTCGCCGATGACGCTGGCCGCGTCGAAGCAATTGCTGCCGGTCTATGACAAGCCGATGATCTATTACCCGCTTTCGACCCTGATGCTGGCCGGCATCCGCGATATCCTGGTGATCTCGACGCCGGCCGATCTGCCGCAGTTCCGCCGCCTGCTCGGCGATGGCGAGCGTCTGGGCATCCGCATCGCCTATGCCGAGCAGCCGCGCCCGGAAGGGATCGCGCAGGCGTTTCTCATCGGCCGCGACTGGATCGCCGGCGACGCCTGCGCGCTCGCGCTCGGCGATAATCTGATTTTCGCCGACCACCTTTCCGAGCTGCTCCGCCGGGCGAGCGGGCGGCGGCACGGCGCGACGGTGTTCGCCTATCGCGTGCGCGATCCCGAACGCTATGGCGTCGTCAGCTTCGATGCCGCGGGCCGCGCCGCCGAGATCGTCGAAAAACCAGCGGCGCCGGCCTCCAACTGGGCGGTCACCGGGCTCTATTTCTATGATCAGCGGGTGAGCGACCTCGCCGCCCGTATCCGCCCCTCGGCGCGCGGCGAGCTGGAGATCACCGATCTCAACCGGCTCTATCTCGAGGACGGCACGCTCCATGTCGAGCGGCTCGGGCGCGGCTGCGCCTGGCTCGATGCCGGAACCCCCGATAGTCTCCTCCAGGCCGCGACCTTCGTGCAGACCATCCAGTCGCGCCAGGGGATGCTGGTCGGCTGCCCCGAGGAAGTCGCCTTCCGGCTCGGCCATATCGACGCCGAGCATCTCCGCCTGCATGCGAGAAGCCTCGGCAAGACCGAACTCGGCCAGGTGCTGGCCGAACTCGCCGACGGCCATCATGCCTAGCGGAAAGGGAAATAAAAATGTTCTTTTTGAAAAAAAGAACCAAAAAACTTTTATCCGTTTGGGCAGTGCCTGCGGCACTGCCGTTCCGAGAAACCGGGAAGAAAGTCTTTTTGCTTCTTTTTCTTCAGAAAAAGAAGATTCTTTCCTCGGACTCATCTGATGAAAATCGAACGCCTCTCTATCCCTGATGTCCTCTTGCTGACGCCGCCGCGTTTCGCCGATGCGCGCGGGTTTTTCTCCGAGACCTTCAACGCCGCGCGCTGGCGGGAAGCGGGGATCGCGGGGGAATTCATCCAGGACAATCACAGTTTTTCCGCCGCCCGCTTCACCATTCGTGGCCTGCATTGCCAGATCGCGCCCTTTGTCCAGGGCAAGCTGGTGCGCTGCGTGCGCGGGGCGATTTTCGATGTCGCGGTCGATCTGCGCCACGGCTCGCCGAGCTTCGGGCGTCATGTCAGCGCCGAACTCAGCGCCGAGAACTGGCGCCAGCTTTGGATCCCGGGCGGGTTCCTGCACGGGTTCTGCACGTTGGAGCCCGACAGCGAGGTGATCTACAAGGTCACCGCGCCCTATGACCGCGCCGCCGAGCGCGGGGTGATCTGGAACGACCCGACGCTCGCCATCCCCTGGCCGGCGCCGGCGGAAGCGGTGGTGCTCTCCGACAAGGACCGGGTTTTGCCGCCCCTCGCCGAGATCGGGCCGTGGTTTGGGGCCGGCGGATGACGGCGCCGCTCCTGATCACCGGCGGCGGCGGTCAGTTGGCCCAGGCGCTGGCGGACGTCGCCGCCGCGCGCGGCCTTGCGGCGCGGCATGTCGGGCGGCCGGCGTGTGATTTCGACCGGCCGGAGAGCATCGATGCGGTGTTCAGGGAAACCCGCCCGCGCCTCGTCATCAACGCCGCCGCCTATACCGCGGTCGATGCCGCCGAGGATGATGAAGCGGCCGCCTTCCGCGCCAACCGCGACGGCCCGGCGCGGCTCGCCGCTCTTGCCGCCGCCGCCGATGTGCCTTTGATCCATATTTCCACCGATTACGTGTTCGACGGCACCAAAGGTGCCCCCTATGTCGAGACCGATCCCACCGCGCCGGGTGGCGTCTATGGCGCGAGCAAGCTCGCCGGCGAGGAAGCGGTTCTGGCGAGCGGGGCGCGGGCGCTGATTTTGCGCACCTCCTGGGTCTATTCGGCGCGCGGGCGGAATTTCGTCCGCACCATGCTCGCCGCCGCCGCCGCCGGGCGTGATCTCCGGGTGGTTGCCGATCAGCACGGGGCGCCGACCGCGGCCGAGGATCTGGCGTCTCTCATCCTCGATCTCGTGGCGCGGGTGGATGCCGGCGCGCAAGACGGGGATTGGGGACTCTATCACGCGGCAGGAAGCGGGGAGGCAAGCTGGCACGCATTCGCGGTGGCGATTTTCGCCGAAGCGGCGCGGTTTGGGGTGCCGACGCCACCGATCGCCGCCATCGCGACCAGCGAATGGCCGACGCGGGCGCGCAGGCCGGCCGATTCCCGGCTCGATTGCGAGAAGCTCGGGCGCGCCTTCGGCCTTGCGCTGCCGCCCTGGCGCGAAAGCCTGGCCCGCGTCATCGCCGCGCTCTGCGCCGTCTGATCGCCGCCGATGGCCGGACGCATCGCGGTTTTGCTGGCGAGCTACCAGGGCGCGCGGTTTCTTCCCGAGCAACTCGCGAGTCTTTCGCGCCAGAGCGGCGCGGACTGGCATCTCTACTGGCGCGATGACGGATCCTCGGATGCCAGCCCGGCGCTGCTCGGCGCGTTTCTGCCCGAGCGGACGGAGGCGGTGGCGGGGCGGTCCGGGCGGCTCGGCGCGGCGGGGAGTTTTTTCGCGCTCCTCGCCGCCGCCATCGCCGATCCCGAGAATGATTTTTTCGCGTTCTGCGACCAGGACGATGTCTGGCGCGAGGACAAGCTGGCGCGTGCCCGCGACGCTCTCGAAATCCTCCCCGCCCATCGTCCGGCGCTCTATTGCGCGCGGGCGACCCTGGTCGATGCCGCGCTTCGCCGGCGGGGCACGCTGCCGCCCTTTCGCGGCTCGACCCGGTTTCCCGCCGCTTTGGTCGAGAATATCGCCGCCGGCTGCACCATGATGCTCAACCGCGCCGCCGCCGAGCTGGTCGCGGCGAGCCGGAAGCCGCCCGAGACACTGCATGATTGGTGGAGCTATCTGCTGGTCAGCGCGGCCGGCGGCTTCGTGCTCACCGATGCCGAGGAGGTGCTGCTCTATCGCCAGCACGGGAAAAACGCGGTCGGCGCGCCGGGCTCGCGGCTCCGTCGGGCGCTCGCCGCGCTTGGCCGGGGTCCGTCGCCGTTCATGTCCCGGTTTCGCGCCCATCTCGCCGGGCTCGCGGCCAATGCGGCGCTGCTGCCGGCGCCGGTCGCGGACGAGGTCGCGGCGCTTGCGCGCGCGCTCGACGGCGGCCTCCGCGGGCGGTTGCGGCTTTTGGCCTGGCCCGGCATCGAGCGCCGGACGGGGCTCGAGACCTTTTTGCTCCGGCTCTGGCTTCTGATCGGCTGAGCGGTTAGGATTTTCCGGTCGTGGCGTTGCGAGGAGCGGTGATGGAAAATCCACATAACCATGTCTTCCTCGGCTCCCGCCATGCCGAGCATGAGCGGCGGAGCTGGATCGTGGTCGGGCTGTGCCTTGCGGTGATGATCGCCGAGATCGCCGGCGGGGCGCTGTTCGGCTCGATCGCGCTGATCGCCGATGGGCTGCACATGGCGACCCATGTCGGCGCGCTGCTGCTGGCGGCACTCGCCTATCGCATCGCCCGCCGCCATCTCGCCGATCCGCGTTTCGCCTTCGGCACCGGCAAATTCGGTGATCTCGCCGGTTTCGCCAGCGCCATCGCGCTCGCCCTGATCGCCGCCCTGATCGCCTGGGAGGCGCTGTCCCGCCTCGCGCGGCCGGTGCCGATCGATTTTGCCGCGGCCCTTCCGATCGCGACGCTCGGTCTCGTCGTCAATCTCGCCAGCGCGCTGCTGCTCGGCGATCACGGGCATGGGCATGAGCACGGGCATGGGCACGGGCATGGGCATGGGCATGGGCATGGGCATGATCACGACCATGGGCATGATCACGGCGCGGTGTCCGAGGACAACAATATGCGCGCCGCGCGCGCGCATGTGCTCGCCGATGCCGCGGTCTCGATTTTGGTGCTGATCGGCCTCGGCGGGGCGCGCTTTCTTGGCTGGGCATGGCTGGATCCGGTCATGGCCCTGATCGGCGCCGCGGTCATCGTGAGCTGGTCGGTGACGCTGATCAGGGCGAGCGGCGCCGTGCTGCTCGACATGACGCCCGATCCCGAGGCCGCGACCGAGATTCGCGAGGTGCTCGAGCGGGACGGGGCGCGGGTGAGCGATCTCCATGTCTGGCGGGTCGGGCCTGGGCATCTCTGCGCCGTGGTCTCGATCGGCGGCGCCGCGCCGGAGAGCCTCGACGAATACCGCCGCCGCCTTGGCGCGGTCGCCGGGCTCTCGCATCTCACCATCGAGATCGAACCCGCCTGAACGGATCTTGTCGGCGGCGCGGGCGGGATCACATGAGCGGTCATGCTCCATCTGCAAAAGCTCGCCGTCGGCATTCGTGATCGCGCCCATCTCGCCGAGATGCAGGCGGCGCGCGCGTGCGCCAACCCGCCGCTTCGCCATCTGACGCGCCATGCCCCCAAGCGCGCGGCGGAGATTCTGGCCGGGGGCTCGATCTATTGGGTGATCGCCGGCACGATGAGCGTGCGCCAGCGCGTGCTCGCGATCGCGCCGGCGCGGCGCGACGACGGCAGCGCCGGCTGCGCGATAGAACTCGATCCCGCGCTGGTTCGCGTCGCCGCGCGGCCGGTCAAGGCGTTTCAGGGCTGGCGCTACCTCGCCCCGGAACAGGCGCCGCCCGATCTCGCCGCCGGCGCCGAGGGCGAGGATCTGCCGCCGGATCTGGCCCTGGCGCTGCGTGCGCTCGCCCTGCTCTGATCGGCGCGCGACGCATGACAATTTCAAGTCTCGCGCTTGACGGCGGAACGCCGCTCGGAGAGCGTGCGGGAATGACCGATCCCCTGACCCTGCATCGCGACATCCTCACCCTCGACAGCCATATCGATATCCCCTGGCCCGATGGTCCCGACCCGTTCAGCGAGAGCGATCGCCGCGTCGATCTGCCGAAAATGCGCCGCGGCGGGCTCACCGCCGGCTGCTTCGCCGCCTATGTGCCGCAGACCCGGCGCCGCGAGGACGATCTGCAAGCCGCTTTTCTCCGCGCCCAGACCATGTTGCAGGCGATCAGGTCCATGGGCCGCTCGCATGAGGGGCTGCGCGCCCGCGTCACCGAAACCGCCGCCGAAATCGAGGCGGCGTGGCGCGAGGGGGTGATCAGCGTCATCCCGGCGGTCGAGAACGGCCAGGCGATCGGCGGCGATCCCGGCAATCTCGGGGCGCTCAGGACGCTCGGCGCGCGCTATATGACGCTCACGCATAACGGCCATAACGATCTCGCCGATGCCGCCATCCCGCGGCGCGATCTCGATGATCCGCCGGCCGAGCATGGCGGGCTGTCGCGCCTGGGCCGGACGACGATCGCCGAGATGAACCGTCTCGGCATGCTCGTCGATGTCTCGCACACCGCCAAGACGACGATGCTGCAAGCGGTCGCGGCCTCGCGCACGCCGGTGCTCGCGAGCCATTCCTGCGTCCGCGCCCTCTGCGATCACCCGCGCAATCTCGACGACGAGCAGCTCGATGCGCTCCGCGCGAGCGGCGGGCTGATCCAGATCACCGCCATGCCCTCGTTTCTGCGCGCCAAAGGGAGCGCGGAGACCGTGACCGTCGCCGATTTCGTCGATCATATCGACTATGCGGCGCGGCGCATCGGCGTCGCCCAGGTCGGCATTTCCTCGGATTTCGACGGCGGTGGCGGGATTTCCGGCTGGGCCAACGCCGCCGAGAGCCCGGCGATCACCGTCGAACTGCTCGCGCGCGGCTATGGCCGGGCGGAGATCGCGGCGCTCTGGGGCGGCAATTTTCTTCGCCTGCTGCGCCGCGCCGAGGAGATCGCGCGCTGATGCCGGCGGCCGCCGCTGGCGCGCCGGTTTGTCTGGGTTTATTCGCCCCCTGATCGTCATGAAGTCATCGCCGATGAAATCCCGCGTACCCTTCTCCCCGCCGGCAGTTTTCCTGTTGGCCGCGCCCTTACTCGCGGTTTTGGCGGCGACGCCGCACGCGGCGTGGGCCGGCTCGTCGCTTTCGTCCACCGATGCGTCGTCCGATCTCCCGCCGGCCGATCCGGATGCGATCGTCACCTTCCAGTGGGAAAATGCGTCGATCACCAGCAACCCGCCGCCCGACCGCTATTATTTCAACGGGCTCTATCTCGGCTATGTCTCGCCGACCGGGGATGTGCCGGGCTTCGCGAGCGATATCGGCCGCGCGCTCTGGGGCGCCGGCCAGCAGCGCGTCTCGATCGACATCCAGCAGCAGATGTTCAGCCCCGCCGCGACGGATGCGCGGCCGCCGCCAGTGACCGATGAGCCCTATGCCGGCACGATGATGGGCAATTTCTCGCTCATCCAGGACACCAATGACTGGCGCAGCATCCTCGGCGTCGATGTCGGGGCGATCGGCCCGATGGCGCTCGGCGAGCAGACCCAGAACTGGTTTCACAACCTCATCGGCCAGGAGCACGATCTCGGCTGGGGCTATCAGATGCCGGACGAGCCGGTGCTGCAATTCGAGAGTTCACGCATCTGGCGCGTCCAGACCGGGCATATCGGCGCGCTGGAGACCGATATCCTGCCCAATGCCACGGTCGGGGTCGGCAATCTCTGGATCTACGGGCTCGCCGGCGGCGTGGTGCGGATCGGCCAGGGGCTGAATTCCGATTACGGCGTCGCCCGCCTCGACCCCGGCATGTCGGGCGGCGCCGCCTATACGCCGGTCAAGCCGTTCGACTGGTATGTCTTCGCCGGCGCCGACGGCCAGGCCTGGCTTTATAACGCGACCCTCGCCGGCGAGCCGTTCCAGGCGACGCCGAGCGTCGGCGAAAGAACCTTCGTCGGCGAATTGGAGGCCGGGGTTGCGGTCATCGTCGACGGGGTGCGGGTGTCCTATACCCAGGTGTTCCAGACCCAGACGTTTTACGGCGAGCATGGCGGGCTGCACCAATGGGGCTCGCTGGTCGCCTCGTTTAGGTTCTAGCAGCCTGATCGTTCCAGATTGGATCGCCACCAGCGATCCGAGTTGGAGCATGAGAATCAGTCTCTATCGGCGTCTTGCAAGGAAATGATGACGGCATAAAATGAGTCAAATAATTTAGCCGTAGGGTGCGGAAAATCTGCAATAATTCTACCATTAGGTAAACGTCTTACTGCAATTTTCCAATTTTTACTCCGCCCTTCATAGGGAAGGGATAGTTCATTTGAACTATCATAAATGATATAAGCACTTTCGTTGCTGAGAATCCGAGGGATTATATTGCAGAGTGCAATACGTTCTCGATCTCGGTATTGGATTCCCGAAGTCTGGTCGCAACCTCCTATAGAAGCTGGTTGCAGGAGGGTGTTGGCATAGAACCCCAATCCAGGGAGCGAGACTTGAGTCCGTCCAGCCGCCATGATAATCAAAAGCGAAGCAAGGGGAATCAGTCGGAAGCCTGCCGCAATCCACTGTCGCCGCAATAATACGCCGATACTGAGCAATGACGATAGAAAAGTCATAAATAGTCCGGACATCAGAATAATATCTGCAAATTTTGTAACGTACCAAATGAGAGTACCAAATAACATAAAAGTAGACGGCATGAATGCCCATATGAAATATCTTTGAATTTTCATGGCCTCAGTGTCCGTTCGGAATTTTTTAACGAATTTTTAACAAAAAACCACCTACGTTATTCAGGTAAAATTAATATGATTGGCATGGATATAGTCGAAAACGCCAACATATTACTGCCGTTTAGAGCTTAGTCATAACCGACCCAAACATTTTTATTCCTCCAGTTTGTTGTTTATTTACAGATTTTAATCTTATTTTTAATTTCTAAGGGCCTGTATACCCTCTATTAACTGATATATTATTTATTTTTGTTTCTGTTTTATCGAGATAAATCATGATTTTCCATTCTATCATTATAAGAGACATTCTCTTTACGAGATAATAACACAGATAATATCTCTCCCCATTGGACATTCCATTGGAACATTCCGCACCTGCCGCAGTGAGTTCTTTTGTAACGTCTTCTATATTTGATCCAGGGGGGAAGCGTTTATCTACAAATTCCTGTGCAGAAGGAACGATGTTTTTCTCAGGAAGAGATTCGAAATAGAAAAAACTAAATTTTTGAGGAGGGCCAAACATCGTGTATACCCCTCTGATTAGCATTGGACGCAGAAAAAAAATCATGCCTATTGTCACAAAGACTGTCAGTATAATTCCCTTTGTGCCACCGAATATAGTCATATTCCATTCCATTTTTCTGAAAATATTCTGGAATATCGTCTTTTGTTCGACTGCTCGCGGCCATCGACCAGGAGCGCCGTTAAGAATCCCGGGGGCATGCCCCGGGATCTGGTCGGCTCAGCCGGCGTTCTTGGCCACCCGCCGCCAATGGTGGAGCACAAATTCGGTATAGCCGTTGGGCTGCGCACGACCTTTGAAGACGAGATCACAGGCGGCCTTGAAGGCCACGCCGTCGAAGCTTGGCGCCATCGGGCGATAGGCCGGATCGCCGGCGTTCTGGCGATCGACCACTTCCGCCATGCGCTTGAGCGTCGCCATCACCTGCGCCTCGCCGACGACGCCGTGATGCAGCCAGTTGGCGATGTGCTGGCTCGAGATGCGCAAGGTGGCGCGGTCCTCCATCAGCCCGACATCGTGGATATCGGGCACTTTCGAGCAGCCGACGCCCTGGTCGATCCAGCGCACGACATAGCCGAGAATGCCCTGGGCGTTGTTGTCCAATTCCTGCTGCAGATCGGCCGGCGACCAGTTGGTGCCGGCGGCGAGCGGCAGGGTGAGGAGAGCGGCGAGCGGCGGCGTCGGTTTGGCCGCGAGCGCCTTTTGCCGCGCCGCGACGTCCACTTTGTGGTAGTGGAGCGCATGCAGCGTCGCCGCGGTGGGCGAGGGAACCCAGGCGGTGTTGGCGCCGGCCTCGGGATGGGCGATCTTCTGCGCCAGCATCTCCGCCATGCGGTCCGGCGCCGCCCACATCCCCTTGCCGATCTGCGCCCGCCCGGCGAGCCCGGCGGCGAGGCCGATGGTGACGTTGCGGTCCTCATAGGCGCGGATCCAGGCGGTGTTCTTCATCTCGTTCTTGCGGATCACCGCGCCGGCTTCCATGGCGGTGTGGATTTCGTCGCCGGTGCGGTCGAGGAAGCCGGTATTGATGAACGCGACGCGCGCGCGGGCGGCATGGATCGAGGCGGCGAGATTGGCGCTGGTCCGCCGCTCCTCGTCCATGATGCCCATTTTCATGGTGTCGCGGGCGAGGCCGAGCATGTCCTCGACGCGGGCGAAGAGCGTATCGGCGAGCGCCACCTCCTCCGGCCCGTGCAGCTTCGGCTTGACGATATAGATCGAGCCGGCGCGGCTGTTCTTCAGCGCCTGGCCGCCGCGGAGATCATGGCAGGCGATCAGCGCGGTGACGGCGGCATCGAGGAAGGTTTCCGGGATCTCCCGGCCCTCGGCGTCGCGCACCGCATCGGTGTACATGTGATGGCCGACATTGCGCACCAGCATCAGGCTGCGCCCGTGCAGGGTCAGCGTGCCGCCGGCGGGCGTGGTGAAGACGCGATCGGGGTTGAGCCGGCGCTCCAGCAGGCGCCCGCCCTTCTCGAAGCTCGCGACCAATGTGCCACGCATCAGCCCGAGCCAGTTGCGATAGGCCTCGATCTTGTCGGCGGCATCGACGGTGGCGACGCTGTCCTCGCAATCCATGATCGTGCTGATCGCCGATTCGATGACGACATCGGCGATGCCGGCGGCATCCGTCCCGCCGATCGGATGGGCGCGGTCGAAGATCAGCTCGACATGGAGGCCGTGATGGCGGAGCAGCACCGCCTTCGGCGCCGCAGCCTCGCCCTGGAAGCCCACGAATTGGGCGCCATCGCGAAGCCGCGCGCTGCCCTGGGCGTGGCTCGCGACGAGATGGCCGTCGCGGACGGCATACCCCGTCGCCTCGGCATGCATCGCGCCGTCGAGCGGGAAGGTTTCATCCAGAAAGCGCCGCGCCCAGGCGATCACCGCGGCACCCCGCGCCGGGTCATAGCCCTTGATCTTCGCCGCCGGCGCCGCGGGGAGCGCATCGGTGCCGTAGAGCGCGTCATAGAGGCTGCCCCAGCGGGCATTGGCGGCGTTCAGCGCATAGCGCCCGTTGGTCACCGGCACGACGAGCTGCGGCCCGGCGATATGGGCGATTTCGGGATCGACATTGGCCGTCGCGATGGCGAACGGCGCGGGCTCGGGCACGAGATAGCCGATCTCGCGGAGAAAGGCCTGATAGGCGCCGGCATCGAATGCCTGGCCGGCGCGCGCCTCGTGCCAGGAATCGATCGCGCGTTGCAGGGCGTCGCGGCGATCGAGCAGGGCCCGATTGCGCGGCGCGAGGTCGCGCACCAGGGCGCCGAACCCGTCCCAGAACGCCGCCGCGGCGACGCCGGTTCCGGGCAGCGCCTCATCGGTGACGAAGCGGTGGAGATCACGGTCGATGCGGAGCCCGCCGGCTTCGATCATGGTTTCCGTATCCCTCGCGTTCTTGTCATGCCCGCTCTTGTCATGAGTGTTCATCATGCAATTCCCATCATCCATTCAGGATCATGGTTGATCGCCGACGTCGATTTGTCGAGAGCGAAGGGCGATTGGCAAGCATTATTCATCGCCCCATTGCGAACGCTCATGAGAGGCGGAGGCGTCGGGGTTTTGCGCGCCAGCCCGCCGCAAGCGGCGATACTTGATCTATGTCAAGGACTTGCCGGCGTGCGCCCTGGTTTCGTGAGCATGGTGGCGTGGAGGCGGTCTTTCCTGGCCCGCGTCGGTATTGCGTCCACGAACGGGGTGATCGTCATGCCGAAACTCCTGATCATTCAGGCTACCCCCTATCATTCCCGGGCAAACCGCGTGCCGTACCGGATCCGCAAACGCAAAGTCGTCGGCGCCGTCGCGCCCTATCTCGCGGCGCTGGCCCCGCCGGGCTGGGAGGTCATCTTCACCGACGATGCCATCGAGGCGCCGGACGACAACGCGCGGGTGGACGTGGTCGTGCTCACGGTGCGCACCGTCACGTCCTTGCGGGCTTATGAAATCGCGTCACAGTTTCGAGAAAGAAACATTCCGGTTCTGATGGGCGGGCCGCACGCGACCTTCCACGCCGAGGAAATGGCCGCGCACGCCGATGCGGTCTGTATCGGCGAGGGCGAGGGCGTCTTTGCCACCATGCTGGAGGATGCCGCCGCCGGACGATTGCGGAAATTCTACCGCCGCGAGACGGTCGCCGATCTCGCCGGCTTGCCGTCGCCGCGCTGGGACATCCTGAAGCCGAACCATTATGCGTTCTATAGCCCCTACGTCATCCAATACTCACGCGGCTGCCCCTATACCTGCGATTTCTGCGCCGAGCGCCGCCTGAACGGCGATTACGGCTATCGCTACCGCCCGGTCGAAGAGGTGGTCGAGGAAGTCAAGCGATGCGGCAAGCGCCATATTTTCTTCGCCGCGAGCCAGTTCGTCGGCAACAAGGCGCGCACCATGGCGCTTCTGGAAGCGCTCATTCCCCTTAAAATCCGCTGGTCCGCCTTGTTTTCCGCGCATTTTTTCCTGGATCCGAAATTCACCGCGCTCGCGCGGCGATCGGGGCTGCTCCACGTCAACATGGGGATCGAGAGCATCAGCCAGGACACGCTCAAAGCGATGAACAAAAGCTTCAACAAATCTCAGGAATACGGCCATATCGCCCGGATCCTGCACCAGAACGACATCAGTTTCTCGTTCAACTTCGTATTCGGCGCCGATGACGATGACGTTGACGTCTTTCCGAAGACGCTGGCTTTCTTGAACGAGCACAAGGTCGACGCTGCCTATTTCAATGTCATGGTGCCGCTGCGGGGAACACCACTCTATGACCGCATGAAGGCCGATGGCCGGATCCTCGATGAGGAAAACATGGATCGCTGGCCGGGCGTGTTCTGCCATTTCCGGCCGCTCAGATTTCCGCCCGAGCGATTGATGCAGGAGGTCAAGGCGCTGCAGCGCAGCTTCTATTCCCTGGGATCGATCGTGAGGCGGCTTTCGCTGCCGCGCTCGGAATCGCGTCTCGCCTCATGGAACGTCAATCTCTCGCAACGGAAAGTCGCGGTGAATTCGGATTCGATGAACGAGTTCGAGGATTTTTGAGCCGTCAGGCGCTTCCCGCGTTGAACGGAATGCGGGAAGCGCCGAGGGGCGATGGCGTCAGGCGGCCGCGTGGCTGGTGCCGCGCTGGGCGAGACGGTGATCGAGGCTGAAGGCGCCGGCGCCGAAGGCGGCGATGTGCAACAGCCCGCCGGCGATGGCGAGGTTTTTCAGGAAATTGATCTGCTGGCCATGGTCGGCGAAATTATTATGGAAGGCGAGGGCGGTGACCAGGGCAAACAGCGCCATGATCGCCGCGACGGCCCGCGTCTGCCAGCCCAGCACCAGGAGGATGCTGCCGCCGATCTCGATCAGCACGGCGACGATATAGGCGGCCATCGGCAGCGGCAGCCCGCCGGAGGCGATGTATTGCATGGTTCCGGCCGGATTCTCGATCTTGCCGATGCCGGCGAGAATGAACAGGACGGCGATCAGGACGCGCCCGATGAGATCGACGCTTTGTTGCATGGTGGCTCTCCTTTTGGCGCGGCGCGGCCGCGCGGATTGTCTCGATGGCCTGACGATAACGGGGTATTAATTTAATGTCGAACGAATTTTTACCTCTCCCCGGGGTCTGCGGACGGCGGGAATCGAACCCGCACTTCCGAAACGGAAAGCAGATTTTAAGTCTGCTGCGTCTACCTGTTCCGCCACGTCCGCATGAGAAGACCTTTATCCCTCGCAGAGCCGGCGGGCGATTTCAAGCGCGCGCCGGAGCAGCGTTTCATTCGCCTCGGGCGTCAGAAACCCGCTATGGGCGGAAAGCGTGACATTGGCGAGGCGCGCGAGCGGATGCCCGGCCGGCAGCGGCTCGGTGGCGAAGACATCGAGCGCGGCATGGGCGATATGCCCGCGTTCGAGACCCGCGATCAGCGCCGCCTCGTCGACCAGCGCGCCGCGCGCGGTGTTGACCAGGATCGCCCCCGGCCGGAGCCGCGCCAGCCGCCCGGCATCGAGAAAGCCCCGCGTCTCGTCATTGAGCAGGAGATGCAGCGAGACGACATGGCTCTCGGCGAGCAGCGTATCGAGAGGGACGAAGCTGACGCCGGGCGCGGTCTTCGGGCTCCGGTTCCAGGCGAGCACCCGCATCCCGCCGCCCGCCGCGATGCGCGCGACCTCGGCGGCGATCCCGCCGAAGCCGATCAGGCCGAGCGTCTTGCCGGTGAGCTGCACGCCCGGAATGCGCGGCCAGCCGCCGGCGCGCACGCCGCGATCCATCGCCGCGATCCCGCGCGCCGCCGCCCACATCAGCGCGATGCTATGCTCGGCGACCGCGGTGTCGCCATAGCCCTTGATGGTATGGACGGTGATGCCGAGGGTGGCGAGTTCCTCGGGGTTCATGTAGCTCCGCGCGCCGGTGCCGAGAAAAATGACATGGCGGAGCGCGGGGCAAGCGGCGAGCGCCGAGGTCGGAAGCGAGGAATGATCATCGAGCACGAAATCATACCCGGCCAGCAATCGCGGCAGATCGTCGGGCGCGATGCGGGCGGCGCGGTTGACGGTGATCGGCGGGTCGTCGGGGCCGTGGAGGCGCGCGACGATCGCCGCCATGGTTTCGTCCGCATCGAGAAAAAGACCGCGCATGAAGCCGCTCCCGGTTGATCGCCGCCTGGATGCGGCCACTCTGCGCAAAGCGGCGCCGGCCAGCAAGCCGCCGCGCCGGCGCCTTGGCCGCTGGCTTGCCCGCGCGGTCATCGCGCTGGTCTGGGGCGGGCTTGCCCTCGGGCTGATCTTTCTCTGGCTGATCCATGATCTGCCGCGGCCGCGAGACGCGATCACCGCGCGCCGGCCGAGCCTCACACTCGAGGACAGCGCCGGCCACGTGATCGCGCGCTACGGCGATATCGTCGGCGCGACGGTGCATCTCGCCGATCTGCCGCCCGATCTCCCGGCGGCGGTGGTCGCGGTCGAGGATCGGCGCTTTTTCCACCACGGCGCGCTCGATGGGTGGGGGATGGCGCGGGCCGCGTTCGTCGATCTCACCGCGCGGCGGATCGTCCAGGGCGGCTCGACGCTCAGCCAGCAGGTCGCCAAGACGCTGTTTTTGAGCAATCGGCGGACGTTCCGCCGGAAAATTCAAGAAATCATTCTATCCTATTGGATTTACAATCATTTCTCAAGAAATCAGATCCTCGAGATCTGGCTCAACCGGGTCTATCTCGGCGCCGGGGCGTTCGGGGTGGACGCCGCGGCGCGGGTCTATTTCGGCATCCCCGCGCGCCGCCTCGCGCTGTGGCAGGCGGCGATGATCGCCGGGCTGCCGCGGGCGCCGGCGCGCTTCAATCCCCGCGCCGACCCCGCCGCCGCCATCGCCCGCACCCGCCAGGTGCTGGCGGCGATGCGTGTCGCCGGCGTGATCACCGAGGCCACCGAAAACGCCGCCATCGCCGCGATCGCGCTGCCGCCGCTGCCCGGTGGCGGCTGGTTCGCCGATTGGGCGGCCGAGCAGGCCGAGTCCGGCTTGCCCCAAGGCGAGGACGCGACGCTGCGCACGTCGCTCGATTCCCGTTTGCAGGCGGCGGCGTCGAGCGGGCTCAAGGCGCTGCTCGACGGCCCCGGCGCCGGCGCCGGGGTGGGCGAGGGCGCGGTGGTCGCGCTCGATGCCGCGACCGGCGCCGTCCGCGCCATGGTCGGCGGGCGGGCGGAGAGCGGCGGTGGCTTCAACCGTGCCGTCGCCGCGCGGCGCCAGCCGGGCTCGGCGTTCAAGCCCTTCGTCTGGCTCGCCGCCCTCGAGCGCGGCGAGACGCCGGCGAGCCTGGTCGAGGACGCGCCGATCAGAATCGGCACCTGGGCGCCGCGCGACATCGAGCACCGTTATCAGGGTGCCATCACCCTGACCGCGGCGCTGGCGCAATCCTCCAACACCGCTGCCGTCCGTCTCCTGCTCCGGAGCGGCGGCCCGGGCGCCGTGATCGCGCTCGCCCGCCGTCTCGGCATCGGCGACCCCCTGCCCGACGACGCCTCTCTCGCGCTCGGCACCGCGTCCGTCGGACTGCTCGAATTGACGGCGAGCTACGCGCCGTTTTTCAACGGCGGAAACCGTATCCGGCCGCATTATCTCGCCACCGGCCCGCGCGTGACCGCGCCGGTCATCGCCCAAGCCGAGGCCGCGATGATGAAAACCATGCTCGCCGCCGTGGTCAGCGAAGGCACCGGCCGCGCCGCCGCCATCCCCGGCGAGACCGTCGCCGGGAAAACCGGGACGTCCCAGGCCTATCGCGACGCCTGGTTCATCGGCGCCGTTCGCGGCACCCTGATCGGCGTCTGGCTCGGCAACGACGACGCGAGCCCGACCAAAGGCATCACCGGCGGCAGCCTGCCCGCGCGCCTGTTCCACGACCTCGCCCTGGTGGTGGCGCGGGAGTGAAGGGAAGGCCAGGGCGGAGCCCTGGCCTTCCCTTCACTCCGCCGTCACGCCGCCGCGGTGAGGCGTTTGACGAAGGCGGAGAGGCGGTGGCGGCGGAGTTCGGAGCGGGCGGCGGAATCGTTGGTCATGTAGTTGAGCTGGACGACGGTGCGCGGGCCGACGA
>JAJZBV010000003.1:34263-51168 GCA_021851785.1 Pseudomonadota bacterium
CTCCGCCGTCACGCCGCCGCGGTGAGGCGTTTGACGAAGGCGGAGAGGCGGTGGCGGCGGAGTTCGGAGCGGGCGGCGGAATCGTTGGTCATGTAGTTGAGCTGGACGACGGTGCGCGGGCCGACGAAGGTTTTATGCCCGTGCCAGGCTTCGGCGCTGTTCGGAAAGACCAGGAGGGTGCCGTTCACCGGCGGCACCTCGACGGCGAAATCCTCGAGATCGCGGCTCCGGAGCAGGCGGAGACACCCCTCATGCTGGTTCCAGGCGGCGGTTTCGGGGTTGAGATAGAGCAGCACGGTGACGCGCTTCGCGGTCGAATCGCAATGGATGTGCCCGTCGCGTTCGGTGGATTGGCCGCGCAGCGTCACCATCGTCGGCGCGTCATCGAGGTCGAGGTTGAACCGTTCGGCGATGGCGGCGCGAAAGCGCGGCCCCTCGAGTTCGCCGATCAGGGCCGCGGCCTGGGGCCCGAGGCTGAGCGAGGCGATCGGGAACGAGCCGCGCTTGGCCATGCGCGGCAGATCGCCAAACACCGCCGGCAGCGCCGATTCGGGCACGAAATGCGGCACGACGACATGGGGGAAGGGGGCGGTCGCGATCGTGGTCGCGCGCAGGCGGTCATAATCGAGGGTGAACATCGCGGGCTCGCTCAGGGTTGATCAGGCGGAGATATAGCATGTTTCCCCGCCGCTTCATCCACCCCGGTTGCTCGCCGCCGCCCCCGGCGCTATGGGCGGGCCAGCATGGACGACCAGACCCGAGCGCGGGCCGGCGAAGGCCCGCTCGCCACCTATCGTGCCCGCCTCGCCGCCGGCGATCTCGCGACCGATCCCGCTCAGGCGCTCGCCGCGGAGCGGTTGCAGGAGCTGTGGGCGCGGCTCCGCGACCATGACCCCCGTCCGTCGCCGGCGAGCCATGGGCTGCTCGCGCGCTTCCTCCGCCGCAAGCCGGCCGAGGGCGCCCCGGATGAACGGCCGCATGGGCTCTATCTGGTGGGCGAGGTCGGGCGCGGCAAATCGATGCTGATGGATATGTTTTTCGCGACCGTCCCGCTCGCGCGGAAGCGCCGCATCCATTTCCACCGCTTCATGCAGGAGGCGCATGCCAGCGTGCATCACTGGACGCAGCGTCACCCCGAGGGCGCGGACCCGATCCCGCCGCTCGCCGACGCGATCGCCGAGGCCGCTTCCCTCCTCTGTTTCGACGAGTTCCAGATCAATGATATCGCCGACGCGATGATTCTCGGGCGCCTGTTCGAGGCGCTGTTCGCGCGCGGGGTGGTGGTGGTCGCGACCTCCAACACGCTGCCTGACGATCTTTTTCGCGGCCAGCCCGGGCGCGATGCGTTCCTGCCGTTCATCGCCCTGATCGAGAGCCATCTCGACGTCCTGGTGATGGAGGGCGGGCGGGATTGGCGCCGGCGGCGGCTCGAGACCATGGCCGCCTGGTGGGTGCCGGCGGACGCGCGGGCGGAGGTCGCGCTCGATGAGATCTTCGCGGCGCTCGCCGAGGGGGAGCGGCCGGCGCCGGCCCGTCTCAACGTCATGGGACGGCGCTTCCTGGTCCCGCTCGCGGCGGGCCGGGTCGCGCGCTTCGATTTCGCCGCGTTGTGCGGGGCGGCGCTCGGCGCCGGGGATTATCTCGCGCTCGCGACCCATTACCAGGCGCTGGTGCTCGATGCCGTGCCGCGCCTTTCCCCCGATAATTTCGACGAGGCGCGGCGCTTCATCACCCTGATCGACGCCCTCTACGACCACCGCGTCAAGCTGTTCGCTTCCGCCGCGGCGCCGCCGGACGGCCTCTACCGCGACGGCGAAGGGGCGCGGGCGTTCGAGCGCACCGCCTCGCGGCTGATCGAGATGCAAAGCCGCGCCTATCTCGCGCTCACCCATCTCACCTGAGGGAAACAAAAAAATAAGAAAAGTTTTTTTGAAAAAACTTTTCCCCTGAGCAGTGCCTGCGGCACTGGCGCTCCGAGAAACCGGGATAAAAGTTTTTTTTCTTCTTTTTCGGAAGTCAAAAGAAGATTTTTACTGACCTTCTTGTGATCTCACAGCAGAAATTCAAATGCCCGCGCGCTTTTCTCCTTGATCCGCTCGAGCCATGACCGCCGCGCCCAGGTTTGCGGGTCGATCGGGCGCGAGGCGGCGACATCGTCGGCGAACAGCGCCTCCATCCGCTGGGCGAAGCCGCGATCGAGGATGACAGCATTGATTTCATTATTGTATATTACGCTTCGCCAATCGAGATTGGCCGAGCCCACGGTCGCCCAGGCGTGATCGATCACCGCCGTCTTGGCGTGCAGGAAGACACCGCGGCGCTCGAAGATCTTCACCCCGGCCTCCAGGAGATCCTCGTAATGGGCGCGACCGGCGGCGATCACGGTGGCGCTGGAGCTATGCGCCGGCACCACGATCTCGACATCGACGCCGCGCCGCGCCGCCGCTTCCAGGGCGTGGTCGAGATCGGGGGTCGGGGCAAAGAAGCCGGTGGTGAGGTGGATCGAGGTCCGCGCCAGCGAGATCGTCACCAGAAGCGTGCGGTAGATCAGCGTCCGGTGCCGCGAGGGCGTGCCATCGATCGCCTGCACGAGGGCATCGCCGCGCCGCGTCGCCGGCGGCGGCGGCGGCGGGAGGGGCGGGCCGTGCTGGCCCTTCCAGGTTTGCTCGAAAATGCGTTCGAACTGCTCGACCACCGGCCCCTCGATCCGGACATCGGTATCGCGCCAGGCCAGTTTCGCCGGGTCCACCGGCCGGCCGCGGCGGGTCTGGCGGCGGATGTCATAGACCTGGTTGATATTGACGCCGCCGGTGATCGCGATGGCGTCATCGACGACCAGGAGCTTGCGGTGGTCGCGCCGGTTGAGATCGAGGGGAAGGCCGGTGAAGAACCCGACCGGGTGATATTCGAGCACAAGCACGCCACCCTGGCGGAGCCGCGCGATCAGGGAAGCCGGGGTATCGAGCGAGCCGAAACTGTCGAAGATGAGGTTGACCTCGACCCCCTGGGCGCGTTTGGCGAGCAGAAGATCGCCGAAGCGGGCACCTTCCACGGGATCGAACTCGTAGCTCTCCATATCGATCCGCCGCCGCGCGCCGTCGATGGCGGCGGTCAGGGCGGCGTAGGTCTGCTGGCCATCGGTGAGGAGGGTGACGGCGTTGCCGGCGACGAAGGGGATGTGGGTGACCCGTTCCTCCTGGCGGCGCATGAGGTCGAGGGTGCCGCTCGGGTCGTTGTTCGTGCGCGCGGCGGTGGCGATGTCGGCATCCACCGCCGGCAATGAGGCGCAGCCGGCAAGGGCCAAAAGGAGGGCGGCGAGGGGCGGGAACGGCCGATGGCACTTTCGCATGCGAATCATCCGAGGGGGCCGGTTCCTTTACTCTTTCTTCGGACCCGCGCGGCACAATTCTCCGCATCGTGATCCGTTGCGCGGCGAAAGCCCGGTGGGGAGAGGCTGATGGACGATCTGCTGGTCGATTTTCTGACCGAAACCAATGAGAGCCTGGCCGAGCTGGATGTCGCGCTGGTGAAGCTCGAACGCGCGCCGGACGATCAGGAAACCTTGTCGCTGATTTTCCGTCTCGTGCATACGATCAAGGGCACGTGCGGCTTTCTCGGCCTGCCGCGGCTGGAGCGCGTCGCCCATGCCGGGGAGAATGTGCTCGGCCGGGTGCGGGACGGCAAGCTCGCCGCGAGCAGCGATATCGTCAGCGCCGTTCTCGCCTCGCTCGATCGGATCAAGCTGATCCTCGCCGGCCTCGCCGAAACCGGGACCGAACCGGCCGGGGACGATGCCGCGCTGATCGCGACCCTCGATGACGCCGCCGAAGGGCGCCTCCCGGCCGCGCCCATCGCCGCGGCCGCGCCGCCGGCCACCGAGACGGAGCGCGCGCCGGCGGACGATGTGGCGTTTGCCGATCCCAGCGCGGGCGAGGCGCCGTTGCCGCCCGTCGCCACTGTGCCCACGCCTGCCGCTCCCATCCCTGTCACGCCCACCCCCATGCCAGCGGCGGATGCGCCGCGCGAGGGGGGCGAGGCGGTGGTCGCCGGGCAGACCATCCGCGTCGGCGTCGACGTGCTCGAACATCTCATGACCCTGGTGAGCGAGCTGGTGCTGACCCGCAATCAGCTCCTCCAGCTCGCCCGCACCCAGGAAAACGGCGCCTTCGCGGTGCCGCTGCAACGCCTGTCGCATATCACCTCCGATCTCCAGGAAGGGGTGATGAAAACCCGCATGCAGCCGATCGGCAATGCCTGGAACAAGCTGCCGCGGCTGGTGCGTGATCTCGCCCACGAACTGGGCAAGAAAATCGATCTCGTGATGATCGGCGCCGATACCGAACTCGATCGCCAGGTGCTGGAGCTGATCAAGGATCCGCTCACCCACATGGTGCGCAACAGCGCCGATCACGGTCTCGAGCGGCCGGAGGCGCGGCGCGCCGGAGGCAAGCCGGAAACCGGGCATATCACGCTGAATGCCTTCCACGAAGGCGGCCACATCATCATCGAAATCGCCGATGACGGACGTGGCCTCGATCTCGCGCGCATCCGCGCCAAAGCCCAGGCGCAAGGGCTCGCGAGCGAGGCCGAGCTGGCCGCGATGAGCGAGAGCCAGTTGCAGCGCTTCATCTTCCACCCCGGCTTCTCGACCGCCGCCAGCGTCACCGCGGTCTCCGGCCGCGGCGTCGGGATGGACGTGGTGAAAACCAATATCGAGCGCATCGGCGGCACCATCGATCTGAAAAGCGTCCCCGGCCAGGGCAGCACCTTCACCATCAAGATTCCGCTGACGCTCGCCATCGTCTCGGCGCTGATCGTCGAGGCCGGCGGCGAGCGTTTCGCCATTCCGCAGATCAGCGTCGTCGAGCTGGTCCGCGCCGGCAGCGAGGGGCGTGCCGACGGCGACCAGCCGGTCATCGAGCGGATCAACGCGACGCCGGTGCTCCGCCTGCGCGACCGGCTGCTGCCGCTGGTCAACCTGCGCGATGTCCTCGCGCTCGGGAGCGGGGAGGAGACGGCGGGCGAGCTTTACATCGTCGTCGCCCAGGTCGGCTCCAGCCTGCTCGGCATCATCGTCGATCGGGTTTTCGATACCGAGGAGATCGTGGTCAAGCCGGTGGCACCGATTCTCCGCCATATCACCATGTTCAGCGGCAATACCATCCTCGGCGACGGCTCGGTGATCATGATCCTCGATCCCAACGGCATCGCCCGCGCGACCGGCAGCGGCAGCGCCGGCGACCAGCGCAGGCACATCGCCGAGGCCGCCGAGGACGTGACCTCGGCATCCAGCACCGCGATGCTGCTGTTCCGCGCCGGCGAGGCGGCGCCGAAAGCGGTGCCGCTCGGCCTCGTCGCCCGCCTCGAGGATATTCCGCGGGCGCGGATCGAGGTCTCGTCGGGGAAGATGGTGACGCAGTATCGCGGCCGGCTGATGCCGCTGGTCGCCTTCGATGGCGTGCGCGGCGAAGGCGAGACCCAGGCGGTGCTGGTGTTCAGCGATGGCGAGCACAGCATGGGGCTGATGGTCGATGAGATCATCGATGTCGTCGATGAGGTGCTGCGCATCGAACTCGGCACCGAAACGCCGGGCCTGCTCGGGACGGCGGTGATCGCCGGCCACGCGACCGACGTCATCAACACCGATTACTGGCTGCGCGCGGCGCAACAGGATTGGTTCCGCGGCTCCGGCAAGGACACATTGGCCACCGCGCCGCATGTTCTCATCGTCGAGGACAGCGATTTTTTCCGCCAACTGCTGGTGCCCTCGCTCGCCGCGGCGGGGTATCGCGTCACCGCCGCCGCGAGCGCGGCGCAGGCGCTGAAACTGCGTGAGGCCGGCACCAGGATCGATGCCATCATTTCCGACATCGTGATGCCGGACATGGATGGTCTCGCTTTCGCCCGCCAGATCCGCGATGGCGGCGCCTGGGCGTCGCTGCCGATGATCGCGCTGTCGGGCCGTGTCGAGCCGGCCGATATCGAGGCCGGCCGCGAGGCCGGATTCACCGATTACGTCGCCAAGTTCCAGCGCGAGGCGCTGCTGGTCAGCCTGCGGCAATGCCTGGGTCAAACGGTGGAGCAATGAGGAAAGAAAGCCGATGAGCGCAACCCTGATGGAAAAGCCGCGCGAGGGCGAGATCGCGCGCGACACGGAAGCGAGCGGCGAGCAGGTTTTCGTCACCCTGATGCTCGCGGACCAGCTCTGCGGCATTCCGGTGCTGATGGTGCGCGACGTGCTTTCGGCGCAGAACATCACCCGGATCCCGCTGGCGCCGGCGGAGATCGCCGGCAGCCTCAATCTCCGCGGGCGCATCGTCACCGCGATCGACCTCCGCCGCCGCCTCGGTCTGCCGCGGGTCGAGGGAGAGGCGGCGCGGATGGCGGTGGTCACCGAACAGAGCGGCGAGCTTTATGCCTTCCTCGTCGATCAGGTGAGCGAGGTTCTGAGCCTCCCGGGGCGTGATTTCGAGCGCAACCCCCCCACTTTGCCGCCGGTCTGGGCCAATCACAGCCGCGGCATCTATCGGCTTTCCGGCCGGCTGATGGTGGTGCTCGACGTGGCCCGCATCCTCGCCCTGGCCCCCGTTCAATAACGCGCGCGCAAGGGGAACGCCGATGACCGCCGAAGGCTGCGTCTGTCTCGTGGTCGATGACAGTCGCGTCGTGCGTAAGGTCGCGCGACGCATTCTGGAGACCCAAGGGTTTGCCGTCGAGGAAGCCGAGGATGGCCAGAAGGCGCTCGACGCCTGCCGCCGGCAATTGCCCGGCGTCATCCTCCTCGACTGGAACATGCCGGTGATGAACGGCATCGAGTTCCTGCGCGCCCTGCGCCGGGAATTCGGCCCCGACCGGCCGACGGTGGTGTTCTGCACCACCGAGACCGAGATGAGCTTCATCGAGCAGGCGATCGAGAGCGGCGCCCAGGAATTCATCATGAAGCCGTTCGACGAGGGGATTCTGCTCGGGAAATTCGCCCAGGTGGGTCTGCTTTGATCGCCGCTAGCGCGACGGCCACCGCGCCTCGGTCGGGGACGACCGGCGGCGAGGCCAAAATCCGCGTCGCCATTTGCGACGATTCCCTGGTCATCCGCGGTGCCCTCGCGCGGATGCTGGAGGCGGAGCCGGATTTCACCGTCGCCGCCCGCGTCGCCGACGGCGCGCAGGCGGTGGCGACGATCCGGCGCCTGGCCGCGACCACGCCGGTCGATGTCCTGATCCTCGATATCGAGATGCCGGTGCTGGACGGCATGGCGGCGCTGCCGCAACTGCTCGAAGCCGATCCCGGATTGCGGGTCATCATGGCCTCGACGCTGACCACCCGCGGGGCGGAGATCGCGCTTCGCGCGCTCCGTCTCGGCGCCGCCGATTACGTGCCCAAACCGTCCACGGCGATGATCGCCGACGATTCCTTTCGCCGCGAACTCGTCGCCAAGATCCGTGGCCTCGTCCGTCTCCGCCGGGCCGGGACAAAAGCGGCACCGGCGGCACCGGCGGCGCCGGTCGTGCTCCGCCCCGGCCCGGCGCGGCCGCCGCGTCTGCTCGCGATCGGCAGTTCCACCGGCGGGCCGCAGGCGTTGTTCACCCTGGTGCCGGCGCTCGGAAAAGCGCTTTCGGTGCCGGTGGTGCTGACCCAGCACATGCCGGCGACCTTCACCCCCATCCTCGCCGAGCATCTCGGCCGCCTCGGCGGCATGCCCTGCGCCGAGGCGCGGGACGGCGAGACGCTGCGGCCGGGGCATATCCATCTCGCGCCCGGCGACCGCCATCTGCTGATCCAGCGTGACGGCGCGACCCTCCGCGCCAGGCTCAGCACCGATCCGCCGGTCAATTTCTGCCGCCCCGCCGTCGATCCCATGCTCCTGAGCGCCGCCAGCGCCTGCGAGGGGCGGGTGCTCGTCGTGATGTTGACCGGCATGGGCCATGACGGGCGCGACGGCACCAGCGCCGTCATCGCCGCCGGCGGCGCCGCGATCGCCCAGGACGAGGCATCGAGCGTCGTCTGGGGCATGCCCGGCGCCATCGCCCAGGCCAGGCTCTGTCACGCCGTTCTGCCGCTCGCGCGCATCGCGCCAAAAGTTCTGGAGATGATCGGACGATGACACCGGCGGCTTTCGAGGTCTTCGCGACCCTGCTCAAATCCCGCTCCGGTCTCGCGATCGGGCCGGACAAGCTCTATCTCCTGGAAACCCGCCTCGCGCCGCTGCTCCGCGCCCATAATATCGTCGATCTGGAAGCGCTGGCGCTGGCGCTGCGTGGTGGCGGCAATGCCATGCTCGCCGCCGCGGTGGTCGAGGCGATGACCACCAACGAGACGTTTTTTTTCCGCGATGACAAGCCGTTCGTGCATTTTCGCGGCCAGGTTCTGCCGCAGCTCGCGGCGTCCCGCCCGCCCGGCGCCGGGCTCCGTTTCTGGTCGGCGGCGGCGTCCACCGGGCAGGAGGCCTATTCGCTGGCGATGATCGCCGCCGAAGGCCAGGCGCTGCTCGGCGGGCGGCGGGTCGAGATCGTCGGCACCGATATCGCGCGCGAGCCCTTGGCGCGCGCCCGCGCCGGGCTATACACCCAGTTCGAGGTCCAGCGCGGGGTGCCGATGACCGCGCTGGTCAAGCATTTCCGCAAGGAGCAGGAGGGCTGGCGGATCGCCGAACCGCTCCGCGCCATGGTCAGCTTCCGGGAGTGGAATCTGCTCGCCGATCTCCGCCCGCTCGGCCAGTTCGACACCATTTTCTGCCGCAACGTGCTGATCTATTTCGATCAGCCGACCAAGAGCCGGGTGCTGGAGGCGATCGCCGAGCGGCTGGCGCCCGATGGCGTGCTTTATCTCGGCGGCGCCGAGACCATTCTCGGCCTCACCGAGCGCCTCGTCGCCGCGCCCGGCGGGCACGGCGTCTATAGGCGCGCCAATGCCGCCGCCCCGTTGTCCACCGCCGTGCCGTCCGCCGCCGCCGTGTCCTTGGGGGCGATCGCCTCGGCGATGAAGGCGATCAACGCTTCCGCCGCCACACCCACCGACAGCCGCCCGGTATCGAGTCTGAGATCAGGGGCGGCGGGTGCCTCGTAACTCCCGTCGATGCCGGTGAAGCCGGGCAGGGTGCCGGCGCGGGCCTTGGCGTAGAGCCCTTTCGGGTCGCGTGCCTCGCAGGTCGCGACATCGGCGGCGATGTGGATTTCATGGAACAGATCGCCGCCGACCCGCCGCGCCTCCGCGCGCATCGCGGCTTGCGGCGAGATCAGCGCGACGATGACGACGAGCCCGGCCTCCGCCATCAGGCGCGCGACCTCGGCGGTGCGGCGCACATTCTCCTCGCGCTCGCGCGGCGAAAATCCGAGATCGGCGTTGAGGCCGGTGCGCAGCGTGTCGCCATCGAGCACCACGGCATCGATCCCATCGGCGAAAAGCCGTTGCTCGGCCTGGCGGGCCAGCGTCGATTTGCCGGCGCCGGGCAGGCCGGTGAGCCAGAACACGGCGCCGCGATAGCCTTTCGCCGCCGCGCGCGCGGTGTGCGAGACCGCGGCGTCGAGCGGGAACACGTGCTCGCGCCCGGCGGCGACGCCAAGGATGGGCGCGCCACCGACGATATGCTGGTGCCCGTCGACCAAAACGCCGCGCCCGCCGCCTTCGGGGCGGAAGGGATCGAACAGCACCTCCTCGGCCGCGGTCAGGGTGATGTCGGCGAACCCCTCCGGTGGCACTTCGGTGCCGGCCTCGGCGGAGAGATCATCGATCCGCACCACCCGTTCGATGGCGCTGACGCGGACCTTGTATTCGGCCGTCGCGAGGCGGAGCTGGAAGCTTTCGCCGAGGCGCAAGGGCTCCTGGCGCAGCCAGAAAATGCGGGTGGCGAGACGCCGGGCGCGGAGCGGGGCGGCGCTCGGGTGATAGAGCAGATCGCCACGCGCGACGACCACCTCCGGCGCCAGCTCCAGCGCGACCGATTGGCCGGCGCCGGCGCTTTGCGCCGGTGGCGTGGGCCAGCCGGCGATCGCGGTGATCGTCGCGCGATGGCCGGCGGCGCCGATCGCGACGGTATCGCCGACCGCGAGGCGGCCGCTTTCGATGCGGCCGACGACGAAGCGCCGCTCCCCCTGGCGGTAGACATCCTGCACCGAAAGCCGGAGCGGGCCGGAGACCGCGGGCAATGGCCGGGGCAGGGCGGCCAGCGCCTCGATCAGGGTCGGCCCGGTGTGCCAGGCGAGATGCGAAGAGCGCGCGGCGATATTGTCGCCGTGGCGCGCCGAGACCGGGATGACGGCGCGCGGCGTGATGTCGAGCGGGGCGAGGAGGGCGGTGAGATGGGCGGCGACAGCGTCGATCCGGGCGCGGTCGAAGCCGAGCAGGTCGGCCTTGTTCAGGACCACGATCACCTCCGCGACGCCGATCAGGCGGAGCAGCATGGCGTGGCGCCGCGTCTGGTCGCGCACCCCCTCGGTGACATCGACGACGAGCACGGCGGCGCTGGCGCCGGCGGCGCCGGTGATCATGTTGCGCAGAAACTGGCGATGGCCGGGGGCATCGACGATGACGAAGCCGCGCCCGTCCAGGGTGAAGGGAAGCCGTGTCGCATCGATGGTGACGCCCTGGTCGCGCTCGGCCTGGAGCGAATCGAGCAGGAACGACCATTCGATGCCGAGGCCGCGCTTTTCGCTGGAGAGCCTGGCTGCGTCGAGCTTGCCGGCGAGGAGATTATCGGTGTCGTGCAGAAGCCGGCCGATCAGCGTCGATTTGCCGTGATCGACATGGCCGACGATGACGATCGGGGTCGGCATCTCGGCGGCGGCCAGCGCGGGATCGAGGGGGACGTTCATGAAAGGCTCCTTGCTGCGCGCGCTCATAGATACCCCGCGACACGCAGCCGCTCGAAGGCGTCTTCGGATTCATGGTCCATGGCACGGCCGGCGCGCTCCGGCTCGCGCGTCGCATACAGCTCGGCGATGATTTCCTCGACGCTGCCGGCCTCGCTCGCGACCGGGCTGGTGATGTCCTGATCGCCGAGCGAGCGATAGCGCTTGCCATCGCGGGAAAAATAGAGATCGACGACGGGGATGTTCTCGCGCGCGATATAGCGCCAGATATCGACCTCGCGCCAGGCGAGCAGGGGATGGACGCGGACATGGGCGCCATCCTCGATCGGGGTTACGAACTGGTCCCAGAATTCCGGCGGCTGGTTGCGGACATCCCAGCGATGGCTCGCGCCGCGCGGGCTGAACACGCGCTCCTTGGCGCGGGTCGCCTGCTCGTCACGGCGGATGCCGGCGATGACCCCGGCCAGGCGGTGGCGCTCGATCAGGGTGGCAAGGCCGGCGGTCTTGCGCGCCGCCGAACGCGCCGCCGGCGGCAGGCTGGGGTCGATCTCCTCGACCGGCGGGCAGGTGCCGATGATCAGATCGAGCCCCCATTCCTTGGCATAGCGCTCGCGGAAGGCGTACATCTCGGGGAATTTCTTGCCGGTATCGACATGCATCACCGGAAACGGCACCTGGCCGAGAAAGGCCTTGCGCGCCAGCCAGACGCAGACATTGGAATCCTTGCCGAGCGACCACAGCATCGCCAGCGGCTTGAGGCGATGATAGGCCTCGCGCAGGATGAAGATGCTCTGACTCTCGAGATGGTCGAGATCGGTCATATCCGGGATCATTCGGGTGGGTGTCTCTCGCTGGAAGGGCTCATTGGCGGCCACGGTGCCCGGCTGGGGATATGTATTCGGGGACGTGTATACCGCATTCGGTCTTAATTTGTCCTGACCAGCGTCCGGCGCGGGCGTCCTCGCCGGGCGCGGTCGCGCGGGTGCAGGGGGCGCAGCCGATGGAGCGATAGTCGCGCACCGCCAGCGGATGCGGCGGCAGCGCCCGGGCGGTGAATTCAACGGCGATGCGGGCCGCGTCCCACTCGGCGAGCGGGTTGAGCTTGACCTTGCCGGAAGCCACCTCGATGAGCGGCAGGCTGGCGCGGGTGCTCGCCTGGAAGCGCTTGCGGCCGTTGACCCAGGCATCGAACGGCGCCAGCGCGGCGGCGAGCGGCGCGACCTTGCGCCGGGCGCAGCAGGCATCGGGATCGAAATGCCAGAGCTGCCCGGCCGGGTCGTCGCGCGCCAAGGTTGCCGGATCGGGGGTGATATCGCGGACGTCACTGAGCCCGAGATGGGCCGCGAGCTGCCGGCGATAGGCGAGGGTTTCGGGAAAATGCTGGCCGGTTTCAAGAAACAGGACCGGCGTTGCCGGATCGATCTCGGCGACGAGCGCGAGGAGCACGGCCGATTCGGCGCCGAAAGACGAGACCACGGCGATGCGGCCGGGGAAAGCGACGGTGAGCGCATGGCGAAGCAGGGCGAGGCCGTCGAGCGGCGCGCCGCCGAGGGCGGGGCGAGCGCCGGAAGCGGCAGGCGGCGGCGGGAGGGACCGGACGGGTGAGGGCATGACGGCGGCTCGGCGAAGGGGAGGCCGGGTTTTAGAAGCCTTTTCACGTTCATGCAAGGTGGAATTTTGTAATAACGATATTTTCGTGATATATTTTTAATTAACGACAACGCCTCACGCATCGGGCTATTGCGCTGGCCGGGCGGCGCGGCTGGCGCGCAAGGCATTGTAGCCGTGTTCGACGGCGCTCCGCTCGACGCGCGCGGTGCCGATCCCGGCGATCGCCACGGCGCCGGCGGCAAGCCCCCAATCGAGCGCCTCCTCGGGCGCCGCGCCGCGTGCCAAGGCGAGCACCATGGCGGCGAGAAAAGCATCGCCGGCGCCGACCGCGCTGTGGACCTCGGCTTCCGGCGCCGGGCGGCGGAGGATTCCGGTTTCGCTGGCCAGGATCGCGCCCGCCATGCCGAGCGTCACCACCACCATCCGCGCCGCGCCGGCATGCACGAGAGCGAGCGCTTCCGCCTCCTGCGCCGCCGGGTCGGGGAGGGCGCGGCCGACCAGGGTTTCGAGTTCGCGCAGGCTCGGCTTCAAGAGCGTGATGCCGTGCCCGAGCGCGGCGCGAAGGGCCTCGCCGGAGGTGTCGAGCACGAAAGCCTGACCGCGCGAAGCCGCCAGCCGCGCCGCCTCGGCATAGATCCCGACCGGAACCTCGCGCGGGAGGCTGCCGCTCGCGACGACATATTCGCCAGCCACCGCGGGGAGTGCTGCGAGGGCGCAGCGCCACTCGGCGTCCGACAGCGCCGGCCCTTCCGGCACGAAACGGTATTCGCGCCCGGTCGTCTCTTCGCGAACGGTGAACGATACCCGCGTCCGCCCGGCGATCGGCACGCAATGATACGGAACGCCGGCCTCCTGGAGCAATTCGCCCAAAAATCGTCCGGTGACGCCGCCCGCGGCAAAGACCGCCAGCGTCTCGCCGCCGAGCGCATGCACGACGCGCGCGACATTGACCCCGCCGCCGCCGGGATCGACATGCTCGTCATGGGTGCGAATCTTGTGGGTCGCGCCGAGCGCCGGGGCGGTGGAGACGAAATCGACCGCCGGGTTGAGCGTTAAGGTGACGATGCGCGGTGGCGTGAGGGCCATGACGCCGGTTTAGGGCGCGACCCGCATCCGGTCGACCACGTCCGTGACCCCGGCGGCGGACCAGGCGGCGTTTTCGGCGATGCGGCGGGCGGCGAGGCTCCGCACCGCGCCGGTGAGCGTGACCTCGGCGCCGTGGGTGGTGACGGTGATGCGCGAGGCGTCGATCTCGGCGTGGCGGGCGAGCGCGCGGCGCACGGCATCGCCGATATCGGGGGCGCCGGGGGCGGGGCGGACGACGATCCGGTTCTCGATCGCGACCACGCCGGCGAGCGGCTGCACCCGCGCCTCCACGTCCTCTTTCTGGTATTGCCAATCGACCGCGCCGATCAGGGTCACGACCCCGGCCTCGACCTTGACCTGGATCCGCCCCTCGGGAATCCGCGCGTCCCAGCGCAGGATGCTCGCGACGCGGTGGGCGATTTCCTCATCGGAATGGCGGGCCTCGGGCGCGAGGCGAACCTCGATCTCCTGGGCGAGGCCAAGGACGCCGCGCACATGCCAGACCGCGCGCTCGGCGGCTTTTTTCTCGGCGTAGCTCGCGACGAAGCCGCCCAAGGTGACGATGCCGTCACGGACATGGACGGTGATGTTCGTTGCATCGACATGCGGCGCCCATTCCAGCTCTTCGCGGACGAGATGGTCGAGGGTGAGGTCATCCAGGTGATCGGGCATGATCGGGAACTCCGAAATCACGTTGGGGAAGCGGTTTCTTCCGCGGCGCGGACGATGGCGAGGGTGCGGAGCAGGCTCGCCGGGTTGACGCTGATCGAGCCGATGCCGAGGCGGGCGAGAAACGCCGCGATTTCGGGGTAATTCGCCGGCGCCTCGCCGCAGATGCCGACCTTGCGGTGATTCCGCTCCGCCCCGGTGACGGCAAGGCGCAGCATCTCCAGCATGCCGGGGTCGCGCTCGTCGAAATCGAAGGCGACGATATCGGAATCGCGATCGACGCCGAGCGTGAGCTGGGTCAGATCGTTCGATCCGATCGAGAATCCATCAAAGACTTCAGAAAACGCGTCGATCTGGATGACGTTGTTCGGGATCTCGCACATGACATAGATTTCGAGCCCGTCCTCGCCGCGCCGCAAGCCATGGCGCGCCATCTCGGCGAGCACGGTTTTCGCCTCGTCGACGCGGCGGCAGAACGGCACCATCACGAGCAGATTGGTGAGACCCATCTCGCGGCGGACGCGCAGCAAGGCCGCACATTCGAGGGCGAAGCCTTCGGCATAGGCCGGATGCGCATAGCGCGCCGCGCCGCGGAAGCCGAGCATCGGATTGGCCTCTTTGGGCTCGAAGGCGCTGCCGCCGAGCAGGGCCGCGTATTCATTGCTCTTGAAATCGGAGAGCCGGACGATCACCGGGCGCGGGAAAAACGCCGCCGCGATGGTGCCGACGCCCTCGGCCAGTTCGCGGATGAAGAAGGCCCGCGGCGAGGGATCATTGCGGCTGAGTTCGCGGATGCGTTGGCGTTCGGCTTCGGTGATCTTCTCCGGATGCACGAGCGCCATCGGATGGACGCCGATATGTTCGTTGATGATGAATTCCATGCGCGCGAGCCCAACCCCGGCGCTGGGCATCATCGCCGTTGTGAAGGCGAGGTCGGGATTGCCGAGATTGACCATGATCGGCGTCTTCGGGAGCGCCAGCGTCGCGGCATCGACATGGCTGACCTCGAAGGCGAGCGCGCCGGCATAGACCGTGCCGACCTCGCCGCCGGCGCAGGAGACGGTGACGCTATCGCCGGTGTGCAGCGTCGCCGTCGCGACCCCGGCGCCGACCACCGCGGGAACGCCGAGTTCGCGCGCGACGATCGCGGCGTGGCAGGTGCGTCCGCCATGATCGGTGACGATGGCGCCGGCGGTTTTCATCACCGGCTCCCAATCCGGGTTGGTCGCCGCGGCGACGAGAACCTCGCCGGGCCGGAAAATTTCCAGATCCTTGGCCGAGGTGACCACGCGGACGACGCCGGTCGCGATCTTCTCGCCGACCGCCCGCCCGGTCACCACCGCCGTGCCGCGCGTTTGCAGCGTATAGGTGTCGAGCATCCCCGCTTTCTTGCGCGCGGCGACGGTCTCGGGGCGGGCCTGGACGATGAAGAGCGCGCCGTTTTCGCCATCCTTCGCCCATTCGATGTCCATCGGCTGGGGATGGCCGGCCTGAGCGGAATAATGCGCCTCGATGGCGAGCGCCGCGGCGGCGAGTTCGAGCACTTCCTCATCCTTGAGGCAAAAGCGCAGGCGTTTCGCGGCCTCGGTCGGGAGGTTCCTGGTGGTTGCGCCGAAATGACCGGGGGCGAGCCCCATGGTCATCTGCTTGCCGCCCAGCGTCCGGCGCAGCACGGCGCGATGCCCGGCTCGAAAACTCGGCTTGTGGACATAGAATTCGTCGGGATCGACGCTGCCCTGCACGACGTTCTCGCCGAGCCCGTAAGAGCCGGTGACGAACACCACGTCGCGAAAGCCGGATTCGGTGTCGAGCGTGAAGATCACGCCGCTCGCGGCGGCATCGGCGCGGATCATTTTCATCACCCCGACCGAAAGCGCGACCTTGAAATGGTCGAAGCCGTTATTGACCCGATAGACGATGGCGCGATCGGTGAAAAGGGAGGCGAAGCAGCGGCGGCAGGCCTCGAAGAGATCGTCCTCGCCCACTATGTTCAGATAGCTGTCATGCTGGCCGGCGAAGCTCGCCTCGGGCAGATCCTCGGCGGTCGCCGAGCTGCGGACGGCGACCGCGACGTCGGCGCCGTATTCGCGCTCGAGCTTGGCGTAGGCGTCTGCTATGGCGGCGCGGAGCGTTGCGGTTCCGGTCGCCTCATAGACGATCCGGCGCGCCGCGGCGCCGGCCCGCGCGAGAGCGGCGATATCGGTGATGGCGAGGGTATCGAAAAGCGCGTGGAGCTTTGCGACGGCGCCGGCGCCCGCGAGGGCGTCGCGATAGGCGCGGGCGGTCAGGGCGAAGCCGTTGGGCACCCGCACCCCGACCGCGCCGAGGCGGCTATACATCTCCCCGAGCGAGGCGTTCTTGCCGCCGACCTCGCCGACAGCGGTCGCGCGCAATTCGGCGAACCAGCGGACGAGCGGCGTGTTTTCGGGCATGATTTCCCCACCATGGCCAGGTTTGTTCGGTTCATTCACGGCCCGCCCTCGCGGCGCCGCCGTGTTTTCGAGAAATAGCCAATTTTTACAGGGAGATCGTTGATCTGTATCAAGCCCGCGCGCGAGCGCCGGTGGCGGCGGGCGTCGCGGCCGGTTCGATTGACAAGCCCGGCGGTTTGGCCCTACTCGAACATCGCCGATGATGACGGAGGGGTGCCCGAGTGGCTAAAGGGGGCGGACTGTAAATCCGCTGGCGCACGCCTACGTTGGTTCGAATCCAACCCCCTCCACCAAACCCCCT
>JAJZBV010000003.1:51268-86274 GCA_021851785.1 Pseudomonadota bacterium
GTTTGGCCCTACTCGAACATCGCCGATGATGACGGAGGGGTGCCCGAGTGGCTAAAGGGGGCGGACTGTAAATCCGCTGGCGCACGCCTACGTTGGTTCGAATCCAACCCCCTCCACCAAACCCCCTCCACCAAACCCCCTCCACCAAACCCCCTTCGCCAACCCCCTTCATGACCCAACGGATTTGGCGCGCCTGCGGCGGCGATCGGTGGTTCCGCGAGGCGGGCGGTTCCGTTTGGCCGGATAATGCTCTAAGGGCGGGACATGCCCGCGCGTAATCCTTCACTGACCCGGCTTCTGGTCAATGTCATGCTCGACGGCGCGCTCGGCGCGCTTGCCGTGCCGCTCGCCTTCTGGCTCGCTCGCCCGGATCAGCCGCTGGCCTCGGGCTTCGCGGCCGCCGCCGGTGCCGTCGCGCTGATCGCCGGCGGGGTGCCGTTCGGCTTGGCGACGCAGTATTGGCGCTTCGCCGGCCTCGGCGACATGCGCGCGATCGCCGGCAGCGCGCTCGCGGGGGCCGGGCTTTATGCGCTGCTCTTCCTCGCCGCCGGCCTTGCGCTGCCGAGCGCGAGCTTTCCCGCCATTCACGCGCTTGCGCTCGCGACCCTGCTCGCTTCCCCCCGCCTCGCCTATCGCCTCTGGCGCGACCGCCGCGATGGCCGCGCCGGGGGGGATGTGGGTGACGCGGTGCCGGTGCTTCTGGTCGGCGATGGCGAGGGGGCCGATCTGTTCCTCCGCGCGCTCGGGCGCGGGCGCGGCGCCTTCTATCGCGTGCTCGGCCTGCTCGCGCCCTCGGCCCGCCAGACCGGGCGGCGGATTCAGGGCCAGCCGATCCTCGGCACCATCGCCGAGACCGAGCAGATCCTGGAAAAACTCGCCGCGACAGAGACCCCGCCGCGCTTTCTGGTCGTCACCACCGATCTTCCCGGCGCGACCCTCGGCCATCTCCTGGAATGCGCCGACCGCGCCGGCCTCGCCGTCCGCCGCGCCCCCGATCCCACCCGTCTCGCCTCCGCCGCCGCCTCCGCCGCCTCGGGCGCCGGGCTCGAACTCCGTCCCATCGCCATCGAGGATATTCTCAACCGCAAGCAGGTGCCGCTCGATCGCGACGGCATGGCCCGGCTGATCGCCGGCCGCCGCGTTCTGATCACCGGCGCCGGCGGCAGCATCGGCGCCGAACTCGCGCGCCAAGTGGCCGGGTTCGGTCCGGCGGAAATCGGCCTCCTCGACAACGGCGAATACGCGCTCTGGCAGATCGATCTCGAACTCGCCGAGGCGCATCCGACGCTGGCCCGCCGCGCCCTGATCGCCGATGTCCGCGACGGGGCGCGGCTGCGCGCCGTGTGCGAGCGGTTTCGCCCCGATCTCGTCTGTCATGCCGCCGCCCTCAAGCACGTGCCGATGGTCGAGGCCAATCCGCTCGAGGGGCTGCTCAGCAACGCCGTCGGCACCCGCAACGTCGCCGATGCCGCGCGCGCCGCCGGGGCGGCGGTGATGGTGCAGATCTCGACCGACAAGGCGGTCAACCCGACCAGCGTCATGGGCGCCGCGAAGCGGCTCGCGGAGATGTATTGCCAGGCGCTCGATCTTGCCGCGCGCGAGAAAACCGGCGGCCTCCGCTGCATCACCGTGCGCTTCGGCAACGTGCTCGGCAGCACCGGCTCGGTGGTGCCGCTGTTTCAGCGCCAGCTCGCCGCCGGCGGCCCGCTCACCGTGACCCATCCCGACATGCGGCGCTATTTCATGACCGTGCGCGAGGCGGTCGGGCTGGTGTTGCAGGCCGCCGTCGTCGGCACCACCGCGCCGGATTTCTCGCAAGCGGCGGCGGGCGGGATTTTCGTCCTCGACATGGGCGAGCCGGTGAAGATCGTCGATCTCGCGCGCCAGATGATCCGCCTCGCCGGGCTTCGCCCCGAGAGCGATATCGCCATCCGCTTCACCGGCCTCCGCCCGGGTGAAAAACTGTTCGAGGAATTGTTCCACGGCCAGGAACCACCGGCGCCGACGCGCTATCCCGGCCTCCTGATGGCCGCCCCCCGCACCGCCGATCTCGCCATCATCAGCCGCGCCCTCGACGAGTTGGCCGGGGCCTGCCGGCGCGGCCAGGAGGGGGCGGCGCTGGCGCTGCTTTCGCGCCTGGTGCCGGAATTCACCCATAACGCCGCCGGCGCCGCGAGCGCCTGATTTCGCGAGGGCTCATGACCGATCACCCGATCGCCTTTCTCGACCTCAAGGCGCAGCAGAAGCGCCTCGGTCCCGGCTTGCGCGCCCGCATCGAGGCGGTGCTGGCGCATTGCCAGTTCATTCTCGGCCCGGAGGTCGGCGAGCTGGAGACGCGGCTCGCGCAATTCTGCGGCGCCAGCCATGGCGTCGCGGTCAGTTCCGGCACCGATGCCTTGCAGATCGCCCTGATGGCCGAGGGGGTCGGGCCGGGAGACGCGGTGTTTCTCCCCGCCTTCACCTATACCGCGACCGCCGAGGTCGCGCTGGTGCTCGGCGCGACCCCGGTTTTCGTCGATATCGACGCGCGCACCTTCCAGATCGACCCGGCGGCGCTCGCGGCCCGCATCGAGGCGGTCAAGGCCGCGGGGAAGCTCCGGCCGCGGGCCTTGATCGGCGTCGATCTCTTCGGCCAGCCGGCGGATTGGCCGCGCCTCGCCGCCATCGCCGCGCGCCATGATCTCTTCACCCTCGATGATTGCGCCCAGAGCTTCGGCGCCCGCCTCGCCGGCGCCCCGCTCGGCCGCGCGGCGATGGCGACCGCGATCAGCTTCTTTCCCTCCAAGCCCCTCGGCGGCTATGGCGATGGCGGCGCGCTGTTGACCGACAGCGCCGAACGCGCCGCACTTTATCGGAGTCTCCGCAGCCATGGCGAGGGCACGACCCGCTATGAGGTGCTGCGGACCGGCATGAACGGCCGCCTCGACACGCTCCAGGCCGCCGTCCTGCTCACCAAGCTCGACCATTTCCCGGCCGAGATCGCCGCCCGCGCGCGGCTTGCCGGCCTCTATGACCAGGCCCTCGCCGGGATCGTCGAGACGCCGGCGCGGGTTCCGGCGAGCGACAGCGTCTGGGCGGTCTATGCCATCCTGCTCGCCGACGGCGCGCAGCGGGACGCGGCGCAGGCGGCGTTACGCGCGGCCGAGATCGCGAGCGCGATCTATTACCCGAAGCCCTTGCATCATCAGCCCGCCTATCGCGCCCATCACGACGGCGCGCCGCTCCCGGTCGCGGAAGCGGTCGCCCGGCGCATCCTCGCTTTGCCCCTCCATCCCGATCTCACCGATGACGATGTCGCCCGCGTCGCCGCGACCCTCCGTGTGGCACTCGGGGGCGCGGCACTCGGGAGATGAGGTTCAAGGCTTGATCAGGGTGCCGATGCCGCCCTCGGTGAACAGTTCGAGGAGGGCGGCGTGGGGGACGCGGCCGTCGAGGATCACCGCGGCTTGGACGCCGCCGACGACGGCGGCGGCACAGGTTTCCACTTTCGGGATCATGCCGCCGGTGATCCGCCCATCCGCAACCGCTTGCGCGACCTCGGCGACGGTCAGCTCCGGGATCGTCCGGCGCTCGGCGTCGAGCACGCCGGGGACGTCGGTCAGCATCAGGAGACGGGTCGCGCCGAGCGCCGCGGCGATGGCGCCGGCGGCGGTGTCGGCGTTGATGTTGTAGGTCGCGCCATCGGCGCCGATCCCGACCGGCGCGATCACCGGGATCAGCCCGGCGCCGGTCAGGGCATGGATGACGCGGACATCGATCCGCTCCGGCTCGCCGACGAAGCCGAGATCGAGGGCGCGCTCGATATGGCTTTCCGGGTCGCGCTCGGTGCGCGCGAGCTTCCTCGCCCGGATCAGGCCGCCATCCTTCCCCGAAATGCCGACGGCGAGCGCGCCGGCGGCGTTGATCAGGCTGGCGACCTGTTTATTCACCGTCCCGGCGAGCACCATTTCCACCACTTCGACCATCGCCGCGTCGGTGACCCGGAGGCCATCGACGAAGGTCGATTGGATGGCGAGACGCTTCAGCATGGCGTTGATCTGCGGTCCGCCGCCATGGACCACGACGGGGTTGACCCCGACCTGCTTGAGGAGGGCGATATCACGGCCGAATTGCCTCGCCAGCGCGTCCTCGCCCATGGCGTGGCCGCCATATTTGACGACGATCGTCGCGCCGGCGTAGCGGCGGAGGAAGGGGAGCGCGTGGGCGAGTATCCGCGCCTGTTCCTGTGCCGCGCCGATCCGGTCGGAAGTCTCGCTCATCCCCGCGCCTCGCTCACCTGTTCCCCGTCGGGGGTGTTTCATCCGCCGCCGCCGCGCGGTCAAGCGGCGGGAGACGTCCCGCCTCAGCGCAGCACATCGCTCGCCTCCGCCTCGGCGCGGAGGCGGGCGGCGTCTTCGGGGGTGAGGAAGCCGCTCGCGCTCAGCCGCGCGCTGGCGGCACTGACGGCGGCGACATAGCCGGCGTGATCGCCATAGCGTTCCTCGAGCGAGGGGCGCGGATCGCCGCTGGCCGCGCGTTCGGCGCGGGTGCGGGCAAAGGGGAAGAAGCCGCCGACGAGATAGCAGAGATCGCCCTCCGAAAACCCCGCCTTGCGCCGGTTCCAGCCGGTATAGGTGCCAAGCGGTGCTTGCAGCGCCGCCGAGCGCACGCCATCGGTCTCGTTGCCGTCGCCATCCACCGCCGGCACGCGCACATCGTAAAGCCGGCTGCCCCGGGCCACCGGCGGCTCGGCGAGGAGACCGGATTCGCGCAGCGGATCGAAGCCGGGGCCGCGCGCCATCACCGGCATGTTGTTGACGAGGCTGTTGGCGGTAACACCGGGGATGCGCGGAAAAATGCGCGCCGCCTCGGCGGGCTCGATCAGGCTGTTATCCGCGATACGCGGGAAGCGGCTGGCCGGCGCCGCCTCTCCCTTCTCCAGGAGCGCGGTCAGACGCAAGAGCAAGGCGCGCATCGCCTCGAGATAGGAATTGGGATTTTGCGCGTAGTCGCACGGCCCGGCATTGAGCCCGAGCACGTGCTGGGTTCCGGCGAAATGATAGAGATGGACATTCGCCGGGAGCGAAAGATCATGCCCGGCGCCGTCGGTGGTATCGAGAGCGGCGCGGCTGTTCCAGTATTCGATCGAACTCAATTCCTGGAAAATCTCGGGGCAAGAGCGGGTTTTTTCGCAAGATTCGAGAATGCCGGCGCGCATGCCGCTCAAGGGGTCGCGGGATTTTTGCCAGGTGAAGGGAAAATCCTGGGTCGGGGCGAGATGCTCCTCATGCTGCATCGAGGCCGCGCTCGGCTGCGCGAAACGCTGATTGAGGGCGAGCCGCACGGCGGCGATATGGACAACCATGCCATCGAAGACGCGCCCGCCAGCGGGGGCGGCGTTGAAGCCGAGATCGAGGAAGCTGCGCAGAAACCGCCCGCTTTGCGACGTGCCATGGGCGATGGTGACGCGGATGCGCCCGGCGAGCGGGTTGACGATGCCGTTTGCGTCCGCCGTCTCGTGGCGGAGAAAGGCGACGAGATCGCGGGTCGCGGCAAAGCCGAGCCCGAGCACAAGCGGGTCGCGCGCGGTATAGGTGAATTCATAGATGTGATTGGTGTCGAAGCCGCCGCGGCGGCAGAGCTGGGTCGGGCTCGGCGTGCCGGGGAAGGGTTTTTCCGTGCAATCGGCGAGCGCCCAATCCTCGCGCGGGACGAGGCGCGGCGGATCTGCCTCATGCACCCGCTCGGTGAGGGTGGCGCCGGGGGCGCTGAGATCGGCGGCGGGATAGGCGACGCCGTGGCCGAGATCGGTCGCGCCGAGGTCGAGCGAGGGGCGGGGGGTGAAAAGCTCGAAATCCTTGCGCACCGGGCCGGTGATCGCGCCGCCATCGGGAAGGCGGGCGAGAGGGGCGGGGAAGGCGAACGGGCTGTTCGGCGGCAGATCGCCCTGCCAGCCGCTCCAGACCAGCGAAAAACCTTGGCGTTCGAGGAAGCCATCGCCGATCTCGGACGCGCTGCCGCCACGATTATAGAGCCCCGGCGCCAGCTCCCGGCCGCGATTGACCACGTCATAAAGCAGGACATGGTTGCCGCGATCGGCGGCGATCGGCATCAGGATCACGAACGGCGTCGCGTAGGCGATTTTGCCATCCGGGCCGCGCGGGGCGAGGGCGAGATCCTGGATGCCGGCATTCTCGCGCTCGCCGGGATCGATCTCACCATGCGCAACACCGGTGATGCGCTCGTATTGTCCGCTGGCGCCAAACGCCATGCCGCCGAACGCGGGCGCTTCCACCGATTGCAGATCCAGGCTGAGAACGCGCGCCTCTCCCGGGCGCGGGGTGAGGCCGGCAAGCAAAAGCGCGGCGAATAGCGTTGTGAACAGCTTGGCGGGGGCGAAGACGCGGCGCATGCGATCTCTCCATCGGATGGGAGAGAGTATGCCGCCGGCGCCGACGTGCCAATTCCCGGTGGAGAGACCGACCAGCCCGACCGTTGCCGGCCGGGCTATCGGGTTAGTGCTGCGAACGCGCGGCCGCCCCTCGCGGTCCCTCGGGCATCGGCGCGTCGGCGTTGTCCTTGCGGTGGAGGATGGCGAAGACGGTGGGGACGAAGAGCAGGGTGGAGAGGGTGGCGAACAACAGCCCGCCGACCACGGCGCGGCCGAGCGGGGCATTCTGCTCGCCGCCATCGCCGAGGCCGAGCGACATCGGGATCATGCCGATGACCATCGCGGACGCCGTCATCAGCACCGGACGCAGACGCACGAACCCGGCTTCGAGCGCCGCATGCGTCGCGTTCTTGCCTTCCGCCAATTGCTCGCGGGCGAACGCCACCACCAGGATCGAGTTGGCGGTGGCAACGCCCATGCACATGATCGCCCCGGTCAGCGCCGGCACCGAAAGCGGCGTTCCGGTGACGAACAGCATCCAGACGATGCCGGCGATCGCCGCCGGCAGCGCGGTGATGATGATGAACGGGTCGAGCCAGGACTGGAAATTCACCACCAGCAGGAGATAGATCAGCACGATCGACCCGACCAGGCCGGCGAAGAGCTGGGCATAGGCGGTGTTCATGGTGTCCACCTGGCCGCGCACCGCGACCGCGACGCCGGGCGGGCGGTATTTCATGTTAGCGGCGATCACCCGGTTGATATCGGTCGACACGCCGCCGAGGTCGCGCCCCTGGACGGCGGCGAAAATCTCCTCCATCGGCTGCACGTTATAGTGCGAGACCATGCCCGGCCGGCCGACCACTTTGATCGAGGCCAACGCCCCCAGAATCTGCGTGGTCTTGCCCGACATCTTGAAATCGGCCGGGTTCGAGATCGGCATGTTGATCAGATCGTTCATCGTATCGATACGATATTGCGGCGTCTGGCCGACCAGGAAGTAGGTGATGCCGGTCTTGTAATCGAGATAGAAATTCGGGCTGACCTGCAAATTGGAATAGAGCGAGGTCAGCATCGAGTTGGTGACATCGGCCTCGGTCAGGCCGACCATCATCGCGTAGCTGCGATCGACGTCGACCTGGAAGGTCGGGTAGTTGAACGGCTGTGCGAGATGGGTATCGACGAGACCCGGCACGCGGAGAATCTCGCGATAGAGCCGCATCGCAAAGGTATAATCATTGTCGAGATCCGGGCCGGTGACCTGGATATCGATCGGCGACGGGCGGCCGAAATTGAGGATCTGGGTGTTCATGTCGGCGGGCATGAAATAGAACGTCGTGCCGGGGAAATGCAGCGGCAATTCGCGGCGGAGATAAGCGACGTAATCCGCCGTCGGGCCATGATGGTCATGATCGAGGGTGATCAGGACATCGGCGTCCTCGGGGCCGAAGGAGCCGGTGCTGAGATAGGCGAGCGGGATCCCGGCGACCGGCAGATCGATGTTGTCGACGAAGGTGTGCAATTCCCGCTTCGGCACCACCGTGCGGATGTAATCCTCGACCTCCTGGCAGAGCCGCGCGGTCTCCTCGATGCGGGTGCCGGTCTGGGCGCGGATATGCAGGTACATCACGCCGGCATCGACGCCGGGGAAGAAAATCTGCCCGAGCCAGGGGCCGAGCGCCACCACCGAGCCGAGGGTGAAGGCGAGAAAAACGCCGACGAAAACATAGCGGATGGCGAGAATGCCGGCGAGCACGTCATGATAGCCATCGCGCATACGGGCGAAGCCGCGCTCGAACCCCTGCTGGAAGCGCACGAACGGGTTGCGCGATTTCGGATGATGTTCGTGCTCGCCCTCGCCGCCCTGCGCCTTTCTTTGGAGTTCCTGCTGGTGATGTTCGGCAACGCCGCGCAGCATGAACACCGCCATCGTCGGCACCAGGGTGCGCGAGAGGATGAAGGAGGCGACCATGGCGAAAATCACCGCTTCCGCGAGCGGCGTGAAGAGATAGTAGGAAACCCCGGTCAACAGCCACATCGGCGCGAACACGATGCTGATCGCGAGCAGCGAAAGCAAGGCGGGGACGACGATCTGCTGCGCGCCATCGAGGATCGCGGTCTCGATGTCTTTGCCCATTTCCATGTGATAGTTGAAATTCTCGATCGTCACCGTCGCTTCATCGACCAGCATGCCGACGGCGAGCGCGAGCCCGCCCAAGGTCAGCGTGTTGATGGTCTGGCCGATCGCCGAGAGCACGACGATCGAGGACAAGACCGAGAGCGGGATCGAAACCGCGATGATGATCGTCGAGCGCACCGAGCCGAGGAACAGCAGAATCATCAGCGCCGTCAGCACCGCGGCGATGATCGCCTCGCGCACCACGCCCTCGATCGCCGCCTTCACGAAGACCGACTGATCGCCGACGAGATGCAGTTCCATGCCCTTGGGCACGGTTTCCTCGATCAGCGGCAGGCGGTCCTTGACGCCCTGGACGATGTCGAGGGTGGAGACCGCGCCCGCCTTGACCACCGGCATCAGGATCGCGCGTTCGCCGTTCACCCGCACCATGTTGGTCTGCGGGATCGCGCCGTCATGCACGAAGGCGATGTCCTTCATGTAGATGACGGTGCCGTTGGCCTTCTTGATCGGAAAACGGTTCATCTCGGCGATGCTGCGCGGCTGGTCGGTCAGCATCATGTCCCACTCATACTTGCCGATTTTTTGCGTCCCCGCCGGCAGGATGAGGTTCTGCTCGTTGATCTGATTGGTGACGTCTTGGGGCGAAAGCGCGTTGGCCTGCATCTCCTGCGGGTTGAGATCGGCGATGACCATGCGGTATTTGCCGCCATAGGGGGTCAGAATCGCGGTGCCCTGCACCGAGGAGAGCGCGGGGCGGATGACGTTGTTGGAATAGTCGAAAAGAATGGTCTCCGGCACCGTCGTGCTGGAGGCGGTCATCGAAATCACCGGAATCGACGCGGCGTTATAAAACAGCACGAAGGGCGGCACCGAGCCGCGCGGGAAGAATTTCAACACCACCTGCGCCGTCGCCGTCACCTCGGAGAGCGCGGCGGCGATATTGACGTGATTGTCGAAAAAGATTTTCACGATGCCGTAATCGATCATCGAATTGGATTCGATGTGCTCGATATCGACCGTGGTCGCCATGACGGTGCGCTCAAAAAAGTAGACGAAGCGGCCGGAAATGTCGTTCGGCAGCATCCCGTTGTACTGGAACACCACCGCGACCACCGGGATATCGATCGAAGGGAACACGTCCTTCGGCGTGCGGATCGCCGACATGGTGCCGAACAGCAGAATCAGAATCGCGAGGACAACGAAGGTATAGGGCCGTCGCAACGCGACTTGAACAATCCACATCGATCGTGCTCGCCTTTATTTGCCTATCCGAAAATGCGCCGCCAGAGTGGTTGGCGCAGCCGATTTGGCCACGCCAAAACCTCCGTTCCCGGAGAGTTGCCCGGACCAGTGGCAGACTTCTAGCGCGGCCCTTCCACGCGGGGAATTATATTTTCTTTTAAGGCGCGCGCCAAAAATTGACCAGAGAAGGAGGAACGGGCGATGGCGGCGGGACAGGAATTTTCCGCGCCAGGCCTTCCCCAAGCCGCGCCGGTCGGCCATGATGGCGGGCGCCCATGATGGCAGGCACGGGGAAGGCGGGGGTGCCCGCCTTCCTGGGCCGTCGCCCGGCTCAAGACACCCCGCTGCCCGCCCTGATCTCCCGGCATCTTCTGGAGTTGAGCATGACCAAAGCCACCCTCCTCGTCACCCGCCGCCTGCCCGCCGCCGTGGAGGACCGCGCCGCGCGCCTGTTCGAGGCGCGGCTCAACCCGGAGGATCGGATCTATGCCGCGGCCGAACTCGCGCGGCGCGCCGAGGGCGCGGATGCCATCCTCACCGCCCCCGGCGACCGCCTCGACGCCGCGACTATCGCCGCCTTGCCGGCGCGTGTCAAAGCCATCGGCACGTTCAGCGTCGGCTTCGATCATATCGACGTCGCCGCCGCCCGCGCCCGCGGCATCCAGGTCTGCAACACCCCGGACGTGCTCTCCGTCGCCACCGCCGAGATCGCCATGCTGCTGATCCTGGCCGCGGCGCGCCGCGCCGGCGAGGGGGAGCGGCTGGTGCGGGCCGGGAAATGGCATGGCTGGGCGCCGACCCAGCTCCTCGGCATCCAGGTCTCGGGAAGGCGGCTCGGCATTTTCGGTATGGGCCGCATCGGCCGCGAGGTCGCCCGCATGGCCGCCGCCTTCGGCATGGAAATCCATTACCGCGATCAGGCGCGCCTGCCGTCGGAGTTGGAAAAAGGCGCGATTTTTCATGACAATGACGCGGCGTTCCTCGCCCAGTGCGAGGTGCTGTCACTCAACGCGCCGGGCGGGGGGAGCACCCGCCACTGGCTGAACGCCGAACGCATCGCGCAACTGCCCAAAGGCGCGGTGGTGGTGAATGCCGCGCGCGGCACGCTGATCGATGACGCCGCCCTGATCGCCGCCCTCAAAAGCGGCCAGGTCGCCTTCGCCGGGCTCGACGTCTATAATAATGAGCCGAACCTCGACCCCGGCTATCTCGCGCTCGAAAACATCGTCCTCCTGCCCCATCTCGGGAGTGCCACGGCGGAGACCCGCGACGGCATGGGCGCGCTTGCGCTCGACGGCATCGCCGCCATCCTCGCCGGCCAGCGGCCAAGGAATTTGGTGGAGTAAGATTTGAGAAAGCGGTTCTTTTTTATAAAAAAGAACCAAAAAACTTTATCCGTTTTCTTGGCGCGGGCAGTGCCGCAGGCACTGCCCAACAGATAAAAAGTCTTTTTGCTTCTTTTTCTTCAGAAAAAGAAGTTTTTTACTCTGCTGAGCGGCGCCAGCGATGGGTGCTGGCGCCGAAGGCGAGCAGCTCATCGGTTTCGCTCCGCACGTCCGAGCGGCTGAAATAGAGGTTGCGGCCGGCGCGCACCACCTCGCCGGTCGCGATCATCACGCCGGTTTCGGCGCGGCCGGTGAACTGGCAATTGAGGGAGACGGTCACCGAATGGCGGCGCTCGGCGCGGGCGGCGGCGAAGACGCCGGCGGCGGCGCCGGCCTCGTCGAGCAGCGACATCAAAACGCCGCCATGGACGATGCCGCCACGATTGAGGTGGTGGGCATGGATCGCGCAACGCACACGGGCGAATCCCTCCCGCCATTCGAGCATGGTGAAACCCAAAAGATCACTGAGATGAGAGGCGAAGCCGCGGAGATCGTCCATCCCCGTCTCTTGGCGGCAAACCGGGCGGCTGGTCAAGCGCTTATGGACAAAAGCGGCCCCCGCCGGGTAGATGGCGGACCGATATCGGGCGCGGGGGCGATATGGATTTTTCCGGGGTCACGGTGCTTTGCGTCGGCGATGTCATGCTTGACCGTTTCATCGAGGGCGAGGTCGAGCGTATTTCGCCCGAGGCGCCGGTGCCGGTCATTCGGGTGCGGCGCAGCCGGGTGACGCTCGGCGGCGCCGGCAATGTCGCCGCCAATATCGCGGCACTCGGCGGACGCGCGGTGCTGGTCGGGGTGATCGGCGACGATGAGGCCGGGCGCGCGCTTTGCGCCGAAATCGCCGCCCATCCCGGCATCGTCCCGGCGCTGGTCGAAAGCGGTTCGCGCCCCACCATCACCAAGACCCGCTTCGTCGCCTCCCGCCAGCAGATCGTGCGCACCGACGAGGAAAGCAGCCTCGCACTTCAGCCCGAGGAGGCGGCGGCGCTGATCGCGGCGATCGAGGGCGCGATCGACGCGGCGCGGGCGGTGGTGCTCTCTGATTACGGCAAGGGGGTGTTGAGCCCGGCCGTCATCGCCGCCGCCATGGCAGGCGCGCGGGCGCGCGGCGTTTCGGTGTTCGTCGACCCCAAGAGCGATGATTTTTCCCGCTACCGGGGCGCGAGCGGCATCACCCCCAATCTCAAGGAACTCGCCGTCGCCGCGCGTATGCCGGTGGGCGATGAGGCGGAGGTGGTCGCGGCGGCGCGGCATGTGATGGAAGCGGCCGGGGGTGCTGCGATCCTGGTCACCCGCTCGGAAAAAGGGATGGTGCTGGTCGAGCCCGCCGGCGCCGTCCACAGCGTCCCCGCTCATGCCCGCGAGGTGTTCGATGTCTCGGGCGCCGGCGACACCGTGATCGCGACGCTGGCGCTCGCCGAGGGCGCCGGGCTTCTCCTCCCGCGGGCGATGCGGATCGCCAACGCGGCGGCGGCGGTGGTGGTGAGCAAGGTCGGCACGGCGACGGTCTCGATCGAGGAGTTGCGCCACGAGATCGACGCCGCCGAGGCCGAGGACATCGCGCCGGCGCCGGCGCTCCGCCCGCTCTCCGAGGCGCTGGCGCTGGTGGCACGCTGGAAGCGCCAGGGCCTCAGCGTCGGCTTCACCAATGGCTGTTTCGATATTCTGCATGCCGGCCACGTCGCCCTGCTCACCGCCGCGCGCGCGCAATGCGACCGCTTGATCGTCGCCTTGAACGATGATGCCAGCGTCGGCCGGCTCAAGGGGAAGGCGCGCCCGGTCAATCCGCTCCCGGCGCGGGCGGCGGTGATCGCGGCGCTGCGCCCGGTCGATGCCGTCGTCGCCTTCGCCGAGGATACGCCATTGGCCTTGATCCAGCGGATATCGCCCGATGTCCTGTTCAAGGGCGGGGATTATCGCACCGAGACGGTGGTCGGCGCCGATCTGGTGATGGCGGCGGGCGGGCGGGTGGTGATCTGCGAGACGCTGGCCGGCCATTCGACGACGCTGACCATCGCCCGCATCCAGGACGGGGACGGCGCCTGAGCCGCGGCGCTCATTTCCCGGTTTGCCGCCACCCCGCGCGCCGCGGGATGAGCATCGGCACCGCGGCGCGATAGGCTTCATAGCTGGCGCCGTAGAGACGCCGCAGCTTCCTTTCCTCGAATCGGATGCCGATCAGGACATAGAGCGTCGCAAAAAACGCGGTGGCGAGCGTGAACGGCGCCTGCACATCGCCCCAGACCAGAAGCAGGAGCCCGAGATAGAGCGGGTGGCGGACGAGGCCGTTCAATCCGCTGGTGACCAGCGCCTCGGCCGGCAGCACCTGCTCGGGCGCCCCGGCGCGGAGCTGCGCCAGCCCGAAAAACCGCGCCGGGTCATAGGAACGCCCGGCGATCAGCAAAATCGCGATCCCGGCGACGATGGCCGCCCCGCGCAGGATGTCGAGCGGCCAGGGAAAGGCGAAAGCTGCCCGTCCGCCGAGCCACATCCCGCCGAGCCCGAGCACCAGCGCCAGATGGACGAGGGCGATCACGTTATAGAGCAGCCGGTCGCCGCGCCCGGCGAGACGCGCGAGCCACCGCCGCCCGCCCACCGAGGCGAGGACGCTATGGCCGAGCGCGAAGCTCAGCCATAACGCGGCGTAGAGGAGGAGCCCATGATCCATCATGCGCCCGGACTATGGCGCATGATGCGGCTGGCCGGGAAGGGATCAGCGGAACACAAAGCGCCGGGCGGAGAAAAAATTGAGCCCCATCCCGGCGACCGCCCCCGCCGCCACCGCCAGCACCGGATAGGCGTGAACGAGCGGCAAAAACGCGATCAGCGCCGCGTAGACGCCGCGATTGACGACGAAACCGGCGGTGTTGGTCGCCAAAAACCGCGCCCATTGCCGCAAGACGCCACCCGTGCCGCGGCCGCGAAAGGTCCAGACGCGGTTCAACGCCCAATTCGCGCTCGCCGCGACCAGATAGGCGACGGCGCCGGCGCCATAGAGGCCGAGCGCGCCGGCGAGGGCATAGACCGTCGCGGTATCGATCAAAAATCCGAGCGTGCCGACGCAACCGAAGCGGAAAAATTCGGCGATGGCGGCGTGGTGGCGGCCGCCGCCGGTGATAGCGCGGGAGGGACGGGTTTCCATGCCGCTCCGCATAGCCGCCTTGCGCCGGGCTCGGCAACTCTGGTCCGCGTTTTGCTAAGTCTTGCCGCGCGGGGGCTTGACTGCCATCGTGCCGGTCAAGAAAACGCGGCTGGCCGCCGGAAGTGCTGTCAGCGGAGGCAGAAGCAGGGAGAAAAGCGATGAAACGGCGGGCATTTTTGCAAGCGGCGGCGACGACGGCGGCGCTGTTGCCGCTCAGCGCGCCGCGGATTGGCCACGCGGCCGAGACGCGGCTGTTGAAATTCATCCCCCAGGCCGATCTCGCCATTCTCGATCCGATCTGGACCACAGCCTACGTCACCCGCAACCACGGCTTCCTGGTGTTCGACACCTTGTTTGGCATCGACGCCCAATTCCGCCCGCAATTGCAGATGCTGGAGAGCGCCGGCGCCGAGGCGGACGGCACGATCTGGCGATTGCGGCTCCGCGACGGCTTGAAATTCCATGACGGCGAGCCGGTTCTCGCGCGTGATTGCGTCGCCTCCATCCAGCGCTGGGGCAAGCGCGATGCGTTCGGCTCGGCGCTGCTCGAAGCCAGCGACGAAATTTCCGCCGCCGACGACCGCACCATCGTCTTTCGCCTGAAGCAGCCCTTCCCCCTGCTCCCCGACGCGCTCGGCAAGGCGGCGAGCAACATGCCGGCGATGATGCCGGAGCGGCTGGCGAAAACCGATCCCTTCACCGCCGTCACCGAAATGGTCGGAAGCGGTCCCTATCGCTTCAAGACCAGCGAGCGGGTGCCGGGCTCGCTCGTCGTCTATGAGCGTTTCAACGATTATCGCCCGCGTGAAAATGGCACGCCGGAATGGATTTCGGGGCCAAAAATCGCCCATTTCGATCGCATCGAATGGCATGTCGTCCCCGATTCCGCGACCGCCGCCGGCGCCTTGCAAAGCGGCGAAGTCGATTGGTGGGAACAGCCGAGTTTCGACCTGCTGGGGTTGTTGAAAGGGGACGGGAATGTGGTCGTTGCGCAGATCGACCCGACCGGTTTCCCCTCGCTCGCGCGCTTCAATCATCTCTGGCCACCGTTCGACAATCCCGCCATCCGCCAGGCACTCCTCGGCGCGGTCAGCGAGAGCGACGAGATGACCGCGGTCGCCGGCACCGATACGTCATTATGGCGTGGTGATCTCGGCTATTTCCCGCCCGCCTCGCCGATGGCGAGCGCGGCTGGGATGGAGGTGCTCCGCGCGCCGCGCGATTATGAGAAGGTCAAGCGCGACCTCGCCGCCGCGGGCTACAAGGGCGAACGCGTGGTCGCGATGATCGCGACCGATTTTCCTGTCCTCAACGCGATGGGCGTGGTCGGCGCCGATATGTTGAAGCGCGCCGGCCTCAATGTCGATGTGCAGGCGACCGATTGGGGCACCGTGGTGCAGCGGCGGGCGAAGAAGGACTCGCCCGCGAGCGGCGGCTGGAGCGTGTTTTTCACCTCCTTCTCGGGTCTCGATCAGTTCACCCCGGCGGGCTATATCGCGCTTCGCGGCAATGGCGACAAAGCCTGGTTCGGCTGGCCGACCGCGCCGAAACTGGAGGCCTTGCGCGATCAATGGTTCGCGGCGCCCGATCTCGCGGCGCAGAAAAAAATCTGCGAGGATATCCAGCGACAGGCTTTCATCGATGTCCCCTTTCTTCCGCTCGGGCTTTATTATCAGCCGACCGCGCATCGCAGCAATGTGACGGATCTTCTCAAAGGCCTGCCGCTGTTCTGGAATGTCAGGAAAACATGAGGAAAACGCCGATGCGCCGCCGCGATTTTCTGGCCACTTCGCTTGCCGCCGCGACCTCGCTCGCCGCCCCCGCGATCGCGCGCGGGGCGGAGGCGCGCGTGTTGCGTTTCGTGCCGCAGGCCAATCTCCCCAATCTCGATCCCGTCTGGGGCACGCAATACGTGGTACGCAATGCGAGCCTCCTCGTGTTCGACACGCTGTTCGGGATCGATGCGTCGCTGACGCCGCACCCGCAGATGTGCGAGGGATCCGAGACCTCGGACGACGGCCTGGTGTGGCGTTTCCGCTTGCGGCCCGGCCTCAAATTTCACGATGGCACGCAGGTATTGGCGCGCGACGCCGTCGCCAGCCTCGGGCGCTGGATGGCACGCGACACCATGGGACAATTGATCCGTGCCCGGCTCGACGCGATGACCGCGAGCGATGATCGCGCCTTCGAGATCCGTCTCAAGGCGCCGTTTCCGAAACTCCTCTTCGCGCTCGCCAAGGGCAATCCCAACCTTCCGGCGATCATGCCCGAGCGCATCGCGCAAACCGATCCCTTCAAGCAGATCAGCGACATCATCGGCTCCGGCCCGATGACGTTTCAAAAAGACGAGTGGGTGCCCGGCTCGCGCGCGGTCTTTGCGCGTTTCGATGGCTACGCGCCGCGAAACGAGCCGGGGAATTGGATGGCCGGCGGCAAGCGCATCCATTTCGAGCGCATCGAATGGCAGATCATCCCCGACCCCGCGACCGCCGCGGCGGCGCTGCAAAGCGGCGAGGTCGATTGGTGGGAGACCCCGCTTCCCGATCTCGTCCCGCTTCTGCGCCAGAGCGAGGATGTGCGCGTCGATATCGCCGATCCGCTCGGCAATGTCGGCATTCTGCGCATGAACCATCTCTATCCGCCGTTCAATGACGTGCGGCTGCGTCGCGCCTTGCAGATGGTCGCGAACCAGCCCGATTACATGCGCGCGATCGTCGGCAACGATGATGCGCTGTGGAAGACGATGCCGAGCTTCATCACCCCGGGCACGCCGCTTTATACCGAGGCCGGCGGCGAGGCGCTGAGCGGGAAGCGGGATTTTGCCGGAGCGAAGAAGCTTCTCGTCGAGGCGGGCTATGGCGGCGAAAAAGTGGTGATGCTGGTTGCGACCGATCTCATCATCACCAAGGGCCAGGGCGATGTTTCGGCCGACGTGATGGCCAAGGCCGGGTTCAACGTCGATTATGTCGCGACCGACTGGGGCACGGTCGGCGCGCGGCGCGCGAAAAAGGATCCGCCGAGCCAGGGCGGGTGGAACATCTTCCACACCTGGCTCGCCGGGGTCGATTGCATCAATCCCGCGCCCAATATCGCGATCCACACCACCGGACCGAAAGCCTGGTTCGGCTGGCCGGATAATCCGGCGATCGAGGCGATGATCGGCGACTGGTACGCGGCCCCCGATCTCGCCTCCGAAAAACAGCAGATCGAGAAAATCAACCGTGCTTCCATGGAGTTCGTCACCTTCATTCCGACCGGCTTCTTCTATGGCTATCAGGCCTGGCGGCGCGAGGTCGGCGGCATCGTCAAGGCGCCGTTCCCGGTGTTCTGGGATGTGAAAAAAGCCTGATGGGGATTTATTTTCTTCGCCGGGTGCTGGCGACCATTCCGGTGATGGCGGTGGTGGCTTTGTTCGTGTTTTCGCTGCTTTATATCGCGCCCGGCGATCCCGCCGCGGTGATCGCGGGCGATCAGGCCTCGCCCGAGCAGATCGCGCATATCCGCGCCTCCCTCGGTCTCGATCGGCCGTTCATCGTGCGCTTTGGCGACTGGCTTTGGCATATCGTGCATGGTGATCTCGGCACCTCGATTTTCACCAATCTGCCGGTTTCGCACATGATCGCGCAGCGCATCGAGCCGACATTGAGCCTCATGATCCTGACCCTCGTTGTGTCGCTGGTGATCGCGATCCCGATGGGGGTCGTCGCCGCCTGGAAGCAGGGGAAGTGGCAGGATCGTCTGATCATGGTGTTCGCGGTGCTCGGCTTCTCGACCCCGGTTTTTGTCATCGGCTATGTTCTCGCCTTCGTCTTCGCGCTCCAATTGCGATGGCTGCCGGTCCAAGGGTTCGTGCCGATCGAACAGGGTTTCTGGCCTTTTCTTCGCACCCTCATTCTGCCGGCCTTTACCCTTGGCGGCATCTATATCGCGCTGATCGCGCGCATCACGCGCGCGAGCATGCTCGATGTGCTCTCGCAGGATTATGTGCGCACCGCGCGCGCCAAGGGGCTCGGCGAGCGCCCGGTCCTGTTCGTGCATGCGCTCAAGAACGCGGCGGTGCCGATCGTGACGGTGGTCGGGCTCGGTGTCGCGCTTCTGATCGGTGGCGCGGTCGTCACCGAAAGCGTATTCGCCATTCCGGGTCTCGGCCGCCTGACCGTCGATGCCATTTTGCGCCGTGACTATCCGGTCATCCAGGGCGTCGTCCTATTGTTCAGTTTCGTCTACGTCCTGGTCAATCTTGCCATCGACCTTCTTTACACCGTGTTCGATCCGAGGATTCGCTATTGACAGCACCTGTTTTCATCGCCGCACCTCCGCTCCCCGAGATCGTGCCGCAACGTCCCCGGCGCGGGAAATTCGCCCGCTTCGTTCTCCAGCACCCGACCATCTTCGCCGGCCTCGTGCTGATCGGGGTGATGCTGCTGATCGCGCTCTGCGCGCCTTTTCTCGGCACCGTCGATCCGACCGCGCTCGCGCCGGCATTGCGGCTTCGTCCGCCCTCCGCGGCCTATTGGTTTGGCACCGATATGCTGGGGCGGGATGTCTATTCCCGGGTGCTTTATGGCACGCGCGTTTCGCTCACCGTCGGCTTCGCGGTCGCGCTGCTCGCCGCTTGCGCGGGATTGGCGATCGGCCTGGTCGCCGGTTTCGTGCGCTGGTCGGATGCGATCATCATGCGCATCATGGATGGTCTGATGTCGATCCCATCCATTCTGCTCGCCATCGCGCTGATGGCGCTGACCCGTGGCTCGGTGCGCAATGTCGTGATCGCCATTACGATTTCGGAGATTCCGCGTGTCGCCCGCCTCATTCGCGGCGTCGTGCTTTCTTTGCGTGAGCAACCCTATATCGAAGCGGCGATCGCCTGTGGTGCGCGCACGCCGCGGCTGATCCTGCGCCATATCCTGCCCAACACGCTCGCGCCGCTTTCGGTTCAGGCGACGTATATTTGCGCGTCCGCGATGATCACCGAGGCGATTCTTTCTTTCATCGGCGCCGGCACGCCGCCCACCGTGCCTTCCTGGGGCAATATCATGGCCGAAGGGCGAGCACTCTGGCAGATCAAGCCGTCGATCGTGTTTTTCCCCGCGATTTTCCTGCTGCTGACCGTGCTCGGCGTCAACCTGCTCGGCGATGGCCTCCGCGATGCGCTCGATCCGCGCCGCGCGCTGAGGCTCTAGGCGATGGCCTTGCTCGAAGTCGAGTCGCTGCGGACGCATTTCGCGACCCCGAACGGTGCCGCGCGCGCGGTGGATGGGGTTTCGTTCACCATCGATTCCGGTGAAACCGTGGCCCTGGTTGGTGAATCGGGGTGCGGAAAATCGGTGACCTCGATGTCGATTTTGCGGCTTCTGCCGTCACCCCCCGCCTATTTCGCCGGAAAAATCCGTTTCGACGGCCGTGATCTCCTGACTTTGCCGGAGCCGGAAATGCGTGCCCTCCGCGGCAATGACGTGAGCATGATCTTTCAGGAGCCGATGACCTCGCTCAACCCGGTTCTGACGATTGGCTGGCAGATTGGCGAGAGCTTGCGTTTGCATCAGGGGCTTTCGAGACGCGAGGCCAGGCTGCGGGCGATCGAGATGCTGACGCTGGTTGGCATCAGCGATCCGGAGCGCCGGGTTTCCGAATATCCGCATCAGATCTCGGGCGGCATGCGCCAGCGGGTGATGATCGCGATGGCCCTGGCCTGCAACCCGAAGCTGCTGATTGCCGATGAACCGACGACCGCGCTCGACGTCACCATTCAGGCGCAGATTCTCGATCTGATGCGCGAGTTGCAGCGGCGTGTGGGGGCGGCGATTTTATTGATCACGCATGATCTCGGGGTGGTCGCCGAGATGGCCGAGCGGGTCATCGTGATGTATGCCGGGCGCAAGGTGGAAGAAGCGCCGCTCGCGCGCCTGTTTGCGCTGCCGGCGCATCCCTACACGCGCGGCCTGCTTGGCGCGGTGCCGCGTCTCGGCGCCGGCGGCCGCGCGCGTCTTGCCGAAATCCCTGGCCAGGTGCCCAGCCTTTTGCAATCGATCGAGGGGTGCGCGTTTGCCTCCCGCTGTCCCCTTGTCGGTGATCCCTGTCGCGTGATCACCCCGATGGTGCGGGAAATCGCGCCCGGTCATTTCGCCGCCTGCCATTACGCGCCAGCGGAGACCGTCGCATGAACCCGCCGCCGCTTCTCGAAGTCAATGGTTTGGTCAAGCATTTCCTCATTCGCGGCGGCTTGCTCGGGGGGATTACCGGACGTGTGCGCGCCGTCGATGATCTGAGCTTCACCCTCGCGCGGGGCGAGACATTGGCGCTGGTCGGCGAGTCTGGCTCCGGAAAATCGACGGTCGGGCGCACAATTCTCGGCCTGACCCCGCTCAGCGGCGGGGAAATCTGGCTCGATGGCGCCCGGATCGATCAGCTCTCGCGGGCGCGGATGCGCCATTTGCGCCAGCGTATGCAGATCGTTTTCCAGGATCCGTACAGCAGCCTCAATCCGCGGTTTTCGGTGCGCGCGTGCCTGGCGGAGCCACTCACGAATTTCGGACTGGCGCGGGGCACAGCGGCGCGTGATGCGCGTATCTTCGAACTGCTCGATCAAGTACAATTGCCGCGCACGGCGGCGGATCGCCGGCCGCATGAATTCTCCGGCGGCCAGCGCCAGCGCATCGCCATCGCGCGCGCCCTGGCCCCGCGCCCCGATCTGATCATCTGCGATGAGGCGGTCTCGGCCCTCGATGTTTCGGTCAAGGCCCAGATCATCAATCTTCTGGTGGATTTGCAGAAGGAACTCGGCCTCGCCTTATTGTTCATCAGCCACGATCTCGCGATCGTCGAGCATCTCACGCATCGCGTCGCGGTGATGTATCTCGGCGGGATCGTCGAGATCGGCCCGCGGGACGAGGTATTTTCCCGCCCCCGGCACCCTTATACCGAGGCCCTGCTTTCGGCGGTGCCGCAGCCCGATCCGGCGGCGAAGCGGCGGCGGATCGTGCTGGCCGGCGATATGCCGAGCCCACGCGATCCGCCCGCCGGCTGCCGGTTTCACACCCGCTGTCCTTATGCGTTTGATCGCTGTCGGGTGGAAGTGCCGGAGTTGCGTGGCGGCACAAGCCATCGTTTCGCGTGCCATCTCGATGATTTGCCGAGTGCCGTATAGCGCGTGGTGCCAGCCCGGACTTTGGCCGCCCTTCCGCGCCATGCCGGACGTGAAAGGGAAAGATCATGGCCACCGTTCATAGATTTTGCGGAAATCCAGGTGGGTGTGGAACCAATATTCGAACCCCATCACGTTCTTCTGCATCGCGTAATCCGCGGCAGGTCACTCATTGCGAGCCTTTCGATTCCGGGAGATGACGAAAACAGGCGGAGAAATCGAATGTCTCAAACCGCGCGAACTCAACCCGCGATGCCCGGCGCCGCTCCATGCGAAACGGCGTTGCGCTCGGGATTGACTGAGGCGGAAGCCGCGGAACGGCTACGACGGGAAGGTCCCAACGTGCTGCCGCACGCGAACACGCGCCGATTTCCGGCCATCGTGCGGGACGTATTGTCCGAGCCGATGTTCGCACTGCTGCTCGGAGCCGGGGTGATCTATCTCATTCTGGGAGATCGGCTGGAAGCGCTGTTGCTTCTGGTATTCGCCTCTCTGTCCGTGGCAATAGCCGTTATCCAGGAAGCGCGCAGCGAGCGGATCCTGGAGGCTCTGCGCGACCTGACAAGCCCGCGTGCTTTGGTCGTTCGCGACGGCCTACAGGTGCGGATCGCCGGTCGCGACGTTGTGCGCGGCGACATCGTTCATCTGGTGGAAGGAGATCGCGTTCCGGCGGACGCGGTGCTGCTCGAGGCGTCCGAGCTTCAAGCCGACGAATCACTGCTCACCGGCGAGTCGGTTCCGGTGCGCAAGCGCCACCTGACTGTCGGTTCCGCTGCGGATATGAGACCTGGTGGCGACGATTCCCCCTGTGTCTGGTCGGGCACCCTGGTGGTTCGCGGTCAGGGCATCGCCGAAGTTCGCGCGACCGGCTCTCGCAGCGAAATCGGGCGCATCGGTGAGGCGCTCCAGACCATCGAGCCCGCTCCGGCCAATCTGACCCGTCAGACCGCGCGTATCGTGCGGATCGCGGCGGTCGGCGGGTTGATCTGCTGTCTCGCGGTGGTCTTGCTGTTCGGTCTGTTTCGCGGCTCCTGGCTCAACGCCGTGTTGGCCGGGATCGCCCTCGGCATGTCGATGCTGCCCGAGGAATTTCCCCTCGTGCTGACGGTATTCATGGTCATGGGCGCATGGCGGATGTCGCAGGCACGTGTGCTGACCCGCCGAGCCTCCGCGATCGAGGCTCTCGGCGAAGCGACGGCGCTATGCACCGACAAGACCGGGACGCTCACCGAGAACCGCATGGTGGTCGCGGCGCTCCACACTGAGGACGAGACATTGGCCGTGAGCGCGGGAACCGCGATCCCCCCGCGATTCCTGCCGCTGGTGACGACCGCCGCCCTGGCCAGCGCGCTGGTCGCGTACGATCCCATGGATCGGGCATTGCGCGCGCTCGCCCGTTCGTTGAACGAAACCGCGCTTGGCCTTGCCCCCGAACGCATCTACGGACTGCGGCCCGATCTGCTCGCCGTGACCCAGGCGTGGCCGCGATCTGGCACGAACGAGGCGACGATCGCCACCAAGGGTGCGCCGGAGGCGATCGCCCGGCTTTGCCGCCTGGATCCGACGGACAGCGATCGAATTATACGCGCCGCGGACCGGCTCGGCGAGGCCGGGATGCGCGTCCTCGCCGTCGCGGAAGCCAATTGGAGCGGAACCTTACCCGACGACCCATCGGCGTTCCCCTTTCGACTGCTTGGCCTCGTGGGCTTCGCCGATCCTCTGCGCGCGGCGGTCCCTACCGCCATCGCCGAATGTCGCATGGCCGGTATCCACGTCGCGATGATCACCGGCGACTACCCGGTCACGGCCCGTGCCATCGCCCGCCAGGCGGGGCTCGACACGGGGGCGATCCTGGATGGCGCGGCGATCGCGCGGATGGACGACGCCCGGTTGGCGGAGGCCGTTCGGACGGTCGACGTGTTCGCGCGCATCGCGGCCGCGCAGAAACTGCGCATCGTCCGTGCGTTGCAGGCGAATGGGCATCTGGTGGCGATGACGGGGGACGGAGTCAACGACGCGCCGTCACTGAAAGCGGCGGACATCGGCATTGCGATGGGCGGACGAGGCACCGATGTCGCGCGCGAGGCGGCCTCGCTGGTTCTGCTCGACGACGATTTCGGGTCGATCGTTCGCACGATTCGATTGGGGCGGCGCATCTACGACAATCTGCGCAAGGCGATGGCGTATATCGTCGCGATCCACGTCCCGATCGCGGGTCTCGCGCTGCTTCCGCTATTGACGGGTATGCCGCTGATTTTCGGTCCGATCCATATCGCGTTCCTGGAAATGATCATCGATCCGGTTTGCTCCTTGGTGTTCGAGGCCGAAACCGAGGAAGCCGACATCATGCGGCGACCGCCGCGCGCGGCCGACAGCCCATTGTTCTCGCGCGCTCTCGTTGCGTGGAGTCTGGTGCAAGGCACGATCGCCTTCGCCGCCCTCGCCGCGCTCTATACGATCGCCCTGCGCGAGGGGTTGCCGGAGGACGATGTCCGGGCACTCACGTTCGTTTCGTTGGTATTGGTCAACCTCGGCCTTGTCCTGGTAAACCGCAATTTCGGCACTTCGGCGCGCGATCTGCTCGGACGCCGCAACGCCGCTCTCGCATGGATCTTATCGATCGCCGTTTCGATCCTGGCGGCGGTGCTCGCCATCCCGTTGACCCGGAACTTGTTTCGGTTCGGTGTTTTGCACATCGACGACCTGGCCCTGGTCGCGGCCGTGGTCCTCGGCGTCATGGCCGTGCTGGAGCTGCTCAAACGCATCTGGCGCGCGCGGCTCGTCGCCTGACGCCAGGTTTGTCGCCATGCAATCCTCGGCCGACGCCCTGATGGAAGCCGTGCGAGCGCACGAAACGCTGATCCTACTGGTCGTCTTCGCCCTGGCATTCGGCGAGTCGCTCGCTGTCGTGTCCGTATTTCTGCCAGCCACCGCGCTGCTGGCCGGTGGCGCGGGTATCACCAGCGCCGCCGGGATGAATTTCTGGATGCTCTGGCTCGCAGCCACGGCGGGCGCGGCGGCCGGAGACTGGGTCTCGTACGTGCTTGGGTTCAGGTTCGGCCCGGCGGTCGCGAGCGCGTGGCCTTTGTCGCGACGTCCCGAGCTGCTTATCCGCGGACGGGCCTTTTTCGAACGATGGGGCATCGCGAGCGTTTTTTTGGGCCGGTTCTTTGGGCCATTGCGCTGCATTGTTCCGCTGATCGCGGGAATATGCGCGATGCCGTTCATTCCGTTTCAGATATCAAATATCCTGTCCGCCGCGCTATGGGCCGCGGGAGTGCTTGCACCGGGACATCTCGCCGTAATGTGGTTCGTGTCGTGACAAATCGAACATGACGCAACGGGCGCTATGCGGGTTTTGGATTACGTTCCCATCCGTGCGCGCGGCTTCGCCGCCGCTCCTTCATCGAATCGGGAAGCGTAGTGGACAAATTGAGTGGATAACGCTCACTGTTTGACGAGGTGGTGAGATCAAACACAGGGCGGTGTCCATCGCGGGCTTGCCGTTTGCGCCGCATCCTGGCGAAATCCCTGCGATGTCCCCCGATTCGCCCACCACAATTCTCCGCAGCATTTTCGGATTTCCGCGCTTTCGCGGTCTTCAGGAAGAGGCCGTGCGCCATGTCGCGGGCGGTGGCGATGCCCTGGTTCTGATGCCGACCGGGGGCGGCAAAAGCCTCTGCTACCAGGTGCCCGCGCTCTGCCGCCCCGGCACCGCGATCGTCGTCTCGCCGCTGATCGCGCTGATGGATGACCAGGTGGCGGCGTTGCGCCAGCTCGGCGTCAAGGCCGGGGCGCTGCACTCCGAATGCGACCCCGCCGACGCGCGTAAGACTCTGGCGGCTTTGGCGGAGGGCCGGCTCGATCTCCTTTATGTCTCGCCCGAGCGGCTGCTCGGCGGTCTGATCGACCGTCTCGACCCGGCCGCGATCGCGCTCTTCGCCATCGACGAGGCGCATTGCGTCTCACAATGGGGGCATGATTTCCGCCCGGAATACCGGGCCCTCGCCTGCCTCGCCACGCGCTTCCCCGGCGTTCCCCGGATCGCGCTCACCGCGACCGCCGACCGGCGCACCCGCGCCGATATTCTGGCCAGCCTCGCGATGCCCGCGGCGCGCGCCTTCGTCGCCAGCTTCCACCGCCCCAACCTCTTCCTCGCGGCGCGCCCGAAGCAGCGCCCGCGCGAGCAACTGGCGGCGCTGCTCTCGCGCCATCAGGGCGCCAGCGGGATCGTCTATTGCGGCTCGCGGGCCCGCACCGAGCAGGTCGCTTCCCGGCTCGGCGCCGACGGCGTGCAGGCGGTGGTCTTTCATGCCGGCCTCGCGCGCGCCGAAAAGCGTGATGCGCTGCGCCGCTTTCGGGCCGGCGAGGCGGTGGTGGTGGTGGCCACCATCGCCTTCGGGATGGGGATCGACCGGCCGGATGTGCGCTTCGTCGTCCATCTCGACATGCCCGACAGCCCGGAAGCTTATTACCAGCAGATCGGCCGCGCCGGCCGCGATGGCGAGGACGCCGAGGCGCTGCTGCTCTACGGCATCGAGGATATCGCCCGGGCCCGCCATTTCCTCGCCCGCTCGCAGGCGCCGGAGAGTCAGATCCCGGCGCTGCGGGCGCGGCTTGAGACCATGATCGGCCTCGCCGAGACCGGCGGCTGCCGGACGCAAGCGCTGCTCGCCTGTTTCGATGAGCGCCTCGACGACCCTTGCGGCCATTGCGACAACTGCCTCGCGCCACGCCCGGCGCTGGACGCGACGGTCGCCGCGCAGCAATTGCTCTCGGCGGTCTATCGCACCGGCCAGCGCTTTGGCCTGCGCCATGTGGTCGCGGTGCTGCGCGGCGAGGCCAGCGAGGCGGTGCGCCGGCATGGCCATGATCGATTGGCGCTGTTCGCGATCGGCCGTGAGCGATCGGCGGAATTCTGGCACGGCGTCGGGCGGGCGATGATCGTCGAGGGCGCCTTGGTGATCGGGGAGGGGTATGGCACGCTCGCGCTCGATGCCGGGGCGGCGCGGCCTTATCTCCGCGGCGAGCGGGCGGTCCGCATCCATGCCGCGCCGGCGCCGGCGGCGCGTCTCGGCCAGGGGCCGGCGGGGGTGCGAAGCGGCGGCGACGACACCCTGTTCCAGCGCCTGCGCGCCTGGCGCAAGCGAACCGCCGATGCCCAAAATCTACCCCCTTATCTCATTTTTCATGACGCGACGCTACAGGATATCGCCGCGCTGCGGCCGGACAGCCTCGCTGATCTGGCGCAAATCCGCGGCGTCGGCGCCGCCAAGCTGCAACGCTACGGCACGGAGCTGCTGGCCGCGCTCGCGGCGGGCTGAACGCGACGCTGACGCGGCGACGGCGCTCAGGGCGGTCGCCTCAGGGCGGCGTCGGCGGCTGGCAGAGGAGTTCGAGGACGGCGCCGGGATTGGCATCGCCGATGGCGAGGCCGAAGCCGTGCAGCTCGACGATCGCGGCGACCAGGCTGAGCCCGAGGCCGCTGCCTTCGATATGGCGGCTCTTGTCGGAGCGGTAGAAGCGTTTCAGCACTTCGCCGCGCTCGGCCGGCGCGATGCCGGGGCCGGTATCGCTGACCCGGACCAATGGCCCCCGCGGTCCTTCGAGCAGCGCGAGGCGCACCGTGCCGCCGGCGGGGGTGAATTTGATGGCGTTGCCGACGAGATTGGCGATCGCCTCCAACAGCAGATCGCGATCGGCGAAAACCGGTGCCAGCGCGGCGATCGACAGTTCGAAACGGATTTCCTGTTCCTCGGCGATCGGGGCGTAAAGCTCCTCGATTTCGCGGGCGATGCCGGCGAGATCGACCTCGGCGAAGCCGCTCCGCCGCCGCCTCGCCTCGATCTCGCCGATCCTGAGCAGCGCGGTGATGATGCCGAGCGTCTGATCGAGCCCGAGAATGGCGCGGTCGATCGCCTCCTCGAGCCGCGCGAGCCGGCCGGCATTGGCTTGACCGGCGCCTTGCTCCGCCGTTGCGTCGGCATCGCGCACCCGCTCGAGGCGCACCCGCACGCGGGTCAGCGGCGTCCTGAGATCATGGGCGATATCGTTGCCGATGCCCTTGAGCTGATCGAGCAGCCGGCCGATCTCGTCCAGCATGCGGTTGACGCCGCCGCTCAGGCGATCGAAATCATCGCCGGTGCCGCGGATCGGCAGGCGCTCGTGGAGATCGCCGGAGAGGATGCGGGCCATGGTTTCATGCACGTTCTTGACCCGGCGCAGCGCGCGCAGGCTGAGGAAAATCCCGGCGGCGAGCGCGAGCAGCGTCGCCGGGATGATGCTGAGCCCGAGCGCGCGCAGCACGGTGCGGCGGAGCTGGTCGAGATCGCCGACGCTCCGCGCGATCAGGAAGGTCTCGCCGGTCGCGAGCCTGCGGGCGACGGCGCGCACCGTTTCCTCCTGGCCGCCATTGCCGTTATCGATGCGGAGCCGGGTGGTGTGCGGCCGGCCATCGCGCGGAAGATCGGCGGGCATCCCGGCGAGATTGCCGGCGAGCGGGTGACCGCCGGCATCGAAGAGGGCGGCGAAGGTCAGGCGATGAAGATCATGCGACAGCCGCGGCCCGAGCATGAGTTCGAGCTGTGCCGGGGTCACGGCGGTAGCGGCGAGGGAGTCACGGAGGATGAAACGGTCGATCCGGCGCGTCTCAGCCACCGCCGTTTGCCAGTAGATGAACAGGAAGAGCAGAAAGGTCGAGGCCGCGAAGGCGGCGACGAAGCCGAGGGCGAGGCGGAAGGCGGCGGTGCGGGCGATCTCGGGGAGCGACGATTTCATCGCGCCAGTCACCCCGGGAAACCCGGATAAAAGTCTTTTTGCTTCTTTTTCTTCAGAAAAAGAAGAGTCTTTCCCACAATCTTCTTACTTTCTCACCCGGCCTTCCCTCAACGCCGCGCGAGGGCGGTTTGCACTTCGTCGGCCAGCGCCTGGAACGCTTTCGCCGCCGGGCTCTCTGGGGCGCTGACCACGATCGGCGTGCCGGCATCGCCGCTTTCGCGCAACGTCGCGAGCAGCGGGATTTCGCCCAAGAAACGCACGCCGAGCCGCGCCGCCTCGGCCCGCGCCCCGCCATGGCCGAAGATTTCGGCGCGATGGCCGCATGCGGGGCAGCAGAAATAGCTCATGTTTTCCACGAGACCGAGGATCTTCACCCCGACTTTCTCGAACATCCGGACGCCGCGCCTGGCGTCGGCCAGGGCCACGTCCTGCGGCGTAGACACGATGACCGCGCCGGCGAGATCGACGCGCTGGGCGAGGGTGAGCTGGGCGTCGCCGGTGCCGGGCGGCAGGTCGATCACCATCACGTCGAGCTTGTCCCAGGCGACCTGCTCCATCAATTGCTGCAAGGCGCCCATCACCATCGGGCCGCGCCAGATCATCGCGGTGTCGGGGTCGATGATGAAGCCGATCGACATCGCCTGAAGCCCCCAGACGGGGATCGGCAGCATTTTCTCGTCCCGCACCTCGGGCCGGCGGGTGATGCCGAGCATTTGCGGGAGGCTCGGGCCGTAGATATCGGCGTCCAGCAGCCCGACCGAGAGGCCGCGCCCGGCGAGCGCGACCGCGAGATTGGTGGCGACGGTCGATTTCCCGACCCCGCCCTTGCCCGAGGCGATGGCGATCACCGCGCCGATATTGGCCAGCAATTTCGGCTGCTGGCGGGGATCGCCATGGGCGTGGCCATGGGCGTGACCGGGGGCGTGGCCGGGGGGTTGCGCGGGCGCGGGGGCGTCGCGATGGGCGGTGAGGATGACGGTCGCGTTGCGCACCCCGTCCAGACCGGCGAGCAGGGCCTCGGCGGCCCGGCGCACCGGCTCCATCGCGCCCGCCTCCTCGCGCCGGACGCGGAGCGCCATTTGCACCAGCCCGTCCTTGAGCTGGAGACTCTCGATCCGCCCGGCGCTGACGAGATCGCGCCCCGAGGCGGGATCGGTGAGGGTGGCGAGCGCGGCGCGGAGCTGCTCTGGCGTGGGTTGGGGCATCGGCTTGCAAACCTTTTCCGTCCGGTCATTATGCGCCGCGGCCTCGCGGCCGCCGGGCAAGCGAACATAGCTTATCAACGACGCCGGCCCGAACGCCAATGACCAACGCGCATGAATGGCCCTGGCCGCGACATCTGAAGGAGCATTTCTGGCATGTCCTGGAACAATGGCGGACAGGGGCCGTGGGGACCGTCCCGCCCCGGCGGCAAACGGCCGGAACCACCTTGGGGCGGGGGCTTGCCGCCGGACCTCGCGGCGCTGATCGCGCGCGCGCGGCGCCTGCTCGGGGGGCTATCGGGCGGTAATGGTGCCGGTGGCGGCGCCGGCGGGGGCGCCGGCGGGCGTGGCGGCGGGCCAAGGGGAGGCGGCGAGGGCTGGTGGGGAAGGCGGCTCTGGCTCGCGGCGGCGGCGGTGGTTGTGCTGCTGTGGCTCGCGAGCGGTCTTTTCCGTGTCCAGCCCGACGAGGAAGGGGTGGTGCTGCGCTTCGGCGCCTTCGCCCGCCTCGTCCCGCCCGGCCTCAGCTATCATCTCCCCTGGCCGATGGAGAGCGTGCTGCGCCCGGCGGTGACGCGCATCAACCGCATCGAGATCGGCTATCGCAGCCATCTCGCCGTCGAGAACGAAGGCCGCGACGTCACCGAGGAGAGCCTGATGCTCACCGGCGACGAGAATATCATCGATATCGATTTCACCGTCTTCTGGCGCGTTCGCAGCGCGCCGGATTATCTTTTCAACATCCGCCATCCCGCCGGCACGGTGAAATCGGTCTCGGAAAGCGTGATGCGGGAAGTGATCGGGCGCACGCCGATCCAGCCGGCATTGACCGGCGCGCGCGGCGCCATCGAGGAGGCGGTGCAAAAGGGCGCGCAGGGCATTTTGGACGATTATCGCTCCGGCATCGAGATCACCCAGGTGCAGCTCCAGAAGGTCGATCCGCCGCCGGCGGTGATCGACAGTTTCCGCGACGTCCAGCGCGCCAACACCGACGCCGAGCGGATGCGGAACGAAGCCCAGGCCTATCGCAACGACATCGTCCCGCGCGCCCGGGGCGAGGCGGCGCGCATCGTCGCCGAGGCCGATGGCGCCCGCCAGGCGGCGATCGCGGAAGCCACTGGTGCCGCGCAGCGTTTCGCGAGCGTGCTCGCCGCCTATCGCGCCGCCAAGGACATCACCCTGACCCGGCTCTATATCGAAACCATGGAGGAGGTGATGGCCAAAGGAGGGGTGACGGTGATCGATCCCGCGGTCAAGGGCATCCTGCCGCTGCTTTCGCTGGGCGGATCGGGCGCGGCGATGGCGCCGGCGGCGAAGGGAAGCGTGCCATGAGAAGCGGTTTCCTCGCCCTCATCGCCGCCCTGATCCTGTTCGCGATCGCGGCGAATGCGACGTTCTTCACCGTGCCGCAGACCGCGCAGGCGCTGCTCGTGCAGCTCGGCGAGCCACGCACGCTGATCACCACGCCCGGCCTGCATACGCGCGTGCCGCTGGTGCAGACGGTGATCCTGTTCGACCGCCGCCTGCTGGACGACGAAATGGCCGGGGAAGAGGTCATTCTCGGCGATCAGCGGCGCCTCATCGTCGACAGCTTCACGCGCTATCGGATCACCGACCCGCTGCGCTATTTTCAGGCCGTGGGGCCGAGCGAGGAGGCGATCCATGCCCGGCTCGACGCGGTGGTCTCGGGCAGTCTCCGCCGGGTGCTCGGCGGCGAGACCCTGCTCGGGGTGCTCTCCGCCGATCGTGACCGCATCATGCGCGAGATCCGCCGCCAGGTGAACGGAGAGATGGCCGGGTTCGGCATCAGCATCGAGGATGTGCGCATCCGCCGCGCCGATCTGCCGGCGGAGAACACCCAGGCGATCCTCTCGCGCATGCAATCCGAGCGCGAGCGGGTGGCGAAGCAGGCGCGTGCCGAAGGGGCGGAGGCGGCGGCGCGCATCCGCGCCGACGCCGAACGCGAGCGGACGGTTCTGCTCGCCGATGCCCGCGGCGAGGCCGAGCGGTTGCGCGGCGCGGGCGAGCAGAAAACCATCGCGCTTTATGCCGGCGCCTATCAGCAGGATCCGCAATTTTTCGCCATCTGGCGGACGCTCGCGGCCTATCGTGCCGGGCTCGCGGGCGGGCAAAGCCGGCTGATCCTGAGCCCGGAGGCGGATTTTTTCCGCTATCTGCGCCAGGCGCCGGGCGCGCCCTGACGGGCGGTGCTTGCGCGAATGCCGGTTCGGGACCAATTTTGCCGAGAGCCTCAAGAGGACAGGATTTTCATGACCAACGCCCCCTTCCGCCGGCTGCGCGCCGTCGCTTTTGCCACCGTGCTCGCCGCTTTCGCCGCCATGCCGGCGGCCATCACCCCGGCCGCGGCGCGCGAGGCGCCGGCGAGCTTCGCCGATCTCGCCGCCGATCTCCTGCCCGGCGTCGTCAATGTCGCGAGCAGCCAGAGCGTGCAGGCGCGGGCCGGCAATCTGCCGGAGATGCCGGTGTTCCCGCCGGGCTCGCCGTTCGAGCAGTTTTTCCATGATTTCATGGAAAAGAATCGCCCCGGCGGACCAGGAGGCGGCCAGGGGGGCGGCCAAGGCGGCGGCCCGGATGAGGGGCCGGTGCGCAAGATGCAGAGCCTGGGCTCGGGTTTCGTGGTCGATGGCTCCGGGATCATCGTCACCAATAATCACGTGATCGACGGGGCGGACGAAATCACCGTCACCTTGCAGGACGGCACCTCGATGAAGGCCAAGCTGGTCGGGCGCGACGACCGCACCGACATCGCCGTGCTCCAGGTCAAGCCGGACAAGCCGCTGCACGCGCTTTCGTTCGGCGATTCGTCCGCGATGCGGGTCGGGGACTGGGTGCTCGCGATCGGCAATCCGTTCGGCCTCGGCGGCACGGTGACGGCGGGGATCGTCTCGGCACGCGGGCGCGATATCCGCCAGGGGCCGTACGACGATTTCATCCAGACCGACGCGCCGATCAATCGCGGCAATTCCGGCGGGCCGCTCTTTAACATGAACGGCGAGGTGATCGGCATCAACACCGCGATCTATTCGCCCTCCGGCGGCTCGATCGGCATCGGCTTCGCCATTCCCTCCAACATGGCGAAAACCGTGGTCGCGCAATTGCTGAAATACGGCAAGCCGCGGCGCGGCTGGCTTGGCGTCCGCATCCAGCAGGTGACGCCGGATATCGCCGAGAGCCTCGGCCTCAAGGAGCCGCGCGGGGTGATGGTCGCCGGCGTCACCGAAGGCGGGCCGGCCGACAAGGCGCAGATCAAGAATGGCGACATCATCCTGAAATTCAACAATCAGGAGGTGAAGGAGCTGCATAACCTGCCGCGCATGGTGGCGGAGACGGCGATCGGGACGGAGGTGCCGGTCGTGCTCTGGCGTGACGGCAAGGAGGAGACGGTCTCGGCGCGGATCGCCGAAATGCCCGAGGATGACAGCAAGCCGGTCGCCCTGACCACCCCCGCCGCGCCGCCGGTGGCGCCGGTCGCGATCTCCGGGCTCGGTCTCAAGGTGGCGCCGATCGGCCCCGATACGCGGGAGAAATTCCAGCTCAATGCCGACCAGAAGGGCGTCGTCATCATCGATGTCGGGCCCGATAGCGCCGCCGCCGAACGCGGCCTCCGCCCCGGCGACGTCATCATGCAGGTGCAGCAGGAGGACGTGAACAGCCCCGCCGATATCGAGACCCGCGTCGCCCGAGCGCGCAAGCAGAACCGCAAGATGGTGCTGCTGCTGATCCAGGGTCAGGACGGTCTGCGCTGGGTGCCGCTGCCGCTCGCGGCGCCGGCGGCGAAGGGGGGCAAGCCGCCGCCCGGCTGAGGCTGCGGGGATGGCGGGAGCCGGATCGGCCGGCGCCCGCGCGGGCTCCGATCAGGCGTTTTCCTCGCGCGGCTCGCGGATATCGCGCCATTCCTCGGTGAACGGCTTTTTCAGGAACGTCGCCCAGAAGAAATTGAGCGAATAGCGGAGCCCGATGGTCACCACCCCCTCGCCCTTGAGGCGGCGGCCGGAGGAATGGGCGGGGAGGGCAAAGGTGAATTTCACCCGCCCGATGCGGCTGAGGCGCCGGGCGAGATCGGTATCCTCGCCATAGAAGCTGAACCGGTCATTGGCGGCGCCGAGCCGCGCCATCGCGTCGCGCCGGACGACGAAATTGCCGCCTTGCAGCATGGCGCCGACCCTGAGCGCGTAGTGGTTGACGAGATAGACGGCGTAGGCGAGGCGGTAATAGAACCCGATCACGCGCCGCACGCCGGGCGAAAGGTCACGATAGAGATAGGGGCCGCTCAGCGCGACGAGCCGCGCGTCCCGCGCGAATTCGGCGCGGACGCGGGCAAGCCAGCCGGGCGGCAGAGTCGTGTCGGCGTCGATATTGGCAACGAGGGCGCCGGAACTCGCGACGAACCCGGCCCAGCGCGCCCGGACCAGCCCCTTGCGCGGCTCATCCACCACTCGCACACCCTCGCTCGCGCGGGCGATGTCGCCGGTCTGGTCGGTGCTGGCGTTATTGACGACGATGATTTCCACCTCGTGCCCGAGCGCGAGCCCCTCGCGCGTGATCTCGGCGCGGATCGCGGCGAGCGTTTCGGCCAGCAGGGCTTCCTCGTTATAGGCCGGCACGACGAAGCTGATCAGCATGGGAGGGCTCTCCTTGGCCGGGAAGCCTGGCTGGCGATGGCGGGAAGCGGCGCGCGCGAGGCACGCGCCGGGTTGGCGTGAAGGGGGGCGAGATTGGCAAGAAACTGCCGCGCCGAGGCGGCCCAGGAAAACCCCTCCGCGAAGCGCCGGCATTGCCCGCGATCGAGGGTGAGCGCCGCGCGCGCGGCGTATCCGAGATCGCGATCGAGCACGCCGACCAGGGGACATGCGCCGCCCAGCACCTCGCTCGGGGCGGCCGCCGGAAACGCCGCGATCGGCAGGCCGGAGGCGAGGGCTTCGAGGAGGACGAGGCCGAAAGTGTCGGTCCGGCTCGGGAAGACGAAGACATCGGCGCTGGCATAAAGCCGGGCGAGCGCTGCCCCCTCGATCGCGCCGAGAAAATGCGCCTCCGGATAGGCACGCATCAAGGCCGCCCGCACCGGCCCGTCACCGACGACGAGTTTACTCCCCGGCAAATCGAGGGCGAGAAAGGCCGGGAGATTTTTTTCCACGGCAAGCCGCCCGACCGAGAGGAAAATGGGGCGCGGGTAGGGGAGGGGGGCGGCGTTACGGGGGTGAAACAGCGTGAGATCGACGCCGCGCGACCAGAATTGCATGTTTCCGAACCCGCGCTCGGCGAGTTCGGCGGCGAGCGTTTGGGTCGCCACCATCATGCCCGCCCCACGCCCATGAAAACCGCGCAGCCAGCGATAGGTGAGCCGGCGCGGCAACGCGAAGCGGGCGGCGAGGTAATCCGGAAAGCTGGTATGATAGGCGGTGGTGAAGGACCAGCCGGCGCGGCGGGCGATGGCGCAAGCGGCGAGGCCGAGCGGCCCCTCGGTCGCGATATGGAGCGAATCGGGGGCGAAAGCGGCGAGCAGGGCTGCGAGCCGGCGGCGCGGCCAGAGGGCGAGGCGGATTTCGGGATAGATCGGGCAGGGGAGGGTCCGGAACCGGTCCG
>JAJZBV010000003.1:86374-196691 GCA_021851785.1 Pseudomonadota bacterium
CCCTCGGTCGCGATATGGAGCGAATCGGGGGCGAAAGCGGCGAGCAGGGCTGCGAGCCGGCGGCGCGGCCAGAGGGCGAGGCGGATTTCGGGATAGATCGGGCAGGGGAGGGTCCGGAACCGGTCCGGCCCGATCACCAGCACCCGGTGTCCCGCGAAGCGAAGCTCGTCCGCGACCATGGCGAGGGTGCGGACGACGCCGTTGATCTGCGGATGCCAGGCGTCGCTGACGATCGCGATTCGCCGCGGCATGCGGGTTTCCTCAGGCGGTCGCGACATTCAGCGCGGTGCCCGGCGGGGCGAGGAAGGAGAGGCCACGGAGCGCCGCCCAGTCGAGCAGTTCCAGCCGTCCGTCGCGATGCTCGACCAGCGCGGTGCAGCTTTCCACCCAGTCCCCGGCGTTGAGATAGAGCTTGCCGCCGACCTCGCGCATCTCGGCGTGGTGGATATGGCCGCAGACCACGCCGTCGAAGCCGCGCCGTGCAGCATCAGCGGCGAGCGCGACCTCGAAGCGGTCGATCGCCTTCACCGCTTCCTTGACCCGGCGCTTGAGATAGGCCGAGAGCGACCAGTAAGGATAGCCGAGCCGGGCGCGGATCAGGTTGAAATAGCGGTTGAGCCGGAGTGCCAGGCTATAGGCGCCGTCGCCGAGCAGGGCGAGGAAGCGGGCATAGCACACCACCGAATCGAACTGATCGCCATGCAGCACGAGGAGGCGGCGGCCATCGGCGGTGACATGCGCGGCCTCGTCGGCGAGGGTGACGCCGACGATCTCGAGCCCGAGCGGCAGAAAGCGCCGGAGCGCCTCGTCGTGATTGCCGGCGATATAGGTGACCTTGGCGCCTGAGCGGGCATGGCGGAGGATCTGGGTGAGCACCGCGTCATGATGCCGGTCCCAGTGCCAGCCGCGCCGGAGCCGCCAGCCATCGATGATGTCACCCACCAGATAGAAATGCTCGGCGGAAACGCGGGCGAGGAAGTCGGCGAGGAAATCGGCACGGCATTCCTTGGTGCCGAGATGGGTGTCGGAGAGGAAGACGCTGCGATAGGCCGGGAGCGCCATGATGCTTGTCATGGCGGCAGCGTTACGCCATGCCGGGCGAGTCTCTCTAATGAAGGTATGATGACTTCAGAGAAACTCTGATGACAGAGATGGGATTCTTACCAATCCATGACACTGATGTTACGGGCCGGATCAAAGACCGAGCCGATCGAAGCGGACGATCTCGACCGCGGCACCCGCCGCGACCGCCGGGGCGTGCGGCGGACGGAGGATGAGCGCATCGGCGCGGGCGAGAACCGCCTGCATCGCCGAATCCTGGATCGCGAACGCCGCCGCGACGAGCCGGCCCGCCGCGTCTTCTTCGAGGCGGGCGCGGAGGAAAGCGAAGCGCCGGTCATTGGCGCCGAGCGCCGTCGCGGTCTCCGCCCGCGAGATCGGGAGCGGCGCGGCCGCAAGCCCGGCCAGCCGCAGCAAGGCCGGGCGGGCGAATAACAGCGCACAGACGAAGGCCGCGACCGGGTTGCCGGGCAGGCCGAGCACCGGCATCTCGCCGAGCCGCCCGAACATCAGCGGCTTGCCCGGCCGCATCGCGATCTTCCAGAAATCGACCGCAAGGCCACGCCGCGCCAGCCCCTCTTGCACCAGATCATGGGCGCCGACACTGATGCCGCCGGTGGTGAGCAGAAGATCGAAGCCGCGCGCGGCATCGGCGGCGCGGCCGATGGCCTCGGTGTCATCGGCGGCGATCGGCAAGACGCTCGGCGCGCCGCCGAGGGCGGCCACCATCGCTGCGAGTGCGTGGGCGTTGGAGCTGACGATGCCGCCCGGCGGGATCGGCTCGCCAGGGAGGGCGATTTCGTCCCCGGTCGCGAGCACCGCGACGCGGGGGCGGCGATGGACCAGCAGCCAGGGATGATCGGCCGCGGCGGCAAGGCCGATATCGCGGGGCGAAAGCCGCCGCCCGGCGGCGATGACCGCCTCCCCGGCGGCGAAATCCTGGCCCTGGCGGCGGATATGCTGGCCGGGGCGGACGGTTTCGCGAACCCGCACCCCCCCCTCTTCGGCGTCGGCGTCTTCTTGCAGCAGAACCGCATCGGCGCCGGCGGGAATGAAACTGCCGGTGAAAATCCGCACGGTTTCGCCCGCGCCGACGGAACCGGCGAAGGGATGGCCGGCCGGGGCGCTGCCGATCAGGCGGAGCGCGGCGCCATCCCGCGCCTCCTCGGCGCGGACGGCGAAGCCGTCCATCGCCGAGACATCCGCCGGCGGCTGTGTCGTCCGGGCGATCACCGGCGCGGCGCTGATCCGCCCCGCGGCCTCGGCCAGCGCCACCGTCTCGGCGCCGACCGGGGTGAAGGTGGCAAGGATGCGCGCGCTTGCTTCCTCGACGCTGATCATCTGCGCCTCACTCCTGCCGGAAATCGCCGGATTTGCCGCCGGATTTGGCGACCAGACGCAGCCCCTCGACGCGCATGCCGCGATCGACCGCCTTGCACATGTCATAGACGGTGAGGGCTGCGATGCTGGCCGCCGTCAGTGCCTCCATCTCGACCCCGGTGCGCCCGGTGGTGCGCACCGTCGCGGTGATGTCCACCGCCTCCGGCGGCGCCGGGACCAGATCCACCGCGACCGAATCGAGCGGCAGCGGGTGGCAGAGCGGAATCAGATCGGCGGTGCGTTTGGCGGCCATGATGCCGGCGAGCCGCGCGACCCCGAGCACGTCGCCTTTCTTCGCCCCGCCGGCCAGGATCAGATCGAGGGTCGCCCGCTGCATCACCACCCGGGCGCGGGCGGTCGCACTGCGCGCGGTGACCGGTTTGGCCGCGACATCGACCATCACCGCCTGGCCGCTTTCGTCGAAATGGCTTAATCCGGCGCTCATCTCGGTGCGCCGAGCAATGCCCTGGTCGCGGCGGTGACGTCTTTCTGGCGCATCAGATGCTCGCCGACGAGAAAGCAATGGACGCCGGCGTCCTTCGCGAGACGGACGAGATCGGCATGGCTCCGGATGCCGCTTTCGGCGAGCGGGAAACGATCCGGAGGGATGCGGGGCGCGAGCGCGACGGAGGTGTCGAGCGTGGTCGCGAGCGTCTTGAGGTTGCGGTTGTTGATGCCGATCAGATTGGTCTCCAGCCCGAGCGCGCGGTCGAGTTCGGCCTCGTCATGGACCTCGGCGAGGACGTCCATGTCGAGCCAGCGGGCGAGGGCTTCGAGATCGCGCGCTTCCTGGTCGCCGAGCGCGGCCATGATGAGGAGGATGCAATCCGCCCCCATCGCCCGGCTTTCATGCACCTGCCAGGGGTCGAGGATGAAATCCTTGCGCAGGACGGGAAGATCGACCGCCGCGCGGGCGGCGATGAGATGCTCGGGCGCGCCCTGGAAATGGGGGCCATCGGTGAGGACGGAAAGGCAGGTCGCACCCCCTTCGGCATAGGCGCGGGCGAGGTCGGCAGGCGAGAAATCGGCGCGGATCAGCCCGCCGGAGGGCGAGGCCTTCTTGATTTCGGTGATCAGGCCGAAGGCGCCGCGCGCGATTTTTTCCTTGAGCGCGCGGCCGAAGCCGCGCGTCGGCCCGGCGGCGGCGATACGCGATTTCAGCGCCTCCACCGGCGTCGCCTCGCGCCGGCGGGCGGTTTCGGCGCGGGTTTCGGCGCAGATCAGCGCCAGGACATCGGCGCCATTGGGGGTGCCAGAGGTGGGATCAGCGGTCATGAAATCTCCTCGCTCGGCATCCGTCGCAAAGCCTTGCACCATGGTCAAGCGTCTTCGTTGCTCGCGCGTCTGAGCCGCAGGAGTGCGGCGAGCGCGCGCCCGTCATCGATCGCCGCCGCGGCATGCGCAACCCCGGCGGTGAGTGCGGTTTCGCGCCCGGCGACGATCAGGGCGGCGGCGGTGTTGAACAGCACGGTGTCGCGATAGGCGCTCGCCGCGCCCTGCAACAGCGTCTCCAGGGCGGCGGCGTTGGCTGCGGCGTCTCCCCCCCGGATGGCATCGATCGGGGCCGGCATCAGGCCGGCGTCCGTGGCGGTGAGGGTGAATTCGCGCAGCGTGCCGCCCTCGTAGGCGGCGACGCGGTTTTCCCCGGCCAGGGTCAATTCGTCGAGCCCGGCGCCATGCACCACCCAGACCCGCTCGGCGCCGAGCCCGGCGAGGGCCTCGGCCATCGGCCGCGTCCAGAGGGGATCGTAGACACCGATCAATTGCCGCCGCACCGAGGCGGGATTGGCCATCGGGCCGAGCAGGTTGAAGAGGGTGCGGATGCCAAGCTCGACGCGCGGCCCGGCGGCGTGGCGGAGTGCCGCGTGATGGTTCGGCGCGAACAGGAACATGCAGCCGGCGTCCCGCAGGATCTCGGGCTGGCGGGCGGGGGCGACATCGACATTGACGCCGAGCGCGGCCAGCACATCGGCGCCGCCGCTTTTCGAACTCAGCGCGCGGTTGCCGTGTTTGGCGACCGGAACCCCGAGCCCGGCGAGCACCAGCGTCACCGCCGTCGAGACATTGAGCGTGCCGGCGCCATCGCCGCCGGTGCCGCAGACATCGATGGCCTCGGCGGGGGCGGGGACGCGCAGCATCCGCGCCCGCATCGCCCGCGCCGCCCCCCGCAATTCCGCCACCGTCTCGCCGCGCACCCGCATCGCCATCAACAGACCGGCGATCTGCGCCGGGGTCGCCTCGCCGGCCATGATGAGGCCGAACGCGGCTTCGGTTTCGGCCTCCGACAGCGTCTCGCCGCGCGCGAGGCGGGCGAGCACGGGTTTCAGATCGGCGCTCATTCAGGTGGGGGGCATTCAGGCGGCGCGCGCCGGCGCGCCACGGTTTTTCGCGATGGCGAGGAAATTGCCGAGGATCTCGTGGCCGCCTTCGCTGGCGATGCTCTCGGGATGGAATTGCACCCCGAAAATCGGCCGCTCGCGGTGGCGGAGGCCCATGAGCACCCCGTCCTCGCCATGGGCGGTCGCGATCAGGGCCGGCGGCAGGGTATCCTCGGCCACCGTCAGGCTGTGATAGCGGGTCGCGGCGAAGGGGTTGGGGAGGCCGGCGAAAACAGCGCGCCCGTCATGGGAAATCCGGCTGGTCTTGCCATGCATCGGCACCGGCGCGCGGGTGACCGTCGCGCCAAACGCCTGCCCGATCGCCTGATGGCCGAGGCAGACGCCGAGAATGGGCAGATCCGGCGGCGCGGCGCGGATCAGATCGACGCAGATCCCGGCCTCGTTCGGGGTGCAGGGCCCGGGCGAGATCACCACCGCCTCCGGCGCCAGCGCCAGCGCCGCAGCGACGCTGAGCGTGTCGTTGCGGCGGACGTCGCACACGGCCCCGAGATCGCCGAGGAAATGGACGAGGTTGAAGGTGAAGCTGTCGTAATTGTCGATGAGCAGGATCATGGGAGCAGGATCATGGGAGCAGGATCATGGGAGCAGGATCATGGGAGCAGGATCATGGCATGCCTCTTTCCGCCTCCATACTCCCGAATGCCGGCGCTGTCGAAGCCTGTTTCCGCGAAACCTTGCCGTCGCCCGCCCGCGCCAGGCGCCGGAAGATCGTCATCACCCGGAAGCGATGGTTGGTGGATTTCACGATGCCGACCACCGCCTCGATCACCCATTCGTCGCGGCGATACATCGGCAGCACCTGATCGAGCCAGACCACCCGCGCGCCCGCGGCGATGCCGGCCGCCAAGGAGCGCATCACGACGTTGCGCTTGACCATGGTGGTCCGATAGCGCTCGGCGTCCTCGACGCTGTACGGCGGATCGGCGAGGATCAGGTCGTACTCCGCGAGCGGCACCGGCGAGAGATCATGGGCGTCCGCGACCCAGGTCGGGGCGACGGCGGGGTTGCAGTCCACCGTGTCGCCCGGCATCGCGCCGAGATCGACCCGGCCGGAAAACACGTGCAAAACCTTGCGGCGATCCGGAAACAATGCCGCGACGCGCCGCAGATAGCCGGCCGGATAACCGCCATAATAGCCGGATTTGACGCGATAATCGTTGCCCATGATCCAGGTGCCGACGACGCGCCCGTCCTCGGCGATGAAAAGACTGCGTGGAAACTTGGTCAGACGCACGTAGCTCTCGATGCGAGCCGGCCAGTCCATGCGGTTCAGCGTCCGTCAGCCGAGCGTCGCATTGAAAGCGCCGCCATCGATGAGAAGATTCTGCCCGACGATGAAACCCGCTTGCACGCCGCACAGAAACGCGCAAGCGGCGCCGAATTCCGCCGGATCGCCGACCCGCCCGGTGGGATTGGCCTTGGCGCGGAGGGCGATTTCCTCATCGACGCTGCGTTTGGCGCTGGCGGCGGCGGCGCGCATGTTGTCGCGCAGCCGGTCGGTGAGGAACGGGCCGGGGAGAAGATTGTTGATGGTGACATTGTCGCGCGCGACCTCGCGGGCGACGCCGGCGACGAAGCCGGTGAGGCCGGCGCGGGCGCCGTTGCTGAGGCCGAGCGTCGGGATCGGCGATTTCACCGAAGCCGAGGTGATGTTGACGATGCGCCCGAAGCGCCGCGCGCGCATGCCCGCGATCACCGCCTGGATCAGCGCGATCGGCGTCAGCATGTTGGCTTCCAGCGCCGCGTGCCATTGTTCTGGCGTCAGCGTCGCGAAATTTCCCGCCGGCGGGCCGCCGGCGTTGTTGATCAGGATATCGGGCGCGGGCGCGGCCTCGAGCACGGCGGCGCGGCCGGAAGCGGTCGTGATGTCGGCGGCGATCGCCTGCACATCGACGCCGGTCGCGGCGCGGATGTCATCGGCGGTAGCGGCGAGGGCGTCTTTCCCGCGCGCGTTGATGACCAGCGCCACACCTTCGCGCGCCAGCGCCATGGCGGAGGCGCGCCCCAGCCCCTTGCTCGCCGCGCACACGATGGCGGTCTTGCCGCGCAATCCGAGATCCATGGACAATCCTCCGCTTTTCAGGTTTTTACGATGAGATCGGCGAGTGCCGCGCGCACCCCCGCCGGCATCGCGACCGGCCGCATGGTCGCGCGATCGACATAGACATGCACGAAATGCCCCTCCGCCGCGGCGCCTTCACCGCCGGCGCGGAAAACGCCGAGTTCGTAACGAACCGCGCTGGTGCCGAGATGGGCGACGCGGAGGCCGACCGCAACCCGCTCGGGAAAACTGATCGACGCATGATAGCGGCAGGCATTTTCCGCGACGATGCCGATGATCGGACTCTCCGCGAGCGAGAGCAGGCCGCGCCGGACGAGAAACGCATTCACCGCGGTATCGAACCACGCATGATAGACCACGTTGTTGACATGGCCGTAGATGTCGTTGTCGTGCCAGCGCGTGGTGATCTCGTCAAAGGCCCGATAATCGGCGCGGCGTCCGGGTGGTATGCGGCTCATGTCCGGGCCGCGGCACCGGCGACGTGTTCCATGAGACGCGGCATCAGCTCGACGAGATTGCACGGCCGGTGCCGCGCATCGAGCTGCCAGCGCAGGATGTCGTCCCAGGCATCCTTGACCGCGCCGGGGCTGCCGGGCAAGGCAAAAAGATAGGTGCCATGGGCAACGCCGCCGATGGCGCGCGACTGCATCGTCGAGGTGCCGATCTTCTGATAGCTCAGCATGCGGAACAATTCGCCGAAGCCTTCGATGCGTTTTTCGAGCACGCGCTCGAACGCTTCCGGCGTCACGTCGCGCCCGGTCAGACCCGTGCCGCCAGTGGTGATGACGACATCGATTTCCGGCGCCGCGATCCAGGCGCTGAGCTTCGCCGCGATCAGTCCGGCATCATCGCGCACCAGGTCGCGCGCGACGAGCATATGCCCGGCCTCGATGATGCGCGCGGCCAGCGTGTCACCGGAGGTGTCGTCGGCCCGCGTGCGGCTGTCCGAGACGGTGAGGACGGCGATGTTGACGGCGAGAAAGGCTCGGGCTTCGTCGATGCGCGCCATGGCGGCTCTCCACGATCGGAATTGACCAAACCGCGCGGGGAAGAAGCCGCCCGACCACCGGCCGGCGGGTGGCCGTTGGCCGGACACCGCTCAGTGGAGCAGAAGCGAGCGCGTCTCCTCGGCGCGTGCGGGCATGGTATCGAAACTCCGCACGCGAGGAAAGCGGCCTTCGGCGAGTGCCGCGAGACCCGGCGGCGGGGCATCGAGCCGCGCCGCGTAGAGCCAGGCATAAGCGAGGGTGCGATGCAGATAGCTGCGCGTCTCATGGCTCGGCACCGCCTCGATGAAGAGCAGCGGATCGCCGCCGTCCCGCAGCGCGCCCTCCCACGTCCCGACATTCCCCGGCCCGGCGTTATAGGCGCAAAGCAGGCGCAGCAGATCACCATCCACCGCGCCCTGGCGCGCGAGATACAGCAGATAGCGCTGGCCGATATCGAGATTGACGGCGGGATCGTGCAGACGCTTCTGATGCGGTCCGGCGAGCGATGGGTCGTTGACGAGATAGCCCGCCGTCACCGGCATGATCTGCATCAGCCCGCGCGCCCCGGTCGGCGAGATGGCGGCGGGATCGAAATGCGATTCGATGCGGGCGAGCGCGTAAACCAGCGCCGGCGCGACCTGGAACCCGCCGCGCGGCGAAAGCTGCGGGATCGGCCCGGCGCCGAGGGCGTCGTCGTCGCGGAAGGTCGCGGCGATGTCGTCGGCAAGGCGGGTGAGCCCGGCCTGGCGCGCGATCAGGGCAACGGCGTGGCGGAGATCGGGCGAGGTGTCGGATTTGGCCGCGAGCCGGCGCAATTCCGCGTCCGCCCAGCGCATCTGCCCGACCTGCAGGAGCGCGAAGGCACGCAGGCCCTCGGCGGTTCCCGCCACCGCGGCGATATCGGCCTCGCCCAGGATTTCGTCGGCGAAGAACCCGTCCTGGATCAGCGGTAGGCCAAGCCGGCGGCGGGCGAGCAGGCCATAGAACGTATTGGCCTCGGCGCTCGCGCGCTGGAGCCAGAGATGGCCGCCCTCGGCGTCGCCGGCCGCGAAATGGGCGCGCGCGGCCCAGAACAGGGCGGCGGCGCGGAGACCCGGCGCGCCGATCGGCGCCACTGCCGCGGCCTCGAAAAACCGTATCGCCTCCGCCATCCGTTCGAGCCGCCAGGCGGCGAGGCCGGCGGTGAAGCCGGCGAGCGCGACCCGTCCGCCGCTGTCATGCAGCGCGGCCACGGCGAGATCGCGGGCGGCGTGATCGCGATTGGCGGCGAACAGCGCCTGCGCGACCTCGGCCCGCAGCCAGGCGCCGTAATCCCGGCTGAGCCCGCTGGTGTGGGCGATCAGACGAAGGGCGGCATCGACGCGGCCGCTCTCGGCGCGCGTGAGGATTTCGCGCTCCAGCGCCGGGTTGCGGCGGATGTCGGGGAGATCGGGGGCGGTGTCCTCGGGCGCGCTGAGGGCGGCGAGGCTGGGCGGCGGCGACACGTGGCGGCCGGCCGGGCAATCCGCGGCGCGCTGACGGCAGAGCGCCGCGATGTCGCTCGCCACGGCGAGCGCGGAGTGGCGGGAAAGCCAGGCCGAGAGCGCGGCAAGCGGGGTGCGGCCGGCGCTGCGGAGATAGCGGCTGGCGAAAACATAGCCGCGGAGATCGGCGCGGAGGGATGACCGCTCTAGCGCGTCGCGGCTGCCATCATCCACGGCGAGCGCGGCCAGCAGGCGGTCGGCGGCGGCGATATCGCCGGCGGCTTGGGCGGTGAAAACGGCGCGAAACTGCTCCGCCTCGACCGTGTCGAGCGGTTGCGGCAAAACCACTTCCATGGCACCGAGCGGTGCCAGGCGCGGCACTGCCATCGCGGTTTCGTCGGATTGCGCCACCGCCTTGCTTGTCGCCGCGCTGGCGAACAAGGCCGCCCCGGCGAGCATCGCCCGGGCGGCGGGAAGGCGGGAGAGCGTTGAACCGGTCCCTCGCATGCCCCCGCCCTACACGGGCAATCTATGAGACGCAACCCGTATTTCTGAGACTTACCTCATTAATTTTACCAACGATTAAGATTTCAAGCGCTTACGGGCATTCCTTGTATAAAAAAATCGTGATTCTATTGCGTTGCACAATCACGAAAGGGTGGGCGCGAAGGTGGCGTGCGCGAGGGTGGCGGGGTTGGGGAGCAAAGCCGCCATCGCGGCGCTTTCGGTGTCGTCCTCGGTCTCCGCCAGCGGATCCTGCGGCAGAACGCGGTGGCGGAGCACGAGGTCGGCGAGGGTTTGCCGGCTCGTCTCGCCGAGTTCGGCGGCCTCGCAGGCGAAGGCGCTGGCGCTGGCGAGATGGTAGAGCGCGCCGGCGGCGCGCCGCGCGAGATGGGCGCCGCTCGGGGCCATCGCCTGCTCGGCGAGGCGGATCGCGCCGGCGAGCGGGGGGAGAAGCGCGGTCATGCCCGAACGCGCGACCTGCGCCGTGATGTGACGCCGCAAGGCGGTGAGCGCGCCCTCGCGCCGGGCGGCGCGCATGACGTCGAGGGCGACGATATTGCTCGTCCCCTCCCAGATCGAGCCGAGATGGGCATCGCGCACCAGCCGCGGCTCCGGCCATTCCTCGATATAGCCGGCGCCGCCGCGCACCTCCATCGCATCCCCGGTCACCCGGCGGGCATCGCGGCAGGCACGGAATTTGATCAGCGGCGTCAGGATGCGGAGCAGGGCATAGGCTTCCGCCTCCCCGGCATCGGCGCGGGCGAGCGCCTCGGCGGTGGTGAACATCATGCTGCGTGCCTGTTCGGTGGGCACGAGGATTTTCAAAAGCTGGCGCCGCATCAGGGGAAGTTCGATCAGGCGGCGGCCGAAGGCGCGGCGGTGATGGGCAACGAAAAGGGCCTCGGTCACCGCCCGGCGCATCATGCCGGCGGCGCGCACGCCGTTGGAGAGGCGGGAATTGTTGATCATGTCGGTCATCTGGCGGAATCCGGCGCCGGGTTCGCCGACCAGGAACGCCTCCGCCCCTTCGAGGCGGATTTCGCCGCTCGCCATATCGCGTGTGCCGAGCTTGTCTTTCAGCCGCACGATGCGATAGGCGTTGGGCGTGCCATCGCCGCGCAGGCGGGGGAGCAGAAAGAGCGAGAGCCCCTTGGTTCCGGCCGCCGCCCCCTCCGGTCGCGCCAAGACCATCGCCAGCGCCGCGTCGGCGTTCGAGCAGAACCATTTGTCGCCGAAAAGCTGCCATGAGCCGTTGTTTTTCGCGACCGCATGCACCGCCGTCGCGCCGACATCCGAGCCCGCCCCCTGCTCGGTCATGAACATCGCGCCCTGCGCGAGGGTCTCGAGATCCTGGCTCAGCAATTGCTGCAGATAATGTTCGACCAAGGCGGGGTCGCCGAATTTGCGCAAGGTCCGGGTCAGGCTGTCGGTCATGCTGACCGGGCACAAGAGGCCGAACTCGGCCTGCGCGAACAGATAGGTGAGAACATATTTCGCCGCCGGCGGCAGCGGCGTCGGCCAGCCGAAAACGCCGGCGCGATGGGACATTGCCGCAAGCCCGAATTCGCCGAACGCGATCCGTTCCATCTCGCGATAGCTCGGGTGTTTCTCGATGCTCTGGCGATCCTCGCCGGTGCGGGTGCGCGGGTGCAGGCGCGGCGGATGGCGATCGGCCTCGGCGGCGAGTTCATCGAGCCTGCCGCCGGCGAGCGCCCCGAGACGGTCGCAATACGGCGCGAGATGGGCGCAAAGCGCGGCCGGGAGATAGAGCGGCATCAGCCGCGCGAGCATCGGATCGGCGCGATAGAGGTTGAGCCCGCGCGCATCCGGCACCGCGTCCGCGCCGCTGGGTGCGGCGTCCGCTGACGGGAACGTGCTTGCCGCCGATTTTTCCGCCATCCGTGCCTCCTCCCGCTTCGCCCCCAGCTTCGCGCGCTAGGCCCCAGCTTCGCGCGCTAGGATTATGCCGGCAAGGGTCTGCCGGCCGTCACCGGGCCGGCAGGATTGGCTTGCCAGCCTTGCCGGCGCGGGGGATAACAGGGGCCAAAGCAAAAACCCCGCGCTCCGAGACGATCCGGGCGCGGCAAGATGACGCGAGGGAGGAAACCATGGCGGCGGAAAAAAACGGCTCGGCGATGAGTGGCACGGTGATGGGCGGGGCGCGTCGGCGTCCGGGTCTCGCGCTGCTCGCCGGCATCGCGGCGTTGCTCGCCGGCTTGCCTGGCGCCGCCCCCGCATGGGCCGACGAGGCGGCGCCGATCGAGATCGGCATGGTGACGCCGCTCACCGGCGCCGCCGCCGAATCCGGGCGCTACGGCGAATGGGGCGCGGAGATGGCGATCGCCGAGGTCAATGCCGGAGGCGGCGTGCTCGGCCGGCCGCTGAAGCTCGTCGTCGAGGATGATCAGACCACCAATCCCGGCGTCGTTTCCGCTTTCAACCGGCTCGCCAATGAGTCTGCGATCGTCGCGTTTCTCGGCTCCATCCGCTCGACGCAGGTGCATGCGATGGATCCCGATGTGCGCCGGATCGCGAAGCCGGTGTTTTTCGGCGGCACCGATCCCAATCTCACCCATGCCGGCGATCCCTGGCTGTTCCGCTGCCGGCCCAATGACACGTTCTCCGCCAAGGTGATCGCGGCGTTTGGCGTGCAAACGCTGAACCTCAGGAAATGGGCGCTGGTGACCTCGACCGATGCCTTCGGCACCAGCGGCGCGCGGCTGCTGACCGCGGAGTTGCAGGCGCTTGGCGCGAGCGTCGTGACCGCGCAGGGCTATGCCAATCAGACGCCGGATTTCACCCCCGTCGTGCTCGCGGTCAAGGGCTCGGGCGCCGAGGTGATCGGGAGTTACTTCACTTTCGAGCAGGATCTGGCGATTTTCGCCCGCCAATTGCGCCAGCTCGGCGTCCGCTCGCCCTGGGTCGGCTCGCCCTCGATCACCGACACCGCGGCGCTGCACCTCGCCGGCCCCGCCCTCTATGGCACCTACGGGGTCGCCGATTTCAATGCCGATTCCAGCCCCGAAGCCAAAAGCTACGCCCAGGCCTATCAGAAATTGCACAAGGCGTCGGCCGATCAATTCTCCGCCTGGACCTATGACGCGATCAAAATCGCGGCGCTCGCCATGAACACCGCGAAATCGACCGAACCCGCCGCCTTCCGCGCCGCGATCCTCGCCATCCGCGGCTACAAGGGCACCGAGGGGGTCTATGATTTCGATGCCAACGGCGATGGCCTGCATGGCTACAATGTCGTCCGCAACGACGCCGGCAAGCTCGTCTTCGTCAAGCGTGTCGATTTCCCCGCGCAATAACACAAAATCATGGCGATCATTCTGCAATTGCTGTTCACCGGGCTTGGCATCGGCGCCGTCTACGCGCTGGTCGCGCTCGGCTTCGTGCTGATTTATCGCGCGACCAACGTGGTCAATTTCGCGCAAGGCCAGTTCGCCATGCTCGGCGGCTATTGCATGGTCATCACCACCGTCGATCTCGGCCTCCCCTATTGGCTCGGGGTTGTCATCAGCCTGGTGGTGATGGCGCTGTTCGGCGCCCTCTTCAATCTCGGCGTCTATTATCCGCTCCGCCATCGTTCGTTCTTGCCGGTGGTGATCTCGACCATCGGCGCCTCGATCCTGATCACCAATCTCGTGCTCGCGATCTACGGCCCGGAGCCGACGACGCTCCCCGGCATGACCGACTATCCCGGGATCAGCTTCGGCGCGGTGTTTCTCGATGCGCAGTATCTGGTCATCATCGCGACCACGCTCGCGCTGGTCATCCTGCAATACATCTTTTTCGAACACACCATGGTCGGCAAGAAGATGCAGGCGGTGTCTCAGGACAAGGAGATGGCGAGCCTGCTCGGCATCAACGTCACCGGCATGATCATGCTCACCTTCACCTATTCGGCGGTGCTCGGCGGCATCGCCGGCATTTTGGTCGCGCCGATCCTGTTCGTCTCGGTCGGGCTCGGCGCGCAGATCGCCCTCAAGGCCTTCGCCGCCTCGATCATCGGCGGTTTCGGCGACGTGCCGGGGGCCATCGTCGGCGGGCTTTTGATCGGCGTCGCCGAGACGCTGGGCGCTTTTTATATCTCGGTTCCCTACAAGGATGCCTTCGCCTTCATCCTGTTGTTCGCCTTCCTGCTGATCCGGCCGCAGGGCATTTTCGGCGAGAAAATCGCCCAGAAAGCGTGAGGCGACAGATATGAAAAACGCCGCCGGATTCCTGCTCTGGCTTCTCGCCCTGGTCATCGCGGTGGCTTTTGCCTTGATCTTGCCGATCAACGGCTATCTGATGAATCTGCTGATGCAGGCGAGCACCTATGCGATCGCGGTGCTCGGGATGACGGTGGTGCTCGGCTATGCCGGGCAGATCAACATCGCCCAGGCGGCGTTTTTCGGCATCGGCGCCTACGGCGTCGCGATCGGCACGACGACACTCGGCATGGCGTTCTTTGCCGCTTTGGCCCTCGGCGCGGTGGTCGCGCTCGGCTTCGGGATCGTGCTCGGCGGCTCGACGTTGAAACTCGGCGGGCATTACCTCGCCATGGTGACGATCAGCTTTCAGGAGATCGTGACGCTGGTTTTGACCAACTGGATCGGGGTCAGCCACGGGCCGGACGGGATTTCGAATATTCCGCGGCCGCATCTCGGTTTTCTGGCGCTCGATCAATCGCGGCATTATCTCGCGCTGTGCCTTTTCTTTCTGTTCGTCACCGCGGGCCTGGTGGCCTGGCTGAAATCGAGCCGGCTCGGGCTTTCCATGCAGGCGGTGCGCGACAATGAACTCGCCGCCGGCGTCGCTGGGATCGATACCTACCGCATCAAGATCATCGCGTTCGCCGCCAGCGCCTGTCTCGGCGGTCTCGGCGGCGGCCTTTTCGCCGGCGCCTTTCGCTACATCAGCCCCGATCAATTCGCCTTCGACGATTCGGTGGTTCTGCTCACCATGGCGCTCCTCGGCGGGGTGGACGCCGCGATCGGCGCGGTGATCGGCACCGCCCTCCTCATTCTTCTGCCCGAGTGGCTGCGCTTTCTCAAGCAATTCTACCTCGCCGTCTATGGCCTCGCCGTCATCCTGATCATGGTGTTCATGCCGCAGGGAATCTTTGGTTATTTCGCGCGGTTGTTTCGCCGCGCGCCCGATTTGCCGCGCGGAGAGGTGGCGCCGCTCACCCTCGGCGCCAGCGCGGGGACGGGCCGGCCAATTCTGGAAATTTCAGGTCTTTCCAAGCATTTTGGCGGCCTCCGCGCCGTCGATGAGGTCGATCTCGCGATCGAAAGCGGCTCCGTCCACGCCCTGATCGGCCCCAATGGTTCGGGCAAGACGACGACGCTGAACCTGCTTTCCGGCATCTATCGGCCGACGGCGGGACGCATCCGGCTTGGCGGGCGCGATGTCGCCGGACTCGCGCCGCATCTCCTCGCCGCCGCCGGCATCGGCCGAACGTTTCAGAATATTCGTCTGTTTCACTCGCTGACCGCGTTCGAGAACGTGCTGATCGGAAGCTTTCGCGTGGGCAGCGGCGAGCACGATGCGCAAAGCCGGCGCGAGCGGGCGCTGGCGGCGCTCGATTTCGTCGGCATGGCGGCGCGCGCGCCTGTGCTGGTGTCGAGCCTTCCCTACGGCCATCAGCGCCTGGTCGAGATCGCCCGCGCGCTCGCGGCCAACCCGACGCTGCTTTTACTCGATGAGCCGGCGGCCGGCCTCAATCTCACCGAAAAACAGAATCTCGTTGCCCTGCTGCGCCGTTTGCGCGGCCACGGCCTGACCATTCTGCTGATCGAGCACGACATGGATCTCGTCGAGCAGATTTCCGACCGCATCACCGTGCTCAATTTCGGCCGCCGCATCGCCGATGGCACGCCGGCCGAAGTGTTGCGCCATCCCGATGTCGTCGCCGCCTATCTCGGGGAGGTGGCCGAAGATGTCACTGCTTGAACTTTCCGGTCTCACCGCCGCCTACGGCGCGGTCGCGGCGCTTTCCGGGCTCGATCTCGCCGTCGAGGAAGGCGAGATCGTCACCTTGCTCGGCGCCAATGGCGCCGGAAAATCGACGACGCTCCGCTGCATCTCCGGCCTTCTGCCCCCGACGGGTGGCGAAATCCGCTTTGCAGGGGCGGCGATTGCGGGATTGAGCGCCGAGCGCGTGGTGCGGCTCGGCATCGCGCATGTGCCCGAGGGGCGGCGGATTTTTCCCGGCCTCACGGTGCGCGAAAACATCCTGCTCGGCGCCTCCAATCGCCGCATTGCACGGGCGGCGCTGCGGCGTGACGCGGACGAGATGTTCGCGTTGTTTCCCGATCTCGCGCGGTTCGCCGACACGCTCGGCTGGATGCTCTCCGGCGGCCAGCAGCAGATGGTGGCGCTGGCGCGCGGGTTGATGGCGCGGCCGCGGCTTCTCCTTCTCGATGAGCCCTCGCTCGGCCTCGCGCCGCTGATCGTGCAGCAGGTGTTTCGCATCATCGCGCGAATTCGTGAGACCGGGACGACGGTTCTGCTGGTCGAGCAGAATGCCCGCCTCGCGCTCGCCATCGCCGATCGCGGCTATGTTCTGGAAACCGGGCGCCTCGTGGTCGCGGGCAAGCCGGATGCGCTGTGGAACAACGAGGATGTGCGCGCCGCCTATCTCGGTGGCAAGCGCCTGAGCGAGGAGAGCGGTGCGCGATGAACGAGGTGGTGCGTGGTGATGTCGCGGCGTGGCGGGAGGGGAGGGTCGGCGTCGTCGAAATCCGCCGCCCGCCCAATAATTTTTTTGATAACACGCTGATCGCCGATATCGGCGCGAGCTTCGAGGCGTTCGACGCCGATCCCGCTTGCCGCGCCATCGTGCTCGCCGCCGCCGGCAAGAATTTCTGCGCCGGCGCCGATTTCGCGGGCCGCCCGGCGACCGGCCTCGCCGAGGAGGGCGGCGTCAAGCATCTCTACAAGGAGGCCATTCGCCTTTTTCGCACGCGCAAGCCGATCATCGCCGCGGTGCAGGGCGCGGCGGTGGGCGGCGGGCTCGGCCTCGCTTTGGTCGCGGATTTTCGCGTCGCCTGCCCCGAGGCGCGGTTCTGCGCCAATTTCACCCGGCTCGGCTTTCATCCCGGCTTCGGCCTCACCGCGACGCTCCCTAGGCTCGTCGGCGCCCAGCGCGCGGCGCTGATGTTCTATACCGGCCGGCGCATCCCCGGCGAGGAAGCGGCGGCGATCGGCCTTGCCGATGGTCTCGTCCCGCAAGCGGAATTGCGCGCGGCGGCGCTTTCGCTCGCGCAGGAGATCGCGGTTTCGGCGCCGCTCGCCGTCATGTCGGCGCGTGAGACGCTCCGCCGCGGCTTCATCGACGCGATCGAGGCGGCGACCGAGCGCGAATTGGTCGAACAGGAATGGCAGCGGCGGACAGCGGATTTTCGCGAAGGGGTGGCGGCGATGGCGGCGCGGCGGGAGCCGGCGTTCGAGGGACGCTGATCAGACGCAAGACGCAAAAGAAAACGGGAAAAAGTCTTTTTGCTTCTTTTTCTTCAGAAAAAGAAGGCTTTCCTCATCCTGATCCGATCTCGCGCTAGCGATAGCCGTCGGGATGCGCGAGCCGCCATTCGTAGGCGGTGCGCACGATCTCGCGCAGCTCCGGCAAGCGTGGCCGCCAGCCGGTCTCGTGCTGGATGCGGGCGGAGGAGGCGACCAGGGTCGGCGGGTCGCCGGCGCGCGGCGGCCCGAGGCGATGGGGCACGCGCCGGCCGCTGACCGCTTCCACCATGGCGATGACCTCGCGCACCGAATGCCCGGCGCCGTTGCCGAGATTATAGGCGACGGAGCCGCGATCGAGCCGGGCGAGGGCGGCGAGATGGGCGCTGGCGAGGTCGGTCACGTGGATGTAGTCGCGGACACAGGTGCCATCCGGGGTCGGATGGTCGGTGCCGAACACCACCAGTTCCGGCGCCCGGCCGAGGGCGGCGTCGATCGCGCGCGGGATCAGATGCGTCTCCGGATCATGGTCCTCGCCGAGCCGCCCGCCGGGGTCGGCGCCGGCGGCGTTGAAATAGCGGAGACAGGCGCTTTTCAGGCCATGCACCCGATCGGCCCAGAACAGCGCCCGCTCGAGCATGAATTTGCTCTCGCCGTAGGGCGAGGAGGGGGCCAGCGCCGCGGCCTCGGTGATCGGGATTTCGACCTCGCCGCCGAACAGATTGGCGGTCGAGGAGAGCACGAAGCGGCTGACGCCGTGGCTGATCGCGTCCCCGATCAGGGCGATCCCGTTGCCGACGTTCTCGCGGAAATAGCGCAGCGGATCCTGCATGCTCTCGCCGACCAGGGAGAGGGCGGCGAAATGGAACACGGCGGCGAAGGGGCCACGCGCGAAGGCGGCGGCGCGCGCCGCCGGATCGGCGAGATCGCCGAGGATCAGCTCGGCCGGCGCGGTGATCGCGGCGCGATGGCCCTGGCGGAGGTCATCGATCACCACCACGTCGGCGCCTTCCGCGACCAAGGCCGCGACGAGATGGCTTCCGACATAGCCGGCGCCGCCGGTGACCAGGAAACGCTGCGTCATGGGTTTTTCCTGAGCAGGGGAAGTGTAACGACATTGCGGGCTGGACCGCCGGCGCTGGGCTCAGTATCAGGTGCGGGTCCGGCGGCCGGCGGCGATGGGGCGTAGCCAAGCGGTAAGGCAGCGGATTTTGATTCCGCCATGCGGAGGTTCGAATCCTCCCGCCCCAGCCAGGCGCCGCCTCCCGGTGGTCTCAATCCCTGGGGTCTCAATCCCTGGGGTCTCAATCCCGGGGGTCTCACGTCGCGGGCTCCGTCTCCGGCCCCTCGGCCTCGCGCCGCAAGTGGCGGAAACTGCGGGCGCTGAACGGCAGCATCCCGAGATAGATCAGCCCGGCGACCGCGAGCCCCGCCCAGGGGTCGGCGATCAGGAACGCGGCATAAAGCCCGGTGCCGAGCAGCATCGGCAGCACCATCGCGGTCGGCACCTTGAAATTCTTGAAGCTCCAGACCGGCAGCGTGGAGACCAGGAGCAGCGCGGCGCCGATCAACACGGCGGCGTCGAACAGGGGAAACCGGGCGAGGGCGCCGAGCCATACCCAGCCCATGTCGCGTGCCTCGAGGCCGATGAACAGCGGCAGCAGCGCCAGCAGCGCGCCGGCCGGGGCGGGGACACCGGTGAAGAAATTATAGGTGTAGGCGGGGGCGACGGAATCGAGATTGGCGTTGAAGCGCGCGAGCCGAAGCGCCATGCACACGGCGAAAATCAGCGCCGGGACGAAGCCGTAGCCATGCATGGTGTGCAGCGACCAGAGATAGATCACGAAGGCCGGGGCGACCCCGAAGCAGAGAAAATCGGCGAGGCTGTCGAACTCGGCGCCGAACCTCGTCACCGCCTTGAGGAGACGCGCGAGGCGCCCGTCCAGCCCGTCGATGAAGCCGGCGAGGATGATCGCCTTGGCGGCGCCGCCGAAATGCCCCTCGATGCCGAACCGGATCGCGGTGAGCCCGGCGCAGAGGCCGAGCAGCGTCATCAGATTGGGGATCAGGCGGTTGAAGGAGAGCCCGGCGAAGCGCGGCCGCACGCGCCGGCGCAGGCGCGAAATGGGGCGCGCGGCCATCAGCCGAGCTCGGCGATGACGGTTTCGCCGCCGATCATCCGCTGCCCCTCGGCGATCAGCGGGCGCACCCCCTCGGGGAGATAGAGGTCGGTGCGGCTGCCGAAGCGGATGATGCCGAAACGCGCCCCGGTGCTGACCGCGTCGCCCTCGCGCACCGAACAGAGGATGCGCCGCGCGATCAGCCCGGCGATCTGCACGACGGCGATCTCGCGCCCGTCCGGGAGGCGGATGGCGAGGGCGTTGCGTTCATTTTCGTCGCTCGCCTTGTCGAGGCTGGCATTGAGGAATTTGCCGTGCCGATAGGCGATGCGGGTCACCGTGCCGGCGGCGGGCACGCGGTTGACATGGACATCGAGCACCGAGAGAAAGATCGCGACCCGCCAGCGCGGCGCGGGGCCGAGGCCGAGTTCGCCCGGCGGGGTCGCCGGCGCGACCGAGACGACGCGGCCATCGGCGGGGGCCAGGATGACGCCCGGCCGCGCCGGCGGGACACGTTCCGGGTCGCGGAAGAAGTAGAGGCAGAACAGCACGAAGAGGACGCCGAGCCAGAACAGCCAGGCGCCGAGCGCAAGCCCGAGCACGATCGCGACCAGGCCGCCGGCCAGGAACGGCCGGGCGGCGGGGTGGGGGGGGGCGAGAACCATGAAGATCGTATCGAGGGCCATGCCGGGACGGATTCCAAACCAGAGGAAAGCTTGCGGCGGTCGTGCCTGCGCGGTTTATGAAAGCTTCATGGATTGGGGGCAAGATCGGATCAACGGAGAGAGATCTCCCCGAACAGGAACCGCGTGATGCCGATCGATGCCCCCTTGACGCTTGGTCCCTTCATGATCGATGGCCATGGCCATATCGCCCCGCGTCTGCCCGGACAGCGGGCGAGATTTTCCTTTTCCTTCCGCGCCCGCCCGCTGCTGGCGCGGCTATCGGGCAGCGAACTCGAACTCGAGGCGGTCGCCGGGCGGGTGCCGAGCACCGGGCAGGCGGCGACGGAGCGCCGTGAACGGTCGCTGATCTTCGGCTTCCTGCCGCGCCTGCCGGCGCTTTTGCCGCCGGAATGGCGGGTGATCCTGGCCCCGGACCATCGTCTCCTGATGCTGTCGAAGATCGCCCTCACCGAGCCGCCGGTGATCACCGATCTGCTCGCCGCGATCACGCTCCGGCTGCTGTCGCTCGCCCCCTATCTCGACGTGTTGGAGGAAGCCGGGCTCCGCTCCGGCGCCACGCCGGGTGCTGGCGGCACGATCAGGGTCTGACCCGGATAGATGATGCCGGGCCGCTGGATATGGTCGCGATTGGCGGCGAAAATGATCGTGTAGCGGATGCCGCTGCCATAGACCTCACGGGCGATGCGCCAGAGATTCTGCCCCGGCTGGACCACCATCATGCCGGGCTTGAGGCTGCCGGGGGCGAGTTTTTCGCGCAAGAACGGCAGCGAGAGCGTGCCGGTCACCGTCTTGTCGGCGCCGCGCGCAACCAGCGTGAGGCGATGATGGCCGGGTGAGACCGCTTGCGGCGGCGCCATGGCCCAATGCCCGCCCTGGTCCGCCGCCGCCTCCCCCGCCGCGTGACCGTCGATCGCGAGGCTGACGGCGTTGCCGGGCGCCGCGTGGCCGGAGAGGCGGAGATGGCCGGCCTGATCGTAATCCAGCACCTCGATCCGCGGTGACGGCGCCGCGTTCGCGGCCATCGCCTCCGGCGTCTTGGCGGCCGCGGCGGGCGGCGCTTGCAGGAGCTTGGGCATGTCGGGGCTCGCCGGTCCGTTCGGCGCCAGGGTCGCGAGCGCGCCCGCCGGCGCGGTCTCGCCCGGCTGCTTGCCCGCGACAACCACCAGGACATCGCTGCTGCTGTGCGCAACGGCGCCGGATTCGGTTTTGGCCGCGAGGCTGATCGCGTGCGGGCCGGCTACGAAGGGGGCATCCGGGGTGAAGACGAATTCCCCGGCGGCATCGGCGGTGACGTGGCCGATGGCGTTGCCGTCCGCGAGGATGGTGACATCGGCGCCGGGCGCGGCGCGGCCGGCGATCACCGCGGTACCCTCCGGGGTGACGCGGACGATGTCAAAGCGCGGCGTCGCGTCTGTCTCGGTGATGGCTGGTGACGGTGGGGGGGGGGAGGGGGCCGCGGGGGCAGGGGAGGCCGGCGGCGCGGCGACCGACGCCGCCATCTCCGGGGCGGTGGGGTGCGGCCGCTCGCGCCACAGCAGGGCGGCGCCGAGGCCGGCGCCGAGCACGATGATCGCGGCGGCGACGAGGCGCGGCGGGGTCAAAACCCCCCGGGACGCGGGCGCCGGGTCGGGCGGGGGAGAAGTTTCCATCATAAGAGCGTCATGTTGCGGCAAATCCGGACCTGTCGCAATCGTGATCGCGAGCGAGGGCTCAGCGGAGGCCGGCGATCGCCGCGGCGCTGAAGGCGAGCAGGCTGACAAGGGCGAGGGGGAGCAGGCTCGCGAGCGCGACCCCGCCGAGCCGCCGCGCCAGCGGGCCGGACAACCGTGGCGTAAGACGCCGGAAGAGCCAAAGCGTTGCCAGCGGCGCGAGCGCGGCGGCCCAAACCGGGGCCGGCCGGGCATGCATGGCCCGGCCATCGGCGAGAATGGCGCCGCCGGCGAGGAGCGCGAGGGCGGCGACCACGCCGATGGCGGTGGCTTGGCCCTGCCGCCAATGGCCTTGGCCACCGCCGATCCCCGCCCCCAGCACGGTGCCGGCGAGCGCCAGCGCGAGCGGGACTGTGCTGCCGCCGGCACCGATCGCGACGAACGCGGCGGCGAGGGCGGCAGAGAGGGCGGCGAGCGGCCAATGGGTGGGCGGCGGCACGGCGCGAAGCCCGGCGAGCAGCGGGAACCCGATCAGCGCCGCGGCGAGCGCGACCACCGATTCGCCGCGCCAGGCGGCGGCGATGGCGCCGAGGCTCCGCCCCGCGCCGCCGAGCCACCAGGCCCCGGCAAGCACGGCGAGGCCGAGCAGGAGCGGTGGGGGCAGGAGGGGCGAGGAAAGGTGCCGCGCCGCGCCGCGCTTGCCCGCCCGCAGCATAGCGAGCCCGCCGAGCAGCATCGCCGCCGCCGCGATCACCGCGATCCCGAGCCGGCGGGAATCATGCCCCGCATGGCCGAGTTGCGTGAGCCAGCCGGCCAGCAGGCCGACCGCCGCGGCGACGGCGGCAAGATGGCGAAACCGTCTCCGGCGGCCGAGCCCGGCGAGGCTGGCGGCGACAAAAAACCCTATGGCGGGACCACGCCATTGGCTGGCAAAAAGCAGTTCGATCGCGGGGCGCCAGGCGGTCATGCCGCGCGGCATGGCGGCGTCTCGTGGTGGCGTCAAGATTGATGGCGTCAAGATGGGGAGCAAAAGGCGCGGATGAGCGGCATCAAGCTTTCGATACGGATCTGGGACGCGCCGGTGCGGCTGTTTCACTGGCTGCTGGCGGCGCTGATCGTGGCGCTCTATGTGAGCCGGTTCCTCGATCTCATGTGGCTGCATTACCGGCTTGGCGAAGTGACCCTGAGCCTGCTGATTTTCCGTCTGTCATGGGGATTTTTCGGCAGCGAGACGGCGCGCTTCGCGACCTTCCTCAAGCCGCCGCGCTCAGCCCTCGCCCATCTCGCCTCCTTTCGCCTGGGCACGAAAGGCGAGAGCGTCGGGCATAATCCGGCCGGCGGCTGGATGGTTCTGCTGCTGCTCGCGCTTTTGTTCGCGCAAGCGTTGAGCGGCCTCTTTGCCCGCGCCGATCGCAACAGCGCAGGCCCCCTCAATCATCTCCTCGCCAAGCCCTCCTCCGACCTCGTCTCGGCGTTTCATACCTGGAATTTCTACGTCCTGCTCGCCGCGATCATCGTGCATCTGCTGGCGATCCTCGCTTATGCCGTGATCCGCCGGGAAAATCTGCTGCGGCCGATGATCAGCGGCAAGAAACGCCTGCCCGCCACGACCCGGGCGCCGCGCCTCGCCTCGCCGCTGCTCGCGCTCGCGCTCTATCTCCTCGCCGCCGCGGCCGTCGCCGTGATCGTCACGCTATAGAGGTGAAAAAAGAAAAAAATTGTTCTTTTTTGGAAAAAAGAACCAAAAAACTTTTGGCCCAAAGCGTATCGCCGCCGGAGCGGTTGACTGGCCGGCTGCGGTCGGGCTGCAATGATGCGAACCGGCATATCGGAGGAAATCATGGACCAAGCCGGCCTGCGCGCCCGCCAGGCGCCGCTCAAGGAACGCTACCGCGCCGATCCGGCGGCGGCGGTCAGCGCGTCACGCGCCGAGGCGCGACTGGTCGCGGGCGAGGTCGCTTGCCGGGTCGCAACCCATGGCGGCGAAATCCAGGCCGGGCTGCACCAGGCGACCGGCGGCGACGGGTCGGAGGCGTGTTCGGGGGATATGCTGCTCGAAGCCCTGGTCGCCTGCGCCGGGGTGACGCTGGCCGCCGTCGCCATGGCGAGCGGGGTCACGCTGCGGGCCGCGCGGGTGATCGCCGAGGGCAGTTGGGACGCGCGCGGCACCCTCGGCATCGATCGCGCGGCGCCGGTCGGGCTCAAGGACATCGCGCTCCGCTTCGAGATCGATACCGACGCCGATGAGCGCACGCTCGCCCGCCTGATCGAGACCACCGAGCGCTATTGCGTGGTGTTCCAGACGCTCCGCCAGCCGCCGGTGCTCAGTTGCAGCTATCATCGTAGGGAGGGCGGCTGATGCGGGCAGTGCGCTGCGTCGCGTGGGGCGGGCCGGAGACGCTCCGGCTCGAGGACATCCCCGAGCCCAAGCCGGGGCCGGGCGAGGTGCGGCTTCGTGTCCACGCCGCCGGGGTCAATTTTCCCGACTATCTGATCATCCAGCGCAAATACCAGATGCGGCCGGAACTCCCCTTCACCCCCGGCGCCGAGGTCTCGGGCACCGTGGTCGAGGTCGGCCCCGGCGTCACCCGGCTGCGACCCGGCGATCGTGTCGCCGCCTTCGTCAGCCTGGGCGGGTTTGCCGAGCAGGCGATCGCCCGCGAGGGGGCCTGTTTCCCGCTCCCCGAAAGCGTCGATGATGCCGTCGGCGCGGCTTTTCTGCTCACCTACGGCACCACCTGGCACGCGCTCGCCGACCGCGCGGCGCTCAAACCCGGCGAGCGGCTGCTGGTGCTGGGGGCGGCCGGCGGCGTCGGTCTCGCCGCGTGCGATATCGGCCGGCATCTCGGTGCCGAGGTCATCGCCGCCGCGTCGTCGGCCGAGAAACTGGCGCTCTGCCAGGAATACGGCGCCAGCGCGACGATCGATTACACGCGCGAGGATTTGCGCGCCGGCATCGCGCGGGCGACCGGCGGCGCCGGTGCCGATGTGATCTATGACCCGGTCGGCGGCGATCTCGCCGAACCGGCGTTCCGTTCCATCGCCTGGCGCGGGCGCTATCTGGTGATCGGTTTCGCCGCCGGCACGATTCCGGCGCTGCCGCTCAATCTTCCGTTACTGAAGGGCGCAGCCCTGGTCGGTGTGTTCTGGGGCGACCATATGCGCCGCGAGCCCGATCTCTATGCCGAGGAAACCGCTTCCCTGCTTGCCGCGATCGCCGCGGGAAAGCTCAAGCCGCTGGTTTCCCACCGCTATCGGCTGGAGGAGGCGGCCGCGGCGCTGACCGACATGGCCGGGCGCAAGGTGCGCGGCAAGATCGTCATCGTGCCCTGAGGCGGCGGGCCCTGAGGCGGCGGGAGGCGATGCGGCGCGACGACGGCGTTGAAGGCTTGCCAAAGCCCGGCCCCGGCGTCACATCCCTGGTTATGATTCGCGCCCTCCTGGTTTCGTTCCTCGGCCTCACCACCACCGCCACCCTGCTCGTCCGCGCCGCTCCGGCCGCCGCCCAGGCCGCGGCTGAGGCCGTGGGCGAGAGCGCGGTCGATGCCGATTATGCCTTCTATACCGCCGGGCTGAACACCGGCACTCTCGGCACCAGCGTCGATCTCGGCCCGGATGGCTATCGGGTGAAATTCGCCTTCCAGACCGCCGGTCTGTTCAGCGCCTTCGTGCATGGCCAGAACGAGAGCCTCGCCGAAGGGCGCTGGGAGGGAGCGGACGCGGTGCCCGAGCGCTACGTCTCGACCGGGCTCTGGAGCGGCGAGAAATGGCAGACCCTGATCAGCTACGCCGATCAGGAGCCGTTCGTGCGCACCCTGACCCCGCCGCGTGAGCCGGATCGCGACGCGGTGACGCCCGAAGAGGCGCGCCAGAGCATCGATTCGCTGAGCGCCATGGCGCTGCTCGTCCATCGCGTGCAGCAGAACGGCCGCTGCGATGGCACCGCGAGCCTCTATGACGGGCGCCGCCTGATGCGCCTCACCGCGCGCACCGTCGGCACCGAACTGGTGCCGCGATCGTCCCGCTCCCCCTATTATGGCAATGCCGAGCGCTGTGACTTCGAGGGCCTCCTGATCGGCGGCATCGAACACGACAAGGAGGAAGCCAGCACGCGGCGTCCGAAACGTGGCAGCGCCTGGTTCGCGGTGGCCGCGCCGGGGATGCCGCCGTTGCCGATCCGGATGGATTTCGAGACCATCTGGTTTGGCACCGCCTCGATGTATCTGACCAATCTCCGCCCCCGCAAGGCGGCGCTCGCGGCCGGCGCGGCGCACTGAGCCCGAGCGGCGCCGGGGTGGCTGGTCAAGCCGCTTGAAAAGCGCGATACTGCCGCCAAAATCCCCCCCTGAGAGGGCATTCCGCCCGCAAGGAGAACGAACCGACCATGGCCTTCAGTCCCAATTACCGGACCTATTCCGGCGCAACGGGCGCGGCCGCCAGTACGGCCGTCCTGGATGCGGGCCTCCGCGCTTATATGTTGCGCGTCTATAACTGGATGGCGTCCGGTCTTCTGCTGACCGGCATCGTCGCCTACGGGATCGCCAATACCAGCCTGCTCGATCTCTTCTACCCGGTCGCGATGACCGCCTACGGGCCGCATCGGGTGGCGTCCGGCCTGGCCATTCTCTCGATGTTCGCGCCGCTGGCGTTCGTCCTGGTGCTCAGCTTCGGCGTCAACCGGCTGTCCAAAACCGCGGCACAGACGCTGTACTGGCTGTTCTGCGTCGCCATGGGGGCGAGCCTCACCAATATTTTCCTGCAATACACCGGGCAATCGGTGACGCGGGTGTTCTTCATCACCGCCGCCACCTTCGCCTTCATGAGCCTCTGGGGCTACACCACGCGGAGCGATCTCTCCCGCATGGGGAGCTTCCTGTTCATGGGGCTGATCGGTGTCGTCATCGCCAGTCTCGTGAACATGTTCGTTCGCAGCTCGGCGCTGCAATTCGCGCTCAGCGTCATCGGTGTCCTGGTGTTCACCGGCCTGATCGCCTATGACACCCAGCGCATCAAGGCGAGCTATGTGCAATTCGCCTATGCCGACAGCCCGGATGCCGCCGCCAAGCGCAGCGTCTATGACGCGCTCCAGCTTTTCCTCAACTTCATCAACCTGTTCATTCTTCTGCTGCAATTGACCGGGGTGCGCAGCAACAACAACTGAGCGTCGCCACGCGCGCGATAAAACGGCAAGAGCCTCCCGGACACGCCGTGCCCGGGAGGTTTTTTTTGGTCTTCGCGCCTCGCCGGCGGGCGTCGGGAATTCTGCCCGCCGGGGGGTCTCTCAGACCGATTTCTTCAAGGTCGGCGAGGCTTTGAAGCGCACGGTCTTGCCGGCCTTCACCTTGATCTGCTCGCCGGTGCGCGGGTTGAGACCCTTGCGCGCCTTGGTCTTGCGGACGGTGAAGGTGCCGAAGCTCGGCAGCGTGAATTTGCCGTTCTTCTTCAGCTCCTGCACGATCGCCGCCATGAGGTCACCAGCGGCGCGGTTGGCGGCAACGCCCGTGAGTTCGGCGGAGTCCTGGATAACCTGGGCGATGAAAGCTTTGGACATGAGTATTCCTTGCACATAGAGCCCGCCGGCCTGGCGCCGTTTCGCGGGCGGATGAACCGGCCCCCGCACCCGAATCACGCAAATAACGGTGGCGCCGCAGTTTTTAGGTGAGGGCTGAAGATTTGACCAGCCTCTAAATCTTCTTTGTCGCATTATAGAGGGTTGAGTGGCGCCGATGCGGCGCAGCATGGCACGATGTCCTTGATTTGTTCTTTTCGTCCCTGGCATCGGCGGCTAAACTCGCGCCCGGCATGGCGCAGCGCACCGAACCGCCCCTCTCTCTTCGCCGCATCCTCCATATCGACATGGATGCGTTTTTCGCCTCTGTCGAGCAGCGCGACACCCCGGCGCTGCGCGGCAAGCCGATCGCGGTGGGCAGGGCGGGGGCGCGCGGCGTGGTCGCCGCGGCGAGCTATGAAGCGCGCCGCTTTGGCGTCCATTCGGCGATGCCGTCCCAGTTGGCGGCGCGCAAATGTCCCGAGCTGATCTTCGTTGCGCCGCGATTCGAGGTCTACAAAGCGGTTTCGGCCGCGATCGCCGCGATTTTCGCCCGCTACACCCCGCTCATTCAGCCGCTCTCGCTCGATGAAGCCTATCTCGACGTCACCGCGGAGATGGGCCGGCATGGTTCGGCGCGCGCGATCGCCGAGGCGATCCGGGCGGCGATCCGGGCCGAAACCGGGCTGACCGCCTCGGCCGGCGTCTCCTACAACAAGTTCCTGGCGAAACTGGCCTCCGACCATCGCAAGCCGGACGGGCTTTTCGTCATCCCGCCGCGCCTCGGGCCGGATTTCGTCGCCGCCCTCGCGGTCGGGAAATTCCACGGCATCGGCCCGGTGACGGCGGCAAGGATGAACGCCCTCGGGATCATGACCGGCGCCGATCTCCGCCGCTGCGAACCCGGCTTTCTCACCGCCCATTTCGGCAAGGCGGGCGCGGTCTATTACCGCCTGGCGCGGGCCGAGGACGATCGCCCGGTGGAGGTCGCGCGGGTGCGGAAATCGATCGGCGCCGAGACCACGTTCGCCCAGGATCTGCACGCCTGGGAGGAAGTGGCGGCGCCGCTGGCGGCGCTCGCCGCCAAGGTCGCTGAGGTGGCGGCGCGCCATCGCCTCGCCGGGCGAACCGCGACGGTGAAGGTGAAATACGCCGATTTCCGGCAGATCACCCGCGCCCGCAGCCTGCCCGAAGCGATCGCCGAGGCCGGCATGATCACCGCGACCGGGCGGGACTTGCTGCGTCCGCTGTTTCCGCCTCGGCTCGGGATCCGCCTCCTCGGGGTTGCGCTGTCGCAGCTCGAGGACGAGGGCGCGGGACGACAGCTTGCCCTCGCCCTCGGCTGACGGCGGCACAGCCGGGCGCTTTTCCCGCCGCCGCCGTCATGCCACAGTTTCCCCCGGCGCCCGCCCGGATGACGCGGGCAGTGGGGAGGCAAAGCATGATGCGCGAGATCGATTATTTCCTGTCGCTGAATTCGCCATGGACGCATCTCGGGGCGGCGCGGTTCGCCGCGCTCGCGGCCCGCCATCATGCCCGCGTGCGGATTTTTCCGGTCGATTTCGGGGTGATTTTCGCGGCAACCGGCGGCTTGCCGCTGCCCCGGCGCTCGCCCCAGCGCCAGGCCTATCGGCTACAGGAACTGGCCCGCTGGCGCGATCATCTCGGCCTCCCGATCCATATCAGGCCGCGCTATTTCCCGGCCAACGAGACCCTCGCCGCGCAGGCCGTCATCGCGCTCCGCGAGAGCGGGGAGGATGAGAAGGCGCTGGCGCTCGCCCATCGCGTCTTGCAAGCCTTGTGGGAGGAGGCGCGCGATACCGCCGATCCCGCGGTGCTCGCCGAATTGGCCGGCGAGGTCGGCGCCGATGGCGATGCCTTGATCGCGCGCGCCGAGGATCCGCGCTGGGCGGAGCAACGGGCGCGCGATACCGAGGCGGCCATTGCCCGTGGCGTGTTCGGCGCGCCGTCCTATGTCCTCGGCGAGGAGATTTTCTGGGGCCAGGATCGGCTCGATTTCCTCGCCCGGCGCCTGGATGCGGGCTGAGCCGATGGTGCCCGCGCGCGCCGACCCGCCGCCGCTCGCGCGCGCGGTTTTGCCAGACGGCATCGGCGCCCGCTTCGTCGATAACGGCAATGGTCTCCGGATGCATCTCCTGGAGGCCGGCGCCGGCACCGGTCGTCCGCTGCTTTTGCTGCTGCACGGGTTTCCCGAACTCGCCTATTCCTGGCGCAAGATCATGCCGCCGCTGGCATCCGCCGGCTATCACGTGGTCGCGCCGGATCAGCGCGGCTATGGCCGCACCACCGGCGGGGAGGGCGCTGATGGCGGCGATCCCGCCGATTTCCGGATGTTGCGTCTGGTGCGCGACGTCATCGGGCTTTTGCCGGCGCTCGGCCAGCGCGCGGCGGCGGCGGTGATCGGCCATGATTTCGGCGCCCCGGTCGCCGCCTGGTGCGCGCTGTTGCGCCCCGATCTGTTCCCCGCCCTGGTCCTGATGAGCGCGCCCTTCGCCGGCCCGCCGACGCTCGCCACCACCCCGGGGATGGCGGCCCTCGATGCCGCCCTCGCCGCCCTCGTGCCGCCGCGCAAGCATTACCAGTGGTATTATTCCAGCCCGGCGGCGGCGGCCGAGATGGAAGCGCCCGCCGAGGGGATGGCGGCGTTCCTGCGCGCCTATTATCACATGAAAAGCGCCGATTGGCCGGGCAACCGGCCGGCTCGGCTCGCCTCCTCCGAGGCCGCGGAGCTGGCCAGGATGCCGCGCTATTACATCATGGACCGCGGCGCCAGCATGCCCGCGACGGTCGCCGCCGCGCGGCCCTCGCCGGCCGAGATCGCCGCCTGCCGCTGGCTTCCCGAGCACGAACTCGCGGTCTATGCCGGCGAATTCGCCCGCACCGGGTTCCAGGGCGGGCTGCACTGGTATCGCTGTGCGACCGCCGGCATCGGGCGCGAGGAGATGCAGATTTTCGCCGGCCGCGCGATCACGGTGAAAACCCTGTTCATCGCCGGCGCCGCCGATTGGGGGGTCTATCAGGCGCCGGGCGGCTTCGAGCGCATGCAAACCATCGCCTGCGCCGATTTTCGCGGCGCGCATCTGATCGCAGGCGCAGGACACTGGGTGCAGCAGGAACAGCCGGACGCGGTGGTTGCGCGCCTGCGGGATTTTCTTGGCTAAGCGACAAGCCGGGGCTAAGCGACAAGCCGGGGCTGAGCGATCCGCGCGGCGTTCAATAGCCAAATGTCGTGATGAAATCGCCGAGCGTCTCGGTCAACGCGGCGCTCTCGGGGGCGGAAAGGCGCTCTTTCCATTTGCCGATCATGCCATCGCCGATATGATTGCGGTGGATATGCGTCACGCGGTCGAAGAGATCGGCGGGGTTGCCGTCCAGCCGCCCGGGCGGGAGATGGGCGACATCGGCGGCGAATTTCCGCACCGAGGCGGTCTGGTAGCCGGCGAAAATCGCCGCCTTGATCTCGTCGCGCAGGGTGACGCCGAGCCGGGCGGCGATGGCATCGAGGGTTTCGGGTCTGGTGAAGAAATCGTCCTCGTAACGCAAGACCGGATGACCGGCGGCGGCGAAGAACAGGATGCGGCGCGCGCTTTGCACCACACGGGACGCGGCTTTCTCGAAATCCTGTCCGAAGCGCTGCATCAGCGAGACCACGGCATCGCGCGGGTCGCGCACGCTGAGCAAAAGCAAGGGCTGCGCGAGATGCACGAAGCCCGCGAGCGAGGCATCGCCGACATGCATCTTGACGACGACGAAACGGCCCGGGATCGCCCCGTCCTGGAGAATGAGCGTGATCGCGTCGGCGTAATAGGCGCAGACCCGCTCGGCGCCGTGGGCGGCGTTCAGGGTTTCGCGGACGACATTGAATAGCCAGGTCGAGGCGCTGCCATAGAGCCCGAGCGTGACCACGAGGCGCGGGGCGGGAACCTGTCTGTCGCTTGGCCTATCCGTCGAAATCCGCGCCAAAGCCGCCACGCTTGCCTCAATCCCCACGTCTGCGCATCCCCATTCCCATTCCTGCCTTTATCCAACGCAACGCCGCGATCCTGCGCGCGGAGGGTTAATATCGGCTTGCGATCCGGCGCGCGCGCCGCGGTATCGGCGGCGCCCTTCAGCCCTCCGCGAGGGCGCGGCCGATGACGAGGCGCTGGATGTCGTTGGTGCCCTCATAGATCTTGGTCACGCGCACATCGCGATAGAGGCGCTCGACCTCGGATTCGGCCATATAGCCGGCGCCACCGAAGGTCTGGATCGCGTCCGAGCAGACGCGCTCGGCGGTTTCGGAGGCGAACAGCTTCGCCATCGACGCTTCCTGCGCGCAAGAGAGGCCGGCGCTTTTGCGGGCGGCGGCGTGCAGGACGAGCTGCTCCGCGGCACCGAGCGCCGCCAGCATGTCGGCGAGCCGGAACGCGACCGCCTGGTGCTCGATGATGCGCTTGCCGAACGCGACCCGCGTCTTCGCATAGGCGCGCGCACAGGCGAAGGCGGCGCGGGCGATGCCGCAGGCCTGGGCGGCGATGCCGATCCGCCCGCTCTCGAGGTTGGCGAGCGCGATCCGATACCCCTCGCCCGGCGCGCCGAGCAGCGCGTTTTCCGGGATTTCGACGTCCTCCAGCGCGATCTCGCAGGTATCGGAGGCATGCTGGCCCATTTTGCGCTCCCGCCGCGCGACCCGCCAGCCGGGGGTCGCGGTCGGCACCAGAAAGGCGCTGATGCCGTGCTTGCCGGCCTCCGGCGCCGTCACCGCGAAGACGAGCGCGATCGCCGCGGTCGCGCCGCTGGTGATGTATTGCTTGCGTCCCGAGAGCACCCAGCCGCCATCTTTGCGGCGCGCCCGCGTCTTGATGGCGGCGGCGTCGGAGCCGCTTTCGGGCTCGGTCAGGCAGAAGCAGGAGAGCATCTCCCCGCGCGCCATCGGCCCGAGCCAGCGCGCCCGCTGGGCCTCGGTCCCGTAGTGCAAAACCGGCAGGCAGCCGACGGAATTATGCCCGCTCATCACCGTCGCCACCGCGCCATGGCCGGCGGCGATCTCCATCAGCGCGAGCGCATACGAAACGTGATCGGCGCCGGCGCCGCCCGCTTCCGCCGGCACGACCATGCCCATCAGGCCGAGCGTGCCCATGGCGCGGATCACCGCCGGCGGGATCGCGCCCGCCGCTTCCCGCGCCGCCGCGTGCGGCGCGAGTTCGCGTTGCGCGAAGGCGCGCGCGGTATCGCGGATCAGGGTCTGCTCCTCGTTCAGGATCACGCCGTCTCTCCGGGCGCCGGCGCGGCGCCGGCGAGTTCACGCGCCAGCGCGCGGAGCACGTTCTTCTGGATCTTGCCGCTCGGCGTTTTCGGCAGCGCCTCGGTGATTTCGAGCCGCTCCGGCCAGTAATTGCGCGCGAGCCCCTCCGCGCGGAGGAAGGCGGTGAGGGTCGCGAGGGTCATGGTTTCGCCCTCGCGCAGCCGCAGAAACACGCAGGCCCGCTCGCCGAGCCGCGCATCCGGCATGGCGACGATCGCGGCCTCCAGCACCGCGGGATGCCGATAGATCAGCCCCTCGACCTCGACCACCGGGATATTCTCGCCGCCGCGGATGATGACATCCTTGAGCCGGCCGGTGATGCGGACATAGCCATCGGCGTCGATGCGGGCGAGATCGCCGGTCTCGAACCAGCCCGCCGCGTCCATCGCGTACCATTCCGGGCGCTTGAGATAGCCGAGGAAATTGGTCGCGCCGCGGGTTTGCAGCCGCCCTTCCTGGTTGGGCGCGAGCGGGGTGTCGGCGGCGTCGAGGGTGCGGATTTCCATGCCGCGGATCGGGCAGCCATCGGTTGCGAAGGTTTTTTCCGGCGGATCGCCAGGGCGTGTCGTGGTGACGGCGCCGTTTTCCGTCATCCCCCAGGCGGAAATGATGGTGGCGCCGAGAACCTCGCCGGCGCGGCGCACCAACTGGCGCGGGATCGGCGCGCCGGCCGAGAGAAAGATGCGAAGACTGCGCACCTCGTCCTGACGCGCGGCGGCTTCCTCGGTCAGATCGGCGAGGAATGGCGTTGCCGCCATGGTGAAGGTGACGCCCTCGGCGGCGATCAGATCCACCGCCCGCGCCGGGTTCCAGATGTCTTGCAGAACGAGGGTCGCGCCGAGATGGATCGGCATCATGATGCCATAGGTGAAGCCGGTCTGATGCGCGATCGGCGAGGACATCAAAATCACGTCGTCGGCGCCGAGACCAAAGCGTTCGGCATAGGGGATCAGCGCCGCATACAGCGTGTTGGCGCTGTGCATCACGCCTTTCGGCTCGCCGGTGGTGCCGGAGGTGTAGAGGAGCTGGATCACGTCATCCGGCGCCGGACGGCGCGCGTCAAAAAGCGGCGCGGCCTCGGCCTCATCCTCGGCGCCATCCCGCCAGAGGGCCTCGAAACTGGCCGCGCCCTCGCCGCCGATGACGAGAACATGCGACAGCGCCGGCAGTTCCGGGCGCAGCGCCGCCGCCATCGCGGCGAAATCGAAGCCGCGGAACCGGCACGGGACGACGAGCAGTTTCGATTCCGCGAGCCCGAGCATGAAGCGCAGCTCGCGCTCGCGAAAAATCGGCATCAAGGGATTGCTGATCGCGCCGATGCGGAGAGCGGCGAGATGGAGGGCAATGAACTCCCACCAATTCGGCGACTGGTAGGAGACGATGTCGCCGCGCCCGATGCCGAGGCGATGGAGGCCGAGCGCGATCCGCCGCACCCGCGCCGCGAGCCCGGCATAGGTGAGGGCGGTCCGCTCCCCGGTCAGGCTGCTGGTGCCGATCACCGCGAGGCGGGACGGCGCCACCCGCGCCCAATGATCGAGATCGTCGAGCAGGAGCCGGTCGGGCCAGAGACCGGCGTCACGCATGGCGCGGCGCCGGGCTTGCGGCGGAATGGGCGCGACCGGCGCGCTCACGCCCGACACCGCGCACTCACGCCCGACGCCGGGCGCATCTGGGCGTCTGCCATCCTCCCCTCCCGCCGTGCCGTCCCTCGAATGAAGGTCCGTTCACCGCCGCCGATGCTGCGCTGCCGCCGCCGCGAAGTCCATGGGTTTCGTGCCGCCCGCCATGGGGGCGCGGTTTGCGGCGGGGGAAAAACCTTCTAGAAGCGGGCGATGACCGTCCGCACCCGTTTCGCGCCCAGCCCGACCGGACTTTTGCATATCGGCGGCGCCCGCACCGCGCTGTTCAACTATCTCTTCAGCCGCCATCACGGCGGGCAGTTCCTGCTCCGCATCGAGGACACCGACCGCGCCCGCAGCACCGAGCAGGCGGTGCAGGTGATCCTCGAAGGCCTCGCCTGGCTCGGCCTCGATCCCGACGAGACGCCGCTGTTCCAATCGACCCGCGCCGCCCGCCACGCCGAGATCGCCCATGCTTTGCTCGCCGCCGGGCGCGCCTATCGCTGCTATTGCACCGCCGAGGAATTGCGCGAGATGCGCGAGCGGGCCCTGAAGGAGGGCCGCCCGCCGCGCTATGACGGGCGCTGGCGCGACCGCGACCCGGCCGAGGCGCCGCCGGGCGTCGCGCCGGCGATCCGCCTCAAGGCGCCGCGCGCGGGCGAGACCGTGGTCGAGGATCTGGTGCAGGGGCCGGTCCGGGTCGCCAATGCCGAACTCGACGACATGATCATCCTGAGGAGCGACGGCACGCCCACCTATCTCCATGCCGTCGTCGTCGATGACCACGACATGGCGATCACCCATGTCATCCGTGGCGACGACCATCTCACCAACACCTTCCGCCAGGTGCAGGTCTATCAGGCGATGGGCTGGGAGATGCCGCGTTTCGCCCATATCCCGCTGATCCACGGCGCCGACGGGGCCAAGCTTTCCAAGCGTCACGGCGCGGTCAGCGTGCTCGAATTCCGCGCGCAGGGGTTTCTGCCGGAGGCGCTCTGCAATTATCTTCTCCGTCTCGGCTGGGGCCATGGCGATGCCGAGATCCTCTCACGCGAGGACGCCATCCGCCTCTTCGATCTCGACGGGGTCGGGCGTGCCGCGGCGCGCATGGATTACGCCAAGCTCACCCATCTCAACGCGGTCTGGCTGCGCGCCGCCGATGACGCGCGGCTGACCGAGGACGTGATGGCGCGGCTGGCCTCCGAATCCGGTCTGGTTCTCGATGACGCGGCGCGGGCCCGGATCCTGGCGCTCATGCCGCCGCTCAAGGAACGCGCCCGCACCCTCGTCGATCTCGCCGAGAGCGCCGCCTTCCTCGCCCGCCAGCCGCCGCTGCCGATGAGCGAGAAGGCCCGCGCCCTGCTCGATGCCCCCGGCGCGCGGGCGCTGCTCGGCGAGTTGGCGCGGGCGCTCGATGCCACCGCGTTCACGCCGGAAGCGCTCCATGAGGCGCTCCGCGCCTTCGCCGAGGCGCGGGAGAAAAAACTCGGCGAGGTCGCGCAGCCGCTCCGCGCCGCCCTCACCGGGGCCGTGACCAGCCCGCCGATCGATGCGACGCTTGCCGCCCTCGGGCGCGCGGCGGCGCTGGCCCGCATCGAAGCCGCCGCCGGGTGAGGGGGGTTGCCTCCGGCGGGGCCATTTCCACCGTCTGGGCATTGCGGCTATGATCGGCCATCCGGTTCGAGAGAGGACATCATGGTGACGCGCCTTCGGAAGCTTTCACCGCCCGGCTTGCTCGCCACCTGCGCCGCCGTGCTCGCTCTGGCCGGCTGCCAGATGCCGCCGCCGCGGCAGGGGCCGGGGACGCCGATCGTCCATCTCGGCCTCATGCCCACCGACCCGGCGCCCTGCCTTGGTCCGGTGCGCAGCGTCAGCAACGCGCCGGTTCTGCGCGATGCCAGGCTCGCGGCGAGCAATGGCGAGGCCAAGCTCACCGGCTGCATTCTCAATCCCGGCCCGCTCGATTATCGCGCCATCATCGTCGAGATCAGCTTCTTCGACAGCGAGGGCCATCTTCTGAGTTCGCTGACCCGCGACAGCGTCGATCTCCCGGCCTATGCCGCGATCCCCGCCAAGCCCGCCGGGGCGCCGCGCTGGCTGATCCCGATCGATGTCGAGGCCGATCCCAACGCCGTCCAGGCCGAGGTGGTGGTGCATGCCCTGGTCTGCGCCGGGATTGGCGTGCGCGGCTGCACCGAGGAGCACGATACCGCCGTCGTCGCGGTCTCGGCGGCCAAGACCTGACCGCCTCCTTGGGCGAGCTTCCGCGCCATCTGCTGACGATCGAGGGGCTGGCGCCGCCGGCGATCGCGCATCTCCTCGATCTCGCCGAGAGCTACGTGCTGCTCAACCGCTCCGGCCGCACCGAGCGCGACATGCTGCGCGGGCGGACGCTGATCAACCTGTTCTTCGAGGACAGCACCCGGACGCGCACCAGTTTCGAACTGGCGGGGAAGCGTCTCGGCGCCGATGTCATCAACATGTCGGTCGCGGCGTCCTCGGTGAACAAGGGCGAGACGCTGCTCGATACCGCGGCGACGCTGAACGCCATGCAATGCGACCTCCTGGTGGTCCGCCACGCTCAGTCCGGGGCGCCTAATCTTCTCGCCCAGAAGGTGGACGCGGCGGTGATCAATGCCGGTGACGGCACCCATGAGCACCCGACCCAGGCGCTGCTCGATGCCCTCACCATCCGTCGCCACAAGGGAAGGCTCGCCGGCTTGGTGGTGGCGATTTGCGGCGATGTCGCGCATTCGCGGGTGGCGCGCTCGAATATCCATCTGCTGGTCACCCTTGGCGCGCGCGTGCGGGTCGTCGGCCCGCCGACGCTGATCCCGGCCGCGATCGAGGGGCTCGGCGTTGCGGTGTTTCATGACATGAAAGCCGGGCTGGCTTCGGCCGATGTGGTGATGATGCTCCGACTCCAGAAAGAGCGCATGGCGCGCGGCCTGGTGCCGAGTGCCCGCGAATATTTCCGCTTCTTCGGGCTCGATTCCGAGAAATTCGCCGAAGCCAAGCCCGATGCCCTGGTGATGCATCCCGGGCCGATGAACCGCGGCGTCGAGATCGATAGCCGGCTCGCCGACGATCCCGCCCACAGCGTCATCCGCGAGCAGGTGGAGATGGGGGTCGCGGTGCGCATGGCGGTGCTCGATACGCTCGCCCGCGCCAGGGCCTGGCCGCGCCATGTCTGAGAACATGTCCGAGAACACGCGCTCAGGGCCGCTGCCCGATCTTCTGTTCCGCAATGTCCGCCTGATCGACCCGGCGAGCGGGCGCGATGGCGCCGGCGAGCTTCTGGTGCGCAATGGCTGCATCGCCGATATCGCCGAGCGGATCGAGGCGCCGGAGGGGGCGGCGGTGATCGCTGGCGGCGGCGCGGTTCTTTGCCCCGGCCTCGTCGACATGCGCGCCGCCCTCGGCGAGCCCGGCTTCGAATATCGCGAAACCATTGCCTCCGCCGCCGCCGCGGCTTCGGCCGGCGGCATCACCACCCTCGCCGCCCTCCCCGACAGCCAGCCCGCGATCGACGATCCGGCGCTGGTCCATTTTCTCCGCGCCCGCGGCGCCGCGACCGGGCGCCTCACCATTCTTCCCTATGGCGCGGTGACGCGCGGCTGCCGTGGCGAGGAATTGGCCGAACTCGGTCTCCTGCGCGAGGCCGGGGCGGTTGCTTTCAGCGATGGCGCGCGCGCCATCCACCCGGCGCGGCTGATGCGCCTTGCGCTCTCCTATGCGCGTGGCTTCGGCGCCCGCATCGTCCAGCATCCCGAGGAGCCGTCGCTCGCCGCCGGCGGCGCCGCGACCGAGGGCGAACTCGCGACCCGGCTCGGCCTCCCCGGTATTCCCGCCTGTGCCGAGGCGATCCTGGTCGCGCGCGATCTCCGCCTCGCCGAGCTGACCGGCGGGATGGTGCATTTCTCGCGGCTTTCGACCGCCGAGGCGCTGGCCCTGGTGCGCGCGGCGAAGGCGCGCGGGATCGCCGTCACCTGCGATACCGCGCCGCCCTATTTCGCTTTGAACGAACTCGCGATCGGGGATTTCCGCAGCTACGCCAAGCTCTCGCCACCGCTCCGCGCCGAGGCCGACCGCGCCGCCGTCGCCGAAGCCCTGGCCGATGGCACCCTCGACGCCGTGGTCTCCGATCACCAGCCGCGCGACGCCGATGACAAGCGTCTGCCCTTCGCCGAGGCGGCGCCCGGCGGGGCGGGGCTCGCGACGCTGCTCGCGGTGACGCTCGCCGAATATCACGGCCGGCGCCTCACCCTGTCGCGGGTCATCGAATTGCTCACCATCGCCCCCGCGCGGCTGCTGGGGGTCGAGGCCGGGCGGCTCGCCAAGGGGCTGCCGGCCGATCTCTGCCTGTTTGCGCCCGAGCGCGCCTGGCGCGTCGCCGCCGGCGCCCTGCCCGGCAAGGCCCAGAACACCCCGTTCGACGGTCGCGCGCTGGAGGGGCGGGTGCTCGGCACCTGGAAAGCCGGGCGGCGCGTGTTCGGATGAGCGCGGCGATGGGGGCCGCTTGCTTCGCGCTCGGCTATCTCCTCGGCGCGATTCCCTTCGGGTTGCTGCTGACCCGGCTCGCGGGAATCGGCGATATCCGCGCCATCGGCTCGGGCAATATCGGCGCGACCAATGTGCTCCGCACCGGCCGGCGCGGCTTGGCTGCGGCGACGCTGCTGCTGGATGCCGCCAAGGGCGCGGCGGCGGTGCTGCTCGCGCGCTTGTGGCTCGCGCCCGGCCTGCCCGCCTTCCTGTGGCTCGCCGCGCTCGGCGCGGTGATCGGCCATGTCTTTCCGCTCTGGCTCGGCTTTCGCGGCGGCAAGGGGGTGGCGACGGCGCTCGGCGTGCTGCTCGCCGCGGTCTGGCCGGCGGGGGTGCTCGCCTGTGTGATCTGGCTGCTCGCCGCCGTGATCGGCCGCCGTTCCTCGCTCGCCGCCCTGATCGCCTTGGCCGCGAGTCCGTTCCTCACCTTCGCCTTCGCCGGCGCTGGCGCCGTGGCGCCGAGCCTGGCCATCGCCGCCCTGATCTTCTGGCGCCACCGCGCCAATATCGCCCGCCTCCTCGCCGGCACCGAGCCGCGCATCGGCGCGCAGACATGATCGGCGCGCGAATATGACGCCTCCGGACGCGCTGGAGCGGCTGCGGCTTGCGCGGAGCGAGGGCGTCGGGCCGATCGCCTATCGCCGGCTGATCCGCCGCTATGGCAGCGCGAGCGCGGCACTCGATGCCTTGCCTCGGCTGGCGCGTGCCGGGGGGCGGGGGGCGGCGCCGCGCGTGCCCTCCGCCCGGGCGGTTGCGCGCGAGATCGAGGCGGTCGCGGCGCGCGGCGCGCGGCATTTGTTTCTCGACACCGAAGACTATCCGCCGCTGCTCGCCTTGCTCGAGGATGCGCCGCCGGTGCTCGCCTTCGCGGGCGACCCCGATCTGTTCGCGCGCCCCGCCGTCGCCATCGTGGGCGCGCGCAATGCCTCCCTCAATGGCCGCCGGATCGCCGCCGAACTCGCGGAGGCGCTGGCCGGCGCCGGCTATGTCGTGGTCTCCGGTCTCGCGCGCGGGATCGATGCCGCGGCGCATGAGGGGGCGCTCCGCGCCGGCACCACCCTCGCCGCCATCGCCGGCGGCCTCGACCGCCCCTATCCCCCCGAGAACGCGGCGCTTCAGGCGCGTATCAGTGCCGCCGGCGGCGTCTTCGCCGAGGCGCCGCTCGGCACCGCGCCGCAGGCGAGGCATTTCCCGCGCCGCAACCGCATCATCGCCGGGCTCGCGCTCGGCTGCGTCGTCGTGGAGGCGGCGATGCGCTCGGGCAGTCTGATCACCGCGCGGCTCGCCATCGAGGCCGGGCGGGAGATTTTCGCCACCCCCGGCTCGCCGCGCGACCCGCGTTGCCAGGGAAGCAACCACCTGATCCGCCAGGGCGCGCATCTGACCGAGACCCTGGCCGATATCCTCGACCATCTCCCGCCGAGCCCAGGCGCTGGCCGGGCTGGCCGCTGGGACGAGGCTCCGGCCTCGATCGCTGCGTTTCCGGAGGCGCCCGACGCCGATCCCGAGCTGGCGGCGGACGATCAGGGGCGCGCTTCCATCCTCGCGCTACTCGGCCCTGCGCCGATCGCGGTTGACGATCTCCTCCGCTATTGTCAGTTGTCGCCTGCCGTTGTCATGGCGGCGCTGTTGGAGCTGGAAATCGCCGGGCGGGTGGAGACACTCCCCGGCAACCGTGTCGCGCTGATCGCCGGGCCGGCGGAGCCTTGATCCCGCGCCCGCCCCACTGAGTTGGAAATACATGTCCGACGTCGTCGTTGTCGAATCTCCGGCCAAAGCCAAGACCATCAACAAGTATCTCGGCGGCGGCTATACCGTCCTCGCGAGCCTCGGCCATGTCCGCGATCTCCCGCCGAAAGACGGCAGCGTCCGCCCGGACGAGGATTTCGCCATGGACTGGGAGGCCGACGGGCGCGGCGAGAAGCAGATCGCCGCCATCGCGGCGGCGCTGAAGGGGGCGCGCCGGCTCTATCTCGCGACCGACCCCGACCGCGAGGGAGAGGCGATCTCCTGGCATGTCCGCGCCATGCTGGAGGCGCGGCGGGCGCTCAAGGGCATCGAAGTCCAGCGTATCACCTTCAACGAGATCACCAAAACCGCCATCCGCGCGGCGATGGCGCATCCGCGCGACCTCGACCAGTCGCTGATCGAGGCCTATCTCGCGCGCCGGGCGCTCGATTACCTGGTCGGCTTCACCCTCTCGCCGGTCTTGTGGCGGAAACTCCCCGGCAGCCGGAGCGCCGGGCGCGTGCAATCGGTGGCACTCCGCCTGATTTGCGAGCGCGAAGCCGAGATCGAGGCCTTCCGCGCCCGCGAATATTGGACGGTGGAGGCGGATTTCACGACGCCGCGCGGTGATCCCTTCACCGCCCGCCTCACCCATCTCGACGGCCGCCGGCTGGAGCAGTTCGATCTCGCCGACGAACGCGCCGCGCTGGCGGCGAAAGCGGCGGTGGCCAAGGGCGGCTTCAGCATCGCCGCGGTCGAGAAAAAGCGCGTCAAGCGCCATCCGCCGCCGCCCTTCACCACCTCCACCCTGCAGCAGGAGGCGAGCCGCAAGCTCGGCTTTAGCGCGCAGCAGACCATGCGTCTCGCGCAGCAGCTTTACGAGGGGGTCGAGATCGGCGGCGAGGCGGTCGGCCTGATCACCTATATGCGCACCGACGGGGTGCAGATGGCGGGCGAGGCGATCGCCGCGATCCGCGACCATGTTCGCGCAACCTTCGGCGCCGATTACGTGCCGGCGCGGCCGCGCGAATACCAGACCAAGGCCAAGAACGCCCAGGAAGCGCATGAGGCGATCCGCCCGACCGATATCACGCTGACCCCCGAGCGCGCCGCGCCCCATCTCACGCCCGAGCAGCGCCGGCTCTACGAGCTGGTCTGGAAGCGCGCCGCCGCCGCGCAGATGCAATCGGCCGAGCTTGACCAGGTCGGCGTCGAGATCGCCGCCGGCGGGACAAGGCTCCGCGCCACCGGCTCGACCATCGCCTTCGACGGCTTCCTGAAGCTTTACCGCGAGGATCAGGACGACGAGGATCAGGAGGAGGGCCGCATCCTGCCGGCGATGGCCGAGGGCGAGCGGCCGGCGCTCGGCGAGGCGCGCGCCGATCAGCATTTCACCCAGCCGCCGCCGCGCTACTCCGAGGCCTCACTGGTCAAGAAGATGGAGGAACTCGGCATCGGCCGTCCCTCCACCTACGCCTCCATCCTCTCGGTGTTGCAGGAGCGCACCTATGTGCGGCTCGAAAAACGCCGCTTCATCCCCGAGGATCGCGGCCGCCTGGTCACCGCGTTCCTGGTCAGCTTCTTCAACCGCTATGTCGATACCGGCTTCACCGCCGCCCTCGAGGAGCAGCTCGACGACGTCTCCGGCGGCCGGGTCGGCTGGCAGGAGGTGATGCGGGCGTTCTGGGAGGCCTTTTCCGCCGCCGTCGAGGAGACCAGGGATCTCAAGATCTCCGACGTCATCGAGGCGCTGGACCGCGATCTCGGGCCGCATTTCTTTCCGCCCCGCGCCGATGGCGGCGACCCGCGTGCCTGCCCCGCCTGCGGCAGCGGCCGGCTCGGCCTCCGCCTCGGCCGGCATGGCAGCTTCATCGGCTGCTCGAACTATCCCGAGTGCCGCTATACCCGCAAACTCGCGATCGAGAGCGGCGAGGGCGAGGGCGAGACGCTGCGCGAGGGGATGCGCCTCCTTGGCCAGCACCCCGAGACCGGGGAGGACATCACCGTCCGCCGCGGCCCCTACGGGCTCTATGTCCAGCAGGGCGAGGCGCCGGAGGATCCCAAATCCAAGGCACGGCCGAAGCGCGCCTCGCTGCCGCGCGGCATGGATGGCGAGCGGATCACCCTCGAACAGGCGCTCGGTCTGTTGTCGCTGCCGCGCCGCATCGGGCCGCACCCCGAAACCGGCGAGCCGATCGAGGCCGGGCTCGGCCGTTTCGGCCCCTATATCCGCATGGGCGGCGTCTATGCTTCGCTCGACCGCGATGACGACGTGCTCGCGGTCGGGCTCAACCGCGCCGTCGATCTCCTGGCGCGGAAGCTCGCCTCCGTGCGCGCTCTCGGCCCCCACCCCAAGGACGCGGCGCCGATGACGGTACGCAAGGGCCGCTTCGGCCCCTATGTCCAGCATGGCCAGATGGTCGCCAATCTGCCGCGCGGCCTCGCCCTGGAAGAGGTGACGGCTGAGCAGGCGGTGGCGCTGCTCGCTGAAAAGGGCAAGCCACTGCGCCCGCGCGGCAAGGGGGCGGCCAAGGGGACGGCGAAGGGGACGGCCAAGGGGGCAGCCAAGGCGACAGCCGCCGCGAAGAAGCCAGCCGCCAAACCGCCAACCACGAAGAAACCGGCCGCGAAGAAACCGGTGGCGAAGCCGGCCCGCCCGGCCGCGAAAATACCGGCCGCGAAAACACCGGCGGCGGCGCGGCGCAAGGCCGCCGGCTGATCGTGACCCGGCGCGGCGGCTTCCTCCCGAGCCCGGCGGAACTCCGCCGCTTCCTCGCCGAGCAGCCCGGCCGCGTCCGCACACGCGACATCAGCCGTGCCTTCGGCCTCGGCCCCGAGCATCGCGCCGGCCTCCGCGATCTGCTCCAGGGACTCGCCGGGGAAGGCGAGATCGCCCCGGCCGGCCCGCGCCACACGCTCGCCCCCGGCCGCCTTGCCGAGATCCTGCCGGTCGAGGTCATCAGCCTCGATCGCGACGGCGAGGCGGTGGCGCGGCCGCTGGATTGGGCCGGGGAGGGGCCGCCGCCGGCGATCCTGATGGCGCCGGAGCCGCGCGGACGGCCGGCGCTGGCGCTCGGCGCGCGGGTGCTGGCGCGGCTCCGCCCCATAACCCACGGCCGCTATGAAGGCCGCACGGTCAAACGGCTCGATGACCGGCCGGGCCGCATCCTCGGGGTCTTTCGTGCCGGCGTCGCCGCCTCGCCGCATCCCGATGCCGGCCGGATCGTGCCCGCCGATCGCCGGGCGCGGGCGGAATGGCGGGTGCCACCGGGGGAAAGCGCCGGCGCCGAGCCGGGCGAGATCGTCGAGGCGGTGCCGCTGCCCTCGCCTGGCTACGGGCTGAAACCGGCCCGAATCATCGCCCGCCTCGGGCGCGAGGAGGAAGCGCGCGCGGTGAGCCTCCTCGCCATCGCCGCCCACGACATTCCGGTCGATTTCCCCGAAGCCGCGCTCGCCGAGGCGTCTCGCGCGCGTCGAACGCCGCTCGGCGCGCGCGAGGATCTCCGCGCCACCCCGCTGGTCACCATCGATGGCGCCGACGCCCGCGATTTCGACGACGCGGTGTTCGCCGAGCCGATTGCTGATGGCTTCCGCCTGATCGTCGCCATCGCCGATGTCGCGCATTACGTCCGCCCCGGCTCGGCGCTCGACGACGCGGCGCGGATGCGCGGCAACAGCGTCTATTTCCCCGATCGCGTGGTGCCGATGCTGCCCGAGGCGCTCTCCAATGGCTGGTGCAGCCTGCGCCCGAACGAGCCGCGCGGCTGTCTCTTCGTCGAGATGCGGATCACGGCGAACGGCGAGAAGCAGAGCCACCGCTTCGGCCGCGGCCTGATACAGAGCCATGCGCGATTGACCTATGAGGAGGTCCAGGAGGCCCATGATACCGGTCGCATGGCGGATCTCCTCGGCCCGCTCTATGGCGCCTATCAGGCATTGCTGGCCCAGCGCGCGGCGCGTGGCACCCTTGATCTCGATTTGCCCGAGCAGGAGGTGACGCTGGATGCGGCGGGAAAAATCGCCGCGATCCGCCCACGCGCGCGGCGCGACAGCCATCGCCTGATCGAGGAATTCATGGTGCTCGCCAATGTCGCCGCCGCGGAGGAGCTGGAGGCACGGCGCGTCCCCTGCGTCTATCGCGTCCACGCCCCGCCGGCGCCGGAGAAACTCGCCGGCTTGCGCGAATTGCTGGCGAGTTTCGAGATCGGCCTCGCCGCCGCCGATCGCGTGCATCCGCGCGATCTCGATGCGGTGCTGCGCCGCGCCGCCGGCCGGCCGGAGGCGCCACTGATCAACGAGACGGTGCTCCGCAGCCTCTCGCAAGCCGCCTATAGCCCGGAAAACATCGGCCATTTCGGCCTCGCCCTGGCGCGCTATGCGCATTTCACCAGCCCGATCCGCCGCTATGCCGATCTCCTCGTCCATCGCGCCCTGATCCGCGCGCTCCATCTCGGCCCGGACGGGCTCGGCGCCGAGGAGGCGGCGACCCTCGACGACACCGCGACCCACATCACCGCGACCGAGCGCCGTGCCGTCGCCGCCGAGCGGGCGGCCGGCGAGCGCTATCTCGCCGCGTTTCTCGCCGACCAGGTGGGGGAAAATTTCGTCGCCCGCATTTCCGGCGTGACGCGCGCCGTTTTATTCGTCACATTGGCGGAGACAGGCGCCAGCGGGATCGTTCCGCTCTCGTCTCTACCTGATGATGAGTGGATGTTCGACCACGGATCGCAAATGCTTTCGGGGCGGCGGCGGCGGATCAGCTATCGGCTCGCCCAGGCGGTCACGGTGCGCCTGATCGAGGCCAATCCGCTCACCGGCGGCATGGTGTTTCACATCCTGGGCGAGACTTCCGGCACGCCCGCGACGCCGGGCCGGCCGGCCGGCAAGCGGGCAGCGAAGGTGACGCGGCGCGCGTCATCGCGGCGAACGTGAGAGCGGCGCGATTTTTTCTTCTGCTTTTGTTTGCATGGCCGGCCCAGGCGCAGAGTGTCGCCGGGGCGGCGTTCCCGGCGCCGCTCGCGGGGCAGGTGTTCACCGCCGCCTATGCCTTCATCGCGCCGCGCAGCCTGGAGTCGGTGCCGATCCCGCGCCTGGCCCTCTGGCTCCTGCGCGGGCTCGCGGTGATGGACCCGGCGCTCGCGGTGACGGCGGAGGATGGCGAGGTGACCCTTCGCGTCGGCGGGCAGATGCGGCTGTCCCGCGCCGCCCCCGCCGCCGATGACGCCGAGGGCTGGGGGGAAGTCACCGCAGCCCTCGCCGAAAGCGGCTTCGAAGCCTCCGCCCTGGTCCGCCGCGGCGGGGCGCAAGGGCTCATCCGTGGCCTGTTCGACGAGTTGTTCACCCATCTCGACCCCTATTCGCGCTATTCCCCGCCCGGCGAGATCGAGATCGATCGCCAGGGCCGGCGCAATGACGGCGGTGTCGGGCTGATCCTCGACCAGCGTGGCGGCGACATCGCCGTCGCCGCCGTGCTCGCCGAGAGCCCGGCGGCGAAGGCCGGGATCCAGCCCGGCGCGACCATTCTCGCGCTCGATCGCGAGCCGGTCGGGCATGCCGACGCGGTCGCCGTCGCGGCGATGCTGGCCGGGCCGAGCGCGAGCCATGTCCGGCTCACGCTTCGCACCCGCGAGGGGCGGCGCCAGACCCTCGATCTCGTGCGCGCGCCGGTCGCGGCGCAGACCGTCTTCGTGAGCGCCTTGCCCGACGACATCGCCGTGCTCCGCCTCACCGGGTTTCAGCATGGCACCGACCAGCAGACGAACGCGGCGCTGAACAGCGTTTTCTCCGGGCGGGCGCGGCCGCGCGGCATCGTCGTCGATCTGCGCGGCAATCGTGGCGGCCTGTTGCAGCAATCGGTGAGCGTCGTCGGCGCGCTGCTCGGCTCCGGCCTCATCGCGACAACCGCCGGCCGCGATCCGGCCGCGAACCGGGTGCTCGACGCCGATGCCGAGCCGCGCGCCGATGACGCTCTGGTGGTCGTGCTGGTCGATGGCCGCACCGCCAGCGCCGCCGAGATCACCGCGGCGGCCTTGGCCGATAACCGCCGCGCCGTCGTGCTCGGCAGCGCGACGCTGGGCAAGGGGCTGATCCAGACGGTGACGGCGCTGCCCGATGGCGGCGAATTATATGTCACCTGGAGCCGCGTCTTGGCCCCGCTCGGCTGGCCGCTCCAGGATCTCGGCGTGATGCCGCAGATCTGCACCAGCCTCGGCGCGGCGACGCTCGCGCGTGAGTTCGACGATCTCGCCGAGGGCAAGCGGCCGCTGGCGGCGGCGCTCGCGGCCCATCGCACCGCGCGGGCGCCGGTTCCGCCGGGCATCATCCTGGAAATCCGCGGCGCCTGTCCCGCCGCCCTCGGCACCGATACCGATCTCGACGCGGCGCATTATCTGTTGACCCATCCGGCGGCCTACGCCAACGCCTTGCTGCCGCCGCAATTCCTGCCCGCGACACCCTGAAGGCCCGCGACACCCCGGAGGAGGGACGCATGTACAATCCGCCAATGTTTCGCGAAGACCGGGTCGATGTCCTGCACGCTTCGATGCGCGCGGCACCGCTCGCCAATCTCGTCATCGCCGCCAGCGACGGGTTCGAGGCGAGCCCGCTCCCTTTGCTGATCGACCCCGAGCCCGCGCCGCTCGGCACGCTTTCCGGCCATATCGCCCGCGGCAATCCGCTGGCGCGCGGCGATGGCGCGATGGCGCTCGCCATTTTCATGGGGCCGGACGCCTATGTGACGCCGTCCTGGTACGCGACCAAGCGGGAGACCGGGCGGGTGGTGCCGACCTGGAACTACGTCACCATCCATGCCGAAGGAAGATTGCGGTTTTTCGACGACCCGGCGTCGCTGCTCGCCTTGGTCAAAAAATTGACGGGGCGCCACGAGGCCGGGCGGGCCGATCCCTGGTCGGTCGAGGACGCGCCGGCGGATTTCATCGCCGCCCAGCTCAAGGGCATCATCGGCTTCACGCTCGTGCTGACGCGCCTCGAGGGGAAGTGGAAAATGAGCCAGAACCGGCCGGCCGCCGATCGCGCCGGCGTCATCGCCGGTCTCCGGGAGTCGGGCCGCGAGGAAATCGCGGCACTGATCGGCGCCGAGGCGCCGAAAACGTAAGGGTCAGCTCGCGGCGAGTTCGGGGACGCCGGCGAGGCGGAGCCCGGTTGCGAGCAGATCGCGGTCGGCGGCGCGGGCGAGCGGGGTTTGGGCGAGAATGCCGGCGACGCTGTGGCCGGGATCGAGATGCGCCCATCGCGCCCGCGCCCGCGCCGCTTCCGCCGTGCGCCCGAGATGGCCGAGGGCGGCGAGATGCAGCGGGTAGATGGCGCGGAGCGCCGGCCGGATCTCGCCGATTTCGCGGGCGAGCGCGGTCGCGGTTTCGAAATCGCCGCGGAGAAACGCGAGCAGCGCCAGCCCCTGGTCGATGACGAAGGCTCGCGGATCGAGCGGCACCAGTTCCTTATAGCGGGCGAAGCGCTGCTCGGCGCTTGCGAGATCGCCGCGACCGAGATCGATGATACCGGCCAACCCCCAGGCCATCGGGAGATTCGGGTTCAGCGCCAGCGCCCGCCGCACGAGCGCCACGGCCTCGTCATGGCGCCGCTCCAGGGTTGACTTGATATGCCCGGCGATGGCGAAGGCGCGGGCGTCCTGCGGGTCGATCGCGATCGCCTGCTGGGCGGCGGCGGTGGCGCGGGCGCGGGCCTCCTCGGGGTTGGCGGCCCAGCCCTGGGCAATCAGGAGGGCGTTCCAGGTGGCGATCTGCGCGCGCGGCATGGCGTAGTCGGGGTCGAGTTCGGCGGCGAGATCGAGGAGCGAGCCGGCGGCGAGGAATTGCGTGCGATCGAGGCGCTGCATCAGCCCGAGCGCGCGCAGCACCGCCTCATAGGCGGACATGTCGCGCTCGACGCGCCCGGCGGTGCTTGCCGCGGGCTGAGTGACGCGACGGATTTCGAGATGCTGCGCTTCGAGGTCGATCCGCGCCGCGGCGAGGGCGGCGATGCGATCCTGAAGGCCGAGGGGGTCGTCGGCGCGATGATCGAAACGCTGCACCCAGGCGATATGGTTGCCGGCGTTGAGATCGATCAGGCGGAGCGTCACGCGGTGCATCGCGCCCAGGCGCTGGAGCGTGCCGTCGACCAGGAAATCGAGGCCGAAGGCGCGGCGGAGCGCGGTTTCGTCACGGGTTTCGGTGGCAAAGCGGGCCAGCGCGGAACAGGAGACGAGGTCGAGCCAGCGGAACGGGGCGAGGGCGCTGGTGATCTCCTCGGCCAGGAGGATGGCGAGTTCGCCGGCCCCGCCGCGTCCCTGCGGGTCGTCACCGAAGCTCTGCAGCGGCAGCACGCCAAGCCGCCGGCCGCTCCGGACCAGCGGGAGCGGCGGGGTCTGGCCGCGGCTTTTGAGCGGCGGGGCGTTGCCGGAGCGGATCTCGGCGAGCAATTCGCGGGTTTCATCGGAGGGCAGCGCATCCAGCGCCTGGGCCAGCGCGGCGCGGCAGCGCCCGAAGGCCTCGATCGCCAGGCCCCGCTCGCCGCGCACGGCGTGGGCGTGGATCAGCGCCCGCCAGGCGCCCTCGTGGGTTTGATCGATGGCGAGGAGTTGCTGGGCGGCGGCGATCATGCCGTCCGGCGCCGTTTGCTCGGCGAGCAGCGCTTCGGCGACCGCGCGGGCGTGGCCCCGCACCCGGTTGCGCTCGCCGGCGAGCCAGAGATCGGCGGCGGGGTCGAGGCCGCTGAGATCGGCCAGCAATTCGCCGCCGATCAGACGCAGCGCCTGGGGGATGGCCGGGGTCGCGCGGAGCACCTCGGCGACGTCGATCCAGGTGGTGCCGGGGCGGAGCGCGATCTGTTCACGCCCGATGGCGAGCACCTCGGGGCCGAGCGGGCCGAGGCAATCGAGCAGGCGGTGGATTTCCTGGCGCAGCGAGCCGCGGGCCTGTTCCTCGGGCCGGCCGCTCCACAGCGTCTCCGCGATCCAGGCGCGGCTGACCGGGCGTGGTGCCGCGAGCGCCAGCATGGCGAGCAGGGCGCGGGTTTTGCGGCCGTTGGGGAGCGCGCTGTCGCCACTCGCGTCCGCCGCCTCCATCGCCCCGAACAGCCGCAGCCGCAGCCGCTCCTCGCCGGCGCGGGGCGCGGGGCGTCCAAGAGACGTGAGTTCGGCGGCGCGTGACATCAGCATTTTTTTATAGTTACAGAGTCCCGTGTGGACTGCAAGCATTTCTGTTTGTCACGCCTGATCGCGCCGGCATGGGCATGGCACCGAAATGTCATTTCTGGAAAGAATCGGTGGGCAAAATCCCGATATTAACGACGTTATATATTTTTTAACCTATTAAGATTTTTAATAATCCGGCCGGCTGTGAAAAACACGAACGCCGTTGGCCTCGGCGCGAAGAAAAATTTTCGTGATCGGCTGGCTTCGGCACCCGAATCGCCGCGGTCTCGCCGCCAGCGGTGGCGCGCCGCTCAAAGCCGGGATTCGCGGAAGATTTCCCGTGTCTCGCCTTGCCACGCCGTATCATAACGCGCCAGCCAGTGCTCGGCCTGGGTCGGCCCGCCGGCGACGATGTCTTCGAGCGGGGCGAGAAACTGGCGCTCGTCGACGCCATCGGCGGCGAGGCGGGCGCGGGCGCGCAGGCCATCCTTGGCGATCGCCACCACCTCCCGCGCGAGATCACGCAATGTCCCCTCCGGCCGCGCCGGAGTCGGCCACGGCGCGGCGAGGCCGCTTCGCGGCACCGCGGCACGGAGGGCGACGAAATCCTGCCACGGATGGGCGCGGATCAGCGCCGCCGCCGCCGCCAGCGCCGCGCCATCATAAAGCAGCCCGGTCCAGAGCGCGCTCTGCGCCAGCATCATCGCCGGCGTCCCGGCATCCGCGCCACGCATCTCGAGAAACCGCTTGAGCCGCACATCGGTGAAAACGGTGGTGAGATGATCGGCGAAATCGCCGACCACCGCCCGCTCCCCGGGCACCTCGTCGAGGCCGGTTTCGAGAAAGCGGCGGAAGGAACGTCCGGCGAGATCGATGAAGCCGCCGTCCCGCTGGATGAAATACATCGGCACGTCGAGCACCCAGTCCACATACCGCTCGAAACCGAAGCCATCCTCGAAGAACACCGGCGGGATGCCGGTGCGGTCGGGGTCGGTGTCGGTCCAGATATGGGCGCGGTAGGAGAGAAATCCGTTCGGGCGGCCCTCGGTGAACGGGGAATTGGCGAACAAAGCCGTCGCCAGCGGCTGCAGCGCGAGCGCGACGCGGAGCTTTTGCACCATGTCCGCCTCCGACCCGTAGTCGAGATTGACCTGCACGGTGCAGGTGCGGAGCATCATGTCGAGGCCGAGCGCGCCGCGCGCGGGCATGTAGCGGCGCATGATGGCGTAGCGGCTTTTCGGCATCCACGGCATTTCGTCGCGGCGCGCCAGCGGGTGAAAGCCAAGGGCCGCGAAGCCGAGGCCGAGCGCATCGGCGGCGTCGTGCATCTCGGCGAAATGCGTCGCCATTTCGCGCCCCGTGGCATGGAGGTCGGGAAGCAGGCCGCCCGAGAGTTCCAGTTGCCCGCCCGGTTCCAGCGAGATCGACGCCTCATCGCGCGCGGCGCCGCCCTTGAGCCCGATCATCCGGCCGCGATCGAGGATCGGCGCCCAGCCGGCGCGCTCGAATCCGGCGAGGACGGCGCCGATTCCCGCCGGCTCATAGGCGGGTGGCGCGAGATCGGCGAGGTGGAAGCCGAATTTTTCATGCTCGGTGCCGATCCGCCACGCTTCGCGCGGCTTGCCACCGGCCTCTAACCAGGCGGCGAGCTGGCGCCGATCGGTGATGGGGGTGGCGTCGATCTCGCCGGGATTGGACATGCGGCTTTCGTGACCTTTTGGCGCGCCTCCGGAAGGGCGGCGCAGGAAAATGGCAGGCGCAGTCAACGCCGCCGGGGCGCGGCCTGAAGCAGGGCCAACCCGGCGATCACGGCGGTTTCGGCGCGGAGGATGCGCGGCCCGAGCGTCGCCGGCTCTACAAAGGGATGCGCGCGCAACACGTCAAGCTCCGCCGGTGCGAATCCCCCCTCCGGCCCGACGATGAGCGCCGTTGGCCCTGGTTTTGCCACCACCGGCGGCGCCTCGGCGCGCTCGATCGCGGCGACCAGACGGCGCCCGCGCGGCCAACCGGCGAGGAGGGCGGGGAGCGGTTGCGGCGCCTGGATCGCGGGCAGCGACAGCCGCTCGCTCTGCTCCGCCGCCTCCCGCGCGATCGCTTCCAGCCGGGCGAGATTGACCCGCTCGCCGAGGCTATGCATCGTGATCACCGGGAAAATCGCCGCAACCCCAAGCTCGGTCGCCTTCTGCACGACGAGATCGGTCGCCGGGCGCTTGAGGAGGGCGAAGGCCAGCCAGAGATCGGAGTCCTGTTCGGGCGCGGGCGGGCGAAGCCGTGCCTCGATCTCGATCTCCGCCGCGCCCCGGCGGAGGGCGCTGATCCGGCCCCGCCATTCGCCGTCCCGGGCGTTGAACAGCGCGATGACGGCGCCGGGCGCCAAGCGCATCACCGCGCCGAGATAATGCGCCTGATCGGGAGGGAGGGCGACGATGCCGCCGGCGGTGAGCGCGGCCGGCGTGTGGAGACGGATTGACCTGGCCATGATAGCGGTCAGACTAGCACCCATGACCGCGCATACCGATATCGTTCGCGACGGCTTCCTCGCCCGCCTGCCGCCGCGCTGGCAGCCCTATCTCCTGCTCGCGCGGCTCGACCGGCCGATCGGCGCCTGGCTTTTGTTTCTCCCCGGCCTCTGGAGCATCCTGCTCGCGCGGCCGGGCGCCAAGCGCGCGCTCTGGCTGATCGCCCTGTTTGCCGTGGGCAGCGTTCTGATGCGCGCCGCCGGCTGCACCGTCAACGACATGTGGGACCGCGATCTCGACCGCCAGGTGGCGCGCACCAGTGGCCGCCCGCTCGCCGCGGGCGCCCTCGGGCTCGGCGAGGCGGCGGTTTTTCTCGCCGTCCTGCTCGCGCTCTCGCTGGTCATCCTCCTGCAATTGCCGCCGCTCGCGCAAGCGCTCGGGGTGGGCTCCTTGGCGCTGGTCGCGACCTACCCGCTCGCCAAGCGCGTCACCTGGTGGCCGCAGGTGATGCTCGGCGCCACCTTCGGCTGGGGCGCGCCGCTCGGCTACGCCGCCGCGACCGGGCGCCTCACCCCCGCCGCCGGCGTGCTCTATCTCGGGGCGATCCTCTGGATCCTCGGGTACGACACCGTTTACGCCCACCAGGACCGCGAGGACGACGCCCTCGTCGGCGTGAAATCGACGGCGCGGCTGTTCGGCGGGCGGACGCGGCCGTTTCTCGCCGTCTGCTACGCGCTCGCGCTGCTCGCCCTCCTCGCCGCAGGACGCCTGGCCGGGCTCGGGGGTGGGTTTTTCGTCGCCCTCGCCGTGCCGGCGGCCCTTCTCGCCAGGCAGGTGATCGCGCTCGACATCGACGACCCGGCGCTTTGTCTCCGCCTCTTCAAGGCCAACCGCGAGGCCGGCCTCGCCATCGCGCTCGCCATCGCGCTCGGCGGCTATGGAGTTTGAAAGAAAGAGGTTCTTTCTTGAAAGAAAGAACCAAAGACCTTTTATCCTGAGGGAGGAATGACCGTTTTGGACGAACCAAACGCCTGCAAGCCGGCAACCGCGCCGACGCCGGCCGATGGTCTCGACGCGCTGTCGGAGGCGCCCTGGCGGCGGTTTCATACCATCGCTGTGCTGCTGTTCGGGGTCGGCTGGGCGATGGATGCGTTCGAGGTGACATTGGTCGGCAATGTCATGGGCGCGCTCGGGGCGCGGTTTCACCTCGGCGCGCAGGCGATGTCGGTGCTGCTCGCGGCGTGGTTTTTCGGGCTGATGCTGGGCGCCGCCTGGTTCGGCCGGCTTTCCGACCGCCATGGAAGGCGGCGGGTGTTTCTCGCCAGCCTCACGCTTTACGGCCTCGCGACCCTGGCCGCCGCGTTCGCGCCCAATCTCGCCGCCCTGCTTGTGCTCCGCGCTCTCGCCGGGGTCGGGGTCGGCGCCGAATACGCGGCGATCAACGCCGCGATCACCGAATTGGTGCCGCGCCGCGCGCGCGGGCGGGCGGCGGCGATCGTGCTCAATTTCTGGCCGCTCGGCAGCCTGCTCGCCGCCCTCCTCGCCTGGCCGCTGCTCGCCGCGCTCCCGCCCGATCTCGGCTGGCGGGTGGTGTTCGCGACGGGCGGGCTGATCGCGCTGTCCACCGCCTGGCTGCGGCGCTATCTGCCCGAGAGCCCGCGCTGGCTGCTGGCGCAGGGACGGGGCGCGGAAGCCGCCGCCATCCTCGCCCGGGTGACCGGCGGCGCGCCGGCGGCGCTGGCGCCGCTCGCCGCTCCGGCCGCGAAAGCCTCGCTGATCGCGCTGCTGCGCCACGCGCCGGGGCGGCTCGCGCTCGGCGCCGCGCTCGATTTCGCCGAGGCCGCCGGGTATTATGGCCTGTTCGCGTTCCTTCCCCTGGTGGTGCTGCCCGCTTTGCATCTCGCGCCCCATGCCCTGCCGCTCTTTTATCTCGCCGGCAGTCTCGGCGCGCTGATCGGCGGGCTTGCCGCGGCGCTGGCGCTCGATCGGTTCGGCCGTTTCGCGAGCGTGAGTTTTTTCTATGGCGCGACGGCGCTCGCCACCATCGCGCTGGCTTTCGTGACCGGCTTTGGCGCCGGCGCCATCATGGCGGGTTTCGCGCTGACCAATCTGCTCGCGACCGCAAGCTGGATCGCCGCCTATCCGACGTTTTCCGAACTTTTCCCGACCCATTTGCGCGCGACCGGCATCGGCGCCAGCGTCGCCGTCGGGCGTATCGGGGCGATGATCGCGCCGTTCCTGGTCGCCGCCCTCGGCGCGCGGAGCATGGCCGCGGCGCTGTTTCTGCTCGCCGGATTCTGGCTGCTCGGGGCGCTGGCGATGGTGGTCTGGCGGGTCGCCGGCGGGATCGAGGGAAGCGGGATGGCGCTCGAGCGGATCGCGCCGGTGGCGGCGGCTTCCGGTGCCTGACGGCGGACAAAGAGACATTACCGCGCCGCCGACGGTGCCGCTGCTCGTCGCCGAGGGGCCGGTTCTGGTCTTCGGCGGCTGCTATAGTAATCTCCAGGCGACCGAGGCGCTGCTCGCCGAGGCGGCCCGGCTTGGCATTCCGCCTTCGCGCATGATCTGCACCGGCGATGTCGTCGCTTATGGCGCCGATCCGGCGCCGGTGATCGCTCTCATCCGCGCCGCCGGGATCAGGACGGTGATGGGCAATTGCGAGGAACAGCTCGCCGCCGGCGCCGAGGATTGCGGCTGCGGCTTCGCCCCGGGATCGAGCTGCGAGCGGCTTTCGGCGGCCTGGTTCACCTATGCCAGCGCCCGTGTCGATCACGCGGCGCGGCGCTGGATGGCGGAATTGCCGCGCCGGCTCGATCTCCTCATCGGCGGGCGGCGCCTCGCCGTCGTCCATGGCGCGCCGAGCCGGATCAACCGCTTCGTCTTCGCCTCCCACCCCGCGGCCGAGCTTGCCGGCGAAATTGCCGAAACCGGCACCGCGGGCGTGATCGGCGGCCATTGCGGCCTGCCCTTCACCCGCGTTCTCGGCGACCGGCTCTGGCACAATGCCGGGGTGATCGGCCTGCCCGCCAATGACGCAACACCGCGCGGCTGGTTCAGCCTGCTGATCCCCGCAAAAGACGGGCCAGGGGGCGGCGGACTCGACATCCGCCATCTGCCGCTCACCTATGATCACCGCGCGGCGGCGGCGGCGATGCGGCGCGCCGGGCTGCCCGAGGATTACGCCGAGACGCTGGAGAGCGGCATCTGGCCGAATTTCGACATCCTGCCCGCCGCCGAGCAGGCGATGAGTGGCACAAGTCTCGCGCCCCCCGTGACAAGGTGGCGAAAGAACGCAGCCCCCGCGCCCGCCGCCCGCCCGGCTTTCGCCGACCCGGCGCGGACCGCCAACGGCGAGCCCCACGCGACGGTTGCGCTCACCGGCCTCGAAGCCCTGTGGTTCAATACCGGGACGTTGTGCAACATCGCCTGCGCCGATTGCTATATCGAAAGCAGCCCGCGCAATGACCGGCTGCTTTATCTCGCCCGCGCCGATTTCGACCGGTTTCTCGACGAGGCGGCGACCCGCCACCCCGAACTCGTCGAGATCGGCTTCACCGGCGGTGAGCCGTTTTTGAACCCGGAGACGCCGGCGATGATCGCGGAGGCGCTCGCGCGCGGCTATCGCGCGCTCGTGCTGACCAACGCCATGCGCCCGATGCAGCGTCATCTCGCGCGGCTCCGCCGGCTTGCCGCGGCGCATGGCGCGCGGCTCGCGATCCGGGTGTCGCTCGACCATTACACCCGGGAGGGGCATGAGCGCTTGCGTGGCGCCGGGAGTTTCGCGCCGAGCCTCGCCGGGCTCCGCGCGCTCGCCGGGAGTGGCGCCTCGCTCTCGATCGCGGCCAGGCGGCCGCCCGAGGTCGAGGAGGCGGGCCTGCGCGCCGGCTTCGCCGCTTTGTTCGCGGAACTCGGCTTGGCACTCGATGCCTTCGATCCCGCGCGGCTGGTGTTGTTTCCCGAACTCGCGAACCAGCCCGACCCGCCGGAGGTGAGCGCGACCTGCTGGCGGACGCTCGCCCGGCGCGGGCGGCGGGTGATGTGCGAGACCTCGCGGATGGTCATCCATCGCCGGGGTGAGGCGGCGCCGCGTGTCGTTGCCTGCACCTTGCAGCCCTATGCGCCGGGTTTCGATCTCGGCGCCGATCTCCTGGCCGCGGCACGGCCGGTGACCCTCGACCACCCCTATTGCGCGCGGTTTTGCGTCTTCGGCGCCGCTTCCTGCACGGCAATGGCGGGCCGCTGACCTGCCCCTGGATTTTCGGCCCACCGCAAAGTTGAGAGACTGACTCCCTGGAGGGAGGGAGCGATGCGGAAATCGAGGTTCACGGATGAGCGGGGGGTGGGGATCATCCGGGCGGCGGATCGGGAGCCGGTGGCGGAGGTGGCCCGGCTGAAGAAGCTGGTGGCGGAACGCGATCCGGAGATCGGGGTGATGCGTGAGGTAGCGGCAAAAAACTGGTGAGCGTGTCGCCCCACCTGGGGCAACAGCAGCAAGGAGCCGGGCTCTCAAGTTAACCGTGGTCCGAAGAAACAGGGCAGGTCAGGCGGGTTTGCCCGCCTCCCCGCCAAACCGCCCGGCTTTCGCCCCGATCGCTTTCGGGGCTAAAATGTGCCGGCCGCCACAAAACCAGCCGGCACGCCAAATTCGGGGAGATGACCAGGAATGTCGATCACGCGCCGCCGCCTGCTCGCCACCAGCGCCGCCCTCGCCGCGCCGCTGGCGCGCGCCCGCGCCGCCGAGGACACCATAATCCGCATCGGCGTGCTCACCGATCTCTCCGGCCAGTACCGCGATAATTCCGGCCCCACCTCGGTGCTCGCGGCAGAGCAGGCGGTCGCGGATTTCCGGCCCGAGCAATACGGGTTCAAGGTCGAGATCCTCTCCGGCGATCATCGCCAGAAGCCGGATATCGCCTCGGCGCTCGCGCGCGAATGGTATGACCGCGACGGGGTGGACGCCATCGCCGATCTCAACAACACCGCCGTCGCGCTCGCGGTGAACACCGTTTCCACCGAAAAGGACAAGGCGCAGATCAACACCGGCGCGGCGTCGGGCGATCTCACCGGCAAGTATTGCAACCCCAACATGGTGCATTTCGCGCCCGATACCTGGTGTTTCGCGCACTCCACCGGCGGCGCGATCGTCGAGCGCGGCGGCGATAGCTGGTTTCTCATCGTCGCCGACTACACTTTCGGCCATGCGCTGGAGCAGAACATCTCGACGCTGGTCACCGGCAAGGGCGGCAAGGTGCTGGGTGCGGCGCGTTATCCGTTTCCCGGCACCACCGATTTTTCCTCCTATCTGCTCGCGGCGCAGACCTCCGGCGCCAAGGTGCTCGGCCTCTGCAATACCGGCGGCGACATGGAAAACTGCGTCAAGCAGGCGCGCGAATTCGGCCTCGCCCAGCAGGGCATGAAGATCGCGGCGCTGCTCGGCTTCGTCACCGAAATCCACTCCATGGGGCTGGAGACGGCGCAGGGGCTGCTGATTTCCGACACCTTCTATTGGGACACGAACGACCGCACCCGCGCCTTCACCGCACGCTTCCTCAAGAAATCGCCGCATAATTACCCGAGCAGCCTGCATGCGAGCTGCTATGCCGGCGTCACCCAGTATATGAAAGCGGTGGCCAAGCTCGGCGTCCCGGCGGCGCGCGGGTCCGGGCGAGCGGCGATCGCGGCGATGAAAGCGATCCCGACCGACGATGATTGCTTCGGCCGCCAGCAAATCCGCCCCGATGGCCGCTTCATCACCCCGGTATTTCTTCTGGAGGCGAAGAAACCCGCCGAGAGCAAGATGCCGTGGGATGTGTTCAACATCCTCGCCACCACGCCGGCCGATCAGGCCTTCCGGCCGCTCGCCGAAAACGCCTGCCCGATGCTCAAAACCTGAGAGATACGCTCACTCCGGCGCGCCGAAGCCGCCGCCGCCCGGGGTTTCGATCACGAACGCATCGCCGGGCGCGAGTTCGGCGCGATCGACGCCGCGGAGGATGTCGCGCCGGCCATCGCCGCGCTCGACCCATTGCCGCCCGGGCGCGCCGTCCTCGCCGCCTTCGAGCCCGAACGGCGCCACCTCGCGGCGCGAGGCGACGATCACCGCCGTCATCGGCGCGAGAAAACGGAGCTTGCGCCGCGCGCCATCGCCGCCACGGTGGCGCCCCGCCCCGCCCGAGCCACGGCGGAGGGAAAATTCCTCGAGCCGCACCGGATAGCGGAGTTCAAGAATTTCGGCATCTGTCATGCGGGTATTGGTCATGTGCGTCTGCACCGCCGCGGTGCCGTCAAAATCCGGCCCGGCGCCGGTGCCGCCGCAGATCGTCTCGTAGTATTGATATTTCGCGTCACCGAACAGGAAATTGTTCATCGTCGCCTGGCTACAGGCGATCACCCCGAGCGCGCCGAAGAGCGCATTGCAGGTCGCTTGCGAGACCTCGGTATTGCCGGCAACGACGGCGCGGCCGGGCGAGGGGCTGAGGAAACTTCCTGGCGGGATCACGATCTCGATCGGTTTCAGACAGCCGTCGTTGAGCGGAATGTCGTCGCCGACGAGACAGCGGAAAACATAGAGCACGACGGCGCGGGTCACCGCCGGCGGGGCGTTGAAATTGCCATCCAACTGCTCGCCCCCGGTGCCGGTGAAATCGACGATCGCGGTGCGCTTCGCGGCATCGATACGCACCGCGACCGCCAGCGGCGCGCCGCGATCCATGCGATAGGTGAAGTGCCCGCCCGGAATGCGCGCCAGCACCCGGCGCACGCTCTCCTCGGCATTGTCCATGACATGGCGCATATAGGCCGAAACCATGTCCCAGCCATACTGCGCGATCACCCGTTGCAATTCCCGCACCCCGCGCGCATTCGCCGCCACCTGCGCCTTGATGTCGGCGACATTGACATCGGGGCTGCGCGCCGGATAGCGCGCGGCCCCGAGCAGGGCGCGGAACTCCGTCTCGCGGAAATGCCCGCCCGAAGCATCGCCCTCGACGAGGAGAAAATCATCGATCACCACGCCCTCTTCCTCGAGCGTGGTCGAGTAGGGCGGCGTCGAACCCGGGGTCGCGCCGCCGATATCGGCGTGATGCCCGCGCGAGCCGACGAAAAAACGGATCTCGCGCCCGCTCTCGTCGAAAACCGGGGTGATGACGGTGACATCGGGGAGATGCGTGCCGCCGTTGAAGGGATTGTTGAGGGCGATGACGTCGCCCGGTTTCAGGGTCTCGCCGCGCCGCGCGAGCACCGTGCGCACGCTTTCCCCCATCGCGCCGAGATGCACCGGCACATGCGGCGCATTGGCGACCAGCGCGCCGCTGCCATCGAAAATCGCGCAGGAGAAATCGAGCCGCTCCTTGATGTTCACGCTGAGCGAGGTGTTCTGCAAAACGGCGCCGGTCTGCTCGGCGACATTCATGAAGAGATTGTTGAAGAGTTCGAGCAGAACCGGATCGGCGCGCTCGGTGCCGGCGGCATGGCGCATCTCGCGCGCGCTCGCGCGGGTCAGCAGCAGATGGTTGCGCGCGGTGATTTCCGCCTGCCAGCCGGGCTCGATCACCGTCGTCGCATTGGCCTCGCGGATCAGCGCCGGGCCGGACAAACGATCGCCGGCGGCGAGCGCGCTGCGCTCGAACACCGGCGCGCGATGCGAAACCCCTTGGCTGAACAGCGAAACCTCGTCGATCGCCTCGGGCACGCCGACGGTTCGCGCCGCCAGCGTCTCTTCGGCGACCGCGTCGCCCGGGGCGATCGCCTCGATCGCGACCAGTTCGGCGACCAGCGCCCGCCCGGGCGGCGGCGTGAAACCGAAACGGGCGCTGTGCGCGTCGGCGAAATCGGCCACCATCGCGGCCAGCGGCCCGAACGGCACGGCGAGCGCGGCCTCGGTGCTTTCGATACGAATATGCACCGAATGATTGACGTGGATTGCCGCCCGCGCCGCCCCCTGCGCGACGAGCGCCGCGATGCCGTCGGCGGCGAGTTCGGCGAGGGTTTTTTCGAGAGTCGGAATCGCGGCGTCATCGAGCGGCGTTTCCACCGCCTGCTCGCGCATCACCACCTGATCGGCAAGCCCCATGCCATAGGCCGAGAGCACGCCGGCGAACGGATGCAAAAACACTTTGTCCATGCCGAGCGCATCGGCGACGAGACAGGCGTGCTGGCCGCCGGCGCCGCCGAAGCAGGCGAGCGTGAAGCGCGAGAGGTCATGGCCTTTTTGCACCGAAATCTGCTTGATGGCATTGGCCATGTTGGCGACCGCGATGGCGATGAACCCCTCCGCGAGACGCTCGGCGGTCTGCGCGATGCCGGTTTTCGCGCCGACCTCGGTGGCCAGGGCGGCGAATTTTTCGCGCACCAATCCGGCATCGAGCCTCTGGTCGCCACTTGCGCCGAAAATCGCCGGGAAATGCCGCGGCTGGATTTTGCCGAGACAGACATTGGCGTCCGTCACCGTGAGCGGCCCGCCATTGCGGTAGCTCGCCGGGCCGGGCACGGCGCCGGCCGAATCCGGGCCGACGCGGAGCCGCGCGCCGTCGAAATGCAGGATAGAGCCGCCGCCGGCGGCGACGGTGTTGATCGCCATCATCGGCGCGCGCAGGCGCACCCCGGCGATCTCGGTCTCGAAGGCGCGCTCGAAGGCGCCGTCATAGAGCGCGACATCGGTCGAGGTGCCGCCCATGTCGAAGCCGATGATATGCGTTATCCCCGCCGCCTCCGCCGTGCGCGCGGCGCCGACGATGCCGCCGGCGGGGCCGGAGAGAATCGCATCCTTGCCCTGGAAATGCCGCGCCTCGGCGAGCCCGCCATGCGATTGCATGAAATAGAGCTTTGTCCCGGAAAGCGCCGCCGCCACCCGATCGACATAGCGGCGGAGAATCGGCGAGAGATAGGCGTCGACCACGGTGGTATCGCCGCGCGGCACCAGCCGCAGCAAGGGGCTGACCGCGTGGCTCGCCGAAACCTGCGCAAAACCGGCTTCGCGGGCGATGTCGGCGAGCCGCCGCTCGTGATCGGGGTATTTCCAGGCATGCATGCGCACGATCGCGCAGGCGGCAAACCCCTCGGCGCGGGCTTGGGCGAACGCTTCCCGCGCGCGCGCCTCATCGAGCGGGGCCAGTTCGGTGCCATCGGCGGCGATCCGGCCATCGATCTCCACCACCCCCTCGTAGAGCTGGCTCGGAAGCGTGATCGCGAGATCGAAAAGGCGCGGGCGCGCCTGGTTGCCGATGCGCAAAATATCGGCAAATCCCCGATCGACGACGAGCAGGGTGCGCTCGCCCTTGCGCTCCAGAAGCGCGTTGGTCGCGACCGTGGTGCCCATTTTCACCGCCTCGATCGCGCCGGGCGGAATTGGCGCCTCGGCGGCGAGGCCGAGCACCGCCCTGATCCCGGCGATCGCCGCGTCCGGATAGCGGGCGGGGTTTTCCGAGAGCAATTTATGGGTGAGCAAGCGCCCGTCCGGCGCCCGGGCGACGATATCGGTGAAGGTGCCGCCGCGATCGATCCAGAACTGCCAGCCGGGAGCAAGCGGGGTTTCGGGGCGCGCGGTGGCTTCGCTCATCGAGGTTCCTCGGGCTTGGGCGGTGGTTTTTTCCAGACCCATCATTGACAAATTATCGATAAATCGTCAACGATTTCCCAACCACCCATCGTCAAGGGAGTGCCTTCGATGCCTGAGCCCGAGGCTGCCCCGAAGATCCGGCGTGATCCCGTGGTGTCCTCCGCCCATCTCGCTTCCGGCGGCTCGCCGGCGCTCTCGGAGGTCGAATTCGGCCTCACCCTCGCCCATCACGCCTTTCAGCGCTGGATGATCCGCTGCGCCGCCGCCGCCGGCGCGCCCGGCCTCTCGCCGATCGAGGTTCTGATCCTGCACACCGTCCGCCATCGCGACCGGCCGAAGCGGCGGGCCGATATCGCCCTCGTCCTCGACATCGAGGATCCGCATCTCATCACCTACGCCCTCCGCAAGCTCACCCGCGCCGGCCTCATCAGCAGCGAACGCGCCGGCAAGGAGGCGCTGGTGCGCGCAACCGCGGACGGCGCGGCGCTCTGCGCCCGCTATGCCGCGATCCGCGAGCGGCTGCTGGTCGCGGGCTTTGCCGCGACCGGCCCCGGCGAGGCGCCGCTCTCGGCGCTCGCTTCCCTGCTGCGCGCGCTCTCCGGCCATTACAACCAGGCCGCCCGCGCGGCGGCGACGCTGTAACCCCGCCAGCAAGAAAGGAATCAGGCCATTTCCGAGATCGCCGCTCCCCCCGCCGAAACCGGCTTGTGGGCGTTTTTCCGCAGCATGACCGCGCCCGAACGCGGCACGTTTGTCGCCTGCGCCACCGGCTGGGCGCTCGATGGCATGGATTTCATGATCTACCCGTTGGTGCTGGGCTCGATCATGCAGCTCTGGCAGGTCGGCGGCGGCCGCGCTGGGCTGGCCGCGACGGCGACCTTGCTCGCCTCCGCGATCGGCGGCTGGCTCGCCGGGTTTCTGTCGGACCGCATCGGCCGGGTGCGCACCTTGCAGCTCACCATTCTGTGGTTCTCGCTGTTCAGCCTGCTCTCGGCTTTCGCGCAGAGTTTCAATCAGTTGCTTCTCTTCCGCACGCTCCTCGGGTTTGGCTTCGGCGGCGAATGGGCGGTCGGCGCGGTGTTGATGGGGGAGGTGATCCGCCCGGAATTTCGCGGCCGCGCGGTGGGCTCGGTGCAGGCGGGTTGGGCGCTCGGCTGGGGTGCCGCAGTCCTTGCCCAGGCGGTCTTGTTTTCGCAGCTTTCGCCTTCGCTGGCCTGGCGCGCGATGTTCGCCCTCGGTGTCGCCCCGGCGCTGCTCACGCTCTATATCCGTCGCCACGTCGCCGAGCCGGAACTGGCGGCGGCCAACCGCCAGCGGCGCCTCGCCGCCGGCGAAAGACATCCGCCGCTCGCGCGCATTTTCGCTCCCGACATCCTGCCGACCACCCTGCTCGCCGCCTTCGCCTCGACCGGCGCCCAAGGCGGCTATTACGCCATCACCACCTGGCTCCCGACCTTCCTCAAAACCACGCGCGGGCTGAGCGTGATCGGCTCGACGGGCTATCTCGCGACGCTGATCGCCGGCAGTTTCGCCGGCTACCTCGCCGGCGCCTGGCTCGCCGACCGGATCGGACGGCGGATGCTGTTTCTCGTCTTCTCGGCCGCGGCGATCGTCATCGTTCTCGCCTATACGCAAATCCCGATCCCGAATCGGGCGATGCTGGTGCTCGGCTTTCCGCTCGGCTTCTTCGCCTCGGGCTATTTTTCCGGCTTCGGCCCGTTTCTCACCGAATTATTTCCGACCGCGATGCGCGGTTCGGGCCAGGGATTCTGCTATAATTTCGGCCGCGGCGTCGGCGCCCTGTTTCCGACCCTGGTCGGCTATCTCGCGGAAATCATCCCGCTCGCCGACGCCATCGCGGTGTTCTCGGTCATCGCCTATGCGGTGTTTTTCCTCGCCGCGTTCGCCCTGCCGGAAACACGCGGGCGGGCGCTCGATCACTGAAACAGGGGGCGGCTGAAAACCAGCCGGGAGAGCGGCGCCGACACATTATCCCCATCTCGCGAAAATCCGCCGCCGCGGCCGGAAATAGAAAGAAAAGTGATTTTTTACAGATAGTTGAATTTTAACATTGGGGTAATCTCGGAGCTTCGCGCGCATCCTCCCACAGATTTACCCACATCCCGGCGGGGATAAAGGCATGGGTGCCGCGTCCCATGCCGCCTGGATGCTGGCGAGCAGCGCCGCGCGCGGCAATCCGGCCGCGAGCGGCGGGCAGACGACGATATGGATCGGCCCCGGGCGCTTGAAAAACGCATTCTTTCCCCAGCGCAGACCCGAATCGGTCGCAACCGGCAGCACCGGCAGCTTCACCGTCGCCGCCATCGCCGCGACCCCCGGTTGTAGCGCCCGCCGCTCACCCGGGAGGGTACGGGTTCCTTCCGGGAAAATCACGATCTGGCGTCCCTCCGCCACCGCCCGCCGGGTCTCGCCGAGCAGGCCGCGCAAAGCCGCGGCACCCCCGGCACGATCGACCAAAATCATCCCGGCGAGCGGCGTGAGCGGCCCGAACAGCGGAATTTTCACCAGCTCCCGCTTCATCACATAGGCCGGACGCGAAAGCAGCGTCAGCCAGACCAGCGTGTCATAGGCCGATTGATGCTGCGAGGCGATCAGCACCGGCCCGCCCGGAGGCAGGTATTCGCCACCGATCAGCACCGGGTAGATGCCGCTGATCCGGCGCAAGCCACCGAGCAGAAGCCGCGCCCAGACTTGAGCATATTCGAGCGCCCGGCGCGGCGCGAGCCAGCGCACGCCCAGGCCGCCGAGGCCAAGCACGAAGGTGAGCAGGAAGAAATAGAGATTGAACAGCGCCGAGCGCAGAAAAATCATTTTTCCCTCATTCCGCTGCCCTCATCCCCCTTCCCCCGGCGCCGGTAGCCACGCCGAAACGCCGGAGGCGACGATCAGGAATTTGCTGTATTCGACCGCGAGCAGCCTGAGCGTCGTCCATTGCCAAAGGCTGCGCATCGCCGGCGGCACCACGGCGGCGGCGTAAAGCGTGACATCGGGCATGGCGCGGGCGAGTTCGGCGTGGGCGCGCGGCATGTGATAGGTCGCGGTGACCAGGATCAGCGAATGAAAGCCATATTGCCGCGCCCAGAGCGCCGCCTCGGCGGCGTTGCCGCGGGTCGAGATGGCGGCGCGGCCGAGGGTGACGTGGCCCGCGAGCGGCGCCGGATCGAGCCCGGCATGGCGCGCCATCTCGGCGAGATCGAGCCGCGACGCCACTCCCGAGACCAGCAATTCCCGCCCTTTGCCGGCGGCCAACAGACGCAATCCGTCGGCGATCCGGTCCGCCCCGCCGGTGAGGACGACGATGCCGTCGGCGCGCGGCGGATCGGGCGGCGGTGACGCGCCGGTGACGGCAACGAAGCAGAGAAATCCGGCCAGCCAGACGCCGGCGGCGACGAGCGCAAGCAACAGCGCGGAGCGCCCGGCGCGGGTCATGGCAAGCGGCGGAGCCATCGCCGCACCGTCACTTGCGCCGTGAGCCAGCCGATCACCGCCGCCGACAGCGGCAGCGCCACGAGCCACAGCGCCGCCGCCGGCACGATGCCGCCGGCCGCGCTGGCCCCCCCCCCGACGACCCCGGCCCCGGCCCCGGGCGCCATCAGCGCCGCGAACGGGGCGGCGAGCCTCGCGAGCAACGCCAGCGCCGGCAGCGCCGCCAGCGTCCCGAGCCCCCCGCCAACCGCCGCCAGCCACAGGGCACGGGCGGCGAATCGGTTGGCGATATAGGAATCGCTCGCGCCCAGACCATGAACGATCTCCAGCGCCTCGCGCCGCGCCGCGAGACTCGCGCGGGTCGCGATCGCGATCACCAGGGCCGCGATCGCCCCGACGATGAGCAGCGCGAACGCGGCCAGCGCCTGTAAACTGCGGGCCAGCGCCGCGAGCCGCGCGAACCACGGCCCCGCCGCTTCGACCAGCGTCCCTGGCGCCGGCCGCGCGAGCCGGAGCGCGAGCGCCTCCTCGGCGACCGGGGGCGCCCCGGCGGCACGGCGGAGGGTGATCACCGCCGGCACCGCGAGGCCGAGCGCGCGCGGCGCGGCCCCCAGCCAGGGACGGAGCAGGGCTTCGAGTTCGGCGTCGCCGAGGCGCCGCGCCGCGGCGATTGCGGGATCGGCGCGGAGCAGGGCGAGAACCGCCTCCGCCCGGCTCCCGGCGCCGGAAGCCGCCGGCGCCTCGGGCTCGGGCACCTGCACCGTCAAGCTCGCGCCGGCGCCGTCCCGCCAATGCCGGGCGAGACCAGCGGCGGCCAGCATCCCGGCGAGCGTCAGCGCGGCGAGCAGGGCCACCGCCGCGACCAGGAGCGGCAGCAGACGCGGGGCGAAGGCGCGCTTGAGGCCGAGTTCGTCGAACCCCGCCGGGCGCAGCAGCCGGGCGCGCGCCTTAACCATCGCCCACCAGCCGCCCCTGATCGAGCCGGAGCGCCGGCGCCGGATAGCGCGCGACCAGCGCGGTCTGATGGGTCGCGACGATGACGCTGGTGCCGAGCCGGTTCAGCTCGCCGAGCAACTGCATCAGCCGCTCGGCCTGAGCCTCGTCGAGATTGCCGGTCGGCTCGTCGGCGAGAATGAGGCTCGGGCGGCCGATCACCGCGCGGGCGATGGCGACGCGCTGCTGCTCGCCGCCCGAAAGCGTCGGCGGCAGCGCCGCCAGGTGCCCGGCGAGCCCGACCCAGCGCAGCATCTCGGTGACATCGGCGCTGATCTGCCCCTCCGGCCGCCCGGCGAGGCGGAGCGGCAGGGCGACATTGTCGAATACCGAAAGATGGCCGAGCAGACGGAAATCCTGGAACACGACGCCGATCTGGCGGCGGAGGGCGGCGAGATCGCGGCGCGAGGCGGCATGGATGGGACAGCCGAGAACGACCGCCTCGCCCCGGCTCGGCCGCGCGGCGAGGGTGAGCAGGCGCAGAAGACTGGTCTTGCCGGCGCCGGAGGGACCGAGCAGCCAGCGAAACCCGCCAGCGGCGACGGCAAAGCTGATATCGCGCAAAACCAGCCCCGCCCGGCCGCCGCCGCCGTCGCCATAGGAAAGTCCGACCTCGTGAAATCTGATCATCGCGAACCGTGTTTTTCTCCCGCTTCTTTTGCCAAGCCAGGAAAGGTGGCGCAAACCCCGCCATGGCATTGCCAGGGTCGCGCCGGCACGCCAAAGTAACCTCTCGAGACATTCATGCAGATCACCTGTCCCGCCTGCGCCGCGACTTACGAGGTTCCGGACGCGTTGCTCGTGCCCGGGCGGCGGGCCCGCTGCGCGCGCTGCGGCCATGAATGGGAGCCGAGCGCCGATGCCCCCCCGACGCCGCCGGAGATCGCACCGGAGAGCGCGCCCGCCCCCGACTCCTTCCTCCGGATTCCGGAGGCGCCGCTGGTCGCGACGCCCGAGCGAAGGATCGCGGCACCCCAGAAGCCGCCGCGCCGCCGGCCGGGCGTCGCGATCTGGCTCGGCTGGGCGGCGAGCCTCGCGATCGTGGTCTATGCCGGCTATGCCGCCGCCCACCATCGCGGCGCGGTGATGCGGAGCTGGCCGCCGAGCACCCGGCTTTACAGCGCGCTCGGCCTTACCGCGCCGGCGGCGCGGCCCCCGGCCAAGCCGTGAGGACGCCTGTCCCGGGACGCTTGACGAGCGGACAAGAACCAATATAGAACATAGCCCAGGAATCGGAGCATTCCCTCTTGCTTAACGCGGCGCGGTTCGCTGATTGCGGCGGCCGGCGCCTTTGGCACAAGATAGAAAAAGGCTCGGCATGCTGACCCGCAAGCAATACCAGCTCCTGACCATCATCGATCAGCATCTCCGCGGCACCGGCTTCTCGCCGAGCTTCGAGGAGATGAAGGACGCGCTCGGTCTCAAATCCAAATCCGGCGTCCACCGTCTGATCTCGGCGCTGGAGGAGCGGGGGTTTCTCCGCCGCCGCCATCATCGCGCCCGTGCCCTCGAAGTGCTGCGCCTGCCCGAGGATATCATGGCCGCGAGCGGGCCGGGCAGTGACGGCGCGAACGGCGCCCCGGAAGCGGCGCCCGGGGTCGCGCCGGCCAGCTTCGCTCCCCCCAGCTTCGCGCCCCCCCCCAGCTTCGCACCTAACGTCATCCGCGGTGATTTTTCCGCCCGGCTACAGGGCGTGCGCGCGGCGGCGGCGGCGAGTGCTGTGCAATTGCCGCTCTATGGCCGCATCGCCGCCGGCCTGCCGATCGAGGCGCTGCGCGATCACGGCGCGCTGATCGAGGTGCCTGTCGCGCTGCTCGGCAATGGCGAGCATTACGCGCTGGAAGTGGCCGGCGATTCGATGATCGATGCCGGCATCCTGGATGGCGATACCGCGATCATCCGCCGCGGCGAGGGGGCGGAAAACGGCCAGATCGTCGTCGCCCTGATCGACGAGGGCGAGGTGACGTTGAAGCGGCTCCGCCGGCGCGGCAATTCGATCGCGCTGGAACCCGCCAACGCCCGCCACGAGACGCGGATTTTCCCGGCCGAGCGGGTGCGCCTGCAAGGACGGCTGGTGGCGCTGCTGCGGCGCTACGCATGAGCACACCCTCCCGGCGGCCGGGCGCCAGCCTGATCGCCTTTCTTGCCATGGCCTTCGCCGTCGTCGGGCTGACCGGCATTCTCGCGACCTATGCCGCGCCGCTGCCGCTCGCCCGCGCCCTGCACGAGGAGGCGATGCTCGATGACGCGCTCGCCGGCGGCCGGGTGGCCGACATCGATGCTCTGGCGGCGGCGCTCGGCAAGAACGACGAGGCGCGATTCGGCGGCACGGCCGCCGCCGCCGACCGCAACGCCGATCTCCCGGCGCGGGCAGCGGCGCTGCGCGCGGCGCTGCGCCGGACGATGACCGCCGAGGCGAAAGCGGCGGCGTGGCGGCTGCGCTTTCTGATCATCGTCGCGACCACCGCCGCGGCGCTGTTCGGCGCCGCGCTGATGGGCGCCGGGCGGCGCTAGTGGCCTGCTCTAGTTATTTGTTTTATCACGTGATTCAGACCTAAGGCCGATTCCGCCTCCGGTCATCACGCTCTACTAGAGCAGAAAAATCGCCATCAGGATGAGCAGCAGGGCGACGCCGCTCGCGGCGACGACGGTGAAATGGGTGAAGCCGGCCCAGAAGCGCTGCCGGTCGGCGAGAAAATCGCTTTCGGTGAGGGAATGCGCGGAAGAGGAGGGGTTGGCCATGCGAGCGCCTCGTTGTGACGTGGTTTGGGTGACGTGGTTTGGGTGACGTGGTTTGGCGCTGTTTTTAAGGCGTGAGCGGGGGCGGCAGCAAGGGGTTGCAGAAAATCGCGCCGGCCGCCGGCAAGAAACGCTCGCCGCCGAGGAAGGCGCGGAGCGCCACCGGATAGAGCCGATGTTCGAGCGCGAGCACGCGCGCGGCGAGTTCCGCCTCGTCGTCACCGGGCAGCACCGGCACCGCGCCCTGCGCCAGAATCGGCCCCTCATCCATGCCTTCCGTCACCAGATGGATGGTGCAGCCATGCAGCTTGACGCCGGCGGCAAGCGCCCGGGCGTGGGTGTCGAGGCCGGGGAACGCGGGCAGCAGGCTCGGATGGATATTGAGCATCCGCCCGCCATAGCGACCGACGAACCAGGGCGTGAGCAAGCGGAGATAGCCGGCGAGACAGACGATCTCGACCCCATGGCGGTCGAGTTCGCGGCCGAGCGCCGCTTCGTGCGCGAGGCGATCGGGCCCGAACGCGCGTCCCGGCACCGCGATCGCCGGCACCCCCTCGGCGCGGGCCAGCGCGAGCCCGGCGGCGTCGGCGCGGTTGGCGAGCACGACGGCGATCTCGGCGGGGTAATCCGGCGCCCGCGCCGCCGCCAGCAGCGCCATCATGTTGGAGCCGCGGCCGCTGATCAGAACCCCGACCCGGCGCCGATCCGCGGCCGGCGTCATGCGAGCCAGCCGGGCGGCGGGGCGATCGCGAGCGCGGCCGGCAGGCCGGCGTCCGGCGCGGCTTCGATCCGGCCGATCACCGCGCCGGTCTCGCCGAGTGCCGCGAGACCGGCGAGGGCCGCGTCGGCATCGGCGACGATGACCACCATGCCGATGCCGCAATTAAAGACCCGCAGCATTTCATCGACCGACACCGAGCCGGCGGCGGCGAGCCAGCGGAACAAAGCCGGCACATGCCAGGCCCCGGCATCGAGGGCGGCGATGGTGCCGGCGGGCAGAACGCGCGGCAGATTGCCAGGCAAGCCGCCGCCGGTGATATGCGCCGCGGCCTTGAGCAGGCCGGCGCGGTGGAGCGCCAGAACCGGCTTGACATAGAGCCGGGTCGGGGTGAGCAGCACCTCGCCGAGGGTCGCCCCCGTCCTTGCGCCATCGCCAGCGTCGAAGGGCGGCGGCGCGTCGAGCCGGGCACCGCTTTCGGCGATGATCCGCCGCACCAGCGAAAAACCGTTGGCATGGACGCCGCTGGCCGGAAGGCCGATCACCGCATCCCCCGGCATGACACCCGAAGGCAGCAAATGGCCGCGCTCGGCGGCGCCGACCGCGAAACCCGCGAGATCGTAATCGCCGGGCGCATAAAGCCCCGGCATCTCCGCCGTCTCGCCGCCGACGAGCGCGCAGCCGCTTTCGGCGCAGCCTTGCGCGATGCCGGCGATGAGCCGCGCGGCGGCGTCCGCCTCAAGCCGGCTGGTTGCGAAATAATCGAGAAAAAACAGCGGCTCCGCCCCCTGCACGACGAGATCGTTGACGCACATGGCGACGAGGTCGATGCCGATCCCATCCTGCCGCCCGGTCTCGATCGCGAGTTTGAGCTTGGTGCCGACGCCATCGGTGCTGGCGACCAGGATGGGATCGACATAGCCCGCCGCCCTGAGGTCGAACAGCGCGCCGAAACCGCCGAGACCGCCGAGCACGCCGGCGCGCCGCGTCGCCGCCGCCGCCGGCTTGATCGCCTCCACCAGCGCTTCGCCGGCCGCGATATCCACGCCAGCGGCGCGATAGGTCAGGCTGGCCATCTAGGGTCTCCGCTCGTTTTACAAAGGATCGAGGGCCAAAAGGTCGGGCTCGCGGGCGGAGAGAACCACACGCGGCAGTGGCGCGCAACGCCGCGATCGGCGACACTGCGCCGACATGCCAACCATCCCCGAATTGCCGCCGCCCGAAACCTCCCGCGCCGATTCCCCGGCGATACGCCGCCAGCGCGTTGCCCTGCTCGCCGCCGTCGTCGTCGTCGCGTGGCTCGCCTTGCAGCTTTTCGCGACCATCCTGCTCCCCTTCGTCGCCGCCGCCGGCGTCGCCTATTTCCTCGACCCGCTGGCGAGCCGGCTGGTCCGCGCCGGGATGCCGCGCGGATTGGCGGCTTTTCTCCTCGTCTTGCTGCTGCTCGCCGCAATTCTTTTGTTTCTGCTGCTGCTTTATCCGCTGATTCTGGCGCAGCTCGGCCTCCTGATCACCCGCCTTCCGGCCTATGCCGGGATGGTGCGCGAATCGGCAATGCAGGTGATGGCCAATTTGCAGGCGCGCCTCGGGGCCGATTTCGTCGATGCGAGACTTCGCGAACTGGTCGGCAGCCAAGCCGGCAACATGCTCTCCTTCCTCGCCTCGGCCGCGTCCCGCCTGGTCGGCGGCGGGTTCGCGATTTTCAACGCGCTCTCGCTCCTGGTCGTGACCCCGGTGGTGTCGTTCTATCTGCTGCGCGACTGGCCGCTGGTGGTGGCGAAGCTCGATATCTGGCTGCCGCGCCGCTATGAGGCGCTGATCCGCGCCCAGGCGCGCGAGGTGGACCGCATCCTCTCGGCCTGGGTGCGCGGCCAGGCGCTCTGTTGTCTCGTGCTCGCGCTTTACTATGCCGTGACGCTGACCGTCGCCGGGCTCGATCTCGGGCTGATCGTCGGGCTGGCCTCGGGCATCTTGTCGTTCATCCCCTATGTCGGCTCGATCATCGGCTTGCTGACCGCGCTCGGCCTCGCGCTGGCGCAGTTCCCGACCTGGTTTGGCGTCGCCAAGATCGCGGCGGTGTTTCTCCTCGGCCAGACCCTGGAAGGCTACGTGATCTATCCCAGGTTTCTCGGCGACCGGGTGGAATTGCCGGCGGTCTGGGTGATTTTCGCCCTCTTCGCCGGTGGCGCCGCGTTCGGCTTTCTCGGCGTCCTGCTCGCGGTGCCGGTGACGGCGACGATCGGCGTGCTCGCGCGGTTCTGGCTGCGGCGCTATCTGGTGAGCCCGCTCTATCGCGACCCGCCGCCCTCGGCCCCTGGTTTCCAACGGTAACGGCCCCGTCATGCGCCAGCTCGCCTTGCCCTTTGCCCGCCGCCCCGAGTATGGCGCCGACGATTTCCTCGCCGCCGCCTCCAACGCCGAGGCCCGCGCCTGGCTCGCGCGCGCCGAGACCTGGCCGGACGGGCGGCTCGCCCTCGCCGGTGACACCGGCTGCGGCAAGACCCATCTCCTGCATCTCTGGGCCGGCCCGGAGGCGGTCTGGGAGGGCCCGTTTCTGCGCGGCCTGCCGGCGTTTTCCGGCCCGCGCCTGGCCCTCGACGACGCCGATTCCCACCCCGACGAGGCAGCCCTTCTGCATCTCCTCAACCATGCCAAGGAAAGCGGCGTGCGCCTGCTCCTCGCCGGGCGCACCCCGCCGGCGCGCTGGCCGCTGCGGCTTCCCGATCTCGCGAGCCGGCTGCGCGCCGTGACCACGGTTGCGATCGGCGCCGCCGAGGATGATCTGCTCGCCGCCCTTCTCGCCCGCCTGTTCGCCGAGCGGCAATTGACCGTGAGCGCCGCGGTGCAGGATTTCCTTCTGACCCGCCTGCCCCGCACGCCGGCCGCGCTGCGCGAGGCGGTGGCGCGGCTCGACCGGCGGGCGCTGGCGCTCGGCGGGCGGATTTCGCGCGCCCTCGCCGCCGCCGTGGTCTGCGAACTCGCCGGCGATGCCGAGGACGACAAGGGATGACGCCCCCACCGCCAACCACCCGCCGCTTTCGCGACCGGCGCTGGCGCTTTAGGATGACCTGATGCCCGCTCTCCTCCACGCCGCCGACGCTGCCGCCATCGCGGCGGATACGCCGAGACACGAGCCCCCCGCGCGCGCCGCCGCGCTGGCCGGGCCGGAGCGGTTTCTCAACCGCGAGCTGTCCTGGCTCGATTTCAACCTCCGCGTCGTCGAGGAGGCGGAGAACCCGAACCATCCGCTGCTCGAGCGGGTGCGCTTTCTCTCCATCAGCGCCTCCAACCTCGATGAATTCTATTCCGTGCGGGTCGCCGGGCTGATCGGCCAGGCCCGCGCCGGCGTTGTCACCCTCTCCCCCGACGGCCGCACCCCGGCGCAGCAATTGGTGGAAATCCGGGCGCTGGCCGCGCGGGTGATGGCCGAGCAATTGCGCGTCTGGCACGATCTCCGCGCCGCCCTCGGCGGAGTCGGGCTCGATCTCCCGCGCGATCCCGCCTGGCTCGAACGCGCGCTCAGCGTCGAAGACCGGCGCTGGCTCGATATCTGGTTCATGGAGCGGATCTTCCCGGTGCTCTCGCCGCTCGCCATCGACCCCGCGCACCCGTTTCCGTTCATTCCCAATATGGGCCTGGTCATGGCGCTCCGTCTGGTGCGCGAGGCGGACGGGCATGGCATGCGCGCGCTGATCCCGCTGCCGGCGCAGATCGAGCGCTTCATCCGCCTGCCGCAAACCGCGCCCAATGAGGCGATCCGCTTCGTGATGCTCGACGACGTCACGCTTTTGTTCATGGACCGGCTGTTTCCCGGCTATCGCGTCGAGGGGCTCGGATTTTTTCGGGTCATTCGTGATACCGACGTCGAGTTCGAGGAAGAAGCCGAGGATCTGGTGCGCTCCTATGAGACGGCGCTGAAGCGCCGCCGGCGGGGGATCGCGATCCATCTCGCGGTCAATGCCGGGATGCCGGAGGATCTCCGCGCCCTGGTCAGCGACGAGCTTGACGTGCCGGCCGAGGAGGTGGTGGTGCAGGACGGGTTGCTCGGCCTCGCCGATCTGCGCCAGCTCATCGCCGAGGACCGGCCCGATCTCCTGTTCCCCCCGGTCACCCCGCGCTTTCCCGAGCGCATTCGCGATTTCGGCGGTGATTGCTTCGCCGCCATCCGCGCCAAAGACATCATCGTCCACCACCCGTTCGAGAGTTTCGACGTCGTCGTGCAGTTTCTCCGCCAGGCGGCGCTCGATCCCCATGTCGTCGCGATCAAGCAGACGCTCTATCGCACCTCGCGCGACAGCCCGATCGTCAAGGCGCTGATCGAGGCGGCGGAAGCGGGGAAATCGGTCACCGCCCTGGTCGAACTCCGCGCCCGCTTCGACGAGGAGGCCAATATCCGCTTGGCGCGCACCCTGGAAGCGGCCGGGGTGCAGGTGGTCTATGGCTTCGTCGAGCTGAAAACCCATGCCAAGCTGTCGCTGGTGGTGCGCCGCGAAGGGAATTTGATGCGCTCCTACGCCCATTTCGGCACCGGCAATTATCATCCGATCACCGCCCGCGTTTACACCGATCTCTCGTTTTTCACCTGCGATCCGCCGCTGACCCGCGACGCCGCCCGGCTGTTCAATTATCTCACCGGCTATGCCCGCCCGGCGCGGATGGAGGCCCTCGCCTTCAGCCCGCTGACGCTGCGCCCGGTGCTGATCGAGCTGATCGAACGCGAGATCAGCTTCGCCCGCGCCGGCCGGCCGGCGGCGATCTGGCTCAAGATGAACGCCCTCGTCGATCAGCGCCTGATCGATGCGCTCTATGAGGCCTCGGCTTCGGGGGTGAAGGTGATGGCGGTGGTGCGCGGCATCTGCTGCCTGCGCCCCGGCGTTGCCGGGCTTTCGGACAATATCCGGGTGAAATCGATCGTCGGGCGGTTTCTTGAACACAGCCGCATCTGCGTCTTCGGCAATGGCCATAAACTCCCGAGCCCGGCGGCCCGCGTCTATATCAGCAGCGCCGACTGGATGGAGCGCAACATGGACTGGCGGGTGGAAACCCTGGTGCCGATCCATAACCCGACCGTCCATGCCCAGGTGCTCGACCAGATCATGGTGATCAATCTCAAGGATTCGCTGCAATCGTGGGAACTCGCCGCCGATGGCGCCTGGCGGCGGGTGGCGGCGGGGCGCAAACCGGTCTCGGCGCATGATTATTTCACCACCAACCCCTCGCTTTCGGGGCGCGGCTCGGCGCTGCATGGCGCCGCGATGGCGCCGCTCCGCCGCGCCCCTCGCCTGACCGAGGATTAAGGCCGAACCGATGCCGTTTTCCCCGCCCGCCGATGCGCCGCGCCTCGCGGTGGTCGATCTCGGCTCGAACTCGGTCCGCCTCGTGGTGTTCGAGGGAAGGGCGCGCAACCCGCTCGCCATCTTCAATGAAAAAGCGGTGCTCCGGCTCGGCCGTGGGATGCAGGCGAGCGGGGTTTTGCACGAGGAGGGGGTGGCGCAGGCGCTGGTCGTGCTGCGCCGCTATCACGCCATCGCCCGCGCCATGGGCGCCGAACCCTTCGAGATTCTCGCCACCGCGGCGGTGCGTGACGCGACCAACGGCGGCGCGTTCGTGGACGAAATCCGCGCCCGCTTGCCTGATGCGCCGGTCCGCGTGCTCGCCGGCGCCGAGGAAGCGGCGCTCTCCGCCGACGGCGTTCTCTGCGGCATCCCGACCGCCGACGGCCTGCTCGCCGATATCGGCGGCGGCTCGCTGGAACTCGTCACCTTGCGGGCCGGCGCGGTGGGGCCGGCCTCGACGCTGAAGCTCGGGGTGATCCGGCTCGCCGAGCGCTCGGGCGGCGAGCCGGCGCGGGCGCGCGCCATCGTCGAGAGCGATCTCGCCACCATCCCCGGTCTCGCCGAGACCGGCGGGCGCGATCTCTATCTGGTCGGCGGCGCCTTTCGGGCGCTGGCGCGCATCCACATCGCCCAGACCGGCTATCCGCTGAACATCGTCCATCACTACGCCATCGGCCGCGAGGAGGCGCGTGATCTCGCCGCCCTCATCGGCGGCGCGGCGCGGCGCGTGCTGGAGCGCCTGCCGGGGGTTCCGCGCCGGCGGATCGACGATCTGCCCTTCGCCGCCGTGGTGCTCCGCCGGCTGCTCCGCGCCAGTGGCGCGGCAAGGGTGGTGTTCAGCGCCAATGGCCTGCGCGAGGGCTGGTATCTTTCGCAAATGCCGCCCGAGATTCGCGCCGAGGAGCCGCTTCTCGCCGCCGCGCGCGAACAGGGCCGGCGCCTCGGGCGCGACCCCGGCCTGCCGCCGGCGCTGTTCGCCTGGACCGCGCCGCTCTTTGCCGATGATACCCCGCCCGAGCGGCTGCTCCGCGCCGCCGCCTGCTGGATTTCCGATATCGGCAGCCATGACCACCCCGAATACCGCCCCGAGCAGGCGTTCTTGCGCATTCTCCGCCAGCCCGGCGTCAGCATCGATCATCACGCCCGCGCCTATCTCGCGCTCGTCATCGCCATCCGCTACGAGGCCGACAACGCCGCGCCCTTTCTGCTGCCGGCGCGGCAATTGCTGACCCCGGCGGCGGCGGCGCGCGCGGAACGGTTCGGCCTCGCGCTCCGCCTCGCCTATACGCTGTCCGCCGGCACGCCCGATCTGCTCGCCGCGACCGCGCTCATCGTCGAGGGAAGGCGGCTGGTGCTGCGTCTCGCGCGGGCGAGCGGAACATTCGCCGGCGACAGCGTGCTGCGCCGGCTGGAGCGTCTCGCCGAGGCGCACACATTGGTCGCGGCGGTGGAAAACGGCGACGGAGGGACGGCATGAAAATTTGTGTGTTCGGCGCGGGCGCGATCGGCGGCCATCTCGCGGTGCGGCTGGCGCGGGCCGGGGCGGAAACCAGCGTCGTCGCGCGTGGCGCGACCCTCGCCGCGATCCGCGCCGACGGCCTGACGCTGGAGGCCAAGGACGGCACGTTCACGGTGCCGGTCCGCGCCGAGAGCAATCCCGCCGCGCTCGGGCCGCAGGATGTCGTGGTGATGGCGGTGAAAGCGCCGTCGCTGCCCGAAGCCGCCGTCGCCATCGCCCCCCTGCTCGGGCCGCAAACCGCCGTCGTCTTCGCCATGAACGGCATTCCGTGGTGGTATTTTCTGCGCGGGGTGAGCGGAAAACTCGCCGGCCAGGCGCTGCCGGGCGTCGATCCCGAGGGCGCCATCGCGCGCGCCATCGCGCCCGAGCGGGCGATCGGCGGCGTGATCTATTCCGCCTGCACCGTGCTTCGCCCCGGGCTCATTGCGGTCGAAAACCGCCAGAGCCGCCTCATCCTCGGCGAGCCCGACGGCGCGATCACGCCGCGCGCCGAGGCTCTCGCCGGTCTCCTCGCCTCGCCCGGCCTGGCGGTCGAGGTGACGCCGCGCATTCGGGACGCGATCTGGTCGAAGCTTCTCCTCAACCTCACCTCCGGCCCGTTCAGCGTGCTCACCGGCCTTCCCCCCCGCGATCTCTACACCGACAAGGTAATCGCCGCGACCGGGCGGGCCATCCTCGCCGAGGGCCAGGCGATCGCGACGGCGCTCGGCTGCGCGGTCGAGATCGATGCCGAGGCGCAGGTGCGCCAGTATCTCGGCATGAGCCACAAGCCGAGTATCCTCCAGGATCTCGAACTCGGCCGGGCGATGGAGATCGACGCCCTCCTGACCACGCCGCTCGCACTCGCGCGTCTCGCCGGGGTCAGAACCCCGATGCTCGATCTTTTGACCACCCTGGTGCGGCTCCGCGCCGAGGCGGCGGGGCTTTATCGGCGAACATAGAAGGCGCGCCATTCCCGCTCTGGGCGGCGGGCCGCATTGCCGCTAAGAGGCGGCGACGTGGATCGCATGGAGGCGAAGATGGCGGTAAAAAGCGTGAAAAAAGTGGTGCTCGCCTATTCCGGCGGGCTCGATACCAGCGTCATCCTGCGCTGGCTCCAGGAAACCTATGGCTGCGAGGTCGTGACCTTCACCGCCGATCTCGGCCAGGGCGAGGAACTGGCGCCGGCGCGGCGCAAGGCCGAGATGTTCGGTGTGAAAGAGATCTTCGTCGAGGATCTGCGCGAAACCTTCGTCCGCGACTACGTCTTTCCGATGTTCCGGGCCAATGCCCTCTATGAGGGGCAATATCTCCTCGGCACCTCGATCGCCCGCCCGCTGATCGCCGCCCGCCAGATCGAAATCGCCGAGGCGGTGGGGGCGGACGCCGTCGCCCACGGCGCGACCGGCAAGGGCAACGATCAGGTGCGCTTCGAACTCGCCTATTACGCCTTGAAGCCCGATGTCACGGTGATCGCGCCGTGGCGGGAATGGTCGCTCACCTCGCGCGCCAAACTGCTCGAATTCGCCGAGGCCCATCAGATCCCGATTGCCAAGGACAAGCGCGGCGAGGCGCCGTTCTCGGTCGATGCCAATCTCCTCCATTCCTCCTCGGAGGGGAAAATCCTCGAAGACCCGGCGATCGAGCCGGACGAGATCGTCTATCAGCGCACCCTCCGCCCCGAGGACGCCCCCGATGCGCCGACCATCATCACCATCGATTTCGCCGCCGGCGATCCGGTCGCGATCGATGGCGTCGCGCTGTCGCCGGCATCCCTGCTCACCCGGCTCAACGAACTCGGGCGGGCGAACGGCATCGGCCGGCTCGATCTCGTCGAAAACCGCTTCGTCGGCATGAAATCACGCGGCGTCTATGAAACCCCCGGCGGCACCATCCTGCTCGCCGCCCATCGCGGCATCGAAAGCCTGACGCTGGACCGCGAGGCGGCGCATCTCAAGGACAGTCTGATGCCGCGCTATGCCGAGCTGATCTATAACGGCTTCTGGTTCAGCCCGGAGCGGCGGATGCTGCAGGCGCTGATCGATGAGAGCCAGAAATCGGTGAGCGGGCAGGTGCGGCTCAAGCTTTATAAGGGCAACGCGACGGTGATCGGGCGCGAGAGCGCAAACAGCCTCTACTCGATGCGCATGGTCACCTTCGAGGACGACCAGGGCGCCTATAACCAGGCCGACGCGCAAGGCTTCATCAAGCTCAACGCGCTCCGTCTGCGCCTCGGCGCGGCGGCGGGACGGCGCGGGGGGGCGTTGTAGGGAACAAAAGAAAGAGCGTTCTTTTTTGTAAAAAAGAACCAAAAAAACTTTTACCCGTTCGGCAGCGCCTGCGGCGCTGCCGGGCATGGGATCGGGTTCGGCTTGCTGCGGAAGGGGAAGTAAGTTAGAGCGCGTTCACCCTGAGCGGGATCGCAGGCGTGCAAAAATATGGGTTCCGAATTGCCCCCGAAGTGTGATTCGTCGGTCTCCGGTTTTCGGTCACCGGAGGGACGGATGCTTTGGCGGCGTGGCAAATCCTATTCGCAGGATCTTCGAGAGCGTGTCTTCGCCGCTGCGGACGACGGTGAGCCGGTCGGCCGGATCGTGACCCTGCTGCGTGTCAGCGTATCTTATGTCTCAAAGGTTCTGTCGCGGCGTAAGCTGACAGGGCAAACCACGGCGCGGCGAGGGCGGCGCTGGTGGCGAGCAGGCGGCGGCGCGTGATCGACATTCCTGGTCATCTCCCCGAATTTGGCGTGCCGGCTGGTTTTGTGGCAGCCGGCACATTTTAGCCCCGAAAGCGATCGGGGCGAAAGCCGGGGCGGTTTGGGAGCTACAGAGGAAAAAGCCACGACTTGACCCCTCCGCGAGCCCGGGAACATCATAGTCACGGGGCGGGGCTGTCGCCGATGATGCGCGCGGGCGCGGCGTCGATAACCGGTTTCTGCTCGAGATCAAGCTATTAAGCGACGCCCGCCAGCGCAAATTCACTGGCTCACGGGTAAGGTGGGATAGGAATGCGTATCGCAAGCGTGAAACTGACCAAGTTCCGCCGATTTGAAGATCTGGAAATTCAGGGCATCCCAGAGACAGCCAAGCTGGTGGTTCTTGCCGGGCCGAATGGCTCAGGCAAGTCATCTCTCTTCGATGCCTTTCTGCTTAAATATAAATTTGAAGCCAGTTATGGCTTGGCCCAAGACCCAAAATATTATAACCGTACGGACTCAGACGACAAAAATTTCTCTAATAGAATAATAATCGAAAGGCATGGAGGATCGATTTTCACACGTGGATCACTCTATGTAAGAACAGCTTACAGAAATGAGTCAGATTTTCAAACAACAACTCTTAAACGTCATGAACCAATTCTTAATCAACATAGCTTGAATCGTCTGATATACAACGACGCAACAGCGCAAATTAATTATGCTCGATTAGCGTCTCAGGCCCTGGAAAACGTATTCGTCAACGAGAAAAATTCAACGACTATGTCTGAGTTTCGGAGAAAATTCGTCGGGGAAATACATGATCCTTTGCAACGCCTCTTTCCAGACCTTTGCTACATCGGCGTTGGCAACCCCGTTGAGCACGGCACCTTTCAGTTTGAAAAAGGTACTGTCAAAGGATTTTTTTACAAAAATCTGTCCGGTGGTGAAAAAGCTGCGTTTGATCTGATCTTGGACATCGTGGTTAAGCGGGCGAATTACGCCAACGCCGTCTATTGCATAGATGAGCCCGAGGCTCACCTAAACACAAGAATACAAGGAGCGCTTCTGGACGAACTGATGGGTCTTCTGCCCGGTGAATCGCAGCTATGGATTGCGTCACATTCAATCGGCATGATGAGAAAGGCCCGCGAACTCTACGATGCCGATCCCGGCGCTGTCGCCTTCCTTGATTTCAGCGGGCATGACTTCGACCAGAAAACGGTTATCACCCCCGCGAAGCCAAATCGGAGCTTTTGGGCGGGCGTGTTGGATGTCGCGCTTGGCGATCTTGCCAAGCTGGTCGCTCCCCGCATGGTGATAATCTGTGAAGGCAAACCGATCGGGGCAGTTAATGGCAAGAGCGCTGAGCACGATGCGCGGGTGTATTCGACGATCTTCGCCGAGGAGTTCCCCGACGTGACCTTCATCTCGGCCGGCAACGCCGATCAGGTGTCTCGTGACTCACTCGGGCTCGCCATGGCATTGCCAAAGATAGCAGCAGATATACAGGTGAAGCGGCTGATCGATCGAGACGACCACGCTTCGAAAGATGTTACAGATTACAATAAAAGGGGTATTACTGTCTTGGGCCGTCGCCATCTGGAGTCGTACCTCTTTGACGATGAGGTGCTAACGGCGCTATGCATCTCAAGGGAAAAGGAGCAGGATGTTGATGCGGTGCTTGCCGCAAAGAAAACTGCCATTTGCGAAAGTATCGCTTGCGGCAAGCCCGAGGACGACATCAAATCCGCCGCTGGCAAAATCTACACCGAGACGAAACGTATCCTTTCCTTGACGCAAGTCGGCAATGACAGAGATACATTCGCACGGAACACTCTTGCCCCGCTGTTGACGCCCGGCATGAGTGTGTATGACAGTCTCAAAAAAGACATCTTCGGTGATTGCCCACGTCCCCATGGCAACGCGCGCTGATTGTTGCGCGCCGCCGCGGCCGGCGGCGAAAGCACTGCAATATTGGCGGTTTTTCCGCAGCCCATCAGGTGGAAAAATCAAATGGTCTCGGTATCGAGCGCGTAGCCGGCGGCGCGGACGGTGCGGACCAGATCGGTTTCGTCGCCGACATTGAGCGCCTTGCGCAGGCGCCGGATATGGACATCGACGGTGCGCGGCTCGACATGGATATCAACCCCCCAGACCGCATCGAGCAATTCCTCGCGCGCGAACACCCGGCGCGGGTGCTGCATCAGGAAATCGAGCAGCCGGTATTCGGTCGGGCCGAGATGCACCGGGCGGGTGCCGCGATAGACGCGGTGAGACGAGAGATCCATGACGATGTCGTGGAATTCGCGCCGCCCCTTGCCGCTCCCGCCGCTCGCCCGGCGGAGAAGCGCGCGCATGCGGGCGAGCAGGGCCTCCATGTTGAACGGCTTGGTAATGTAGTCATCGGCGCCGGTGTTGAGGCCACGGACGGCGTCCTGCTCGTCGTTGCGCGCCGTCACCATGATCACCGGCAGGTCGCGGGTCGCGCTGGAGCGGCGGATCTGGCGGCAGACCTCGATCCCGGAAAGCGTCGGCAGCATCCAGTCCAGCAGCACGATATCGGGCTCGCGCTCGCTGATGCGCAGCAAGGCCTCCTGGCCGTCCCCCGCTTCCTCGACGGTGAATCCCTGTTTTTCGAGATTATAGCGCAGCATCGTCGCCAAGGCCGCCTCGTCCTCGACGATCAGCACCAGCGGCTTGGCGGGGTGGGGAAATCCTTCGGGCATGGCTCGGCTCCTCGGAAAGATGCGTGCTCAGGGGGTGCCGAGTCCGGCATAGGGCGAGTGTTCGCCCTTCGGCCGTGTCTCGGGCAGGGTTTCGCCGGTCGCGGTATAGTGGACTTTTTCGGCGATGTTGGTCGCGTGGTCGCCGATCCGTTCGAGATTCTTGGCGATGAACAGAAGATGCGTGCAGGGCGTGATGTTGCGCGGATCCTCGATCATGTAGGTGATGAGTTCGCGGAAAATGGTGTTGTAGATGTCATCGACCGCCTGATCGGAGCGCCAGACCGCGATCGCCTTGGCGGCGTCGGTCTCGCTCACCGCGTCGATCACCGCTTTCAGATTCTCCTGCACCATCCGCGCCATGTGGGCGATGCCGGTGAGGCTGTAGGGCAGTGGGAATTGCGCCAGCACCAGGCTGCGCTTGGCGACATTGGCGGCATAGTCGCCGATCCGCTCGAGATCGGAGGTGATCTTGAGGGCGGCGACGATCTTGCGGAGATCATTGGCGACCGGCTGGCGAAGCGCGAGCAGACGGATGACGAATTGCTCGACCTCGCGCTCCAGGGCATCGACGCGGGGATCGATCTCGATCGCGCGCGCGGCGGCGGCGCCGTCCTGCTGCACCACCGCCTGCGCCGCGAGCGCGGTCTGGCTCTCGACCAGCCCGCCCATCTCGGCCATCAGGTCGGCGAGACGTTTCAGCTCCTGCTCATAGCTTTTCACGATATGCCCCATGTTGTCAGACATGCTTGCTACCCGACATGCTTGCTATCTGGCATGATTGCTATCTGGCATGATTGCCCATCCGCTCAACCGAACCGGCCGGTGATGTATTCCTGCGTGCGGCGCTGGCGCGGCGCGGTGAAGATCTGCGCCGCCGGCCCGACCTCGACCAGTTCGCCGAGATAGAAAAACGCCACCTGATCGGCGCAGCGCGCCGCCTGCTGCATGTTGTGGGTCACGATGACGATGGTGAAATCGGTTTTCAGTTCGTCGATCAACTCCTCGATCTTGAGCGTGCTGATCGGATCGAGCGCGCTGGTCGGCTCGTCGAGCAGGATGATTTCGGGGCGGATGGCGATCGAGCGGGCGATGCAGAGCCGCTGCTGCTGGCCGCCGGAAAGCCCGGTCGCCGGCGCCCGCAGTCGGTCCTTCACCTCGTCCCAGAGGGCGGCGCGCGAGAGCGACCATTCCACCCGCTCATCCATTTCGGCGCGCGAGAGGCGCTCATGCAGGCGCGCGCCGAACGCGATATTGTCATAGATCGACATCGGAAACGGGGTCGGCTTCTGGAACACCATGCCGATCCGCCGCCGCAGCGTATTCACGTCGGCATCGGGGCTGATGATGTTTTCGCCATCCATCATCACCCGGCCGGTGGCGCGCTGGCCGGGGTAGAGGTCGTACATGCGGTTGAGCACGCGGAGCAGCGTCGATTTGCCGCAGCCGGAAGGGCCGATCATCCCGGTCGCCTGCCGGTCGGGGAGGGCGAGGGTGATGTTTTTCAAAGCCTCCGTCGTGCCATAGAAGAAATGCAGATTCTCGATCATGATCCGCGGCGCGGCCTCGCCGGCGGTGGCGAAATCGGGCGCGGCCATGGCGGCGCTGGCATCCATCGGCGATCCTTTCATCGGCCGCGTTCCCTCCCTCATCCTTGTCTTGGCCGCAGCATGAAGCGCGCGCCAAGACTGAGCAGAAGCACGAACAGGGTCATCAGCAAGGCCCCCGCCCAGGCGAGGCTCTGCCAGGCCGGATAGGGGCTGAGCGCGAATTGGAAAATCACCACCGGCATGTTCGCCATCGGCCGGGCGAGGTCGAAGCTCAGATACTGGTTGTTGAGCGCGGTGAAGAGTAGCGGCGCGGTCTCGCCGCTGATCCGCGCGATGCCGAGGAGAAGGCCGGTCAGCATCCCGGCGCGGGCCGCCGGGTAAAGCACGAACAGCACCATCCGCCAGAGCGGCGCGCCGAGCGCGAGCGCCGCCTCGCGGAGCGAAACCGGCACCAGCCGCAGCGTCTCGTCGGTGGTGCGCACCACCACCGGCAGCAGCACCATCGCCATCGCGACGGCGCCGGCGATGCCGGAGAAATGGCCGCTCGGCTGGACGATGATTTCATAGACGAAGAGGCCGGTGACGATCGAGGGCGCGGAGAGCAGGATGTCGTTGACGAAGCGCACCGCGGCGGCGATCCAGCGCCGCCCGCCGCTTTCGGCGAGGTGCGTTCCGGCGAGAATGCCGATCGGCGCCCCGAGCAGCACCGCGAGCGCGGTCATCATCACGCTGCCGAGCAGCGCATTGAGAAGCCCGCCCTCGCTGCCCGGCGGCGGGGTCGCGCGGGTGAAGAGATGCGGGCCGAGTGCCGCGGCGCCGTTGATGAGAATGGTCGCCAGAATCCAGACCAGCGCGATCAACCCGGCCAGCGTCGCGAGCGAGGCGAGGCCGAGCGCGAGCGCGTTCACCGCCTGGCGGCGCAGCATCCGCGCCCCGCTTGCGCGCATCTCCCCGCTTGCGCGCATCTCCCCGTCTGCGCGCATCGCCCCGCCTCCGGTCATCGCCGCGTCTCCCCGGCGGTGAGCCGCGCGAGCAGCAGCTTGGCCAAAGCGAGCACCACGAAGGTGATGGCAAAGAGAAGAAAGCCGAGCGCGATCAGGGATGAGCGGTAGAGGTCGCTATCCGCCTCGGTGAACTCGTTGGCGATCGCGGCGGCGATCGAGGTCGAGGGCATGAGCAGCGAGGGGCTGAACTCATGCGCGTTGCCGAGCACGAAGGTCACCGCCATGGTTTCGCCGAGGGCACGGCCGAGGCCGAGGAAAATGCCGCCCATGACCGCGCTTTTGGTGTGCGGCAGCACCACCCGCCAGACCAGCTCCCAGCGCGTCGCGCCGAGCCCGACCGCCGCCTCGCGGAGCGTGAGTGGCACCAGAAGAAACACGTCGCGCATCACCGAGGAGATGAACGGCACCACCATGATACTGAGAATGAGCCCGGCGGTGAGCATGCCGATGCCGAGCGGCGGGCCGTCGAACAAGACGCCGAGAACCGGGAGCGGGCCGAGGAGCGCGGTGAGCGCCGGCTCGACATGGTCGGCCATGAAGGGGGCGAAGACGAATAATCCCCACATGCCGTAGATGATGCTCGGGATGCCGGCGAGCAGCTCGATCGCGGCGCCGATCGGGGCGCGGAGCCAGGCCGGCGCGACCTCGGTGAGAAAGAGGGCGATGCCGAAGCTGATCGGCACCGCCGTCGCCATGGCGACCGCCGAGGTCACCAGCGTGCCGTAGATCGGCACCAGGGCGCCGAATTCCTGGCGCACCGGATCCCAGGCCGACCCGGTCAGGAAAGCGGGGCCGAAGTGCCGGAAAGCCGGCAACGCTCCCCAGAAAATCGCCAAGGCCGCCCCCCCGAGCAGCGCCAGCACCAGGATCGCGGCACCCGCGAGGAGGAGGCGGAACAGCCGATCACCCCATGGCCCCACGCGCCGTACCGGGATCTCCGCGCGCGAAATCGCCATCCCGCTCATCGGGGTTTTTCCAAATCCTGCCGCGAGGCTAGAGTCACGGCAGATTGGCCTGCCAATAGGCTTCGATGGCGGCGGTGAGGCTGGCCGGGAGCGGCACATAGGCGAGGGCCTCGGCGTCGTCGCCGCCATGGGCGAAGGCCCAGCGGAAGAAATCGAGCGCGCTTTTGACCGCACCCGTCGCGCCGGCGGCGCGGTGGATCAGGATGAAGCTGGTGGCGGTGATCGGATAGGCGTTATCGCCCGGCGCGTTGGTGAGCACGAGGTCAAAATCCGAGGTTTTGGACCATTCCGCGCTCGCCGCGGCGGCCTGGAACGAGGCCTTGCCCGGCGCCGGATATTGCCCGGCGGCGTTCTGCACCAGGGCGTAGGTCATCTTGTTTTGCAGGATATAGGCGTATTCGAGATAGCCGATCGCCCCCTTGATCCGCTGGATATAGGCCGCGACCCCCTCATTGCCCTTGCCGCCGACCCCGCTCGGCCAGGACACCGAGGTGCCCTCGCCGATCCGCGCCTTCCATTCCGGGCTCACCTTGGCAAGATAATCGACCCAGTTGAAGGTGGTGCCGGAGCCGTCCGAGCGATGCACGACGGTGATCGCGAGCGCCGGCAGCGTAAGCCCGGGATTGAGCGAGACGATTTCGGGATCGTTCCATGTCTTCACCCGCCCGAGATAGATATCGGCCAGCGCCGGCCCGGTCAGACGCAGCGCGCCGGGCGCGATCCCGGGCAGATTGACCGCCGGCACCACCGCGCCGATGACGGCGGGAAACTGGATCAGCCCGGCCTCATGAAGATCGGCGGGGGTGAGCGGCATGTCACTCGCGCCGAAGGTCACGGTGCCGGCCTTGATCTGCGCGATGCCGCCGCCCGAGCCGATCGATTGATAATTGATTTTGACGCCGCTCTGCCGGTTGTAATCGTCCGACCATTTGGCGAGCAGGGGATAGACGAAGGTCGAGCCGGCGCCGGTGATCTCCTCGGCGGCGGCGAAACCGGGCGCGAGCCCCGACATGAGCGCGAGGGCAAGCGCCGCGATGGCTGATCTCATGAAAACTCCTGGTTGCATAGTATAAGGTCGCGGCGGCTGGGGTCTCGGTCCCGGCAAATTAGGCGGCGATGGCGGCGCGATGATTGCGGTTTTATGAAGGTTTTGTGACACGGCGGGCGAGGGCGGCGAGTTTTGTGACAATATCATGACGATCACGACGGCCAGGCATTTTAGCGGCGCCCGAACAGGCGCTCAATCTCGGCGCGGCGCAAGCGGATGAAGGTCGGGCGGCCATGGCTGCAGGTCGCGGCGCGCGGGGTTGCCTCCATCTCGCGCAAGAGCGCATCCATTTCCGCCGCCTGGAGCCGGCGCCCGGCGCGGATGCTGCCATGGCAGGCAAGGCGCGCCAGCACCGCATCGAGCCGCGCGGTGAGCGCCGCTTCGGTCCCGCTCTCGCCGAGTTCATCGGCGATGTCGCGGAGCAGCGGCCCCGGCTCCGGCGCGCCGAGCGCCGCCGGCAGGGCGCGGACCAGCACCGCTTGCGGCCCGAACGCCTCGATCTCGAGGCCGAGCCGCGCCAGCGCCTCGGCCTGGGCAAGAACACGCTCGGCCTCGGCGGGGGTGAGTTCGACCACCGCCGGCAACAACAGCGGCTGCGCCCGCACGCCGCCCGCCGCCCATTCGCGGGCCAGGCGCTCCTGGGTCAGCCGCTCATGGGCGGCGTGCTGATCGACGACGACCAGGGCGCCATCGCCGGCCAGCGCCAGGATATAGGTATCGAGCACCTGCGCGACCGCCGCCCCCAGCGGATATTCCGGTGCGTCGGCGGCGGGTGCGCCGGCGGCGGGGGTGATCTGGCGCGCCGCCGGCGGGGCGGCGAGCGGGAGCAGGGTTTCGGCGAACCGCATCGCTGTTGGCGCGCTGGCCGGGGACGCCGCGTCGGCGGTGGAACCGAAGCGGGTGGCGTCGAAGCGGGGAGCGTCGAAGCGGGGAGGGGGAAGCGTTCCGGCCGGCATCGCGAGCGCCGCGCGCAACGCCCCGATCACCAGCGCCCGCACCCCGGCCGGGTCGCGAAAGCGCAATTCGGTCTTCGCCGGATGGACGTTCACATCCACTTCTTCCGCCGGCAGATCGAGGATCAGGGCGGCGACGGGATGGCGCCCGGCGGGAATGACGTCGCGATAGGCGACGCGGAGCGCGGTCCGCAGCACCGGGTCGGTCACCGGGCGCTGATTGACGATGAAATGCTGTAGCGCGGCATTGGCCCGGCTCAGATGGGCGGCGCCGGCGAAGCCGGAGAGCCGCATTTCGCCGCGCTCGGCGGCGAGCGGCAGCAAACTTTCCGCCGCTCCGGCGCCGAACAAGGCGGCGATTCGGGCGGCTAGCGACTCGCCGGCGCGGTCGAAGACCACCCGGCCATCGCTCTCGAAGCGAAAGCCGACCCCGGGGGCGGCCAGCGCCAGGCGCCGCGCCACGGTTTCGGCGGCCTCGGCCTCGCTGCGTGGCGATTTGAGGAATTTGCGCCGCGCCGGGGTCGCAAAAAAAAGATCGCGCACCACCACCTCGGTGCCCGGCGGGCCGGCGGCGGGGATGGGCGCGAAAACCCGCCCGCCCTCGACGCGGATGGTCGTGGCGTGATCGGCGGCTTCCGGGCGCGAGGTGATGCAAAGCCGCCCGGCGGCGCCGATCGAGGGCAGGGCCTCGCCACGAAACCCGAGCGTGGTGATGCGGATCAGTTGCTCATCGCCGAGTTTCGAGGTCGCGTGACGGGCGACGGCGAGCGGCAGATCCTCGGCGGCGATGCCGGCGCCGTCATCGGCGACCGCGATGCGGGCGATGCCGCCCTCCGCGATGGCGACGGCGATGCGCCGCGCCCCGGCGTCGAGCGCGTTCTCGACCAGTTCCTTGACCACCGCCGCCGGGCGCTCGATCACCTCGCCGGCGGCGATGCGATTGACCAGCGTTTCCGAAAGCAGGCGGATGCGAGCGGGCGCCATGGCGGAACTCTAGCCGATCGCCGCGCCGCGCAGAAGCCGCCTACAAAATGAACCGGCTGAGATCGCCGCGGGCGGCGAGCGGGGCGACCCGCTCGCGCACGTAATCGGCGGTGATGGTGATGGCCTCGCCAGCCCGGTCGGAGGCGGTGAAGCTGATCTCCTCGAGCAGTTTTTCGAGCACGGTGTGCAGCCGCCTCGCGCCGATATTCTCGATGCGATCATTGATGTCGGCGGCGAGTTCGGCGAGCGCCTCGATCGCCGCGTCGTCGAACGTGAGAGCCACCCGCTCGGTCGCCATCAGCGCCGCCGATTGCTTGAGCAGCGAATGTTCCGGCTCGGTCAGGATGCGGCGGAGATCGGCGCGGGTGAGCCCGGCGAGTTCGACCCGGATCGGAAGCCGCCCCTGCAATTCCGGGAGCAGATCGGAGGGCTTGGCGAGGTGGAAGGCGCCGGAGGCGATGAACAGGATGTGATCGGTCTTGGCCGGGCCGTATTTGGTGTTGACGGTGGTGCCCTCGATCAGCGGCAAGAGATCGCGCTGCACGCCTTCGCGCGAGACGTCGCCGCCGCGAAACCCGCCCTCGCTGGTGCGGGCGCAGATCTTGTCGATCTCGTCGAGAAAGACGATGCCGTTGTTCTCGGCGTGCACCAGCGCGTCCTTGGCGAGACGGTCATTGTCGAGGAGCTTGTCGGCCTCCTCGCGCAACAGCGCGCGGCGCGCCTCGGCGAGTTGCATCCGCCGCGCCTGCGGCTGGCGCCCGAGCATGCCCTTCATCATCTCCGAGAGATTGATCATCTGCCCCGGCGGCATGCCGGGAAGATCGATCTGGCCGATCGGCATCCCCGGCGCCTCGGAGAGGCTGATTTCGATCTCCTTGTCCTCGAATTCGCCGTCGCGAAGGCGGCGGCGGAACTGGCTCCGCGTATCGGCGGAGGCGCGTTCGCCGACCAGGGCGGTGATCAGGCGCTCCTCGGCGGCGAGTTCGGCCTTGGCCTCGACCTCGCGCCGCGAGGCGTCGCGCAGCATACCGAGCGAGACCTCGACGAGGTCGCGCACGATCTGATCGACATCGCGCCCGACATAGCCGACCTCGGTGAATTTGGTCGCCTCGACCTTGAGGAACGGCGCCTGGGCGAGTTTCGCGAGACGGCGGGCGATTTCGGTCTTGCCGCAGCCGGTCGGGCCGATCATCAGGATGTTTTTCGGCACCACCTCTTCCCGCAGCGTCTCCGGCAATTGCTGGCGCCGCCAGCGATTGCGGAGCGCGATGGCGACGGCGCGCTTGGCCTCATTCTGGCCGACGATGAAACGGTCGAGTTCGGAGACGATCTCGCGCGGCGAATAGGTTGGCACCTCCATCAGCCCGCCCCCCCGCCAGTCTTGATCCCGCCAGTCTCGATTCCAATCGTCTCAATGATGACGTTGTGGTTGGTGTAGACGCAGATCTCGGCGGCGATCGCCATCGCGCGCCGGGCGATCTCCTCGGCGTCGAGTTCCGGGAGGGTCATCAGCGCGCGCGCCGCGGCCAGCGCGTAATTGCCGCCCGAGCCGATGCCGATCACGCCGTCCGAGGGCTCCAGCACATCGCCATTGCCGGTGAGCGTAAAACTCCGCTCGGCGTCCGCCACCGCCATCATCGCCTCCAGCCGGCGCAGATAGCGATCGGTGCGCCAGTCTTTCGCGAGTTCGACGCAGGCGCGCTCCAACTGGCCGGGGAAGCGCTCGAGCTTCGCCTCCAGGCGTTCGAGCAGGGTGAAGGCATCGGCGGTGGCGCCGGCGAAACCGGCGAGCACGCCGCCCGCCGGGCCGATGCGCCGCACCTTGCGGGCATTGGCCTTGATCACCGTCTGGCCGAGGCTCACCTGGCCGTCCCCGGCCATCGCGACGCCGCCGTCACGGCGGACGCAAAGGATGGTGGTGCCGTGCCAGCCGACGGGATCATGGGGAGAGGTGGATTGGGTCATGGCCGGCTAAATGGCGCGGCCGACGAGGGCGCACAAGCCCGGGCCTGGCCGCGGGCTGGTCAAACCCGCCATGCCGGCCCAGAATGACGCGAGAAGGGGGAACGCGATGACCGAGGGAAAGCACGAGGAGACGAGTGCCGCGATCACCGCGCGGCTCGACCGGCTACCGGCGACGAAAACCGTCTGGCGCCTGGCGGCGCTGCTCTCGATCGGCGGCATGTTCGAGTTCTATGATCTTTTCTTCACCGGCTATGTCGTGCCCGGGTTGGTGCGGGACGGGCTGCTCGCCCATGTCCGGGTCGGGATTTTCACCGGCCCCGCCGCCTTCGTCGCCGCGACCTTCGGCGGCCTCTTTCTCGGCACCATCGGCTTCGGCTTCGTCGCCGACCGTTTCGGCCGCCGCCCGATCTTCACCGCCTCCCTCCTCTGGTACAGCCTCTGCACCGCGATCATGGCGTTTCAGCACACGCCCGCCGGGCTGCTCGCCTGGCGCCTCGTCGCCGGCATCGGCATCGGCATCGAGCTGGTGACCATCGACACCTATCTCGCCGAGCTGGTGCCGAAGGACGTGCGCGGTCGCGCTTTCGCCTTCAACCAGGTGGTGCAGTTCTCCGCCGTGCCGGTGGTGGCACTGCTTTCGTGGCAATTGGTGCCGCGAGCCCCCTTCGGCATCGCCGGCTGGCGCTTCGTCGTCCTGATCGGCGCGCTCGGCGCGGTGTTCGTGTGGCTGCTCCGCCGAGGCCTGCCGGAAAGCCCGCGCTGGCTCGCGGGACAAGGACGATTGGCCGAGGCCGCGCGGATCACCGCGGCCCTCGAGGCGCGGGTGATCGCCGATCGCGGCGGCCGCGCGCTTCCGCCGCCGCTCCGCGATGCCATCGAGGAGGTCGCGGCACCCGGGCGATTCGCCGAAATCTGGCGCCCGCCCTATCGCGCCCGCACCATCATGCTGATGGTGTTCCAGTTTTTTCAGACCATCGGCTATTACGGCTTCGCGAGCTGGGTGCCGACCCTGATCGCCGAGCAGGGCATCCATATCGGCAACAGCCTGCTCTATGCCTTCGTCATCGCCCTCGCCAATCCGTTCGGCCCGGCGCTGGCGCTGTCCTTCGCCGACCGCATCGAGCGCAAATGGCTGATCGTTTTCGCCGCTTTCGGCATCGCCGCCGCCGGCCTCGCCTTCGCCGCCCAGCGCACCATCCCCGGCCTCGTCGCCTGCGGCGTCGTCCTCACGCTGGCGAACAATATTCTTTCGTTTTCGTTTCACGCCTATCAGAGCGAGCTGTACCCGACGCGGGTGCGCGCCCGCGCCGTCGGCTTCGTCTATTCCTGGAGCCGGCTGTCGGCGGTGTTCGTGAGTTTCCTCATCGCGGCTCTCCTCAATCTCGGCGGCGTGCCCTCGGTGTTCGTGTTCATCGCCGGGGCGATGCTGGTGGTGATGATCGCGATCGGCGTCTTTGGCCCGGCGACCGGCGGGCGGCAACTGGAGGCGATTTCGCCGGATTGAGCGCCGCGATTGACAAGCAACCCGCGACGCGAAACCCTGGGCGGGAGAGGAAACCACCATGTCCGCCGGCCAGAAACTCCGCGCCCTGCTCGCCGCCCCCGGCGCGCTCACGCTGCCCGGCGTTTATGACGGGATTTCCGCGCGGCTCGCGGAAAAAGCCGGATTTTCCGCCCTGTACATGACCGGCTACGGCGTTGCCGCCTCCGCCTTCGGCCTGCCCGATGCCGGGCTGGTCTCGGCGAGCGAAATGCTCGATCGCGTGCGCATGCTGGCGGGGACGGTCGCGGTGCCGTTCATCGCCGATGGCGATACCGGCTATGGCGGCCTCCTCAATGTCGATCGCACCGTGCGGCAATATGCCGCTTCCGGCGCCGCCGGCATCCAGATCGAGGATCAGGAATTCCCGAAGAAATGCGGCCACACGCCGCATCGCCGGGTGGTTTCGGGCAAGGACGCCGAGCGCCGGGTGCGCGTTGCCGTCAGCGCCCGCCCGGGCCGCGATTTCCTCATCGTCGCCCGCACCGATGCCGCCTCCGGGCTCGGGCTCGACGAGGCGCTCCGGCGCGGCGAGCGGTTTCTCGAAGCCGGCGCCGATATCCTGTTCATCGAGAGCCCGGAGAGCCTCGAGGATCTCCGCCGCATCGGCGAGACCTTCCGCGGCGCCCATCTGCTCGCCAATATGGTCGAAGGCGGGCGGACGCCGGTGCTCGCCGCCGACGAGTTGCACATGCTCGGCTTCAAGATCGCGCTCTATCCGGCCACCGGCTTCCTCGCCGCCGCCGAGGCGTTGCGCGACGCCTATCGCGCCCTCGGCGAAACCGGGTCGAGCCGGGGGGTCGCGCTCTATCCCTTTGCCGCCATGAACGCGCTGATGGGCTTTCCTTCGGTGCATGATTTCGAAAAAACCTGGATCGAGACGGAGGACAAACGATGAGCGCCAAGGATCGGGTCGCGTTGGTGACGGGGGCGGGGAGCGGCGTCGGCCGGGCTTCGGCGCGGGCGCTCGCGGAAGCCGGCTTCGTGGTGGCGCTGGCCGGGCGGCGGCGCGAGGCGCTGGAGGAGACGCAGGCGAGGCTGCCCCAGGGGCGCGGCCGCGTGATGCCCGCCGATGTCGCCGATCCGGCCTCGGTCGCGGCGTTGTTCGAGGCGATCGGGCGCGACTGCGGGCGGCTCGATCTTCTCTTCAACAATGCCGGCATCAACGCCCCCGGCGTGCTGCTCGAAGATCTCGCCTATGACGATTGGGCGCGGGTCGTCGCGATCAACCTCACCGGCGCGTTTCTCTGCGCCCAGGCGGCGTTCCGCATGATGAAGGCGCAGCAGTCGCAAGGCGGCCGGATCATCAATAACGGCTCGATCTCGGCCCACGCGCCGCGCCCCAATTCGGTCGCCTACACCGCGACCAAGCACGCGATCACCGGGCTCACCAAATCGCTCGCCCTCGATGGCCGCAAATACGACATCGCCTGCGGCCAGATCGATATCGGCAACGCCGAGACCGAGATGACGGCGCGCATGCAGCACGGTGTCGCCCAGGCCGATGGCCGCATCGCCGTCGAGCCGCGGATGGATGTCGAGAACGTCGCCCGCTCGGTCGCGTTCATGGCGAGCCTCCCGCTCGACGCCAATATCCAGTTCCTCACCGTGATGGCGACCAAGATGCCCTTCCTCGGCCGAGGGTGAGTTTAAGACAAGAAAATCGTTCTTTTTTGAAAAAAAGAACCAAAAAACTTTCCCCCGTTGCGGCAGTGCCTTCGGCACCGGTGCTCAGGCGGGCGTGGGCTGGGAGGTTTCCCGCAACGCGCCGGCTTGGTCCGGGCTTGCGGTGAGGGTGATTTTGCGGTCGTGGAAGACGGCGACGCCCGGGTTATGGGCGATCGAGAGCACCGTCGTCCCGGGCAATTCCCGCTTGAGGAGCTGATAGAGTTCGGCCTCGGCCTCGGGGTCGAGATTGCTGGTCGCCTCGTCGAGGAACAGCCAGTCCGGGCGGATCAGCAGGGCGCGGGCGATGGCGAGGCGCTGCTGTTCGCCGCCCGAGAGCAAAAGCGACCAATCATGCTCCTCGCCGAGCCGCTCGGCGAGCGCGCCGAGCCCGGCTTTCCGCAGCGCCTCGGCGATGGCGTCGTCGCTCGCGCTATCGGCGGCGGCGGGGTAGGTCACGACATGGCGCAGCGAGCCGAGCGGCAGATAGGGGCGCTGCGGCAGGAAGAGATGGCTCCCTTTCGGGCGCGCGATCTCGCCCTCGCCAAACGGCCAGATGCCGGCGATGGCGCGAAACAGGGTCGATTTGCCGAGCCCCGAACGCCCGCTGATCACGACCGACTCGCCGCGCAGGAAGCGATGCGCGTCTTCCTCGATCAGCACCTTGCCGTTCGGCAAAGCGAGATGGAGATGGCGGAGTTCGAGGCTGTCGTCAGGGGTTTCGGTGATCGCGATGCCGCGTCCGGCCTCGGCGCGGGCGGTCTCGATGCTGCGCTGGAAACTCGCCAGACGTTCGACGGTCGCACTCCACGCGGCGAGCGAGGCGTAGGAGGAGACGAACCACGACATCGCGCCCTGCACCTGGCCGAAGGCGCTCGCCGTCCGGGTCAGGCCGCCGAGCGGGATCTGGCCGCCGAAATAGCGCGGCGCCGCGACGATGATCGGGAACACCACGGCGATCTGCTGATAGCCCGAGGTCAGCGCGTTCAGCATCTTGGTCCGCTGCATGATCGCCCACCAATTCATCACCACCGCCGAGAAGCGGGTGAGGAGGGCGGCGTGTTCATCGTCCTCGCCGCCATAGAGCGCGATCCCCTCGACGTTTTCGCGCAGCCGCACGAGCGAGAAGCGGAAATCGGCCTCGAAGCGCTGCTGGCGGAAGCTCAGCGTCGCCAGCGGGCGGCCGACGAGATGGGTGAGCCAGGTGCCGATGATGGCGTAGATCAGCGCGATCCACACCATGTAGCCGCCGATGGTGAGGCCGAGCAGATGGATCGAGCCGGAAAGACTCCAGAGAATGCCGACGAAACTGATCAGGGAGACGATGTTGGAGAGGAGATCGAGCCCGAGCGACAAGGTATCGCCGACGAAGCTGCGCAGATCCTCGGCGATGCGCTGGTCGGGGTTGTCGGTGCCGAGGCCGGCGGCGCTGGTGGTGAGGCTGATGCGGTAATAGGCGCGATCGGCGAGCCATTCATCGATGAAAACCCGGGTCAGCCAGCGCCGCCAGCGGATTTGCAGCCATTGATTGAGATAGGTGCGATAGACCGCGACGATGATGTAGATCGTCGCGACCGCCGAAAACCCGGGCATGAAGCTCCCGTCCTTGCCGCGGTGATAGAGGAACAGAAGATCGGCGAAAGCCCGCCAATCCTTGTTTTGCAGCGAATCGTAAAACGCTCCGTTCCAGAAATTCAAAACCACATCCATCCCGACCAGCGAGAGATTGAGCAGGACGATGACGCCGAGCAGAATCCGGGCCGACCATTTTTCCTCGGAGCGGAAATAAGGCCGGGCGATGAACCAGGCATCCTTGAGAAACGGGCCGAGCTTGATCATGAAAGGGTCATTGTCCTTTGGGTCGGGTCGGCGCCGGCGGCAGGCGCTGGTCGAGGGCGGCGAGCCATTCGCGCAAGCGTCTCCGGTTCACGCCGAAATCGGAATGGCCATAGAGGCTGTGACTATAAAGAACGAGGCTGCTTTCCCCTTCGCCGAGGGATGAAATTCGCGCAACGATCAGGTCGGGAAAATTGGCGACCGCGCTCCGTGCCACGAATTGCATCTCAAGGCCATCCGCGCTCGCGCTGAGTTGATAAACGCGCGGCGCGGCCAGCGCCACGGCGCGGAGATCGGCCGCGAGCGCCGCCGCCGGGATCGGATAAGGGGCGAGCACGAGATCGGGCCCGGGGGTGAACCCGGCCGGCGCGGCGAGCGCGGAATTGGGGCTCGACGGGCGTTCGAGATGGGCGAGATAGCCGGCCGGCGCCGGCGCGACGCCCGCCGTGCCGCTCTGGCCGCAGGCGGGGAACAGGAGGCCGAGCAGGGTCGCGATCAGGGTCAAAGGAAAATCCCTCGGGGTAAATCACGGACAGGCTCGCGTAACATCCCTGGGCTGGCAAGAGCGGCCGGGCGCGCTAAAACCAGACGCCGCACGCGAGCAAGGAAAAATCCATGGATTTCACGCCGAGCCCCGCCCAGGCGGAGATTTGCGCAACGATCACCCGGCTCTGCGCCCGCTTCGTCGAGGTGCGCAGGATCGAGAAAATGGGCTGGAATATCATGTCGAGCGGTATTTGCGCGAAAGCCTGATCCCGCGCATCGCGCCGGTCAGCCCGCAGCTCATCCTCTGCCTCATCGCCGGAAAAATGCTCGGGCTGCCGAAACCCTATTGATGGGAGAACATTTTTTTCCCGGGGACGGGCATTTCGGCGCGGAGGATGGTCGCGCTCGCGCTTTCGGTGATGAAGAGTGAGCGGTTTTCCGGCCCGCCGAAAGCGAGATTGGTGGTGAACGCCCCCTCCGGCGCGCGGATGCGCCCGACCGGCTCGCCCCTCTGGTCGAACACCCAGACCGAGCCCAGGCCGACCTGGGCGACGAGAAGCCTTCCCTCGGCGTCGAGCGCGAGCCCATCCGGCCCGCCGCCGCCCGAGAGCTGGATGAAAACGCCGACCTTGACGACGCCGCCGTTTCGCGCGAGCGGCACCCGCCAGACCGCGTTCGCCCGCGTGACGGCGAGGAACAGCGCGCTTTCATCGGCGTTCATCACCAGGCCGTTGGGGCTCGGGATGTTGTCGAGCAGGCAATCGATCCGGCCATCGGCGTGCACCCGGAAGAGCCGGCCGGTGGGGTCGTGAAGGTCGGTCAGCCCCTGGTCGGTGAAATAGAGATCGCCGTTGGCGGCGAAGAAGAGATCGTTCACGCCCTTGAATCGCTCCACCCCGACCCGCTCCAGCCACGGCGTCACCACCCCGCTCGTGGGGTCGAGCACCATCAGCCCGTGTTTGTGGTCGGCGATGAAAACCCGCCCGTCGCGATGGATTTTGAGACCATTCGGCCAGCCGTCATAGCGCGCGACGACGGAGAATTCCCCGCCCGGCGAGAGCTTCAGGATGCGCCCGTTGGGCAGATCGACGCACCAGAGATCACCGTTGCGATCGAAGGACGGGCCTTCCAGCAGCGAGCGCTCCGGCCCGCCACTGGGCTGTTGCGCGACCCATTCATGGCCCGCCGAGGCGTTGCGGAGCGCCTCGGGGAGGCGGGCGAAGACGGCGCAGAGGATTTCGGCGGGGGCGGCGAACATCGGTTTCCCCTATCGTCAGGCGCTGGGCCGCGTGGGCGCGGCCGGGATGCGCTCCAGTCGCCGGTCATGCCCGAGGACGACGACCACGATTCCCGAGACCACCACCGGGAGCGCGATGGCGATCAGCGCGATCATGTCGTTGCCCGTCGCGTCCTTGACCAAGCCATAAATATAGGGGCCGGCGAAGCCGCCGAGATTGCCGACCGAGTTGATCAGCGCGATCCCGCCCGCCGCCGCGACACCGGTCAGCATCGCCGTCGGCAGCGACCAGAACGTGGGCGAAATGCTCGCCTGGCCCATCTGCGCGAAAATCAGCGCGAGCATCAGCAGAACCGGCGAGTCGTGGATGAAGATACAGACGCCGAGCCCGGCCGCGGCGACAAAGCAGGCAATGGCGACATGCCAGCTCCGCTCCCCGGTATGGTCCGAATGCCAGCCCCAGGCGAGCATCGCGAAGGCGGCGAAAACGAAGGGGATGGCGCCGATCACCCCGGTCATGCCGTAGCTCACGCCGAACGCCTTGATGATCTGCGGCAGAAAGATCAAAAACCCGTAATTGGAGACGTTCTGGCCGAAATAGACCAGCGTCAGCCACCAGACGCGCGGGTTGCGGAGAGCCTCCCCGAGTTCGAAACGCCGGATGTTCTCACGCTGGCTCTGCTCCTCGGTCAGGCGCTTGATGAGCCAGGTGCGCTGCTCGGGGCGGAGCCATTTGGCATCCTCCGGCCGGTCGGTGAGGAAGCGGAGGGTGACGAAGGCCATCACGATCGGCGGCAATGCCTCGACCAGGAACAGCCATTTCCAGCCGGCGAGCCCGAGCCAGCCATCGAATTCCAGCAACTGCCCCGAGACCAGCGGGCCGACGATGAGCGAAATCACGCTCGCCAGCATGAAAAACGCCATCATGCGGGTGCGGTAATAGGAGGGGAACCACCAGGTGAGAAAGAGCACGACCCCCGGGTAATACCCCGCCTCGGCGAGGCCGAGCAGGAAGCGGACGCCGTAAAAACTCCAATCGTTCCAGACGAAGGCGGTGAGCCCGGAAATGACCCCCCAGGTCAGCAGAATACGCGCGATCCAGCGCCGCGCGCCGACACGGGCGAGAACGAGATTGCTCGGGAGTTCGAACAGGAAATAGCCGAAAAAGAAAATGCCGGCGCCGAAGCCGAACACGCTCGCCGAAAAGCCGAGCGCCTTGTTCATCTGCAACCCGGCATAGCCGACATTCACGCGGTCGAGATAGGCGCAGAAATAGCCGAGCATGAGGAGCGGCATCAATCGCCAGGCGACGCGGCGGATGGTTTCCCGCTCCAAGGGATCGGGGGCGGGGGTGATCGGTGGCGTTACCGGCGGCATCTCTTCCTCCCATGTTCCGGGGCGCGCCCGGGATCTCCGCGCCGCCTTGCCGGCGGTCGCGTGGTGTCAGGATAGCGGCGATCCCGCCGGGCACAACCCGCGCCGCCAAGGCGCCGCTCGCCTTGACGGCCCGCCCTCTGGCCCATAGCTAAAAGGCGGCCCGAACATCCGCCCGCCGCCGCGTCCCGCGTGGCGGCCTTTTCCCGCCCTAGCACGGAGAAACATCATGGCCTTCGACCTTCCCCCGCTTCCCTATGCCGCCGGCGCGCTGGCCGCGCATGGCATGTGCCAGGAGACGCTGGAGCTGCATCACGGCAAGCACCATCAGGCCTATGTCACCGCGCTCAACGGCTTCGTCGAGAAGAACGATGCCCTCAAGGGCAAAAGCCTTGAAGAGATCGTGACCTTCTCGCATGGCAAGCCGGATCTCGCGCCGGTGTTCAACAATGCCGGTCAGCATTGGAACCACATGCTGTTCTGGCCGGCGATGAGCCCGACCCATGGCGGGCGCGTGCCGGGCAAGCTCGAGCGGAAGCTGATCGAGGATTTCGGCGGCGTCGCGCAGTTCAAGGACGCCTTCAAAGCCGCGGCGACCGGGCAGTTCGGCTCCGGCTGGGCGTGGCTCGTGCTGGCGCCGGATGGCAAGCTCAAGGTCGCCAAGACCCCGAACGGCGCCAATCCGCTGGCGACCGGCGAGGGAAGGGCGCTGCTCGGCTGCGACGTCTGGGAGCACAGCTACTATCTCGATTTCCGCAACCGCCGCCCCGATTACGTGCAGAACTGGCTCGACAAGCTCGCCAATTACGAGTTCGCCGAAAGCAGGCTCGCCGGCGCCTAGATCGGGTTACGCCGTCAGCCGCCGGCCGCCTTGGCCGGCGGTTTCGCGTCGTTCGCGGCCGCTTGCTGCAAGACCGAGCTGATGGTTTCGCGCAGCACCAGGACGCGGACATTGGGCGCGATCTCGACCTCGACCTCGTTGGAGCCCTCGCGCAATTTCTGCACCGTCGCGACGATGCCGCCCGCCGTCACCACCCGGTCGCCGCGCTTGAGCGCCGAAAGCGAGCGTTTCAGCTCCTTCTGGCGTTGTTGCTGGGGGCGGATGAGCAGGAAATAGAACACCGCGAAGATCAGCACGAGCGGCGCGAACTGGGTCGCGTTGGCCATCAGGGCGTTGGCGCTCTGGGCGTAGGCGGGGGGAATCAGGGAGAGGGACATAAAAGGATCTTTCCGGGTTGCCGAAGCTCGGCGCGGACCATAGTTTGCCGGCCCTTCCCGTCAAGTTTTCTTCCCATGATAGGACCGAGCATGGATCCGCGCCTCACCGAAGCCGCCCTGCGCATCGCGGACGCCCTCGAGCGCCTCGCCCCGCCCCGCGCCGCCGCGCTCGACCTCACCGTGGCGGACGCCTTCGTCTGGCAGCCGGAGAGCAAGCGCCTGCACCCGGTCGCCGTGGTGTCGCGGGTCGCGATCGGCCTCCTGCAAGGGATCGACCGCCAAAAAACCCTGTTATTGGATAACACGCTTCGTTTCTCCGCAGGCTTCCCCGCCAATAACGCGATGCTGTGGGGGGCGCGCGGGATGGGCAAATCCTCGCTGGTGAAAGCCGCCCACGCCGAGGCCAATGCGCGGAGGCCGGGCAGTCTCGTGCTGATCGAAATCCATCGCGAGGATATCGCGACGCTGCCCGATCTCTTGCGCGGCCTTCGCGGCCAGAGCCGGCGCATTCTGATTTTTTGCGACGATCTTTCCTTCGAGCGCGAGGATGCGGATTACAAGGCGCTGAAATCGGTGCTCGATGGCGGTATCGAGGGGCGACCCGAGAACGTGCTGTTCTACGCAACCTCCAACCGCCGCCACCTGATGCCGCGCGACATGATCGAGAACGAGCGCTCGACGGCGATCAATCCCTCGGAGGCGACGGAGGAAAAAGTCTCGCTCTCCGACCGCTTCGGGCTCTGGATCGGCTTTCACAATTGCGATCAGGACATTTTTTTCGCGATGATCGAGGGCTATGCCGGCGCCCTCGACCTGCCGATCACGCCGGAGGCGCTGCATGCCGAGGCGGTGGAATGGTCGGTGACGCGCGGCGGGCGGAGCGGGCGCGTCGCCTGGCAGTTCATCCAGGATCTCGCCGGGCGGCTCGGCGTGCGCGCGAAAGTCTAGAAAAATTGTTCTTTTTTGTAAAAAAGAACCAAAAAACTTTCCCCCGTTGCGGCAGTGCCTGCGGCACCGCGCTCCGAGAAAACGGATAAAAGTCTTTTTGCTTCTTTTTCTTCAGAAAAAGAAGATTTTTACTTTTATATTTTTCAAATTCACGCCCCTGGCCGCGCCTCTGTTCATCCGCCGCCGGGGGTGGCAGAGTGCGCGCATTCGCGGAATCCGGGGGAGAAACGGCAATGGCGGAGAATGGAGCGCGGAGATTGCGCAGCCGGCGGTGGTTCGATGATCCGCATGACCCCGGGATGACGGCGCTCTATATCGAGCGCTACATGAATTTCGGTCTGACGCGCGAGGAGCTGCAATCGGGCAAGCCGATCATCGGCATCGCCCAGACCGGCTCCGATCTCTCGCCGTGCAACCGCCATCACCTCGACTTGGCATCGCGGGTGCGGGACGGGATTCGCGAGGCCGGCGGGGTGCCGCTCGAATTTCCGCTGCACCCGATCCAGGAAACCGGCAAGCGCCCGACCGCGGCGCTCGACCGCAATCTCGCCTATCTCGGCCTGGTCGAGGTGCTGCACGGCTATCCGCTGGATGGCGTCGTCTTGACCACCGGCTGCGACAAGACGACGCCGGCCTGCCTCATGGGCGCGGCGACGGTCAATATCCCGGCGATCGTGCTCTCCGGCGGGCCGATGCTGGACGGCTGGTGGCAGGGGCGGCTTTCCGGTTCCGGCACCATCGTCTGGGAGGGGCGCAAGCTCTATGCCGAGGGCAAGATCGATTACCGCGAGTTCATGGACATGGTGGCGTCCTCGGCGCCCTCGGTCGGGCATTGCAACTCGATGGGCACCGCGCTCTCGATGAACAGCCTCGCCGAGGCGCTCGGCATGTCGCTCCCCGGCTGTGCCGCCATCCCCGGGCCGTATCGCGAGCGCGGCCAGATCGCTTACGAGACCGGGCGGCGGATCGTCGCCATGGTGCATGAGAATCTGCGTCCCTCCGACATCATGACCCGGGCTGCGTTCGAGAACGCGGTGGTGGCGGCGGCGGCGCTCGGGGCCTCGTCCAACTGCCCGGTTCACATGATCGCGATCGCGCGCCACATGGGGATCGATCACACGCTCGATGACTGGCAGCGCCTGGGGCCCGAGATTCCGCTGCTGGTCGATTGCCAGCCGGCCGGGCGTTTCCTCGGCGAGGCGTTCCATCGCGCCGGCGGCGTGCCGGCGGTGCTGCGGGAGCTGCTCGCGGCCGGCAAGCTCGATGGCGCGGCGATGACGGTGACCGGGCGGACGCTCGCCGAAAATCTCGCCTCCGTCCCCGCGCCCGACCACGAGGTGATCCGGCCCTATCACCAGCCGCTCCGCGAGCGCGCCGGCTATGTCGTGATGTCGGGCAATCTGTTCGAGAGCGCGGTGATGAAGACCAGCGTGATCGATGCCGAATTCCGCCGCCGCTTCCTCTCCGACCCGGCGCATCCGGACGTGTTCGAGGGCAAGGCGATCGTCTTCGAGGGGCCGGAGGATTATCACGCCCGGATCGAGGATCCGGCGCTCGGCGTCGATGAGCATTCGCTCCTGATCGTGCGCAATTGCGGCCCGGTCGGCTATCCGGGGAGCGCCGAGGTGGTGAACATGCAGCCGCCGGCGGCGCTTTTGAAGCGCGGCATCGATGCCCTGCCGACGATGGGCGATGGGCGGCAATCGGGCACGTCCGGCAGCCCCTCGATCCTCAATATCACCCCCGAGGCGGCGGTCGGCGGCGGGCTCGCGTTGCTCCGCACCGGCGATCGCATCCGCGTCGATCTCGCCAAGCGCCGCGTCGATGTGCTGCTCGCTGACGGCGAACTCGCCGCCCGCCGCGCCGCCTGGACGCCGCCCAAGCTCGACAACAAGACGCCGTGGGAGGAGATCTACCGCGGCATGGTCGGCCAGCTCGGCACCGGGGCGTGTCTGGAACCGGCGACGCTTTATCTCGACATCATCACGACACGTGGTGAGTCACGCAACAACCACTGATCGACACGCATCGAGGAGAGAACAGCATGGCAGGAAGGCTCGCCGGCAAAACCGCTTTCGTCACCGCGGCGGCACAGGGGATCGGGCGGGCGAGCGCGCTCGCTTTCGCCGCCGAGGGGGCGCGGGTCATCGCAACCGACGTCAATGAGGCGAAACTCGCCGATCTCAAGGCCGCCAATCTCACCACGAAACGCCTCGATGTGATGGACCCGGCGGCGATCACGGCGATGGCCGCCGAGATCGGCGCGATCGACATCCTGTTCAACTGCGCCGGCTTCGTCCATCAGGGCAGCATCCTCGATGCGACCGAGGAAGAATGGCAATTCGCCTTCGACCTCAACGTGCGCTCGATGTTCCGCCTGATCCGCGCTTTCCTGCCGGGGATGCTGGCGCAAGGCGCCGGCTCGATCATCAACATGGCGTCGGCGGTCGGCAGTCTGAAGGGCGCGCCGAACCGCTTCGTCTATGGCGCGAGCAAGGCGGCGGTGGTCGGGATCACCAAATCGGTCGCCGCCGATACCGTCGCCCGCGGGATACGCTGCAACTGCATCTGCCCGGGCACCATCCAGACCCCGAGCCTCGATGACCGCATCGCCGCCAACGCCGCGCAAGCCGGCTCGGTGGAGGCGGCGCGGGCGGCGTTCGTCGGCCGCCAGGCGATGGGGCGATTGGGCGCGCCGGAGGAGATCGCGGCGCTCGCGGTCTATCTCGCCTCCGATGAATCGCGCTTCGTCACCGGCCAAGCGATGGTGATCGACGGCGGCTGGACGATCTGATCCGCGGAAGGAACCCCCCATGCCCGAGGCCTATATCTGCGATTTCACCCGCACCCCGATCGGCCGCTACGGCGGCGCGCTGCGCGATGTCCGCACCGATGATCTCGCCGCCCAGCCGCTCCGCGTCTTGCGCGAGCGCCATGCCGGGGTCGATTGGGAGGCGGTCGATGAATGCCTCCTCGGCTGTGCCAACCAGGCCGGCGAGGATAATCGCAACGTCGCCCGCATGGCGCTGCTGCTGGCCGGGCTGCCGGCGAGCATCGCCGGGGCGACGATCAACCGGCTCTGCGGCTCGGGGCTCGACGCGGTCGGCTCGGCGGCGCGCGCCATTCGCACCGGCGAGGCCGATTTCGTCATCGCCGGCGGGGTCGAGAGCATGACGCGGGCGCCGTTCGTGATGGGCAAGGCGAGCGAGGCGTTTCCGCGCCAGGCCGAACTGCACGACACCACCATCGGCTGGCGCTTCGTCAACCCGATGATGCGGGCGCAATACGGCGTCGATTCGATGCCGGAGACGGCGGAGAACGTCGCCGAGGAATTCCAGGTGGCGCGCGCCGACCAGGATTCTTTCGCGTGGCGGAGCCAGCAGCGCACCCAGGCGGCGATCGCGCGCGGGTTTTTTGCCCGCGAGATCACCCCGATCACGATCAAGACCCGCAAGGGCGAGGTGGTGGTTTCGGACGACGAGCATCCGCGCCCGGAAACCACGCTGGAGGGCCTCGCCAAGCTCAAGACCCCGTTCCGCAATCCCGGAAGCGTCACCGCCGGCAATGCCTCGGGCGTCAATGACGGCTCTGCTGCGCTGCTGCTGGCCTCCGAACAAGCCGCCGCCCGCCACGGCCTGACGCCGCGGGCGCGGGTGGTCGCGATGGCGACGGCGGGGGTTCCGCCGCGGATCATGGGCATCGGGCCGGCGCCGGCGACGGCAAAGCTGCTCGCCCGCCTCGGCCTCAAGATCGGCGAGATCGATCTGATCGAACTCAACGAGGCGTTCGCGGCCCAGGCGCTGGCGGTGACCCGCCAACTCGGCCTTGCCGATGACGCCGAGCATGTCAATCCGCATGGCGGCGCGATCGCGCTCGGCCATCCGCTCGGCGCTTCCGGGGCGCGGCTCGCGCTGACCGCGGTCAACGCGCTGGAGACACGGGGCGCGCGCCGCGCCGTCGTCACCATGTGCATCGGCGTCGGGCAGGGGATCGCGGCGCTGATCGAGCGCGTCTGAGCGGCGTTCGCCCGGCCCGGCACGTTGACCGGGTCCGGCGGCGGGACTATTGACGAAACCTACCGGCCGATCGGTTTGCGCCGGTGAGGCCGGGGGATTTGAACGGATGAAGCATGCGCCGGGCGCGCTCAGGATGGCGCGCAACAGTGATGGCAAATGGGTCGAACGCCCGCTGTCGCCGCATTTGCAGATCTATCGCCCGCAGATCACTTCCACGCTGTCGATTTTCCATCGTATCACCGGCGTCGGGCTTGGCGTCGGCGCGCTGCTCCTGGTCTGGTGGCTCGCCGCCGCCGCGGGGACGGATGCCGATTACGCCCGCGCCGCCGGCTTCATCGGCTCGCCGCTCGGCCTCATCCTGCTGTTTTTGTGGACGGCGGCGCTGGCCTATCATTTTCTCAATGGCATTCGTCACCTCGCCTGGGACGCCGGGATCGGGTTCGAACTGCCGGCGGCCCATGCCAGCGGCAAGCTGGTGGTGGTCGCCGCCATCGTCCTGACCCTGCTCGTCTGGGTGGTCGGTCTGGTGATCTGGTAGGGGATGGATGATGTCGGTGAGTAAAGCGGAGATGACCGCCATGCGTTCGGCGCTCGGGCGGGTGCGCGGGCTTGGGTCGGCGAAATCCGGGACGGGGCATTGGTGGGCGCAGCGCCTGACCGCGATCGCGCTGGTGCCGCTCGCGGTCTGGTTCGTGCTCTCGCTGCTCGCCCATCTCGGCGCGCCGCACGCCGCCGTCGCGCATTGGATCGGCCGGCCGGTCAACGCCGTTCTGCTGCTCGCGCTGATCGTCGCCTTGTTTCACCATCTCCAGCTCGGCTTGCAGGTGGTGATCGAGGACTACATCCATGGCGAGGGTTCGCGGCTCGCGGTGCTGCTCTCGATGCGGGCGGCGGTGGCGCTGCTGTTCCTGACCGCCTTCGTCGCCATTTTGCGAATGGCGCTTTGAGCATGGCGGCCGGGTTCAACCGATAGGCAAAAAAGGAGAGCCTGGCGACGCACGGGCTCATGGATGGAACATGAACGCGATTTCGAAACCCTCACGTGGCGCCTATGATGTCATCGACCACGCCTATGACGTCATCGTCGTCGGCGCCGGCGGCGCCGGGCTGCGCGCGACCCTCGGGATGGGCGCGGCGGGACTGAAAACCGCCTGCATCACCAAGGTTTTCCCGACCCGCAGCCACACCGTCGCGGCGCAAGGCGGGATCAGCGCCACGCTCGGCAACATGAGCGCCGATGATTGGCGCTGGCACATGTACGACACCGTCAAGGGCTCGGACTGGCTCGGCGATCAGGACGCGATCGAATATATGTGCCGCGAGGCGGTGCCGGCGGTGTACGAACTCGAACATTTCGGCGTCCCGTTCAGCCGCACCGAGGACGGAAAAATCTATCAGCGTCCGTTCGGCGGGCACATGACCGATTACGGCAAAACCCCGGCGCAGCGCGCCTGCGCCGCCGCCGACCGCACCGGCCACGCCATTTTGCACACCCTCTATCAGCAGAGCCTCAAGCACGGCGTCGAATTCTTCATCGAGTATTTCGCGATCGACCTGATCATGGACGAGGAAGGGGCGTGTCGCGGCGTCATCGCCTGGTGCCTCGATGACGGCACCATGCACCGCTTTCGCGCCCCGCTCGTCGTGCTCGCGACCGGCGGCTATGGCCGCGCCTATCTCTCCTGCACCTCCGCCCATACCTGCACCGGCGATGGCGCCGGCATGGCGCTCCGCGCCGGCCTCCCGACCCAGGACATGGAATTCGTGCAATTCCACCCGACCGGCATCTTCCCCGCCGGCTGCCTGATCACCGAGGGGGCGCGCGGCGAGGGCGGCTATCTCACCAATGCCGAGGGCGAGCGCTTCATGGAGCGCTATGCGCCGACCGCGAAGGATCTCGCCTCGCGTGATGTCGTGTCGCGCTCGATGACCATCGAAATCAACGAAGGAAGAGGCTGTGGGCCGAACAAGGACCATATCCTGCTCCATCTCGAACATCTCGGCGCCGAGATGTTGCATCAGCGTCTGCCGGGGATTTCCGAGACCGCGCGGGTGTTTTCCGGGGTCGATGTGACGAAGGCGGCGATCCCGGTTCTGCCGACGGTGCATTACAACATGGGCGGCATCCCGACCAATCTCCACGCCGAGGTGCTGCGCCCGACCCGAGATGACCCGGACGCGGTGGTGCCGGGGCTGATGGCGATCGGCGAGGCGGCGTGTGTTTCGGTTCATGGCGCGAACCGGCTCGGTTGCAATTCCCTGCTCGACATCATCGTCTTCGGCCGCGCCGCGGCACTCCGCGCCGCCGAGACCATCACCCCCGGCACCAAGCCGCCGCCGCTTCCGCCGCGCGCCGGCGAGGCGGCGCTCGACCGTTTCGATGGCATCCGCAACGCCCGGGGGGGCACGCGCGTCGCCGCGCTGCGCGAGACCATGCAGCGCACCATGCAGAGCCACGCCGCCGTGTTCCGCACCGCGAAAAGCCTCTCCGAGGGGGTTGCGAAGATGAAAAACCTCTGGGACGGCATGGCGGATATGGAGGTCAGCGACCGCAGCCTGATCTGGAACAGCGATCTCATGGAGGCGCTGGAACTCACCAATCTGATGGGCAGCGCACTCACCACCATCACCAGCGCCGAGGCCCGTCACGAAAGCCGCGGCGCCCACGCCCATGACGATTATCCCGAGCGCGACGATGCCGAATGGATGAAACACTCGCTCTCCAGGTGCGATACCAAAGGCGAGGTTTCGCTCGCCTATCGCCCGGTGAAAATGCAGACGCTGACCAACGAAGTGTCGGTGTTTCCGCCGAAGAAACGGGTCTATTGAGCGCCAAGCGATAGAAAAGACCCAAGGGACAGAAAGACATGGTCGAATTCGCACTTCCTGCCAACAGCAAGGTCGGCCAGGGGAAAACCCATCCGGCGCCCCAAGGGGCCAAGCGCGTCAAGGAATTCCGCGTCTATCGCTGGAGCCCGGATGACGGTGAGAAGCCGCGCATGGACAGCTATACGATCGACCTCGACCAATGCGGGCCGATGGTTTTGGACGCGCTGATCAAGATCAAGAACGAGGTCGATAGCTCGCTCACCTTCCGCCGCTCCTGCCGCGAGGGGATTTGCGGCTCCTGCGCGATGAACATCGACGGCACCAACACCCTCGCCTGTCTCAAGCCGCTCAACGAGGTCAAGGGCGCCGTCCGCATCAACCCGCTGCCGCATATGCCGGTGGTCAAGGATCTGGTGCCCGATCTCACCCAGGCCTATGCCCAGTTGCGCAGCATCGAGCCCTGGATGCAGGCCGATACGCCGCCGCCGCCGGATGCCGAGCGGCGCCAGAGCGAGGACGAACGCGCCGCCCTCGATGGCATGTGGGAGTGCATTCTCTGCTTCTGCTGCACGACGAGCTGCCCGAGCTATTGGTGGAACGGTGATCGCTATCTCGGCCCGGCGGTGCTCCTTGCCGCCTATCGCTGGATCGCCGATAGCCGCGACGAGGCCGCCGGCAAACGGCTCGATGCGCTGGAGGATCCGTTCAAGCTCTATCGCTGCCACACCATCATGAATTGCACGGAGACCTGCCCCAAGGGCCTCAACCCGGCCAAGGCGATCGGCAAGATCAAGCAATTGCTGGTCGAGCGCCAGGTCTGACCCGGCTTGTGGGCAAAGGTGGCGGGTGATGTTCGCGGGCGATATCACCTCGCCGCGGCGGCGCCTCGCCGCCTGGGCGGATAGTTTTTTCGTCGATCACGCGTTTTTCCGCATTTTCTGGCATAATTTCGCGACCGTCGCCGAAGGGCGCCTCTATCGCGCCAATCACCCGATTCCGGCCTGGCTCGCGCAGGCGACCAGGCGCCATGGCTTGCGGACGGTGATCAATCTCCGCGGCGCGCGTCTCTGCGGGTCGGATGCGCTGTCACGCGAGGCCGCGGAGCGGCTCGGCCTTCGCCATATCTACGCGCCGTTCGAGAGCCGGGGCGCGCCGCATCGCGACCGCATCCTCAATCTCGCCGCGATTTTCGCCGATCTGCGTGAACCGGCGCTCATTCATTGCAAATCCGGCGCCGATCGCGCCGGGCTCGCCGCCGGCCTCTTCATCCTGATCAATGGCGGCACCTCACGCCAGGCGCTGGCGCAGCTCTCCTGGCGGTTTTTGCATATTCGCGCCTCCTCCACCGGCATTCTCGATGCGTTTTTCGCGATGTACGCGCGCGAGGCGGAGGGAAAAAAACCGTTTCTCGACTGGGTGCAGGACGATTATCACGAAGAGCGTCTCCGCGCCGAATTCCACCCGAGCCGCGCCGCCGATCTGCTCAACGACCGGCTGCTGGCGCGGGAATAGGCGAGGCGTCGTCCCCGCCGCTCAGCGCCGCGGCGGTGATCGGCCCACGGATCACCACGAAATAGGCGATCGCGGAAAACACCCCGATCGCCGCCCCGACCAGAAGGGCGGGGACGAAAGAGCCGGTCGCGGTGACGATCAAGGCGGTGACCGTCGGCGCCAGCGCGCCACCGAGATAGCCGCCGAAATTCTGAATGGCGCCGATCGAGGCGGTATAATTCGGCGGCGCCGCGACCGACGCCATCGCCCAGCAACTGCTCGATGTCGCATAGCCGAGAAACACCGCCGCCGAGATGCAGGCGATGGCGATCGTGTTGCTTTCGACCTCGGCGGCGAGAACGGTGAACAGCGCCATGCCGATGAGCGCGATCGACATCGGGTATTTGCGGGCGTTGATGGGTGAGAGTCCGAGTCGCGCCAGCACATCGACGATCCAGCCGCCGAAAATCCCGCCGACCACGCCGGCGGCCGAGGGGATGGCCGCCGCCCAGCCGGTTTTGGCGATGGTCATATGGCGCTCGATTTCGAGATAGCCGGGAAGCCAGGCGGTATAGACCCAGGTGAGATAGATGGTGCCGAAATAGCCGAGAATCATGCCCCAGGTCATGCGGAAGCGGAACAGCCGCCGCCATTCGTGAAACCGCGTCGGCGCCCGCGCCCCAGGCGGATCGCCCTCGGTGAGGCGGGCGGTTTCCTCGGTGGTGAGCGGGACGGATTCGATATCGCGGTAGATCAGATACCAGAGCGCGGCGACGATGAGACCGGCAAACCCCATGATCAGGAACATCCAGCGCCAGCCGAAAGCGAGCATGAGAAAGGTCAGCAGCGGCGCGCCGATGGCATTGCCGAGGGTCGAGGCGCAATTGAAAATGCCGGTCGCGAGGCCCCGGTTCTGCACCGGAAACCAGTCGCGCACGACCCGCGCCCCGGTCGGAAATTGCGGCGCCTCGCCGAGGCCGAGCAGCATGCGGGCGGCGAAAAACTCCCCGAAATTGCGGACAAGCCCGCCCAAAGCCTGCGCGCCCGACCACAGCGCGAGGCCGAGCGCAAGCAGAAGCCGCGGCCCGAGGCGATCGACCAGGGCGCCGGCCGGAAGCTGCGCGAAGGCATAGGCCCAGAGGAAGGCCGAAAGCAGATACCCCATGTCATTGATCGAAAGGCCGAGATCATGACGCACCAGCGGATTGGCGATGGCGAGGGTCGCGCGGTCGATGTAGTTGACGACCCCGCTCAGCACCAGGAGCGTGAGTGCCGCGCGCTGCATGAAGCGGATGCGTGGCGTCGATGCGGCGGCCATGTTTGGTATCTCCCCCCGAAATTGTCCTCAGCATGGCGGGTTATGCGTGGTTGATCCAGAGTGTTCC